>CBDUZW010000003.1:0-179718 GCA_965371805.1 uncultured bacterium | reverse complement strand
GAATATGGTGATTAAAAATTCTTTTAAATCTAATATGTTATGGACTCGTACAAGTTCTTGCAATATGGGCTTAATTTAGGTAAAATATAATATAGAATTATTTTGGAGAGTAGAATGATAAAAAAAAGTAACAGATTGTTTTTGATTTTTGTGTTAATTAGCACTGTATTATTAATAAATACCGGGTGTAAGGAATTCGGTATACCTGAGTATAGTTTTATTGTTACCCTTGGAGAGGGTGTTAGTGGTTCGCCTGAAGCTGGTACTTATACATATAAGGAATTATCAGATGTAAATTATGAATATATATTTACAAACGAAGCAGAAAGATCACCTGGAGTATTTGTAAATGATAGCTCATCCCCGAATCCTTCAAAAGGGTCAATTATTATGTATAGAGATATTGAAATTTTCGTTGGCGATGTTGATTTTAGAGGAAACTGGGCTCTAACAGTTGCCGATCCAAATGGAGTAGAAACGGCTTCAAGTGTTGTTTTTTCTGGTGATACTTTTCTTGAAGGGACTTTTTCAGATACTAGTGATAGCGGTTATGAGGGTACATGGATAAGTGTAAATAATGTTGTCAATATGACATATGTTAATAGAGGAGATTATAGACTTTCCGGGAACGTTTCTCCAAAATTTATAGTTGGTAATGCTTTTTCTGGTGAAAAATCTATTGGCACCTGGTCGATGGTTAAAGAGTAAGAAAAAAAACTGCCAGGTTGAAGGTATTACAACTTATTTATACGTGAACCCTTACTAATTTTTCATAAAGTTTTGAAATTATAACTATATTTTAAGGTGATAGTTTTATTTGAAAAATAAAGTTTTGCAATGATAATCTTACCCTGGCTTCTCCACCTGTTTTTGCTTCCATATCAATTTTGTATATTAAATCCAGGATTTTCTGTAGTTTTTTGTCAGAAAAGTATTTTACTGAATTTAAAAATCTATTTAAGATAAATGAAGGCTGGGCAAGTATTTTTCCAATATCATAAGTGGAATAGTTATTCTTTAAAAGAAACTTTGCTGTATATATTTTATTATAATGTGTAATTAAAGTACCAATTATAAATGGGGCTTTGATCCCGTTTATAAAAAGATATCTAAGAACATTTAAGTATTTTTCAATACTTTCTTTTTCTATTGCCTCGGTAAGATCCCATATTGAGTGTGTAGATACTCCTGTTACAATTTGATCTATGTCATCTGTGTCAATAACATTATCTGTTTTTGATATTATTTCAAATAGAGACATTTGTCCTAATATTGAAGGCAGGTCATCTCCTTTCATATCAGCTAATTTATCAAGTGCGCTTGCAGTAATTGATATACCAATCTCTTTTAACTCATTTTTTATGTATCTGTTTATCTCTTTTTCATACATCTTGTCCAGATCAATAGAAACAAGGTTTTGCTGATCCAAACTCTTTATCAGTTTGTCAATTTTTTGCTTTTTTATTTGCTTGAAATCATCCCGTAAAGCATTTATAGAGACATATATAACTAATATTGTGTTTGAATTTGGTTGTTTCAGGTATGTATTAAGTTCTGATAATTCATCTTTTTTAAGACTTAATTTTTTTGCTTCTCTGATTGTTAATACAATTATTTTCCGGGATTGTAAAAAAAAATTTGAACTTGATGCATCATTTAAAATTTCATTAATGCTGCAGGAGTTATCATTGTCGAAATAATATCTTCTGTAATTAAAGTCACTTTTTTCTTCAAGAAAATTTTTTCTCAGGGTATCGATCACATTTTCTCCTAGAAATTCATTAAATCCATAAATAAAAATGCATGGATAAGAAGATTCCCTTTCTTTTTTAATTTTCTCTAAAAAACCAAAATAATTATAAGATTCCATTAAAAATTCTCTAGTATTCCTGTAACTATTGTTGATGCAATATCCTTTGCGATTTTATCCATAGTAGCACCTTCCTGGGAAAAAAAATCTGATGAATCTATATCATATGTATCTGAGAATTTCAAACGGCTGTTTTTATAAATTATTTTATTATTAATAGTATCAATAAGTTTTACATCAAGGATTAACATCAAACTATATAAATTTGCAGAATCTTTATCTGTATACGATAATGGCTTTACTTTAAATTTTGTTATTTTACCTTCTAATACAAGGTCTGCCTCTGAAATATTGTTTATAAGTTTTAATTTACTTCTTTTTATAAATTCATCTCTAATTGCAAATGTTATATACTGTTGAGCATCCGGACTGGTTGAACTATTCTCAAAATCAGGGATTGCTATTGACTTTACTCCTTCCGGTAACGTACTTCCCGCACCAGAAAGATGGTAGCCGCAATTAACAAAAAACGGTACTAAGATAATCGAAATTAGTATACATGTTTTAATCGAATTCATTTTTATATTATTCATTTTACCACCATGCTAAATATTTTATTATTAATTTCTTCAAAATTATATTCCACTGTATAACCTCAGAAATACAGAGAAATGAGCTTATCTGTATTTCTTTTATAAAAAATAATTATACCTGTCTTTTATGAAAAAAACAATTGATTAAATATCTCTATTCAATTATAATTGATTGCAAAACAAGTTTCATTGGAGGCAAGATGAGAAAAATTATTTTATTATTTATGGTGTTTTATGTTGCTTTTTTTATCCATGCGGATATTAGCAAACAGAAAGTAGATATTTTTACTGCAGAAGATGTGTTAAACACTAAATCTATAGGTGAGTATAAGTTAAGCCCAAATGGTAAATGGATAGCCTATACATTAAGTGTACAAAGAAAAGGAGATGAAAAATCCGGTGGTGCATATAGGGAGCTCTATTTGTTTTCAGTTAAAACAAAAAAGGCTAAATCTTTTATAATTGGAAAGGTTACAATAAGAAATATACAGTGGAATAAACAGGGTACAAAGCTTGCTTTTGTACGTAAAGGTGAGAAACACAAAAAAAATCAGGTATGGTCAATTAATATAGATGGTGGAGAAGCCCAAAAATTAACTAATTCAAAAACAGGTGTTAGCTCTTATAAATGGTTTCCTGATGGGAAAAAAATAGCCTTCTCAGCTATCGAAGCTAAGACTAAGAAAGAAACTGAATTAAAGAAAAAAGGATACAGATTTATATATTTTGAAGAAAATCTAAGGCATAAAAATTTATATGTGTTGCAATTACCAAATAAAAATTTGAAAAGCATTAAACCTCAACAGATCACAAAAGACATTACCGTTGTGAATTTCGAAATTAGCCCCGATGGGAAAAAAATTGCAGCTTCAATGATTGAAAAAAATCTTGTAGATTATAATTATATGTTTAGAAGAATATTTCTGATTGATCTAAAAACGAAAACATGGAAACAGATTTCAGAGAATAAAGGTAAACTTGGTTCATACCAGTTTAGTCCTGATGGAAAAAAACTAGTTTATACAGCAGCTCTGGATAGAAAGGATCATGCAGTTAGTCAGGTTTTTCTTACAAATCTTAAAACTAAAAAGACAGTAAATCTTACGAAGCCTTCTTTTAAGGGTCATGTGAGTTGGGCAAAATGGAAGAATAACCAAACAATCTATTATCGTTCTGCTGAGGGTGTAAATACAACAATAAGCACTGTTTCGGTTAATGGGGGTAGTAGAAAAATCATTCTCAATTCAAAATTAACAGGTATTGTATTTAGAAGTGCTTCTTTTACAAAGGATTTTAAATATTCTTTTTATTTAGGAAGTACACCAAAAGATCCCTCTAATTTATATATGAACAGGATTGGAAAAAAAAGAGTATTAAAATTAACAAATATCAATCCATGGCTGAATAAGAGAACATTAGGAAAGCAGGAAATTATCAAATATAAAGCTGTAGATGGACTTGAAATAGAGGGGTTGTTGATATATCCGGTAGCCTATAAATCAGGTTCTAAATATCCTCTGGTTGTTATAGTACATGGGGGACCGGAAAGTAATTACTCAAATGGATGGTTAACTCGGTATTCAAGCCCGGCGCAGGTTTTAGCAGGTAGAGGGTATGTAGTATTCTATCCCAATTATCGTGCAAGTACTGGATATGGTGTAAAATTTGCGGCAATGGGATATAAAGACGCTGCTGGTAAAGAGTTTGATGATATAAAGGATGGAATTAAGTTTTTGATATCTCAGGGAATAGCCGATAAAGAGAGAGTAGGATTAGGTGGTGGTTCCTATGGTGGATATGCCGCAGCATGGTTTGCATCTTATTATACTAAATATGTTAAAGCAGTCTGTATGTTTGTAGGGATAAGTGACATCATAAGCAAGTCGGGTACAACAGATATACCATATGAAGAACAATATGTTCATTCAGGTAAAAAACTGGAAGATTCCTGGAAATTTTCATTGGAAAGAAGTCCTATATATTGGGCACATCAGAGTAAATCAGCTGTTCTTATTCTTGGAGGAGCTTCAGATACAAGAGTACATCCTACCCAGAGTATTGAATTTTTTAGAAGGTTAAAGATGAATGATCATCCAGCTGTGAGACTGGTTCAGTATCCAGGAGAAGGACATGGTAACAGAAAACAGCCTGGACAAATTGATGTTCTATATCGGATATTAGATTGGTATGACTGGTATGTAAGGGGGAAGAAATCATTTAATGGTCCGATGCCTCCTTTGGATATTAGTAACAAATATGGATTGAAATTGAAAAAATAGTTAATCTTATTTCAATTATAAGAAAGATATATTTATGAAAGTTAAAATTGGTCAGCCATGTTTTATAGTTTTTGAAGGTATTGATGGTTCCGGTAAAACAACAATTTCTAAAATGCTTATGGACTATTTTGAAAAAAAAGCTTTTGAAGTTGTCTGGTCGCGGGAGCCATCTGATTCTATATGGGGCCGGAAAATAAGAAATTTGGCAAATATTGAAGACTCTATTCCTATTGAAGATGAATTAAACTATTTTATTGAGGATAGAAAAATTGATCTGAATGATAATATAATACCAGCATTAAATGAAGGAAAGATTGTTATTCTTGACAGGTATTATTATTCAAATGGATGCTATCAAGGAGCAAGGGGACTTGATGTTGATAAAATAATAGAGACAAATTTAGAATTTGCTCTAAAACCCGACATAACTTTTATAATTGATGTTCCAGTAGAGATTGCGATGGAAAGAATCAAAAAAAACAGAGAAGAGACAGCAAAATTATTTGAAAAAGCAGATTATCTACAAAAAGTAAGAAATAATTACTTAGATTTAGCGTTCCCGGAAATTAGAATTATTGACGGGAACGATACAATAAAAGGGGTTTTTTCAAAAATAAAGGATTTATTTGTTCTTGCATAAAAAAATATTTAATCTAACTTTTTATAGCATATTAGTTGTATTGAATAGTCTTGTCTGGATTATATCCCAGAGTTGTCAAGCTTTTGGATTTCTGTAAAATATCGAATTGAATATAGGAAACTTATTTTTACTCCATTGACATGATGTTGCAATAAAAATGAAAAACAATATTTCCCTTGACAATATTTTTTTTTTCAATTAATATAATACGATGGATGAGAAACTATTTTCATTTATATCCTATATAATTAATGCAAAAATAAAAATATTTATATGTTTGTCCCCCTCCCATTACCGCCTTTGTAGAAAGTGTGGCATAGAACTCTCTTGCAATCTGGAGACTTATACTGCTCAAATGATTATTGCTTAAAATTTTTTTATGGATAGGAATATGGCTAAGAAAAAAACAAAATTGTACATAGATGTAGACAGTATACCAACCCTGCCGGCAATTGCCATGGAAGCAATTCGTCTGATGGAGGGGAAACATTCCAATTTTAAATCAGTTGCCGATCTATTGAGAAATGATCAGGTATTGGCTGGGAGAATTATTCATTATGTTAACTCAGCTTACACTGGCGCAAGAACAGAAATATCTACTATATCCAGAGCCATTGCATTATTGGGTTTTAATACTGTACGTAGTATTATCTTATCAGCTTCAGTCTTTGACTGTTTTAAAAGCAGTGTGTCCAATAAGAAGGTTAACCTGGTTAATTTCTGGCTTCATTCTATTGGAGTGGCTGTTACTACTGAGGCTCTGGCAAAAAAACTGGGTTTTCCAAATCCGGAAGAAGCTTATATCGCAGGCCTTATCCATGACATGGGAAAATTGGTCAGCTATATACAAAGCCCTGAAAAATTTGAAGAAGTATGTATGGAACTTGAGAAAGGTGGAAATTACAGCACAAACAATTTACTGCCCCTTGATGTCGAGAATAAGATACTTGGAACAAATCATACTGAAATTGGAAAGATTATCGCAAAACAATGGAAATTCCCCAAATTACTTGCAAAAGCAATGTGGATGCATCATCAGCCGGTTTATGAAACTATCAAACCTGATAATGACAACATTTGTCAATTAATCAGGTTTGCTGACACTTTATGTGTCACTCACAATATAGGAAGCAGTTATTTTCTTTCTTCAAATGCATATGATCATCAACATTATCATTATGCTCTTGAAAATTTAATTTATTATCACAATTTTTCCGCTACAGATATTGAAAAGATGATGGGAGATGTCATAACTACGGTAAAGAATGTAGCTAATATTCTGGGCTTTTGTGATGAAGAAATTTATCGCAATCTTGTAAGCTCAGCAAATATCAGTCTTGGAAGTATGAGCAGGAACCTTGAACAAAAAAACCAGGAATTGACTGCTACTAATAAAGTTCTGGATGCTACTTATAAAATGAGCCATAAATTGAGATCAGGGTTATCTTTAACTGAGACAATACAAGAGATTATATTGGCAGCTAGAGATGCTTTTGGTGTCAAAAGGTGTTTATGTATGATTCGAAATGATCGGGCTCATGAGTATGTTGGTCAGGTGTTTTCTGAAGAAAGTTTTGAAGAATTCTCAGTTGCAATCAGTAATGTTGAGATCAAAACAAAGCTCAGGGAGAGTGAATCAGATATAGAGGAAGAAGCACTCAAACGGCTGAAACGTGCGAATCGAGATTTTACAAAAGGAACGATCCTGGAATCTGGAGTCGCAGATATAGTATCCGGTTCTCAGTTTCTTGCCACCTTTTTTCTAGCAGACAAAAAATCTCATGGAAGACCTGAAAGGATAATTGGTGAATTGATGATCGATTTTCAGGATACCATGAATCTGGAAAATAAGCTGGATAATTTAAATAGAAATTTTGAAATTCTTACTGCAGCGGCTGGCAGTGCAATTGAACGTATTTTAATGGAGAAAGACCTTGATGATCAGGCTAAGAAAATGGCTGCGGCGTCTCGAAAGATGGAAGAAAACCAGCGGCAGCTCTTTCACTCACATCGACTTGCTACTGTAGGAAGTCTAGCTGCAGGCGCAGCTCATGAAATAAATAACCCATTAACAATAATATCCCTGCATCTACAGATGCTGGAGCGTATACTGGAAAAACGGGAAAACACATCTGAACTAATGGAGAGGTTAAAAGTTATCTCCAATCAGGAGCAGAGGATTTCCAAAATAATTAGTGAATTGATGGGTTTTGCTCGTCCAAGCCAGCCAAAATTGAGTGCCTCCAATGTTAACGAAATAATGAACAGGGTTCTGGCAGTAATAGGAGACCGGGTCTCAATGGGCAGAATAGTTGTAGAAAATGAGATTAATGAAGATTTACCTAGAGTCAAAGTAGACCCTATGCAGATCGAACAGGTTTTTATGAACCTTCTTATCAATGCCAATCATTCAATGCCTGAAGGTGGAACAATTATTCTAAAAGCAGAAAATAAAAACAGTAATAATGTAACAGTTCAGATCACTGATACCGGTACAGGAATTGCAAAAAAAAATCTAGGTAAAGTTTTTGATCCTTTTTTCACTACTAAAAAAGAAGGGGAGGGTACCGGACTTGGGTTGGCTATCTGTCACTCGATAGTTGAACACAATGGTGGTACATTGCTTTTTGACAGTATAGAAGGGCAGGGAACTACATTTTATGTAAATCTGCCTATTGATAAAGTCAGCAGGCTGAAAGCTATGAAAAAGGTCATTGATCAGAAGCAAAAGAAAACTGAACCTATTTCTGGTAATTACAGGATATTGATTGTGGATGATGAACGGTTGCTAAATGAGACAGTTCAGGAATGTCTAAAGGTTGCTGGTTATGAAGTAGACGGGGCCTATGACGGAGTTGAAGGTATAGGGATGTTGAACTATAAAAAATATGATTTAATCCTACTCGACATCAGAATGCCTCGTAAAGATGGACTTGATGTTTTAAGTTTTGTAAAAGAAGAATATCCTGAAATCCAGGTAATAATTATTACAGGTCTTGCTTCGGTAAAGGAAATCAAAGAGACTGTAAAGATGGGAGCTTTTGCAGTAATAAAGAAGCCGTTTAAAATAGAGGATGTAATAAGTAAAATAGAACAGGCTTTAAAAAATGAAGCCCTGATTGATAGCTCTAAAAAAACCAAGCTCCGTAAAGAATGAAGCAATTTCTGACTATTACCGAATTATCCGGACAAACTGCTCTTGAGGAGAGTCTGATCCGTTATTATGAATCCGAATATCCAGAAGATCTTCCAAAAAAAGTCCTTCAAGGTGACACACTGTTTTTTGATATAAAATCTATAGATGCTTTGAAAATGATCCATAATAGACACAATAGTTCTCAGTTATCAGAACCAGGGAAAATTGACAAATCACAAAACTTTGCCAGGGTTATTGCAATAACATCAGGTAAGGGGGGAGTTGGTAAAACAAACCTTGCTCTAAATTTGGCAATTGAATTCCAACGGATGGGCAAAATGTGTTTAGTGCTTGATGCTGATCTTGGGATGGCTAATGTTCACTTGCTTGCAGGAGTGCAACCGCATCATACTATACAGGATATTCTCTATTCTGATATAAAGATTTCTGATGTAATAATGGAAGGACCTGAAGGTATAGGGATTGTTCCAGGTGGAGCAGGAGTGATGGCCCTGGCAGATTCTACAAATCACGAACGTGCTCAAATGATAACTGCTCTGGGAAGTATGGAGTCGGCAGCTGATATAATTATAGTTGATACAGGAGCTGGAATGAGTTCCGGTGTAAGAGGCTTTTTGCATGCAGCCGATGAGGTGTTGTTTGTACTTACACCGGATATCACATCTATGGCTGATGCTTATGGACTTTTAAAAGCACTCTGTAAAGAAGAATTTAAACAACCGCTTTATTCTGTTGTTAATATGGCTCAGTCATTAAGACAATCCGCAGATGTTGCATTACGTTTTTCCGGATGTGCTGAACAATTTCTCAAACGTGAAGTAATAAATGTAGGATATCTATTAAAAGATGCTACTGTAGGAGCTGCCACAGCTCATCGTACTCCTTATACTGTTTTTGAGCCACAATCCAGAGTAAGTAAAAATACCCGTAATCTGGCAATAGCTTTGTTAAATAGAGAGAAAGCCAATATGAGACTTAATTCTACTTTTAACCGGTATATGAAAATGGTGAGACAAGGATAGTGGGTTTATGAAGAACAGGATTCTAATCTGGAGGGAAGAATAAGAAATGGATACAATTTGGAAATCAAAATTTGGTCTAACAAAAAACCCTTTTAAAGATACTATAGATACTGATCTTTTTTTTCGAACTGGACAGCATGAAGATGCATTGATAAAAATCAATATTGGTATTGAAGACCAGCATGCTCTTATTTTGCTTTCCGGAGTATCCGGGAGCGGAAAGACACTGGCATCTCAGGTAGCTTTACGTGGCCTCGATAATACTCGGTTTGTTCCAGTCTTTGTTTTTGTTTATCCAGGGATGGGGAAAGGCTTACTATTGGAAGCTATTCTTTCAGAGCTGGAAATTGAAGGAGGACGGTTTGTACATGACCGTCTCAATGCGCTGCATGAAGTTGCTCTATTATTTTACAGCCAGGGGAAACAGCTTGTAGTGATTATTGACGAAGCACATTTTCTTAAGGCAGATGCGCTGCATGTTTTGAGGACTTTATCCAATCTTGAAAGTGAACATGAGAAATTGATCACAGTTCTGCTTGTGGCAGAACAGAGTCTGAAAAGACGATTGCGATCTACTACATATGCCTCATTACGTGGACGGATCACTTTTTCTATAAATCTTGAACCTTTGTCATTACAAGATACGGAACAGTTTATTAAATTCAGATTGTTAAAGTGTGGAGGTGATGTTGACCTGCTTAACAGTGATATATATCAATTAGTTTATAAGGCAACGGGAGGGATTCCCCGGGATATAAACAAACTTCTATATACTAGTTTTATCGATGCTGCTACCAGTGATGAGTATGTTTCTGCTGATATAATTGCATCCGCAAGGGATCGAATATGGGGTAAATAATGGGGAAATTAAGTCGACTGCGTCTATTATCAAAATCCAAAAAAAATTATAGGCCGGATGGAGTAAATTCAGAAGAGATTGAAGCCCTTTTACAGTCGATTGGTAATAAAAATATAAGGATTACTAGAATAAAAATAAAACAATTAAAAAAAGAATCTCTTCCCGACCAAAAACTTAATCAAAACAAATAAGTGACTATTTGGAAACTGATTTATTGACAAACTTGTTTGTATTTAGTAGTATTTATTAGTTTTTAGGAGATAATATGTCTAAATTAATTAGATTTGGGGTGTCTGTTGATTCGAATTTACTTGAAAAATTTGATGATATGAATGATCATAAAGGATATGGGAATAGATCTGAAGCTATTAGAGATTTAATTAGAGAGAAACTTGTTACAGAGGAGTGGTCTCAAACTGAACATGAAACTGTCGGTGTCTTTAGTATTGTTTATGATCATCATCAAAATGAATTATCACAAATTTTAAATACTTTACAGCATAATTATCTTGATATAATTGTCTCATCAACCCATATACATATTGACCATCATAATTGTCTGGAGGTTATTATACTAAAAGGAGAAAGCAGCAGGATCAGAGCTATTACTAATAGATTATCCACAGAGCGGGGCATTAAGCATGGGAAATTGATTATGACTTCTACAGGGAGTGCGTTGCAATAAGAGTTTCTAATTATAAAGTTTTATTTTACGTCTTCTCCATCTTTATAGTTTTTCTCAGCTATGATATTGCCTTTTTTATCCCATTCTATATATTTTCCCTCTTTTTTCCAGGAGATATAATTTACTTCCGTTTGTTTTTGCCCATTTTTATACCAATATGTGCATTTTTCATTTTCCTCGCCATTTTTATAATTAATTTCAGCTTTTTTAGTAAGGCTATTGTACCAAAATATTGAAATTCCATGGCGTTTTCCATTTATATAATTAATTTCAGCTTTTTTTTCTCCATTCTTTTTTTGATATATAGCTTTGCCTGTAAATGGTGTGTGTTTATTTTTTATATACTCAATTCCATTCCTGTTCTCTAATTTAAAACCATCTATAACTTTCGCTTCAGATCCATACAAAAATAATCCTATTATTAACATAAATAGTAAAATAACTAACTTTTTCATAACTCCTCCTGCTGTAAATTAATTGAGTCAAATGAATAATAGTTTCACTATTTTGAAATGAAGACGATTGAACTTTACGCAGTTAGAATGGGAATATCGGGCATTGCAGTAGGTTTTAATGAAAAATTTAGGTTAAATCAAAAAGATGAAAAGAAAAAGCAGCCCTTCGGGTAGTTTGCTTTGCTATTAGTGATAAGTATGTATGATATGAGTCTTTGATTTTGGATTGCAACCGATAAAGATTAAAGGGAGGGATGTACAACTTCATTCATCATTCAGTTGCCCTTCGGGTAGTTCGCTGCGCTCCTATACAAATTTACACTGGGTGTCAAATTTGTCGAACCCTCTTTTCGGGTTCAAATTCCACCCGGAGAGGGAGGGATTCGAACCCTCGGTCCCGTTGCCAGGACAACTGCTTAGCAGGCAGCCCGATTCAGCCACTCTCGCACCTCTCCATTATGGAGTTTATTTTCAAAACTATATGCCGAGGAGGGGAATCGAACCCCTACAGCCTTTCAGCCACAAGCACCTCAAGCTTGCGTGTCTACCAGTTCCACCACCTCGGCCGGCGTTTTGTTTATAAATCTTTATTTAAACTTAAAACTTATTAAGTATTATTTAGTTTCTTTTGTTTTGTCTTCAGTTTCTTTTTTTACAACATCAGCAGGTTTTTCTGCAGGTGTCTTAACTTCTTCTTTTTTCTCTTCTTTTTTTTGAGAAGCTAATTTTGTTAGTTTAAGTTCAATAGTTTTGTCTTTTTCAAATTTTATAATCTCTTTTTTAAGCTGTTTATAATCTTTAGCATCAACTGTAAAATATATTGATTTATTTGCAACAATACTATCGATATAGACTATCCCTTTATCATTTGTTGTTTTCTTATTATATTCAGAAACAGCTTTTTTAGTATCTTGTGCTTCTTTATCTTTTTCGTTAAGATTTGCTTTGGCACCTTGGTAATATTTTACAATCGCATTTGTTAATGGCACTTTAGTTGCAGAGTCAATAACAAGAACATTGTATTTATTTATTGCTGCACCTGATTTTGTTGAAGTCTCATCAGTAGCTTTTTTAGATATGATCATTAATGATAATGTGATAACCATAAATAGTACCGCAAGGATAGTCGTAAATTTTGACATAAAAGTAGCCATTCCTCTTGGGCCAAAACTTGACTGGCTTCCATAACCGCCAAAAGCTCCTGCTAGATCTGCACTCTTACCGCTTTGTAATAAAACAACAGCAATTAAAAGCAGACTAACCAATAAATGTAATATAATTAAAAAAGTATACAAAATGTCCTCCAAAACATATTAGTTATATCTATGAAAATTAGACTAACTTATATGAATTGGTGATTATATCAAAAAACTGTTCAAGTTTCAAGGAGGCACCTCCAATTAATGCTCCATCAATATCATTTTGTGATAGTAATTCAAAACTGTTTTCGGGCTTTACGGAACCTCCATATAAAATCAGAGTGTTTTTCGCTTTATCTGTTAAGGTTAAAAGTTGTTTTCTTATAAAGGCATGAACTTCCTGAGCCTGTTCAGGGCTTGCAGTCTTTCCCGTTCCAATTGCCCATACTGGCTCATATGCAATTACAATTTTTTCAATATTCTTTTCTGAAATACCATTTAGACCTGAAGATAATTGGTTTTCAATTACATTAAATGTGTTTCCATTTTCTCTTTCATCCAAAGTCTCACCAATACAGAGTAAAGGAATAAAATTATTATTCAATGCAGTTTTAACTTTTTTATTTATCAATTCATCAGTTTCATTAAAAATATGTCTTCTCTCTGAATGACCAATAAGAAGATACTCTGCAATTCCCTCTAACATTGTATATGATATCTCGCCGGTATAGGCACCATGGCTTTCATTGAAAAAATTTTGAGCGCCTATTTTTATATTTCCTGCAATTTCTTTTACCGGGTAAATAGATGTAAAGGAAGGAAATATGAGAATATCAACAGAATCTTTGAGTTTTATTGAATTATTCAGTTCATTTACAAATGCCAGGCTTTCCGTTATGGTTTTATTCATTTTCCAGTTTCCGGCAATAATAAATTTTTTATTCATTGTTCCTCCCAGACCATAAAGACAAAAAATCAATCAATACTTGGAACTGTTTTGTCTGACATATATTCATGATAGGCGCCGCCTTCTCTTGAAATATGGGTAGTTTTATCTGATAAACCCAGTTTATTTATTATAGAGATTGAATCGTCACTGCAAATTACGGAGGCTGCATTTGAATCTGATATGGCCTTTGCAATTTCAGTTGTCCCGCCTGAAAAGAGTTCCACTTCAAATTCACCCATCGACCCATTCCAGACAATTAGATTCGCTTTTTTTATTTCATTACAGAACAATTTTACGGTTTCCATTCCAATGTCAAGGCCCATCATTGTTTCCGGGATTTCTTCGTTTATCTTTGTCATACGGACCGTAACGTCTGCCTGAATTGTTACTGCAGCAATATGGTCTATCGGTAACAATATTTTTACTCCGTTTTTTTCAGCACTGTCCAGAACTTCTCTGCATATATTGGTCTGATCGTTTTCAATATATGAATTCCCGATTTTAAACCCTTTTACTCTAAGAAATGTATAGGCCATCGCACCGCCAATCAAGATCGTGTCCACCTTTGTTAAAAGCGTTTTTATGACAGGTATTTTGCTTGAAACCTCAGAACCGCCGATGATTGCAATTCGATTCTTCATTTTCTTATGATCTTTAAAATCAGATCTCTAACTCTACAGGAATATCCCCATTCGTTATCGTACCAAGCCAGAATTTTTACCATTTTGTCGTCAATGACAGTTATGAACTCAGCATCAACAATTGATGAATGACTGTTTCCTATAATATCTGATGACACAAGTGGTTCTGTGCTATATTCAAGATATCCTTTTAAGCTGCCTTTTTCTGAAGCGGTCTTGAATAATGTTTTTAATTCTTCAAGGCTTGCTGATTTTCTTAAATTTACAACTAGATCAACAAGTGATCCGTCAGGAGTTGGAACTCTGACTGCACTACCTGAGATTTTCCCAGCCATTTCAGGAATTACAAGACCAACTGCCTTTGCTGCTCCAGTAGTTGTAGGAATAATGTTCTGAGCTGCTGCTCTTGCCCTTCTCATGTCTGAATGTGGTAGATCCAGTATTCTCTGGTCATTTGTATAAGAGTGAATTGTTGTCATATTGCCTTTTACAATTCCGAAGTTATCATTTAGCACTTTAACAACCGGTGCGATACAGTTTGTTGTACATGAAGCATTTGAAATTATGTTATGTTTTTTGTCATCATAAATATCATCATTTACCCCCATGACTATAGTTGCATCGGGATCTCCTGCAGGTGCTGATATAACAACCTTTTTTGCTCCAGCTTTCAGATGTTTTGTTGCACCCTCTCTTTTTCGGAAAAAACCGGTTGATTCAACGACCAGGTCAATTCCCAGTTCTTTCCAGGGAAGTGTTTCGGGATCTTTCTGAGAATAAATATTATATTTCTTTCCATCAATTTTTATGAACCCTTCTCCTGACTCTATTTCTTTATCAAATTTTCCAAACACAGTATCATATTTTAACAGGTGTGCAAGCATTTTGGCTGATGTCAGGTCATTGATAGCTACTATTTCAAAATCTGTTTGATCAAAACTTGCTCTAAAAAAAAGTCTACCTATTCTTCCAAAGCCGTTAATTGCTACTTTATAACTCATAAAATACCTCCTTTACTTTTCGTATTATATTTAAGTAAATTACCACAAAAAAATATTTTTTTCAAGTTATTTATGCTATAATGGAACAATTCATTAGGTGTTAATATTGAGGTGTTAAAAAATGAAAAAAAAAGAAGAACTACAAGACATAAATAATTCAGGACATGATACAGATATTGTGGAACAACGGAAAATCACAAAAACAAAAAAAATAATCATCAGAATGTTTTTTATATTGATTGTTCTTTTGCTGATTATAATTGCCCCGATTTTCTTTTATAAAAAAGAACTAAATCAGAATCTGCTATCTCCCCATTATAAGAAAGGTGCTTTCCATATTCACTCTACTTTTTCTGATGGGACAGGTAATGTAGAGGAAATATCAAAGGCGGCAAAGGCGGCAAAGCTTGACTTCATCGTCATGACGGATCATGGAAGACCGAATGTGAAATGTTCACAATCAACCGGATGGATAGATGGTGTCTTAGTCGTAGGTGGATCTGAGTTCTCTTTAAATTGCGGTCATCTGGCATGTGCCGGATTTGGATTTGTTAAAAAGCCCGATTATTTTTTTCCACCTGAACCTCAGGAAGCAATAGATGATGTGAATAAAGTCGGAGGAATATCCTTTATTTCACATCCACTGGATAAGAAGATACCCTGGACCGCTATGGAGGTGAATGGGTTTTCCGGCATTGAAATATTCAATTCATACAGCTCTGCGACAAAGACATCTATCTTTAATCTCATAAAATTTCCCCTACAGTATCTGTTCAGCAAAAATTATGCCCTATTAAATACACTCTCTTTCCCTGTGGACAATATGAAACTCTGGGATGATTTTAATAAAAAAGGGGATTATTTCGGTATATATGCACTTGATGCGCATTCCAAACTGCCAATAACGAAGAAAATTGTGTTTAAATGGCCTTCATATAAGGCTATGTTCAAAATTTTTACAGTATATGTGAAGACAGATAAGGGATTTGACCGGAATCCGGAATATTCAGCTGATCTATTGATCTCGGCAATGAAGAAAGGGAGATTTTTCAGTGTCATTGAGGCCGTTGCCTCAGCAAATGGATTTGAAACTGTTTTTATTGGGGAAAATGGCAGAAAATTTGATCTTGGAAGCAGGATCGAAAATATGAAGGGAGATATCCTGGTAAAATTACCCTTTGTTTTTAAAACGGATGTTATTGTAAAAAGAGATGGTAAGATTTTTAAAGAAGTCAGGGAAAATATTAAAAAGGAATTAAAAATTAAAATTGATAAACCGGGAACTTACAGGTTGGAAGTATTTGTCAGTGAAAACACATTTGACGATCTTCCATGGATCCTGACGAATCCATTTTTCATAGGAAAGAAAAAACGTGAAGAAAAAAAAGTATTCATACCTGAAATAAAGGAAGTGTTCGTTATTGATGAATATGCCTTTGGTCTTGAAAAAAACAAGAACTCTGATGCCAGTATGCAGCTTTTAAAGACAGATGCTGAAACGGTTATGAGTCTGGATTATACATTGAATAAAGATGAGGGAAACCGTAATTTCTGGATTGCATTGGGGCATAGAAAAGTACTGGATCTTTCTGCTTTCTCAGGGATTTTATTTAAAGCGCGAGCAGATACTGAAAGAAGATTCTGGTTTGAGATCAGAACCGGTAATGAGAAGCAGGCCCTGGCCTATCGGCATACTTTTCTGCCTGGAAAAGACTGGAAACAGATAAGGATCCCGTTTAATGATCTTGTCTTCGTACAGGGGAAATATAAGAAGCTAGATCTGTCAAAGATTAGTTCAATTTTTTTTACCATTAACAATTCTTTATCATATAAAGGGGTAAGCGGGACCTTAAAGTTAAAAGATATTGGATTCTATTAAAAACAACAATCATATATGTCTGTAAGAACAGTTAATGATAATATTCTTGATACTTTAAAAAATGGTAAATTAGATTTTGTTCCCAAAAACCCATATGTAAAAAAAGCTCAAAAAATGGCAGGTACTCTTTACAGTACAAGTGAATTATTGAAAAGCTTTGATAATTTGTTTGAGAATAATAGCCTGCCCCTGGTAATTGAAATTGGATCATATATGGGCGAGACTCTTATGGAATTAGCGGTTAAGAATCCCGGGATTAATTTTATTGGCGTTGATATTGTTTTTAAAAGGGTTGTTAAAACCGCTGAAAAGATAGAATTCAGTGGGTTAAAAAATGTAAAAATGGCACTTGGAGACGGATTGAATTTGGTTGAAAGGCTTCCCGGTACTTCAATTTCCGGATGTTGTGTGTTTTTCCCGGATCCATGGGAAAAGAAAAAAAAGAAAAGACTTATAAATGAAGTTTTTTTGAATAGAGTAAAGTTTATACTAAAAAAAAAGGGTTTTTTATGGATCAAAACCGATCATAAGGGCTATTATGAGAGCTATAAAGATACTCTCTTAAAAACAGGCTTTATCCAGCAGGTGGAGAAACCGGAAATGCTTTTTGAAACTGTTTATCCCACGTATTTCGAATCATTATTTGAAAATCAGAATAAAACTATATATGAAAGTATATTTACCAGTCAATAATTATCGATATAATGCTACACTTACTCTGGATCCCCTAATTTCCTTATTGCAGGATTCCCCTGTAAATGTTCGTTGTACAGCTGCCGGTAATATTAGAATGGTAAAACTTTTTATTTATAACTCTCTATAATTATTCAAAGCCTATTTTTTTTGAGATATTTATAAAAAAAATACATATAGTTATTTGAGACTAAAAAAAAAGCATTCTAAAAATTCAATAAATATATTTAATATACTATTCAGAACTCTAAAATGTTTTAAAAATTAACTAAAGAGCTAATAGGAGGAGAAATGAAAAATATTAATTTAAAAAAGAGTGAATTTGTTTTAGCAATTTGTTTTGCAATTATCCTGAGTATTGGATTTACAGTTCAACTCCAGGCTAAAGAAGGTTTTTGCTGTATCAATGGACAGGTTTTTCAATCAACTGATGCACAATGCAAAGAAAAAGGAGGTTCTTTTTTTCTGTCTAAAGAAGAAGCCTTAAAAAATTGCCAGTCTGAAGATGGTGGTTGGTGCTGTATTAATGGACAAGTTTATCAGTCAACAACAGAAGAATGTAAGGAAAAAGGCGGGATATGGTATCCAACAAAAGAAGAAGCCTTAAAAAATTGTCTACCGGAAGATGGTGGCTGGTGTTGTATTGACGGTCAGGTGTATCCTGGCACAAAAGAAGTATGCAAAAAAAAAGGTGGATCCTGGTACCCAACAAAGGCAGAAGCTCTAAAAAATTGTCAACTGGAAGATGGTGGATGGTGTTGTGTTAATGGCCAGGTGTATCCTGCCACAAAAGAGGTATGCAAAAAAAAAGGTGGGTCCTGGTATCCAACAAAGGCAGAAGCCTTAAAAAATTGTCAACCGGAAGATGGCGGTTGGTGTTGTGTTAATGGCCAGGTGTTTCCTGCTACTAAAGAGGTATGTAGAAAAAAAGGCGGGTCCTGGTATCTAACAAAGGTGGAAGCTTACAAACACTGTAAGAAAATAGGTCTTGGATGGTGTTGTTACAGAGGGAAAGTGTTTTTAGCAACAAAAGCTGCATGTAAAAGGAAAGGAGGTACATGGTTTCCAAGCAGAGAAGCAGCACTAAAACATTGTCTTCAAAAAAGATAAAACATATTTAAAAGGGCGGTCTTTTGACCGCCCTCTCATAAATGTATTTTAACAGGCAAACAACTGTTGCTTGTGTATAAATATTCAGAAATATTCAAAAAAATGCATAAGTATGCGCAAAAGGCTTGGCAAGTCGACCATATCTTGTATGATCATGCATTATGAAAAACGAGTATAAAAAAAATGAAAGAAAGCAGCTATTGAAAAAGATCAATGCGGAAAACGTGCCAGTTTTTCGCTAAATTTTTTTATGTTTTTCTGTTTTTTGACTGGCACATATGCTTACATATGCTTACTACATATGCTTAAAATCCATGGACAAAAACTTGAAGCAAAAAAGGCGAGGTATAAATACCTCGCCCATTTTATAAATATTTTAAAAATTAATTTCTTTAAATTCTAGAACTCAATTTTTGCGCCAATTCTAATGATTCTTGGCTGAGTAATTGATGTCATTTCTTCAAATGTGATTCCAGGAGTACTTGACATTGTTTCAACTGCGGTTGCAACACCCTGGTTAAATACATTAAAGATATCAGCAAAAACAGAAACTGTAATATTACTGAATTTAAATCCTTTTTCCACTTTAACATCGAGAGTAACTAAATCAGATAATCCTCTTGAACCTTTAGTTTCAGCAAGAATATTTCCACCTTCAGCTAAGTCTAATCCAAGATCCAATGCATTAACAACTCTGGTATATCTATTACCTGAAAGGAATCTGAAATAACTACCAAAATTAATTCCCCAAGGTCCTTTTATAACAGTCTGTAATTTAAACTGATGTCTTCTTTCAAGTGGCATTCTTCCATTTTTATTTGTGTGGAAGTTAGGTGAGTCATAATATGATGTAAAACCATAACTGTCAGCAAAATCAGTACCTACAACACCTGTTGATTTCTGGTAGACATATGATGCATTAATTGACCATCCTTTTGAAAATCTCTTATTTAATGTAACTTCAAATCCTGTAAAGTTTCTGAATAGATCAGGACCATTAACCATGTAAAATTCTCCAGGTAATCTTGTTATTGTGTCATACCATGTCTGTGTACTTCCATCATATGGATCTGTAACTGAATGTCCGGAATCATAGTTCCACCAGTCAAGTTCTCCGTCTTCCATTAATTTTGCCATGTCAAGACCATTAGCATCAGCATCATCAGGCAGATCTCTATCCCATTTTTGGATATAACGGAGACCTACTGACCAATCTTCCCATAACTCTCTTTCTAATCCTATTGTAACTTCATCAAGATAGGGGTTTCTTAATGGATATTCTTTTCCTGTATCAGGATTTGTCCATCCAATTTTAAAAGAACCCGGGATTGTAACTGCCCAGAGTTCATCATATTTGTAACGGAGAAAAACACCCTGGTTACGGTTTGCAGGACTAAAATATTGTGTCATATTTGCTGCATAGTATCTTCCATATGAAGCTTTAAATAAGGTTGTACCATCACCAAATATGTCATAAATCATACTTACTCTTGGAGAAATTGTTGACCAATCCAATACAGTTTGATCTTCTAAAACTCTCTGGTCAACGTACATGTCATCAAAATAATTATAACTGTCAACAACTGTATATGGTACCATGTCCTGATTCTGAGCGGGAATAATACCTTTCTGACTTTCAAATCTAATACCAAGATTTAAGGTCAGGCGGTTTGTGACAAGCCATGTATCCTGAATAAATAGAGATAGATTTTGAAGTTCATTTGTATTGCTATACTCTCCCAGTGAATCTCTGTAAACAGTCCCAAGGCTTGGATGCTGTCTGTATAGATCAAAAAAACCATCCTGCCATGCTTCACCAAACATGTTTGTTGCTTCACCATAACTATGGTTTCCACGTCCACTATCTGCGAGGGTAAGTGCAACTCCAAATTTCAGTTCGTGTGAACCCATGAAATTATCTACAAATGTTGTGCCATCAATATTAAACTGCATTCTGTTTCTTTGATTAAAATCATCATTTCCACCACCATTATAGTAGTTTCGATCTGACCAAAGATTTAAATAAAGAGGTCCTTCAACATTTACTAATAAGTTAAAATCACTTTTGAACATTCCAAATTTTACATTGGTTACAAAATTATCACTCCAGTTATGTGACCAATGTGCACTAACGGTATTTGTTTTTGTTTCCTGATGCCAGGTTGAATCTAGATTATTATGAGCCATTGTTCCACCATTTGCTCTATAATCATATGAACGTCCTGAATAATTATAAGATACAACAAATTTATCAGACTGTTTTGGCTGAAAAGTTAATTTAACAAATGGATATGGATTTGTTTCCAATCTAGGAGTATCTGTGTCGCTGTCCCAAGGAAAACCAGCAAAAAATACTGAAGATTTATTATAGTTCATATTTGCAAAAAACCATAATTTGTCTTTTATAATTGGACCACCTAAAGAAAATCCAGGTTCCATTTCATAATCAAATCCACTTTCTCTGCCTTCAAGAGGTGTTCCTGTTGTATTAGTAGACTGCATAGAATTGCCTCTATAAAACATGATAGCCTGACCGTGGAATTTATTACCACCTGATTTTGAAACTACGTTAACAACAGCACCTCTTACAGCGCCGTATTCTGCAGTAACTGCACCCTGTGTAATAGAAATTTCTTCCATGATATCTGCACCAAATGAAACATAATCTGTTCCAACTGATGGATCATTAAGGTTTACACCATCAAGATTATAAGAGTTATCTCTAACTGATCCACCGGAAGCAGTATCACCTGTGATACCAGGAGCCATGTTGAGATAATTTCCCATAGTTCTTTGTGAAGGAATCATTTTTAAGAACTCGATATCCAGAGTTGCAGTTCTTGTAGGATTCTGTCTGTCAAT
This sequence comes from uncultured bacterium, assembly GCA_965371805.1. Taxonomy (GTDB): domain Bacteria; phylum Acidobacteriota; class Aminicenantia; order UBA2199; family UBA2199; genus JAOZTV01. The sequence continues at coordinate 157,944 of CBDUZW010000003.1, read as the reverse complement.
AGTTGGTGATTTTCCAATTACCACTATTTCTTCAAGAATCTTTTTTAAACTCATTGCTGAATTTACAGTAGAGGTCATACCAATACTAACTTTGATTCCCTTTCGAATGGATGTTCCCATTCCTTCTAATTCAAATTTTGCAGTATATGTTCCAGGTATTAAACCCATGAAACGGTATACGCCATTTTCATTAGTTACTGTTGTTAATTGTTTAACAACAATCGCAGGACTTGTTAAGGTAACAAGGATCCCTGGTAAAACTTCGCCATCGGCACTTTTTACAGTCCCTCTGATTGTTCCGGAAGTACCAGACTGCCCGAAGCCAATCATGCTGATAAACATCAGCATCGTTAAAATTAAAAAAAATGTTCTTTTCATTTATTTCTCCTTGTTTTATTTATTATCAAACTTACTAATTCACAAAAGTATGATAATAACTTTATAATGCATTTTTTATTCCCTTCTCGTTAAAATCTCTTATATATATTTTAGTTACTGAATTTAGATGCTGAGATGAGTAAAATTTAATTAAAAGTATATGAAGGAAGTTATGTGTTTTTTCTCTAAATTCAATTGAAATTATAAAAACATTCATATTTTTGTATCTATTCCAAATTTATGAATTTCTAATTTTATGTTTTGTCTCTAGTCTATATTTAAATAAATTTATCATACTCAAACTCTTATTGCTTTTATTGAAACCATATTTCTTTAATTTTTCATTTAGAGTCGTATTTCTAATTCCTAAGAACTCTGCTGTCATTTTTTGACTGCCATTAGTATTCTCTAAAATGGTATAAATCATCTCCTTTTCAATATTATTTATGAATCTTTTTAAGTTGTTTTCTTTATTATTTTTACTTTGCTTTAAATAATATGAAATAATTGAATATACAATCGTGTCAAATTCTTTTTTTAACATTTCTTCATTAATCATTATGTCATCTCCATTTTTTATTTTAGTAAAAGCAGGGAAGGGAAATTTTTTCTGTAAAACCGTGCCCATTTTAATTTTGTATTATCATTTAAAATCACCGTATAATCATTTGATTTCTGAGAATCTATCATCTCTTTTATTTTAAAAACATTAATTATATTTGACCTATTAACACGGATAAACTTTTTAGAATTTAATTTTTTCATAATTGCATGCAATGTCATTTTTAAGGTAAAATAATTGTTATTTATATGAATTTTTAAATATCCTTTATCCGATTCAATCCAAACAATTTCATCCATTTTTATAAAAGAATATTTTTTGCCTACTTTAACTATTATTGTCTCCATTATTCAAATCCTTTTTTTTGGGTTTTTAAAATAAACATTTTCACTAACTCCAATAAAAACAATTTTTTTTTCTTATCCATAAAAACCTCCAATAATATATTTTTCATATATACTATTAACCTTCTAATAATTGAATACAATAAACTTAAGTAACATTGTTTTCATTGTGACTTTAGTTTAGATAAACCATTTTTTTGTCTTTAATCCAATATTTCATTTCTTTTATTCATTGTAAAGAGCTTGATTAAAAATTCAGTTAATTATTGAATAGAAGATTAATTTATAAATCTATTTTAAAAAAAAGAGTATTTTTTTGGTGCCAGTCAAGAATTTCCCTTTTGTAAAATAAATATTAAAGATATTGCAATTAAAAGCTGGGATGAGTATTAAATTGTAATTTGACTTTATTTTTTCCATATGATAAATAAACAATATGAGGAGAAAATAATGAAAAGGCGAGAATTTTTTAAAATTAGTTCAATAGGTTTAACTCTTCCTGTAACAAATATATTTGGGAGTTCGATTACAGAAAGTAAAAAAGGTCTTAATTTAGATGAGTCTATGCTGGAAATTACAATCAGTGATCTCCAGAAAAAAATCAAAAATAATCAGATCAATGCTAAAGATATAACTAGATATTATTTAAACCGGATAAAAGAAATTGACAAGGCTGGGCCCAAATTGAATGCCATTCTTGAACTAAATCCGGATGCAATGAAAATTGCAGAGAATTTGGATCGTATTTATGCCAAATCAGGATCTGTTGGTCCACTACATGGTATTCCAATACTAATTAAAGGAAATATTGATACAAAAGATAAAATGACAACTACTGCGGGTTCGCTTGCCCTGGAAGGATCAATTGCAACAGAGGATGCCTTTATCGTTAGTCAGCTCCGAAAAGCCGGTGCTGTCATTCTTGGAAAAACCAATTTGAGTGAATGGGCTAATTTCAGGTCAACCCGCTCATCAAGTGGTTGGAGCAGCCAGGGTGGACAAACCAGAAATCCGTATATTCTTGACAGATCTCCTTGTGGATCCAGTTCAGGTTCTGGTGTTGCAGTAGCTGCAAATTTATGTGCTGTCGCAATTGGCACCGAAACAGATGGGTCTGTCGTATGTCCTTCAAATGCAAATGGGATCGTTGGAATAAAACCAACAATTGGACTCGTAAGCAGGAGTGGTATTATTCCGATCTCTCACTCTCAGGATACAGCAGGTGCAATGGCTAGAATAGTTTCTGATGCAGCTATACTATTATCCTTCATGACAGGGTTCGATTTATCTGATCCTGTTACAAAGATACTAAAGAATAAAAACTTTGTTGATTATACGAAGTTTTTGAATATAAATGGATTAGATGGAAAGCGTATTGGTGTGGCAAGGGACTATTTTGGATTTCATGAAAGAGTTGATGAGCTGATGGTGAAGGTCATATCCACATTAAAAAAGAGTGGTGCACATATGGTTGATCCGGCTAATATTGAAACTAAAGGAAAATTCGGAGATGAAGAGTATGAGGTGCTTCTATATGAATTCAAAGCTGATATCAATAAATATCTCAAGAACTCCTCTTCAAAAACAGGTGTTAAGAGTCTCTCTGATCTGATAGCTTATAATGAAAAGCATAAAGAAAAAATGATGCCATATTTTGGGCAGGAAATTTTGCTGATGGCAAACAAAAAAGGGCCTCTTACTGATAAAAAATATTTGAAAGCATTGGGAAAATGCAAAAAACTTTCCGGTGAAAAAGGTATAGATGCATTAATGAAAAAACATAAACTTGATGCAATTATAGCCCCAACAGGTGGTCCGGCCTGGAAAATTGATCTAATAAATGGAGATCATTTTGGTGGAGATAGTTCATCAATGGCTGCTGTAGCCGGATATCCCAGTATCACAGTTCCCATGGGGTTTATTCATGAATTACCGGTTGGTGTCTCTTTTTTTGGAAAAGCATTTTCAGAACCGGCACTGATTTCAATCGCTTATGCATATGAACAGGCAAGTAAGCACCGGAAACCACCAAAGTATAAACGGATATTATAGACAGAAAATTCTCCTCGAATTTTAAAAAATAGAATAGTAAAATTATTTTGATTAAATAGTTTTAATCTATAACAATATCTTGATTTATCTCAGAAGTTATGATATATATACGCTTGCTCCGAGTCAGACCAACTACGGTTTAAATACTATGTTGCCTGACCGATAGGGTAATAGGAGAAATCTTATTGCCTGCCGTGTTTGCTAAGGAGATAAAATGAAAATATATATTAATACTATTTTACTTGTGTTCTTTTTTTTTAATATTTTAAGTTTAACAACTTCAGCTGAAGAAAAAAAAGAAGAAATAAAATTAAAAAAAATTATTGAAGAAGTTACAGTTACAGGAAAATTCCCTGACATTCATACTATTTCAAAAGTATCGGTTGTAGACTCTAAAAAAATTGGGAAAATTAATCCAAAGAATATTGGAGAGGTAATTGATCAATTACCCGGGGTTTATGTTTCAGAAGGCGGGAAGGGTGAATCCCAGATCAATATCAGGGGCTTGGGCAGTGATAAGGTGACATTGATGTATGATGGGATTCCAGTTTATGAACCCTATTTTGGTTCATTTGATCTGAAGTCTTTCGGGAGCAGTGGCGTCAAGGAAATTAAAGTTATTAAAGGTGCAAGTTCTGTGCTATATGGTCCAAATGCAATGGGTGGGGTTATAAATATTATTACCAAAAGGCCTGATGAACCATTCTTCTCATTAAGAACTGATCTTTCTAATAATGCGACTTCTTATGTGTCAGGAAAACTGGGGTATAGTTTTAATAAATTTGCTGTTTTTTCGAGTTTCTCCCTGGATAAGACTGACGGTTTCTCATATGATGACGGATCAGAAAATAAACTGAGGGAATTGTCCGGTCATAACCGAAAAAATTTTAATTTGAAATTGTATTATTACCCAACAGGAAAAAGTGAGCTTGTGTTTGAGACGATCTATACAAATTCTGAATATGGTCTTCCACCTGCAATGGATTATTCTAAAAAAAGATTCTGGTATTTTAAAGATTGGAACAGGTTACAGGTAAACCTTGGAGGGCTTTTTCCTCTTTTTGACAAAGGATCACTAAAAACTAAAATCTATTATATCAATCATTATAATGTACTTGATGATTATAATAATGTTGATCAGGAAACATTGAGATGGGAATCGACCTATGAGAACTATTCAATGGGAATGTCTGTACTGGGTGATTTTCCGGTATTTGAAGGAAATACTTTGAGAATTGCTATTACTGGAAGCAGAAATAAAGTTAATATGCAGGGAAATATAGGTGAATCATGGAAAAAATATGAAAGAGATATTTACTCTGTCGGTATTGAAGATCACTTTGCAATTTCAGATAAAATGAAAATTATTGGTGGCTTTAGTGTAGATTATTTAAAAAAGGATAATGGGACAGAAAAAACCACATTTAATCCTATTATTGGAATTAAATATAATTTCTCAGATTCAATTGATGTGGATTTTTCAATTTCAAAAAAATCAAGATTTCCTTCAATGAAGTCTCTTTATAGTTCAAGGTCCGGCAATCCTGATTTAACTGATGAAATCGCTCAAAATATAGAATTGGGACTTCATTATAATAAGAATATCTATTTTGGATTATCCGTTTTTTATTCTGTATATGATAATATGGTTCAGTCATACAGAGGCTTGGATGGATATAAAAATTATCAGAATATTGGTGAAGCTGAAATTAAGGGAATGGAGGTAGAGTTAAGAAAAAGCTTTGGTTCATTTGAAGCTGGTATTAATTATACATATTTGGATACTTCAGAAAAGGAGCTTGATATCCCTCTTGATTATACACCAAAGCACCAGACAAATATTTTTATTGGCTTTAATAATAAAAGCTTCGGGATTTCTTTATGGAGTAATCTTATTAGTGAATCTCAAACTAAAATGGGTAAAGAACCTCCATTTGATACCTTGATTATACCTTCATATGTATTGATCAACTCTTTAATAAGGAAAAAAATTGGTGAACATTCAATTTATCTAAAGATTACAAATTTATTGGATGAAAACTATTTTTCTGAACCAGGCTTTCCATCTCAGTCCAGAAAAATTTCACTTGGATTAAATGTAAATTTTAGAAAGGGGAATAAATAAATGGCTAAAAAAATATTTTTTACTTTAATTGTTTTTGCAATAGCTATTGTTTTTCTTAATTTCAATGTTAATAGTAATATTAAGCCTGATTCACTTTCAAGAGCAACACCAAAGGCGTTAAATAAGAAATTCCCCAGTGGAATTTCTTTGAAAATAACTGGAAAAGTTAAAAATGATTATGTTTTGACCAATAAAGATCTTGCAAAATATGCTACTGTCAGGTTCAGGACCAGAGAAGTTTTAGAAAATGGTGAATTAAATGGCGCATATATTTATCATGGTATTCCAGTCTTCAGTATCATTGAAGGCATTGCTCCTGAAAAGAGTGACCAGGACCTGTTTGACAGACCCTTAGACCTTATTATTGTTTTTAAGGCTGCATCTGGTGAGGAAATATATTTTTCCTATGGAGAGCTTGCAATTTGTGATGATAATGATCCGGTTATTCTAGCCTTTTTAAGAGAAGAAGTGTTACCGGCAAAAGATCCTGAAAAGTATACAAAGAACAGAGATAAGGGTGATATTAAAGGATTAAAACTAGTATGTCCCGGAGATTTCTATACTGAGAGATACCTTGATGATGTTGTCTCTATTGAATTGAGAACAGTTAAGGTTTCAACTAATCTCCTACCAGCTACAAAAAAGGGTTTGAAATGTAATAGTGAAGGTTTATTTGCAGTAGAAAATAATCATCAAAAGAAATTCATTCTGGATAATCCGGTAATAATAAAACAAAGCAATTGGTTCAAAATTGGTCATGGTAGAGGAATAAAAGGTGAAAAACCGGCTAAAGTAGAAGGTCTTCTTTTAAGTGATCTTTTAAAGAAAAATTTTACAGATTGTGGAAAAAAGGATTTTTTTCTATTTGTTGCCTGTGATGGATACCGAGTCCTGATCAGCGGATATGAGTTGTTTTATACAAAGAAAGGTAAAAGCTTTATGCTGATCCAAAAGCAAAATGGGGAAAAACTGAAAAACGGATTTACTTTAGGCTTACTTTCAGATTATTTTGTTGATAGAGATGTAAGAGAAGTTTCTCATATTGAACGAATAAAAAAATATTAAAAATAAAGCATTTTGTTTATACTAATAACCTGCCAAATTTATTTTAATTAATTCAATATAAATCAATAGAAGACTTGTGTATTTTGTTATATTAGTGCATAATTTTTAATAAGGAAATTATGATGAAAAAAAAACTATCGGTTATTGATGCTGAAAAATGTATTGGATGTCAATGTTGTATGTTTGCATGTTCCAGAAGATCCGGAGATGGAGGACTGGGCAAGTCCTCTATTTTTGTCAGGTCTGCTGGTGGAGTGTCAAGGGGATTCAGTGTTATCGTTTGTAGGGCTTGTATAGATCCCCCATGTGCAAGAGTCTGCCCAGTCAATGCTTTAACGGTGAAATCAGCAGGAGGTGTTGTTCTCAAACCAAGTTCATGTATTGGCTGTGGTTTGTGTCAGGAAGCCTGTGTTCTTAAGGCTGTTTTCTGGGATAAAGATAATAATAAACCGATGATATGTATTCATTGTGGTATCTGTGCCCAATTCTGTCCCCACGAAGTTCTTGGACTCACAGAGATAAAAGAGGTAAAAGATGAATAAACAAAATCTTCTGGTTATGGTTCTCTACATTGACCTTTCAAAAAAGAAATTCTGGACTGAAGACCGTTCAGATCTTTTTAAAGAATATATTGGCGGTGCCGGGGTTGGAATAAAATTATTGCATGAAGAGTGCCCTGAAGGCGCTGACCCTTATGGAAGCGAAAATCCGATTATTTTTGCAGTTGGTCCTTTAACCGGATTGCTGCCGCTTGCATCAAAAACAGTTGCCTTTTTCAAATCCCCCCATACCGGAAATCTAGGTGAAAGTCATGCCGGTGGTAGAAGTGCAATTGCCATCAGATCTGCAGGTTATGGGGCAATTGTAATCCGTGGGACCAGCTCTATTCCAGTATATCTTGTCATTAAAGATAATATGGTCCATTTCCGGGATGCAACAACATTGTGGGGGATGCAATCCAGTTTTACAGCAGGACGGATAATAAGACAAAATGAATCCGGCTCAGGGGTTCGAAGTATTATGCGAATTGGTCAGGCAGGAGAAAATAAAATATCATATGCCTGTGTAACAACCGAGACCTACCGTCATTTTGGGCGGCTAGGATTGGGTGCAGTCTTTGGAAGTAAAAAATTAAAGGCAATAATGGTTGCAGGTGATAAACCTCTGGCTGTTTCCGATTCTAAAAAATACAGAAACCTGTATAAAGACATTTATGATACGGCTGTTAAATCTCCCGTTATGAAAAAATATCATGACCTGGGAACACCCTCCAATATTCTTGGCTTAAATAAGTTAAAAGGATTCCCAACTCGTAATTTACAACAATCTTGTTTTGAAGGGGCAGATGAAATTTCCGGAGAAAATATTGCCGAAAAATTTCTTGGCAGAAGAATAGCATGCAGTCATTGTCCAGTCGGTTGTATTCACCTCGCAGCTTTGAGAGAACCTTATGATGATGAGCCTTATTTTTATAAAACATCAATGATATCCTATGATTATGAGCTGATATATGCGCTTGGTAGTCTGCTGGGAGGATCAGAAGTTCCCGGTTTATTAAAGTTAATGGATGAGATTGAAGTAATGGGAATGGACTCAATGAGTAGTGGTGTTATCCTTGCCTGGGTTACAGAGATGTTAGAAAAAAAATTAATTTCAAAAAATGAAACAGCGGGACTTGATATAAAGTGGGGAGATTATTCAAATTATATAAAAGCAATTCAGTTGATTGTCAATCCACCTAATGACTTTTATAAGGCTTTGGGAAAAGGTGTTTCTCATGCTGCAGAAAAATATGGCGGCAAGGAGTTTGCGTTGAGTTTTGGCGGGAATGAGATGCCTGGATATCATACAGGGCCTATTGCCCATATAAACTATTTAACCGGTGCACGGCACAGTCATCTGGATAGTGGTGGATATGGTTTTGATCTGAATGCAATTTCTTCTGAAGAAGAGTTGAAGGCTGAAAATGTTGCAAATGCCCTGCTAAAAGAGGAAAGATGGCGGCAAATTCTTTCCAGTATTGTTATTTGTTTCTTTGCAAGGGGAATATATTCTCCTGCCCTTGTTTCGAAATCACTGGAATTAGCAAATATGCAATTCTCAGAAACTGATCTGGAAAACATCGGTAAGAAAATTCTCAAGGAGAAATATAAATTTAAGTTCAGAGAGGGATTCTCTTATGAAAATTTATCAATACCCAAAAGAATATTTGAAACCGAAAGTTCATTGGGGTTTTTAAAAGAAGATTTTATACGTAATGCTGTAAAATCCTATATGGAAAATATTTAGAAAGGCTATTTACGGAAATCTTTTCTATAAATTTTTTATAAACTTAACTTGAGGGTTTCCTGATATTGGTCCATTAATTTTTATTGATACATAATTGTTTTGGTAATATTGAAGTACATAATGGACTTATTTATGTGTTTACACCATATTATGTCAGGGACAATACATAGCAGATAGATATTTTTTCCTCAAAAGGGCTGTTTCTATACCGTGCATTTATAAAGGTGAATGAAGAATATGAAATGGTTAATGAACCTCTTATAAAAAATGGACATGTCTATATTCTTATTGAAAAATTAATAAAAAATCGGAAACTATAGATTTTTTATTTTTAATATGCTATATTAACTATGTTAATTACTTAGGTTTTATATCTTTTCGCACTCTTTTAAAGTAATATAAAGCAAGATTTACATAAAAATAACCCGTTTGAATTGGAATATAACATGAAACAAAGAATTTTAGTTGTAAATAGTGGTGGTGACTGCCCAGGAATGAATGCAGTTATAAGAGCCATTGTTAAACGTGCAAGTCAAGAATCTAACTGGGAAATTATAGGGAGTATAAATGGTTTTGATGGTATTTTATCTGAACCGCTTGAATTAGTTCCTCTTACTGAAAAGCGTGTTGAAGGTATTCATATACAAGGTGGTACAATTTTAACTACCAATAATAAACGTAATCCTTTTATCTATCCGGTTAAGCAAGCAGATGGGTCTATAAAAAATGAAGATGTCACTGATAAGTTAATTTACAATCTAAAAGTTTTTAACTTTGATGCAGTTATCCATATTGGCGGAAATGAATCCCATAAGATTTCTTATAAATTATCACAAAAAGGAGTTAATATTATTGGAATTCCAAAAACTATCAATAATGATTTATCTATAACCGATTTTTCATTCGGATTTCAAACAGCAGCGCAGGTGGCAACTGAAGCTGTAGATAAATTAGTTACTACAGCTAATTCACATAATAGAGTTTTAATTTTAGAGGTAATGGGACGTGATGCTGGCTGGATTGCATTACATGCTGCAATTGCTGGTGGTGCTGATGTTTGTCTAATTCCAGAAATTCCTTTTAATATGGATATAGTCTTAAAAAAATTAAAGTCCATATATATTGCTGACGGCCGAGGATTTGCAAATATTGTAGTAGCTGAAGGGGCAATTTTTATAGGAGAAAAAAATGAAAAGATTACAGGAAGTATTGCCCGTAAACTAGCCTCAAAATTAAAAGAATTAAATTTTGAAGCCGATATTAGAGAAACCATACTTGGACATTTACAGCGTGGCGGAACGCCAATTGCATTTGACCGTATTTTAGCAACAGAACTTGGTGTTAAAGCATTTGAATTGGTAAAAGAAAAGAAATTTGGAACCATGGCTGTTCACCAAAATTTTGAATTAACATATAAAGATTTAAAAGAAGTAATTAATCAATATAATAAAGTTGAATTATCTCATGATTTAATTCACACAGCAAAAGGAATTGGAATCTCTTTTGGAGATTAAAACAAAATAGAGAAGGGTAATAATGAAGAAAAAAGTATTAGTATTAACAGGCGGAGGCGATTGTCCAGGATTAAATGCAGTAATTAGAGGAATTGTTAAACGCGCTGCGCAAACTGAAGATTGGGAAGTTGTTGGTAGTATACAATCATTTGATGGTGTATTAAGAGAACCAACAGAAATAATTGAATTAGATGAAAAAACTGTTTCAGGTATTCATTATCAAGGTGGTACAATTTTAGGTACGACAACAAAAGGAGGCCCTTTAGCTTGGCCTGTGAAAGAAAACGATGGTACTTGGTCATCTATAGATCGTTCAGATGAAATGATTCGTAAATTAAAACATCTGGGAATTGAAGCCGTTATTAGTATTGGAGGAGATGGCTCTCAACGTATTTCTCAAATTCTCTTCGAAAAAGGATTGAACATTATTGGTGTTCCAAAAACTATTGATAATGATTTATCTGCAACCGATTATACATTTGGTTACCAAACAGCTGTTCAAATCGCGACAGAAGCTGTAGACAGACTTGTTACAACCGCAGCGTCACACAATCGTGTCATTATTCTTGAAGTTATGGGACGAGATGCTGGTTGGATTGCTCTAAGTTCAGCTTTGGCAGGTGGTGCAGAAATTTGCTTAATTCCTGAAATTCCTTATGAGATTAATAAAGTGTTAGATGTTGTAAATAAACGCTTTATTGATGGTAAAGGACATGTTATTATTGTTATTGCAGAAGGTGCTAAACCAAAAGATGGAGATGTTTTTTCTCAAAAAAGTGATGAAGTTGGTAATGCAAACTTAAAATTAGGTGGTGTTGCTAATAAATTATTGAAAGATCTAAAAGCAGCTGGTTGTGATGCTGATATGAGAGAAACTGTTCTTGGACATTTACAACGTGGTGGAGTCCCTATTGCCTTCGATCGTATTTTAGCCACACAATTTGGTGTAAAAGCAATGGAGTTAGCGCTAGAAGGAAACTATGGGAAAATGGTGGCATACCAACATCCCAGCATAGTTGCTGTTCCTTTTTTAGAAGCTATTAGTAAATATAATATTGTGAAACAAGATTCTTCTTTAGTTAAAACTGCACGTGGAATAGGTATGTCGTTTGGAGATGAATAACAACATATAAATATTTGGCTTCATATTTTGGATTGTTTCCAGTATATAGAGTAAGTGGAGATAAAAAAAGGGTAATCGTATGAGTAAACAGGGGTTAGGAACTCTTGACTGGTACAAAAAAATTGTTTGTATTTAATTTGATGGTCATTTATGCAGGATTCCAATTGGATCAAAATTGTAAAATCTCAGGAAGAGTTTGTATATGTTGGGGCTGAGATCTTTTAACCCAGTTGGAGATTCAAAGAACAACTCGGTTGCGCAGGCAAAAAGTTCACTGGGACTTTTGGTGGCGTGTGAACGAAATCCCGAGCCTCCTTTTTTTATCCTTTCAAATTCTCGGTCAAATATCTTCCGCCATTCAGAATAAAAAAAATTCTTTTTATAATGAAATCTAAAAATGAATGGTCGGCCTTCCTTCCTGCCGTCTTCCATATCCAAATAATGAGCAATTTCATGGAAGATATTATTATAGCCGTCACTTCTATGACCAAAGGAAATGCGTAAACTCTGTTCTGTCAGATATAGGGTTTCTATCGTGGCTGCTGCTGCGTAATTACCATTACCCGGTTGTATGTTTTCATCGAAACAGTCTCCCGGCATCAATAAGATTTGCTCTGGAAGCGGTAGCTCCCAGGATGGTCTGCCTATGAGAACCGTTGCAAGACCAATGGCGATAAACAATCGATTCTCCCATCCTGTCTCTTCACCGGAAGTGCTCTCTATGCGCAACTGTGCCATCAGTATTCTTATGTCTTTGGTAAAGCGCTTTTTTGCCATAGGACTTAGTAAGGGATAATATAGTGAATTAGCCTTCAGAAAACCTTCCCAAAGGGGGGGGAGGCGCTTTGATACAACCTTAAAGCGATCAATACCGGTTTTGTTTAGAGACAAGAGGATAAATGTAGGTATTGTCGAAAATAGTATAAGAAATCGGATATATAGTTCCTGAAAATAAGAAGCTGTCATCAGGGCAATGACGACTAAAAGGATGAACATAATGATGCGGCTTGATGTTTTTGGAATTTTGGTAAATACCCTCATCTTAATTAGAGTCCCGGGTAAAAAAAAATATTTTTTGAATTAATATTGATAAATTGTTTTGCATAGTATAATTTTACTCGAATCTACCAATTATCGCAACGCTTTGGCTTTCTTTCCAGCCATAAAAAATTTTTGATTTTAAAAAAGGATATTACTGGATGATGTAATTTCAGGTAAAAAAAATGATATTCGTTAATAGGGCGTTGTATTTGCAGAATATTGAAAGATCTTTAAATCAAACTCATTAACGACTGAAAGAATATGATCAAAAATGTCTGACTGTATAGCTTCATAGTATGACCATCTTATATCGGTGGAAAACACATAGATCTCAATTGGCAGACCTTCAGGTCCTGGTTGAAGTTGACGTACTAAAAAAGTCATATCATTATTAATCTTAGAGTGATTTTGTAAATAGGCTTCAATATAAGCTCTAAAGGTGCCTATATTTGTTAGTCTTCTGCCATTAACAAGATTGCTGTTCATATCAATATTATTTATTTTGTTATCTTCTGAAATTTCTTTTTTCTTTTTTTCTATATATGGTTGGAGTAGTTTGATCTTCTCATAATTTTCAACCATCTCTTCTGAACAAATTTTAATTGAGGTTATGTCTATACTTAATGTACGCTTAATACGCCTCCCGCCACTCTCTCTCATGCCTCTCCAGTTCTTAAAAGAGGCATCAATAAGTTTATGGGTAGGGATCACTGTGATTGTTTTATCCCAGTTTTGTATTTTTATTGTATGAAGTGCAATGTCAATGACATCACCGTCTGCGCCAAAACTTTTTACACCAATCCAGTCACCTACTCTTACAAGATCATTTGTCGTAATCTCAATGCTGGCGATAAAAGATAGAATAGTGTCTCTAAATATCAGCATTAATACAGCTGTTAAAGCGCCAAGTCCACTTAAAAGAACCAAGAGTGATTCACCTGTTATGATCACTATAATAGTTATTATTACGACAATATATAGTAAAATTATAAGAGCTTGAATAAAACCTTTTATAGGTCTGCCTTTAAATTGTTTCTTCTGCTCATAAATGGTATTCAAAGATCTTAAAAAGGTAGAAATAACTGTCAAAACGATTAAGGCGATTAATATAAGAGATATCCGCTGGATGAAGAATGAAATATCAGGAGACATATAGGAAAAATTATAAATTATTAAAATTGGAGGTATAAAAGAGAGCCTTCTTGAAATGACATCATTAAATATAAGATCATCAAGAGTTGTTTTACTTTTTTTTACAATTTTACCTATCCAATTTAAAAAAACTCTTTTTGTTACGAAATATGAAATATAGCTTAATAATAATATTAATAATATGAAAGTTATCTGTCTTAGTAAATGATTCTCTTTAATAAAATTTATAATATTTTCTATCCACATCTTTTATTATACAACCTCTATTCATAATAACAGTTTAAAAATTCAGAGTCAATAAAATACGAAAAATTCTTGCATAATTACTTTCTCTGAATCTTCTATAGTGATAGAAAATAATATCAAAAAGCTATAATTCAAATTTGGACTGAGTTAAAAAGTTACACTACTTAGTCTCAATTTCCTCTGATACGATATTTTTTAGGTCATCTCTTAATTTGTTGATCTCTTCCATTTTTTTTATCACTCTTTTGAACATAGCGCTTTGTTTTTTTATACCCTCTTCGATTAGAAAAGCTGCACTTTCAGATTTGCTTTTAAATAAACCTGCTTCAACTAACATTCCTAGTTTTTCACTTGTCTCTTCACTGACTCTTATTGAAAGTACCGTATTTCTTCCGCTTAATGATCGCTCGATAGTGCTTCTGATGGTATCTACAGTTTTCTGTGCAAAATCTCCTATTTGATCACCAAAGTCCTTTAATACGTTTTTCTCTTTTTTTTCTTCATCATTCTGTGTCTCTTTTTTTGCTTCTTCTTCATTTGTTTTTTTGCTCATTTTATTGCCTCCAGTATGTAATACGTAACGAAATTACAAAAGTTCATGTAATTGGCATTTTTTTGTGTTATAAAATAAATATAAGGATGAACAAAAAGAAGAGGAAAGTTTTCATATAGAACAGCTCTGTTACATTATATTATTTTTGTTTGTTTTTTTCTTTTTAATGTTATAAAATTGGTTTATGGATGAAAAAATAGATGGAGTAAGAATTGATAAGTGGTTATGGTCAGTTAGATTGTTTAAGACTAGAACTAAAGCTCAGATAGCATGCGAAAATGGAAATATAATGGTTGGTAAAAAAAAGTGTAAATCCGCTAAAATTTTAAAAATTGGTGATCAGGTAACAATTAATTCCGGCGGATTTATCAAAAAAATTATTGTGAAGGACTTAATCTATAAAAGAGTCTCTGCAAAAATAGCATCTGAATTATTCGAAATAATGTAGTTAATTATTTTTAAACTTTTTTTTTCTTTAAAAAAATTGTTAAAATAAAAAATTAATTGTGTTTTTTATTGAAATAATTTTTCTTTTTAACTAAAATAGATGATCATAATCACTTAAGGAGAAATTAATGAAAAAATTTAGAGTATTATCTATGTTTACCATTTTAGCTGTTTTCATTTCAATGTTATTCTATTGCGGGCAGGCAGCTAAAAAAGAGACAAAAGATGTCAAAAAAGAAGTAAAGGCAGCATTTGAAATTGGCAAAGTTTACCATGGTTTTAAATTTATTAAAGAACAGAAGATCACTGAGTATGATGCAGTGGGAAAACTTTTTGAGCATCAGAAGAGTGGAGCGAGATTGTTAAAAATTGAGGCAGATGATGATAATAACAGTTTTAATATTGCATTTAAAACCCCGCCTCTTTCAGATAGCGGTACCCCTCATATACTTGAACATTCTGTATTGAATGGGTCAAAGAATTTTCCGGTAAAGAGCCCCTTTGATGAATTAAGTAAAGCATCATTAAAAACTTTTTTAAATGCGATGACTGGAAGTGATGTAACGACTTATCCAGTTTCAAGCAGGAATAAAAAGGATTACAAAAACCTTATGCATGTATATCTTGATGCTGTTTTCTTTCCCCTGATGAAAGAGGACTCACGAATTTTTAAACAGGAAGGGTGGCATTATGAACTGGACTCTATTGATGGTCCTCTTACTTATAAGGGAGTTGTATATAATGAGATGAAAGGATCTTTCTCATCTCCGGAAAGAGAATTAGGATATGTTGTTGATAAGAATATGTTTCCAGATACATGTTATGGTTTGTCTTCAGGTGGATATCCCACAGCTATTCCAAAATTAACTTATGAAAATTTCAAAGCATTTCATGACCGGTATTACCATCCTTCAAACTCATATATAATGGTATATGGAGACTATCCGGTGATGGATGAATTGGAATTTATCAATAGAGAATATTTATCTAAATTTGATAAGATCAAGGTTGATTCAGAAATAAAAATGCAGAAACCTTTTGAAAAAATGAAAGAGGTGGTTGCGGAATATCCTCTATCAAAATCAGGGAAGGATAAGGGTAAGACTTATTTTAATCTCAGTTTCATGTCTGGAAAAGGCAAGAACAGAAAACTCAGTATGGCTATGAATATTTTATCCTATGCTCTTGTGAACTTTACAGATTCCCCGGTCAGGCGAGCTTTACAGGATGCCGGTATTGGGAAGGAATATACTTGTTATAACAGCAATTCAAAACAGATGTCCTTCTCCATAACTGTTGAAAAAGCCAATCCAGAGGATAAAGAAAAACTAAAGCAGATTATATTTAAAACTTTAGAAAAAGTTGCAAAAGAGGGATTAGATAAAAAAGTTGTACAAGGTTATATCAACCGTATGGAATTCAATCTAAGAGAACCCAGGGCTGGATTAAATGGATTAATTATTGGTTTTAATGCCTTGACTGGTTGGATGTATGCTGAAGATCCTTTTCTTACCATATCCTATAAACCTCAATTGATTGCCTTGAGAAAAGCTATCGATACAGGGTATTTCGAGAAACTTATTCAGGAGAAGATATTAAATAACACTCATTCGGTATTCACTATGCTAAAGCCAAAAAAAGGACTTATGGAAGAGAATATTGAAAAAATCAAAATGGAATTGGCTGAATACAAAAAAACTCTGTCAAAAGAACAGCTTGAACAGCTGGTAAAAGAGACAGAAGAGTTAAAAGAGTATCAAAAACAGCCAAATTCTAAAGAAGCTCTAGCAAAAATGCCTTATCTTGAAATTAAAGATATCGCTCCAAGGGTTAATTATTTTAAGATTTCTGAAAAAGATTTTGAAGGGACAAAATATTTGAACTATCCTGTTTTTTCTAAAGAAATTGTTTATGTAAAAGCCCTTTTTAATGCTTCAACTATTCCTCAGAAACTGATTCCATATGCAGCTCTGCTAACAAATGTTTTGGGCCAGTTAAACTCTGATAATTTTTCTTATGGAGATTTAAATAAAGAGATAAACCTTCACACAGGCGGGATAAATACTTCTTTAAGAACCTACCAGAAAAACCGTGATATGAATGACATTCTGCCCAAGGTACTTCTCAGTGGTAAGGTTATGAATTATAAGATAAAGGAGTTTGTCAAGCTCTGTATTGAATTGACCAATAATTCAAAGTTTAATGATAAAAAAAGATTAAAGGAAGTTCTTGACCGTCATCAGGCTAATCTAGAGGCTCAGATGAATTATAATGGTATAGGGGTTGCAATGACAAGACTAAGCTCCTATTATTCCATATCGGGTAAATATAGTGAACTGACTAGAGGCTTATCCTATACTAAGTTTATTACTGCACTTACCAGGAATTTTGATAAAAATTCAGATGATATTATCAAAAAACTTGAAGAGGTCGCAAAAATTATATTTACCAAATCCAATCTGGAAGTATCAGTGACAGCTGCAGAAAAAGATATCAAAACATTTCAAAATGAAATGAAAGGATTTGTGGCAGCACTTAGTGATGAGAAACCTGAAGTGCAGAAGTATCAATTTAAATTTGATAATAAAAATGAGGGAATAACCTCCACATCGAAGGTTCAGTATGTATTGCAGGGATTCAATTATAAAGATCTGGGCTATAAATATTCAGGTAAAATGGCTGTTCTCACAAAAATTCTATCTACAGACTATCTTCATAAAAAAGTCCGTGTCATGGGTGGTGCCTATGGTGGGTTTTGCGGGATTAATGATGATGGGATGGTCTATTTTGGCTCTTACAGGGATCCTAATCTGAAAAAAACATTGGAAATCTATAAAAAAACAACAGATTATCTTAAGAACTTTAAAGTGGATAAAAAAAGTATGAGTGGATATATCATTGGAACCTTATCAAAGTTTGAACGTCCTTATACCGCAAAAATGAAGGGTAATTCTGCCCTCAATAACTATTATGAGAATATATCAAAAGCGAATGTTCAACAGGTGCGAAAAGATATCCTTTCAACAACACCTGAGGATATTAATGGAATGATGAAAATGATTGAAGATATCCTTAGTAAGAATTATTACTGTGTTTTTGGAAATGAAAAAAAAATCAAGGAATCTAAAGACATATTTACAAAATTAATAAAAGCAAAAGATTAAAAAAGTAAAATCAGGTCTCCCGGCTTCCGGGAGGCCTGTTCTTATTTCATTATAACCAAAAGAACCTCATACAAAAATTCAATTTGTATTAGTATTAAATTATTTGGAAGTCTCTAGTAAAAAAAGCATTTCCCATTAGTTTATAAATATGTGTTTGTCAATCTAATACAAATATATATTCAGGAATTTAAGTTGAGGAAACAAATTAATTATGATACTCTAAGGATTAAAGTTTTTATGTTTATATTTAACATTATTGAATATTTTAAGCTTATATTATTGGAGAATACATGAAGAACATAGATGGTATTACACAAACAAAAAATAGATCTAAGAGGACTTTATTAATCTTTATTTTATTATTTTTTCTTATACTTAGTGCAATTTTACTTCATTTGAAAATAGCTGGAATACAGAGCTCGGATGGAGTAAGGATCAATCTTGCAGGCCGGCAGAGAATGCTGATACAAAAACTGACAAAGGAAATTTTATTATATTCTAATGACACATTTAAGAAGAGTGATCTTTTTAGAACGATTAAATTATTTGATCTGACTCTATATTCATTAACTGATGGCGGAATGGCACCAAGTGATCTAAATTTTAATCAAGAAGTACAATTGCCTGAGATGGGTAATCAATCGACCAAAATTCAATTACAAAAGGTAATTACGTTTTGGAAACCTCTCAAATCAAATATTACTAAATACATTGGAAATAAAGATTTAGAAGCCTTATCATATATTATCAATAATAATATGAATGTTTTAAATGAGATGGATAAGGCAGTATCTATGATGCAGCATAATGCAGAGGCAAATAATCGTGAGATTAATATTTTGCTATATATCACACATTTTTCAGTATTAATGGTCTTTGGATATTTTTTAATAATTAAATTAAGGCAGTTAAAGCAAGCTTCTGACTATATTGCTCATCTTGAAAATATCCTCCCAATATGTTCAAATTGTAAGAAGATCAGGGAACCTGACTCACAACCTGAAAACCAGGAATCATGGACAGTCATTGAAAAGTATAT
The DNA here is from genome assembly GCA_965371805.1 of uncultured bacterium. Taxonomy (GTDB): domain Bacteria; phylum Acidobacteriota; class Aminicenantia; order UBA2199; family UBA2199; genus JAOZTV01. The sequence goes on along the minus strand of CBDUZW010000003.1, from coordinate 138,850 downwards.
AGAGAGTCGATCAGAATCAAAGTTTACTCATAGTATGTGTCCTTCATGTGTAACAGAATTGTATGGTGATAAAAAGTGGTTCAAAAAGGAACACAAAAACAAATAAAAAAGTAGAACAATCAAATGATTGGATATATGTTGTTAAAGAAATTATTTTTTGATTTTGTGAAATAAGGCAGACTCATAGAGATATTTATTAATTGTAAACTGATCCGCTTTGATATTTGGGAAAACTTCCTCCCAAACCTCTTCATCTTCCATACATAAATATATTGGTAAATCTTTTGATATGATCGCTTCAATTTGTTTCTTCACAAATAAAAACATTTCGGTTCTCTGAGGTTTAAAATATCTATATTTCCCATCATAGCCCTTGATTAGTTCTCCTTCAAAGAGAATTGATTTTTTATGTCTGAATATATGGTCTTTAAGAGAGGATGGAAACCGTAAAGCCCCTAAACTCCACCATGCAACATTTGAAGGATCCAGGTATTTTGATATTTCCAGTATTAATTCTCTATATTCATGTTTCCAGTTATCAAAAAATATAAGAGGGTCGAAATGAATTGCAATTTTAAATCCTTCCTGCTGAACTATATTTAGAGCCTCCAATCTTTTTTTTAAAGAATGGGTAAAGTGTTCTTCATTTTCAATGATAGTTTTTGGGTTTAATGACCATGCAATGATAATATTTTTCTTTATATTTCCAAACTTGATCAGGTTTTCAATGTTTGAGGATTTTGTTTTAAATTCAAAAAGAATGTCGGGATACTCTGAAAATATCTTTAATATTTTTGTTGAATAATTTGTTTCTCCATCATATGCAAGAGAATCGGATAGTTCACCGGTTCCTATACGCATATATTGCTCAGTTTTTGAACGCTCGTCTAATTCAGATATCAATTTGTCAAAATTTGTAAAAAACACAGGTTCTTTAGTTTCAAGATATGTCTGTAAAATGCAATAAGAGCAATCGTATGGGCATCCAGTGTGAAGGTTAATGTTGAAATATCCACATGAAACAGCTTCCGGGGAACAGGGACACCTTTTAATAAATTGTCCCTTTTGTGTAGTATATTTGATCATATGCTTTTAAAGTTTGTTATATCTCCATCCTTTAGTTTCAAAGAATATACTTCATTTTCAAACTTCATTATAGATATAATTATTTCAAATTCAATTTTTCTTTTTATTTTAGAAAGTTCAATTCCTTCCGTTTTTATAAATTTCATTACTTCTTTACTTTTTGCTTTAATAATAATATTTAATAAGTTTGGATTATCCTTATTGATTTTTGCATCAATTATTTCATCAGATTCTTTTAGAACTTTCTGTGTAGTCAATACTGGATCTTCCGCTCTTTTTTTATCTTCATTTAAAACAAAAGCAACGGCAATCATAAACAGGAAAAATACTCCCACAAGAACGGCATATATCATTTTATTGGATTTTTCCGGATTGACCTTCTTCAATAGTCCCTTCTTTTTTTTTCCCATCATAATCTCCTATGGAACTATAACATTATTGAAAATTTCAGTAATAACATCATCGCTGGTCATATCTTCAGCTTCAGCTTCATATGAGAGAATAATTCTATGTCTTAATACATCCCTTCCTATTAACTTAACATCTTCCGGGGTAACATATCCTCTTCTTCTTATAAAAGCTAATGCTTTTGCAGCCTCTGTCAGCCCAATTGATGCCCTTGGAGAAGCGCCAAATTCAATAAGATTTTTTAATTTTGAAAGACCAGCTTTTTCAGGTTCCCTTGTAGCAAATACAAGGTCAATTATATAATCATGGATCTTGTCATCCATATATACCATTTTATATGAATCATGCATTCTAAAAATATCCGCTTTTTCACATACTTTAGAAACTGGTATCGAGTTATAACCCGTCATTCTTTTAACGATAGCTTTCTCTTCTTCTTTTGATGGATAATCTACCTTTATTTTTAATAGAAAACGGTCGATCTGCGCTTCAGGAAGAGGATAGGTTCCTTCCTGTTCAATTGGGTTTTGAGTAGCCATTACCATAAAAGGTTTGTCCAGACTCAGGGTTTCATCTCCAATTGTAATCTGCTTTTCCTGCATTGCTTCTAATAGAGCACTCTGAACTTTTGCCGGGGCTCTATTTATCTCGTCTGCAAGGATAAGGTTTGCAAAAACAGGTCCCTTTTTTATATGAAAATCTGTGGTTTTTGGATTAAATACAAGGGTGCCGGTAAGATCTGCAGGGAGTAGATCCGGAGTAAATTGAATTCTGGAAAAGTTTAAATTCAGAACCTCTGAAAGGGTTTTAATCGCAAGTGTTTTTGCTAGTCCCGGTACGCCTTCAATAAGGATATGTCCGGAAGTTAATAGTCCGATGACCATTCTTTCAAGCAAAGGTCTCTGCCCGATGATAACCTTTTCCATTTCTAATATTATCCTGTCAACAAGAAGGCTTTCCTCCTTAATTTTCTCATTAATAAATGTGATGTCCTGATCCATAATTTCTCCTTTATACTTTATGTCTATAGTCAAAACCTTTTATAATTAAAGGCTCTGTCATTTCAAATAGTCTGCTTCTAATTCTGTCTCCAACTCTATCGGTCAAAGTGTCTTTATTGTCTGATACTGTATCAAAATAGTTTGTTGCGAAAATTGTAGTTAATTTATTATTATATCTTTTATTTATTAGATAATAAATATTATCTGACACCCAGGGACTTACTTTAGATGCACCGAGTTCATCAAAAAGCAGCAGTTCAACAGTTGCAAGTTTATTTATCAATTGACTTATTTTTCCGAAATCTCTTGATCCTGCATCTTCTCCAGTACCCATTATTCTTGTAAGATCATTCCAGTCAATATAGTATATATTAAAATTCCTTTTTATTAATTCAAATCCTATTGCACATAAGAGAGTGGTTTTGCCGAGACCAACATTTCCCTGAAGTAGTAATCCTTTTTCAATTGCAGGGTAATCCTTTACAAATCTCTCAACTCTACTCTTTGTCTTTATCTGGGAGTCATTTTTTTTGTCAGGCATAAATGCATATTCAAGTTCAGATGCTAGAAACCTCTCTGGAATATTTGCCTTCTTACCTCTATTAAAATCGCTCTCTTCTTTTTTGCAATCACAAGGCCTGGCATTGTCAGCTCCATCACTTTGGGTAAATATCCATCCAGTTCCCTTACATATACTGCATTTTGATCTATTCAATTTAAAACTCCGTAGATTCCTTTTTTCTTCAAATTTTGCTTTAGCTTTTTCAGCGCCTTACTCTCAATTCTTCTTATTCCTTCAGGGCTCATCTTCATTATTTTTGCTATCTGTCTCAGTTTTAAAGGATCATTTGCTACGAATCCAAATCTAAGTTTTATAACCATTTCCTCTTTTTCATTCAACTCTTCGATATCTGATTTTATAAGATCTTTTAATGCCAGAGTCTGCATTAACTCTTCAGGATCATCAGCATTTTTATCCTGGATAAAGTTGGAGAGTTTTGGGGAGTTTGCATCTTTTATTCCCTTATCAAGAGAGAGTATCTCATCTGGAACTGACAGTAGTACGGTTATTTTTTTTTCTGGTACCTTTAACTCTTCAGCCAGCTCTTTTATAGTTGGCTTTTTTCCGGTTAATTTTTTGAGTTTGTATTTCGCCTTTTTGAATTTTAAATAATCGTTATAGAAAATATCAGGAAGAGCGATCAGGTTTTGGTTTTTTGATAAATATTGTCTTATCTCACTTTTAACCCACCATAATGCATAGGTGAAAAACTTATTATCCCTTGAGAGGTCAAACCGTTTTAAAGCTTCTATTAGACCCTTGTTCCCCTCATTTATCAGATCAAGCAAGTTATCCTTTTTAAAATAGTATCTTAATGCTTCGCGAATAACAAGTCTCTGGTTGGCAATAATTAGTTTTGAAAATGATTTTTCATCTCCGTTCTGTGCCTCTTTTATCAGTTTCCGTTCCTCTTCTGTAGTTAGTATTGGAATTTTTTTGATCTTCTGGAAATATAGACTCAGTGAATCCGTTGAGTTATTAGTCTTTTGGCTCATTATTAAAAAGTGTTAAGTTTGTTGATGATAATTTGACAATTGCATTTTTCTTCTCTTCAAATAATACATCCTTTCCTGAAAACTCCTTTTTTAATTCTTCAATGAATTTGGAAAATTCATCCTGCATAATTTTCATCTTTTCTTTCATATTAAAAATAATTTCAATTCCAGCAAGGTTTACCCCCATATCTCTAGATAAATTCAGTATAGATTCAAGCTTTTCTAAATCCTTTTCTGTGTATATTCTTGTGTTCCCTGAAGATCTTGTCGGGATTAGGAGACCTTCTCTTTCATAAAGCCTTAGCGTCTGAGGGTGGATATCATATCTTGTTGCAACTGCAGATATTAAATACGTTTTCTCTTTCATTCTACAAGTCCTTCTCTTGGATTATAGGGTGCTTTCTTATCAATTGATTTTAGGAGTTTTCGAATTTCAATGTCTTTTGTTGATGGGGGGACTATCTTTATCTCAACAATCATATCTCCCTTCTTGCCGGTTTTATTGTTTACGACACCTTTATCCTTTAATCTCATCTTTTGACCAGAACTTGTTGCAGGAGGTATTTTTAATAGGGTCTTGCCCTCAAGTGTAGGAACTTCAACTTTTCCGCCCAGGGCTGATTCACTAAAAGTAATAGGAAGAGATATTTCAAGATTTAGTCCATTTCTTCTAAAAAATTTGTGTTTTGTTACATTAATAGTAATAATCAGATTACCTGAAGGTCCGCCGAATCTACCGGAATTTCCCTTCCCTGGAATTCTGACTTTTGACTGATCATCAACACCTTGAGGTATTCTGACCCTGATTTTTGCTAATTTGTCAGACCGTCCATCTCCATTACAGGTTCTACAACTACTTCCAGGTAGACTTCCACTTCCCCCACATGGAGAACATGGTGCTGCAAATTTCATAAATCCAGTTTGTTTTTGTGTTTTTCCACTACCTTTACAATATGGACAAACTGTTTTTTTAGATGTTGGATCAATACCTTTCCCAGAACATACATTACATTTATCTTTTCTGTTTATTTGAATTGAAGTTTCAATACCTTTTACTGCATCTATGAAACTTAGATTGATTGAATATCTAAGGTCCTCACCTTTTGATGGTCTTTTACCTGCTTGTTGAGTATTTCTTTGTTCTTTTTCAACTCCCCCGAAAATTGTTTCAAAGATATCACCAAATGAATTTGAACCAGAATTATTGAAATTAAAACCATCAAAGTTCTGGGAATTGCTTCTACTATTAGAGAATCCACCTAGATCTCCGTACATGTCATATTTTTTCTTTTTGACAGGATCGTTCAGGACCTCATATGCCTCAGTTATTTCCTTAAATTTTCTTTCAGCTTCTTTATCTCCCGGATTGAGGTCAGGGTGGTATTTCCTTGCTAATTTTCTATAGGTTTTTTTTATTTCAGCAGAAGTCGACTTTTTGCTCACGCCAAGTATTTTATAATAATCACTCATTATAGGATTTTACTCAATTAAACAGAAAAAATCAACCTGTTTCTTATTGTTTTTAGATTGCTATTATGATAAAATTTTAAATAGTGGTTTTATAAAACCGCTTTTTTTGGATTAAATTTTTATTATTTTACTGGAGGAAATGGATAATGGCAAAAAGAATTTTAGTTCCCTTGGATGGATCAGATTACTCAAAGAATGCAATAAAAGCTGCTATAGAGATGGCTTTAAAAACTGATGGGACAGTAATCGGTCTTGGAATTATTGATAAAGATGAAATAGAGGAATCAACAATGGGTGCTGGAATTGGGGCAAGCTATTTTGCAGATCGTCTTGAAAAACATAAGTTGAATGATGCAATAAAAAAAATCAAGAATTTCCTTGAAGATTTTGAAGAAGCCTGCAAAACATCTAAAGTTAAGTATGAAGTGTATAAAAAATCAGGTGTTCCATTTGAGATGATTGTTGAGCTCGGAAAGACTTCAGATTTAATAATTATGGGATTAAAGACATTTTTTCATTTTGAAACAACTCCAGAATCCGGGGAAACTCTAAAAGACCTACTGGAAGTAAATGTTTGTCCTATTCTTGCGGTACCAAAAGTTGAATTAAAGATGACTGGGAATATATTAATGGCAACAGATGGATCAGTTAAAGCAGCAAAAGCGATGAGAGTCTATACTCATATCTCAAAAAATAATTCAAATATAAAAAAAATCTTTGTTCTCAATGTGAATGATGAAATTGAAGAATCAGAGAAAATTCTTAACAGTACTAAAAAATATCTAACAACACACGGTTTCAAAGTAGAAACATCCACCCGGGTTGGTAAACCTTCAGATGAAATAATTAAATTTGCAAAGGAAAAGAATATCAGTGAAATTGTGATGGGAGCATATGGAAATTCAGGTCTTTCAGCATTGTTTTTTGGAAGAACTTCCCTAAAAGTAATTGAGAATGGAGAAACTCCTGTCTTTTTCTATCATTAATAGAAACATTCAAATTATCGCAATTATTATATCTGTTCTATTTTTCAATTTATCTTATAAATATCTAAGTATATTTAAATATATTAAAAGTCTATAGAATAAAATTATTTTCTATAAATAGAGCAGATAAAATCGAACCAATTTTATTTAATGTAACTAATATAAGGCTCCAGGCTTATATTGGTCAAATATAGGTTTGTAGCCTTATAAACTGTGTTTTTTTTTAAATAATTTTATGCTATAATTAGTATTAGAGGCTATTAATTATGCTTCCCTAAAAAAATTAGTTTAAACGATATACCAAAGCACAACATGGGGAAAGTTCTAACCGGATTAGATAGAAATAGTATATATTTAGATGATCGAGATTGAGTAGTTTATCAAATTATGTTTCCTCAAAAAATTATGAAAACTAAATAAGACATTTATTTTTATATAAAATTAATTTATGAAATAACGGTTGATATCTTTTTTTATTTGTGGTTGAATATAATATAATAAATACTATTATATTATATGGAGTAATTGATCATAAATAAAGAAAATGTCAAGAATTAATTCTGTTTTAGAAAAAATTGGGATTTCAAAAGAGAGTGAACTATTTTTTGATTTTCATGATAAATCATGGAAAGGAAAAATACCTTTTAGATTTCAAAAAGGTTTAGATGAGATAAATCCGAATAGTTTTCTTTTACATAATAATAAAATTATTGTTTTATTTTTCGATTTTACTCAAAATGACAATGTAAATTTAGCTGTATTATTTAAAAAAATATGGAATTTAGGTGGTATACCAGCAATATTTATTATAAATAAAACGACTGTTGATATATACAATGGTTTTACATTTGATCCCAATACAACCGTATTCAATATTTTTACAATTGGGAACACTAAATTGACAGAGGATAATTTAGCCGACAATTTTTCATTATGGGATATATTTTCAGGAAAATGTTTCAAGAATCTTCCAATGTCAAAATCACAGGTTGATGAAAAGCTATTAGATAATTTAGAAAGTACTAAAAATCTTTTAGTAAAAAACAATTTGAGTGATATATATGCACAGAACATTATTGGCAGATTACTTTTTTCACGGTATTTACTTGATAGAAAAGTAAAAATTGAACATAAATATTTTTATGATAGAAATAGTTTTTTAGGTTTAATAAAAAATAAATCTTTACTATATGAGTATTTTGATTATTTAAAAGAAACTTTTAATGGTGATCTCTTTCCTGTTACAGTAAAAGAGAAAGATGAGATAAATGATACTCATTTAACATATTTATTTGAACTTTTTTCAGGAAGTGATATCCAGGAAGATGGGATACAAAAATCTCTTTTTGATCTATATGACTTTAATATCATTCCAATTGAGTTAATATCTGAAGTCTATGAACGTTTTATGGGGTTAGTTAAACAAAAATCGCAAGCTGCATATTATACACCTTCATTTTTAGTAGATTATATTATAGCAAAAACTGTTAAACCTCACCTTAGGAAAAGTAAAACATGTAGAATCTTAGACCCCTCTTGTGGCTCAGGAATTTTTTTAGTAGAATCATTAAGAAATATAATAGAAGTTAATCTAGACAAGAACGGAAATATTAAAGAAGAAAAATTAAGAGAAATTATAACTGAGAATATTTTTGGAGTTGATACTGATGAAAATGCAATTAATTTAACTATATTTTCACTTTGTTTGACACTACTTGATTATATTGAACCCAAAGATATCACTAAATTCCAATTTCCAAATCTAAAAAACAAAAATCTTTTTATGGCTGATTTTTTTAATTTAAATCATCTATTTAATGATAAAATAAATAATCTTGATTATATCCTTGGAAATCCTCCATGGGGTAGTGATAAAGAGAATAACAATTTTCATATACAGTATTATAAAAATAATAAGATTCCTATAAGTGATAAGCAAATTGCACAGAGTTTTGTAGCACGAACTAAAGATTTTTCAATTTCAAAAACACAATGTGTAATGGTTTTGCCTAGTAAGCCATTTTTATATAATTACAAAGCCAAGAATTATAGAACATATTTGTTAAATAATTTCATTATTAAAGAAGTTTTAGAGTTATCGCCTGTTAGGCATCAACTTTTTTCTAGAGCTGATGCACCAACCTCAATAATTTTTTTTTCTTATGCAAATGGCGTTGAAACTGGAAATAACATTGTTACACATTACTCAATCAGACCAAATGTTTTTTTGAAATATCTAAAGTTGATTGTTATTGAAAAAAACGACATTAAACAAATAAAACAACATTATTTTAAAGAATATAATTGGTTATGGAAAACAATGCTATATGGAAATATTTTTGACTTTTATTTAATGAAAAGAATCAAAAAGGATTATGAAACAGTAAATAGTATTATCGATAAATATGAATTAAGGGTTGGCGAAGGCTTTATACGAGGAACTAAAAAAAAATATAGCCCAGATGAATTATTTAATAAATTATATTTAGATGCAAAAAAGGAAGCTGTAACTCGTTTTTTTATCAATGAGAATGGATTACAAAATTATGAAGACAATACTTTTGTCGAAAGGATTAGAGACCCAGAATTATTTAAAGGACCATATGTATTACTGAAAAAGAGTTTTAATAAAAAAAACTTCTCACCTATTTCAGTTTATTCAGAAAAAGATTTTGTATTTACCGATTATCTTACTGCTATAAAGGGTAAAAAAAATGACAAAAATATTTTAAAAATCATTACTGGAAATTTAAATTCTCTTTTTTTTAGTTATTGTTTTCTATTATTTGGTTCATCGGCAGGGGTTGAACGAGAACAAGGTAATAACGAAAAGGATCGTTTTGAAATTCCAATTAGTACTAACAATGCAATTTGTACTCAGGTAGATATAATACAAAATATGTATAAAGAACTTTATTCTGAGATAATAGATAGTGCGAGCGTAAAAGAAAGAATTTTTTCTGAAGAGCAAAAACTAAATGAAATAATTTTAAATGAGTTTGAACTTACAAAAACAGAGAAAACTTTAATTGATTATGCAATTGAAATTACAATACCTCAAATAAATAATAGTGAAGATCCAATTTCAAAAACAACGAACGACCAATTAGAACAATATGCTAAAATTTTTATAGATCATTTTAGTAATCGTTGGAATGGACATTCAGATTATTTTGAAATAGATATATTTTATAATAGATATGTGGTAGGTATGAATTTTAAAGTCGTAAAATCAAAACCAAATCGTCAAATTAATATTAAACCAGATACAAACATTAAAGAATTATTTCAGTTAATTGATATTGGAACAGAAAAAATCACTGATACGTTTTATATACAGCGAGATGTTCGTGGATTTAACGAAAATTCTTTTTATGTTGTTAAACCCAACCAATACAAAAACTGGCATTCAGCAGTTGCACATGGTGACTTAGCAGAGTTTATAGATGCAATGTTAACAGCAGAAAAAGAAATCTTAATGGCTGAAAATAATTTATGAATGCGTCTGTTTTTAAGAATACTGTTGGAACTCATTTAAATTATATTGAAATAGCATATGAGTTTTTAATTTATGCATATCAAGGATTGAAACACAATAATTATAATGCAGTAATAAAAAATGAAAATACAATTCGAGATGATTTAGTTAGAAATGCAAAAAAAATGAAGAATATCAATTTTCCGTTCAGATGGATAACTGAATTTCCTGATATTGAAAAAAAAAACAGGATCGATATTGACTTAGCTACACCATTGAGTTTAATTAATGATTCTTATGCAATAAAAATTGAATGTAAGATAATTGGAACAAGTAAATATATAGATACAAAAGCTACATTTATGCGAAAAAATAGTCCTACTAATGGAATTATGAGCTTTATTACTGGGAAGTATTCTTCAAGTATGCCCTTGGTAGGAATGATCGGATTTATTCAAGTTGGAATCATTGAAGATAAAATAAATAGTATTAAAAATAGAGTCACAAATCATCATGATATTGTGACTCTTCAAAATTTATTGTTCTACAGAATTTGTAATGGCTTTAATTATAGTTATTGCTCAAAGCATAAAAGAATAAATAATTTAAAAGTTCTCAATATATATCATCTGTTTTTTGATTTTACATAAAAGACAAACCAAAAAGAACTTTCTAATGTTTTTTTGTCAGACGATTTCATTTTTTACTTTTTTCTTAGTCTTCTTTTTATCTTTTAATAAAGGCATTAAATATTCATTAAACAAATTGAATAAAAAATTAATTCGTGTTTTTCTCATTTGTAAATACCTGCGGTCTATTACATAAATCTACAGAAAAATCTTGACTTACAGAAAAATCTTGACTGGCACCAAAAACTCATTTATTATATTGTAAAACTATATAAAATAAAATTCTTTTTTAAAATGTATAGACAAATAAAATAATTTTTGATATATAGCTGTTTGGGAGGTTGAAAATATGAATAATACTGGTGATGGGTTTAGTAGAAGAAATTTTTTACAAATTGGAACAGTAGGCTTAGGCGCATTGTTGACAAAAAATGCCTTCTCCAATAATAAGGTAAGTGCAAAAAATCAAGCAAAAATAATAACAAATAAGCCTTTAAAGAAAGTTAAAATAGGGTTTGTCGGTGTTGGCATGCAGGGTTCAGGACATGTCAGGAATTTTTTAAATATTGATGGCGTTGAAATAAAAGCAGTCTGCGATATTATTCCGGAAAAGGTTGAAAAAATCCAGAAATGGGTAGTAAAAAAAGGGTTTTCCAAACCCATAGGTTATTCTGATGGAGAATACGATTTTAAAAGAATGTGTGAAAAAGAGGATCTTGACCTAGTATTTACTGCAACTCCATGGAACTGGCATGTAAAAATAGCAGTTACTGCAATGAAAAATGGAAAACATGTTGCTGTTGAAGTTCCAGCTTCAGTCACAATTGAAGAGAGTTGGGAATTGGTTGAAAATGCTGAAAAATATGACAAACATTGTGTAATGATGGAAAACTGCTGTTATAGCAGGCATGCCTTGATGGTTCTTAATATGGTTAATAAAGGAACCTTTGGTGAAATACTTCATGGAGAAGGTGGATATTTACATGATCTTAGAAATTACAAGTTAGGAGGACTGTATGAGAATGACTGGAGAGTGTATCATTCTATGAAGCGGAATGGAAATTTATATCCAACTCACGGAATTGGTCCAATTGCACAGTGTATGGGGATTAACAGAGGAGATCAATTTGACTATCTGGTTTCAATGAGCAGTAACTCCAGAGGACTTCAGGCATATGCAAAAAATAAATTAGGTCCTGAAAATAAATTTGCAAAGGCAGAGTTTAAATTGGGTGATATTAATACAACAATGATTAAGACAAAGCTTGGGAAAACTATTTATCTTTCTCATGATACAAACCTGCCACGGCCTTATACCAGAATAGATATGCTCCAGGGGACTAAGGGAATTACCCATGGTTATCCTCCCCGTTTTCATTTCGAAGGCAGAACAAAGGGACATGGTTGGGAACCTATGAAAAACTATATCGAGGGATTCGAACATCCTCTGTGGAAAAATATTGCAGAAAAAGCGAAGGGTGCGGGACATGGAGGTATGGATTATCTTGAGGATTATCGTCTAATCCAATCTCTTTTAAAAGGAGAGGAAATGGATATGGATGTTTATGATGCAGCAGCCTGGAGTGTTATTTCTGAATTATCGGAGATATCAGTCAGGAATGGAAGCAGGCCTGTAAATTTCCCGGATTTTACAAGAGGAATGTGGAAAACAAGGCCAAATCTTGGTATTGTAAAAGGGTAGGGTTTGAAGTTTCCAATAGCACTTTTTCTTGTTTTCGCAGCCTTATTTAACCCTTTAATCTCTTTTTCATATGCCAAAGAATCACTAGATAAATCAAACGTTAAAGTTGAATTTAACTTGGTTCTGGATAAAGAAATTTATGAGTTGAGTGATTTTGGTGAACCACCACAAATTGCAGTCTGGATCAAACTTCCCGGGGATAAAAAGATAAAAACTATCAGCGTAACAAGAAGAACAGCAAGAAATATCTGGAAGGGAAAGATTGAATGTCCAACCTCTTTACCAATTTGGAAAAGTCAAGCTGAAAAGTCAACGGAAGAACCTGACGCATTTTCCAGTGCGACTCCGAAGAATGAAATTTTTAGATCAACAACTTATTTAAAAAAGGGAATTTGTGTAGATTGTTATTTTGAAGTAAATGTCTCTGGTGATTTTAATGCAGCCTTTCCATACAGAAATATACGAGGTATGCCGGATCCACAACTAAATGGACAACCTTCTCTCATTTATCATGGAAAGCTTATTGTTAAGCCTGGCTCTTCTGTGAAAATGAAATTGAAAGGGCGATCAGATCAATGGGTTCCAGTAATCAGTATTATTTCTGATCTAAGCGGAATTAGTTCGGCAAAAAAGCTAATAAAACGTGTTTCTATAAAATGTTTTTAAAACAAATAATAATATGGTAAAATAGTAAAAAGGAGAAATTATGGACAAAAACATTGCTAAGGTAAATGGGAGAATGATTGAGCAGAAACATCTTGATGATATGACATTGCTATATAAGCAGCAAACGAATACCACTGAGATAAATGAAGCTGAAAGAGATAGGATCATTGAACAGATAATTGATAATTTTCTATTAGTAGATGAAGCAAGAGATAGAAAAATTGAAATTGGGAATGAAGCTATTGAAAAGCATATCGAAGAGATAAAGAGACAATTTGGTAAAGAAGAGACTTTCAAAAGTGAATTGGAAAAACATGGAGTCAGTTTTGATATGTTTAAAAAAAATATTGAGGAGACTCTCTTATTACAGAAATTCACAAAGGATGAGACACAGGAAAAAATAAAGATTACTGCAGATATGTTAGAGGGATATTATGAATCACATAAAGATCACATGGTCGCTCCTGACATGGTGAAGGCAAGACATATTTTGATTGGGAAAAAACAGGCAGGATCTATAGAGAAAGCAAAAAAGAAGGTAGATGATCTCTTAGGTAAAATCAAAGAGGGAGCTAGTTTTGAAGAAATAGCAAAAGAACACTCTGATTGTCCCTCAGCTGAAAAGGGTGGAGATCTTGGAACATTCAGTAAAGGCAAAATGGTTCCTGAATTTGATAAAGCTGCTTTTGCACTTAAGAATAATGAAGTAAGTGCTCCGGTTGAAACAACATTTGGAGTACACCTGATAAAGGTTGATGAAAAACATGAGAGAAAGAATATATCATTCAAAGAAGCTCAGTCGTATATAGAAAAAATTATTTATCAGCAGGAAGGGCAGAAGATCATGAAGAACCTTGCAATAGAACTAAAAAAAAAGGCTGATATAGAGATCTATTAATCTATGAAATTTAAGAATTTTAAAAAAATAAGTTTTTCTGTAATTTTCCTGTTAATATTGATACATATAACAGAAGTAAAATATCTGTTATCCCGGAATGAGAGAAATTATTCTAAGATTCAGTTCTACTTGAAAGCTTCTAGTTCTTCAAGTTTTTCAAAGGCAGGCGACTTTGCAAAACTGATTGAATCTAATGATATTTTTTATACCGAAAAAAATGGTTATAATGCAGATCTAAGTAAAAGCCTTGTTTTTCAAGGTTTTGGTGGTGAGGTAGGAATTGAAATTGATAGATATTCGGTTGGTCTGGAAATTGGTTACCAAACAAAAACCTATGAAACATCTATAAAAACTATTGCCACTAATTCTGATTACTCCCTGATGAGAGATAGTACATTGGGTGTGTTACCTGTTTTTATAAATATTCATTATACTTTTATTGATAATCCAGTTTTTAAAATTAAAACTGTTTTTGGCTTTGGTATGTATTATGCAAATTATAAAGAAACGATTAAAGAGAGAGATGATAGTTCGCTTTCTGCTCAAAGAGATGGTCAGTTAAATGCCAGAACAAATTTCCCCGGAGCTAAATTTGGACTTGCTCTACAAATTAATATCATGAAAAACTTTGCTTTCACGGCAGAAGGAATATATCAAATAGCTTCATTTAGAGATTTTTCAGGTCAAATTCGTTATAAAGATGATTACCATCTTTTCGATGAATTTTATGAAGGAAGTTTGATTTACTATGTCCACAAAGATACTGATCAGGGACAATTTGCTGTTGAGGGTGATTTGGATGAGCAATGGGCCGGTGAAAACATGAAATCGGACATGACCGGGTTTGCATTGAATTTTGGGATCAAATTTTCTTTTTAGAAGGTATCAGGAATGAACATAATAAAAAAAAACAAAATGAAAAATCTTATAATACTAATTGTTTTTATTGTCTTTTTTAGCTTAATTTCAAATATTGGGTGCAAAGAAAGTGAAGTAAAAAATGGATATGATATAAATGGAGAGTGGACTTTTTTTCTGAGTTTTAATTCAGGTCTAAAGAAAAATCAAATCCTGGAATTTACAGGAACTGAAGAATCCGGCAATGTGATGATTGATGAAGCAACTGTTGGAACATATAAAGTTATATCAGTTGAAATTGATAATGAGACTACTTATAATGTTGAAATATACATCAATAAGGGAGATTCATATAAATATTTCTTCTTAGGACAGTTTAATAATGAGATTGAAATGACCGGTGCAATCAGCTTGATTGAAAATGATACTGAATTATTTGGATCATGGAGTGCAGAACGCTAAAACGATATTTTTGAATTGGATTGTATTAAGAGAATCAAGCTTCAAATACTTTTTTTTGTATTAGGAGGTATAATAATGGATCAATTGTTATTGAAAAAAGTGCATAAGCAAAGACAAATCCTATTAAAGAAAGAAATATTATAAAATCTGTTTGAATACCATTAGCAAATGCTAATGCTAAGGAAATAAGTTCAAAGAAAAGTATAAGAACAAAAAACAAGCCATAACCTGCTAGATGGATTTTGACTAACTCCCTTTTTAAGATTTTGATATCACCCTTTAAGATCTCTTCTTTTCTGTTAATTGAATTAATATATATTGCAAGTATTGTTCTTTTCATTGCTGACATTTTCTTTGTATTAATTTCTCTTTTAATTTCCTTAAGTTTTTCTTTTGAAAAATCAGTTTTTATATGTGGTTTGTTTTCATTTAAAAGAAACTTTACGAAATTATTATTGAATGAAAATTGAGTTCTTTTGAAAACATTTTCTGTGATAAAAAACAATAGTATTATTAATACAATTAAGCTGAAAATAACATAAATAAAAGGTATCTCAGATTTTAAGCCGATAAAAAATGATGAAATCATTATAACCAGACCCATAAAAAAAATAACTGCTTTTTTTAATGCAATTATAATAAATTTCATTAATTCTATACTTATATACACTAAAATGGTCTTTAAATCTTCAATCATGGCTAGCTTCTCCTACCTGAGTTTAATACTAATTATACTTATTAATAAAAATATGACAGAAAGTATCCAGAACCGTACAACAATTTTAGGTTCTGCAATACCAAGAAATTGATATGTATGATGAATGGGTGCCCTATAAAAAATCCTTCTTTTAAGCAATTTAATACCAATAAAGTCTTGAATAAAAACTGATAAAAATTCAATTACAAAAATGCCGCCTGCAATAATAAAGAGGAGCTCTTTTTTTAGCAGGATAGCTGAGGTTGCAATCACACCTCCAAGAAATAGAGAACCCGTGTCTCCCATAAATATTTCTGCTGGATATGTGTTATACCATAAAAATGCAGCTAATGCTCCAATAAGTGCAGCAAGCGCTATTGATAGCTCTCCTGAACCTTTAATGTATGGAAATAGAAGATATTCTGCTGCTTTTGAATTGCCTAGAATATAAGCAAAAACAGCATAGACAATTGTTACAAAAGAAGCTGGAACTGTTGCGAGCCCATCTAACCCGTCTGCAAAATTAATTGCATTTGATATCCCAATTATAACGAGTACAATAAAAAAATAATAAAAAACAGACAGGTCAATAATAGGATTCTTAAAGAATGGTGCAAACAGGACACTAATAATATCTGATGAAAAAGGGGTGGAGTCCGGTGAAAGAACTAATATTGCAAGTATTACACCAAAAAGTGCTTGAAAGAAGAGTTTTATACTTCGGCTAAGACCTGCATCACTTGAACCTCTGGTACTCTTAAGATAATCGTCAATGAACCCTAATGCTGTGAACCAGAATGCTGAAAAAAGTATTATATGGATGAAGAAACTTTTTAGGTCTCCCCATATAACTACAGAAATCAGAAATGATATAAAGATTATCAATCCTCCCATAGTTGGCGTTCCATCTTTATTCTTTGAAGAGATATCGCCATATTCTCTAGTTTTATCCCTGAAATTTAATTGAAAAATAATTTTTATCAACTGTTTGCCAAATATTATTCCGATTAAAAATGAAGTTAACATCGCCATTAAAGCTCTAAATGTAATATATGACACTATTCTAGGTATTTCTACTGAGTTAAGAAAATCTAAGATCCAGGTAATCATATTATTCTATCTCCCTATAAATAATCCTAATGAGTTGTTTTAATTTGAATTCAGCTCTCATATGATTTGAAGTAATTAGAATGGAATTAATCTTTTCTTTTACTTCATTACTGTTTAATAATTCTCTTTTAAAAAAGCTTAAAAGTAGAGAAAGTAACTCTTCTCTTAAAAGCGAATTACTATGTAGAAAATATGGTTGTAATAACTTGAGATCATTTAAATCACCAAATTTTGAAATGAATTTTATATATGCTATCTTCTCTTCTATTCTTGCCTTAAAAATTTTTTTTAGCATAATTTTCTTATATATTTCATATTCTTTTTCCGGCATATTTTCTCTCAGATAATTTATTGTAGCTATTCTAACCTCAAAATATGTATTAGACAATAATGAAATTATATTATCTTTAATGCCGGTCTGCCAAATTCCTAATTGACTTAATGAGTTAATTGCATTTCTTTTAATGAAATTGTCTTTTTTACTGGTTTTGATAATATTCAGGAGATAATCAGTTTTGGATTGATCCTTGAATAATCCAATTAGTTTTATTCCCACATTTTGTATCTCCCAACTGGGACTGGATATGTAAACATTTATTTTATACTTATAATTATCTTTGTGTTTTTCAGGTTCTTTCTGAATGGCATTTAAAAATCCAAATGGAGAGAGCAGGTTTAAAGGAGTTTTTTTTGCTTTTCTAGGAGTTCTTTTTTTCAATATAAGTATCTCTGTATTCTTCAAAATGATTGAAGACAAAAAATAAATAAAGAAACCGATCAGAAGAGAAGATATCAATAGAACGAAATTTGCTGTGATCCTGGAAGAAAAATGCAATTTAGAAAATATAATTTTTGTTTCTATAAGAACAATTGTCATTATAAGTGATGCGAAAAAAGTTTTTGATATAGATTTAAATAACTCATTGGAGCTTATGAATATTTGCTCTTTTTTCAATTTATATTTTAGAACAATAACTCTAATTATTGAAAAAAGTAAAAAAGAAATTGAAGATGCAAGAGCTAATCCGACAAACCCCAGGGGTGTATTTACAAGGTAAAAACAAAGTGAAATATTTGTAATAATCATAAATATATTTAATATCATTGAGGTTTTCATATCCAAACGGGCTGAAAAAATACGACTGGTTAATGAATAAACCCCCCAGCTGACTAATCCCAAAGAGTATGCTTTTAATGTTACTGAAGTAAAAATTACATCAATTGAATCAAAATTAAATCTTTCTAATAAAACGGACACAATTTGATCAGAAAGTAAATATATTATTATTGAGATTGGCATTAACAGAAATACATTTGTTTTAATACCATCAATGAATAATCTCTTTGCCTTCTCTTTATCAAATAAGGCAATCTTTTCTGAAAATTCTTTTAATATTACAGAGTTGATACCCTGTGAAATAATTGCAAATGGCAGTCTGTAAATTGTTTTTGAATAATATATATATGATAATGTTCCTGTGCTTAAACCTGCTGCAATAAACTGATCAACAATTTCAGATAACTTAGAAAGTAATGCATCTATTGATATTGGCCATAACTGAGAATAGTATCTTTTATTTATTGCACTTGAAAAGTTGAAAACAGGTTTATATGAGAATTCAAGTGATTTTTGTCTAAGTACTCCTGCAGTAAATGGGAAGAGGAATAAAATCTGCAGTATTCCCCCCAATAAAACGCCTATTGCAAGTGAATACAAACCAATTGTTGAATTTAAAAGCAATATTGATGTAATAATTCCAACAGAGTAAAATATCATAGAACCTTCAGCTGTGCCAAATTTGTTGAAAGCTTTTAAATAGGATGACATAATTGCAGATATGGTTACCAAGATCATATATGGAAGCATTAGTCTTGTCATATTTACAGTCTCTTTTAAAAAACCTTTTTCTACCAATCCGGGAAAGAGCAGCTTTATCAATTCCGGTGTGAAAATGATTCCTACTATTGTAAATATTACTGCTATCATTAAAGTAACATTAATTATTGATGAAGCTGCTTCCCACACATTTTTTTTAGAACTTCTATGAAGCATCCTGGAGAATATCGGAAGGAATATATTATCCATCGCATTTTCAGCAACAATCCTTCTTATTAAATTTGATATGGATAAACCAATTGCATAAATATCAGTGATTTTTCCTGCCCCGAAAATTGCTGCGATGACTACTTCTCTTAAAAAACCACCTATTCTTGATGTCATTATACCCAGTGATGAGCCTCTTATTTTTGAAGCAGTTGATCTGTTATCGACAGTAATATCGATCTCTTCAATGTAACTTTTTAGTGCGAATTGATACTCATTATTATTTTCATCTAATACAGAAATAATGTCATCTCTTCTGATTTCACTCCATTTTTCAACTTGATTCCCATTAATAAGTACATTACCTTTTCGTCTTTTTACCAGCATTTGTTTTGTATTATTATCGATCTTGATCTCAAAAAAAACATTTTTTAAAAAATGTCCCAGGTTATGATCACTGAGAAATGAATTTCCAAAGCTGGTAGAATTAAAAACCATTTCATAGCTTTTCTCTTCAAATAGTGCCTGAAGGTAAAAGATCTCCAACTCTTTTTTTGAAACAATAGTTTTTGCTGAAATAATGTTGTCTATTTCATTTACTATTATTGCAGGGCTGTCAATTCTTTTAATTTTGCTAAGAATTGTCTCTATCTTTATTAAATCTTTTGTTGATAATATTGTATTTTTTATCTTTTCAAATAGGGGTTCCGGAGAGATAAATACATCATTGATTCCGTTATTTATATTAATGTTTTCATAGATAATGCTTGCTCCACCACTGTTTTCAATTTCTTTAGCATTCAATATCTGATGATCTCCAGGAAGGTTGATCTTTGGAATCAGGATTGATGGTTTTCCCATCGCGGTAACTTCTTTAATGGTTCCTGCACCTGCTCTGCAAACGATCAAGTCTGAAATCGTATATATTTCATCAATGTTTTCGAAATATTCCTTTATAATTAATTGCCCCTCAATATCAGTAGGGATCTTGATGTTGGAAAGCAATTCAACTGTTTCGTCATAAGCTTTATAGCTTTTTGAATATCCTCTTCCTGTCGAAAAGAAAATAGTGACATTCTGCAATGACAGAAGCATAGGAATGATCTCAATCATAGCTCTATTTATGGTTCTGGCTCCTCCACTACCACCGAAGACAAAAAGTACCTTATTTTTTTCTGGAATATTATATTTTTTTTTTATCTTTTCAGAGTCTCCTTTTTTTAGTGATATTGAGTTTCTTAAAGGATATCCAGTGTATACAGCTTTTTTTGCAGGGAAGAAATCTAGTGTGGATTCAAATGAGACTCCAATTTTTGTTGCAAATTTTGATATAAACATATTGAGTCTGCCCGGCACAGAATTCTGCTCATGAATAAATACTTTTATTTTTAATAAAGCTGCCGCAAGAAGGACAGGCGCTGCAACGAAGCCACCGCTTCCAACAATTATATCCGGCTTGAATTTTTTTAGAATAAGGAGGCTCTTTAAAAATCCGAAAAAAATGATAATAAGCGAGAATATGGTTTTTAAGCTCTTTATTCTTATTGGAAGCCCTTTTGAAGCTATTGGAATAAATTCAATGTTATGGGTAAGATTATTTATAATTTTATATTCAGCACCCTTTTTTGTACCCATATAAATAAATTTAGAGTCAGGGTATTTTTTCCTGAGAGCATCATAGATCGCTATATTCGGATACACATGACCGCCAGTGCCGCCACCTGTGAAAATTATTTTTTTTGTACTCATCTTTATTATAAAGTATACCATAAAAGTTGCTTCTTGAAAAAATAACTAAAATTATAAATTGATTGTTTTTGGAAACTATTTTATTTGTGTCTATGGAGTTTGTTTTTACTTAAACGAGATCTCAATTCTTAAGTTTATTTTTTAGTTCTGAATAGGCATTAAACAGAATGTTTTCCTCATTGGCAATTCTAATATTAAATGATGTATACAACTTGTTGAAATCTGACAGAAAGTCAATCCCTCCACCTTCAATTGAGTACTTCCTGAAGAATTTTAAAGCAAATGATGTTATCGCACTCATCTCATCTTTAAAGGCATCAATTGTTTTCATTAAATCTCGGTTTTTATCTTTATGATCGTTAAGAAAAGTATATAATTGGGTATCTTCTTTCTTTAAATGGTCCAGCAATTTAGCTTCTGCGCTGCAAAGTATATTTCTCCCCTCCATTGTATATACACCATGTTTTTTGATCTCAATAAAAAGATTATTTATCTCCCTGTGTTCTTCTTTTAACTCTTCGATCAATTCCATTTTTTACCTCCATCTTTATAATTATATATATATGTAAATGTGAGAAAATGTCAACTGAATTTCATTGTACTACAAAATGGTATATATTTAGGGTTTTTTCCTTGACATTTTATTTATTTTAAATGATACTTAATCATAATTAAAAAAGGAGCGATTACATGAAAAATATTAGATTCTTTCTCTCTATTCTTCTATTATTAACAGCTTTAACTTTTGTTTCCTGCGGTGATAGTGGAAAAATAAGAAAATATACAGATGAAAGCGTAGATTTAAAGGCTAACTCAGTTAAGAAAGGTGCTTCACAACACCAAGGAGCAGTAAAACCTGTAAAAAGAGCATCCTTTGAATGGGATACTCCGGATGGATGGAAAAATGGGACTAGTACTTCAAGGATAAGATTAGCTACACTTATAATAAAAGATGAAAAAGATAAAGTTGAATGTACAATAATCCCATTAATGGGTGATGGCGGCGGATTTGAGCCTAATGTCAAATTATGGCTGGAACAAATTGGAATCATGATGGATATAAACGGTCAGGATTTTAAAGACTTTATCGGAAAAAGTAAAAAGTTTAAAACGAAAACAGGATTAGATGTAGTAAAAATAGATGCCTCAGATCTTGTAAAAGAGAGTTCAGATAATTCTGTTTTGGTTTCAATAATAAAACTGGAAACTTCTACAATATTTATAAAATTAAAAGGTAAAAAATCGATTCTTGTAAAAAACAGAGAAAAGTTTAGAGCTTTTAGTGAATCTTTCAGGATAAAAAAGTAAAATGGAAAAAGATAAAGAAACAGGTTTTATTCCAAGAATTTTAAAACAGTTAGCATCATTAAAACTCACTGTTGTCTGTCTTTTGTTTTTAGTAGTATTGGTGTTTTGGGGTACAGTCTACCAGGCTGATCATGGATTATATCAGGCACAGCAAAAGTTTTTCTATTCATGGTTTTTCCTTGCTTTTGGGTTTCTTCCAGTACCTGGAACAGTTCTGGTTCTTTTTACACTGACCATTAATCTTGTCGCATCAGTATTCTTCAGGATTGGTTTCAGACTCTCAAATATTGGAAACTTTATCACCCATACTGGATTGATTATTCTATTTATAGGTGGAGGGCTTACTTTTTTCTTTTCTGTAGAATCTACTTTAGGGATGTTCGAGGGAGAAATAAATAATAAATCCTTTTCAAGAAATCTATGGGAAGTAGCTGTATGGGAACAGACTGATGGTAAAGACCTTACTTATGCAATTGATGCAAAAGGTTTAAGTCCTGAAAAGAAAATACCCTTTGGAGATATCGGAATTGATATCTCTATTATAGATAATTTTGTAAACAGTACCCCTGTGTTCAATAAAACTGGAGAAGATAATCTTTTTACCAACTCTTCGGGAATTCAAAGTTTGAATAAGGTAAAACCTGCACTCGAGGGTGGGGATAATATTGCCGGGATTACTTTTTTTGTAAATAAAAAAAAATCCCCAGATAACAAATTGATATTATATGGTAAGGACAGAAATCCGACACAAGTTTTAATAGATGGAAGGAAAGTAAATTTCCAAATGAGGAAAAAGCAATATATTCTCCCAATAACTGTGAGATTAAAGGATGTCGCCGCAAAGAGATATCCTAATTCACAAATTGTTAAAAGTTATGAAAGCCTGGTAGAGATCAAAGATAAACAGGGGATGGTTAGAGATGTTAAGATATCGATGAATAAACCTTTGAGATATGATGATCTTACCTTTTTTCAATCAGGTTATGGTGAACAAAATAACAGGGAATATTCAGTGTTTTCGGTTGTGAAAAATTCCGGTAGATTACTTCCTTATGTATCCAGTTTATTTATTTTTATCGGACTTATTATCCATTTTTTTATGATGCTTTATAGAAGAAGGAAAAATCAGATAGGAGGCGAAAAATGAAAAGAAAATTATTGATAGTATTGTTTTTGTTCTCTTTCTTTTTTGTATTCACTCAGATTAATTCTGCAGAGATCACCTCCATAGATAATTTTGGAAAGATAGTTATAATGGAGAATGGCAGAATAAAACCGCTTGATACCTTTGCGGAGAATATTTTAAAGCAGATCTCGGGGATGGACAGGTTTAATAAAAAGAGAGCAATTGACTGGCTTGTAAGGGTGCTTTTGGACCCGGAAAAATCTCATGAAGATAAAGTATTTCTTATAACAAATATTGAAGTGCTGGATTCAATTGGAATAAAACGGGTCGGGAAGGCGAGAAACAGATATAGTTATAATCAATTGTCTCCTGGACTTGAAAAACTACAGAACATGGCAATGAGTTTTTCCAGAAGAGATAATAAAGAGAGGGATATTATTGAAAACGAGATAATTGCCTTATTCAATAAACTCTATGTTTATAAACAACTCACTGCAAGTTTTAAATTCCTTGATCAAAATGAAAGCTCTCTTAGTAGATCATATGCAGACCTTCCCTTAACAATTATTCCAGCAGACAAAGATAATAAAAAATGGATTTCAGGATGGGACAGCTATATATTAAATTCAAAAGATATTAAAAAATCAAAAAAACTTCTTGCACTTTTTAATATATATAACTCTTATAAATCAGGAGATCAACATAATTTTGATAAAGCCATTGATAGTTTTAAGCAGATCATAATGGAGAATAATAAGTTTATCGATGAAAAGAAAATAGATTTTGAAGTTATTTATAATAAGGTCGATCCTTTTTATAAATCAAAGTTCTTTTTTGGTTTTTCTATACTATTTTTATTATTGTCCTTTGTCTATTTAAAGAAATGGTTTTACCGATTGAGTTTCTTTCTCTTATCTGCAGGTTTTGTTCTTACATTTTTGGGGACTATTGTCCGGATGTATATCAGATCAAGACCTCCTGTAACAAATCTATATGAGACTTTTGTCTTTACCGGGTTGACGACTGCTCTACTGGGAATAATACTTGAACTTTTTAAGAAGAGGAATATTGGGATATTTACCGGAAGTTTTGCCAGTTTTGTAATGTTGATGATCGCAGGAAAATATGCGCTCGAGGGTGATACAATGGGTATGCTTGTCGCTGTCCTTGATTCAAACTTCTGGTTGGCATTTCATGTAATAACCATTATGCTTGGATATGCAGGGATTGTACTTTCAGGAGTATTAGGGCATATTTATATCATTCAGAACATTTTCAAACCAAATAATAAGAGTTTATTAAAAGATACTGAACAGGCCGTTTACTCAATACAGGCATTTGGAATTGTTTTTACTTTTCTAGGAACAGTTCTAGGCGGAATTTGGGCCGATCAAAGTTGGGGACGGTTCTGGGGTTGGGACCCGAAAGAGAATGGCGCATTATTAATACTGATATGGTCCGCTATTCTTTTTCATGCAAAACTTGCAAAAATGATAAAAGGAGTTGGTTTTGCTTTTGGATCGGTTATTGGTGTTATTTTTATTGCCCTAGCCTGGTTTGGAGTGAATCTCCTCGGTGTAGGATTGCACTCATATGGATTTACATCAGGGGTTGCAAGAACACTTTTTATGTTTATCAGTATTGAATTGATATTTATTTTTATTACAGGGAGTATGCTGAAATTTGGAGAAAAAAAAGGATCTGGATCGATTCTTAAAGATTAAGAAAATCTAAATTTGAAGTGAAAAAATTAAAAGATAAAATAATAAGATCACGGGCAGTTATTGCAATAATTACCCTTGCAATAGCAAATTTGATTGGCTTTACTTTCTTTTTTATAGTTTCACATAATGAGCATTATGTGTTATTGACTGATCAGGCTATAAAGGAGAGTGAGAATTCCTTCAATACGATTGAAAGAAATCACACAAATATGTTGTCTGCCTCCCTTGAACTTCTTATGACAAATAAAGAAATTGCTGAAAGTTTTTATAATAGAGACAAAGAATCATTACTTAAATTATGCCTGCCTTTATTAGAAAATTTAAAAACACAGAATGGGATAACACATTGGTATTTTATAAATAAAGAACCTGAAAAAACATGTTTCCTGAGAGTACATAATCCGAGTATTTCAGGTGATAAGATCACAAGAGTCACATTTGAAAGAGCAATCAAATCAAAAGAGTTGGCCTGTGGAAAAGAATTGGGAAAAACTGCACATGCAATACGTGCGGTACATCCATTCTATTATAAAAAAAAATTAATTGGATATATTGAGCTGGGAATTGAATTTGAACATATATTTAATAAACTTAAGGAATTCACCGGCAATCACTATGGTTTAATTATTAAAAAAGAATTTTTAACTAAATCAAAATGGAAATCAGTAAGGAAAGTCAAGCATTTAAGAAATAATTGGAATGATGATAATGATTTTTTACTTTTATATTCAACTCCCTTAATAGATGATTTAGATAATGATATAACAAAAACTGGTTTTTTTAATAGAATTTTGAATAATAATGTCCCGCTAAAAAAGATAAAAAAGGATAAAAAAGTCTTTGTGAGAGGCATCTTTCCCTTCTATGATATTTTAAACAGAAAAGTGGGTGGGATATATATCTTGAAAAATGTTTCTTCCAATTTGGGTATTATTGAATCCGAAATTAGTTCTTTTATTATATTAACCATAGTTTTTGTAGGATTTGTAACATTTCTCATGATTTTTTTTCATAAAAAAGGAGAAAGAAAACTTAAAGATTATAGATTTAAACTTGAGGATTTAGTTGAGGATAGAACTAAAAATCTTGTAGAGGTTAATGAAAAATTGGAAATTGAAATAGAAGAACATAAGAGAGATCAGCTCGCCTTAACTAGGGAGAGTGAAGCTCGAAATTTAGCTGAAATAAAACATCTGCAGGCGACTCAGGAAGTTGAAAAACATTCAAAAATGGCATCAGTCGGTGTTTTAGCTGCCGGAATAACACATGAAATCAACCAGCCGCTTAATGCAATAAAGGTAACTGCCGATAGTATAAAATATTGGAATTCTAAGAATAAAGGAGTACTGCCTGAAATATTTGTAGATCAAATGAGTCTTATTTCTAAAGGTGTGACAAGGATATCAAATATCATTAAACATATGCGTGACTTCTGGATTGATCCAAAAACTATCATTGATGAAAAGATAGATGTTAACTTAGTTATAAAGGCTGCAATGAATCTAACTATCGAACAGATGAAATCCCATAAAATATCAAAAAAATTGAAATTAAGCCCTCTGCCATTGTTTATAAATTGCAATACGATACATCTTGAACAGATAATAATAAATATAGTTATTAATGCAATAAATGCCCTTGATAGAGTTGATAGAGATGATAAGATTATCTATATTGAATCCAGAGAAGAAAATGGGTTGGGAAAAATATTGATCAAAGATAATGGGCCTGGTTTGCCCACGGAGAATTCTGAAGAATTATTTGACCTTTTCTTCTCAAAAGGAAAAAAAGAAGGCGGTATGGGGCTTGGACTGGCAATTGTAAAAAGGTATGTTGAGAAGTATAATGGAATAATTGAAGCAAAGAATAATACTGGAAAGGGAGCAAGCTTTTTGCTGAGTTTTCCTTTACATAATAAAGAGAAAAGCGAATGAAAATACTTTTAATTGATGATGATCCTTTAGGCAGAGAAGCCATATATAATTTTTTAACTAACCAATTGGGTCATGATGTTACTGAATGTGATGATGGGCTAAATGCAATTAAGCTGTATAATTCAGGTATATATCCCCTGGTAATCTCAGACATTAGATTGCCGGGACTAACCGGAATTGAAATAACAAAATATATAAAGAAACATGAGAACAGTAAATTTACCGATATTGTTTTAATGACTGGATTTGGGAGTATGGATACGGTTATTCAGGCTCTAAAAGCAGGTGCATATGATTATATGCAGAAACCTGTAGATATTGAGGAGCTTGAATCAGTTGTAAAAAAAGTTGAGGAACATATCTCTCTTCTTAAAGAAAATACAGATTATAAAGAAAGTTTTGATGATCTTCTTGATCAGGCAACAAGTGACATCAAAGAAAACTGTAAGAAGATCAGAAAAGAGTATAATAAATTAGTAGGTATAGATAATATCTCTGTGTTTTCTGAGAGTATCGAAAATATAAGAGATATGGCAAACAAATTACATAATGACAGGAGTATTCCTGTCCTGATTGAAGGAGAGACTGGCACTGGAAAAGAAGTTGTGTCAAAATTGATCCATTATGGCACAGGAAGTACCATAACACCTTTTATTCCGATTAATTGTACTGCAATTCCGGAAAACCTATTTGAAACTGAGTTATTTGGATATGAAGAGGGCGCCTTTACGGATGCAAAGAAAAAAGGCTCTAAGGGGAAGTTTGAACTAGCTGAGGGAGGAACAATTTTTCTTGATGAGATTGGAGACCTTCCAATGCATATTCAGCCGAAACTGCTGAGAGTTTTGGAAGATCGTTCATTATATAGGGTAGGGGGGATAAACAGAATCAAACTTGATGTGAGAATAATTTGTGCTACGAATTCTGATCTTCAGGAAAAGGTAAAAGAGGGCAAATTCAGAGAAGATCTTTTTTACAGGCTCAATGTAGCTCAGTTCCGTATTCCTCCTTTAAGAGATCAGGTAGGGTCGATAGAAAGGTTGTCGAATTACTTTCTCGGAAACTTTGCCAGAAAAAAAAACAGAAAATTTCAATCTATTAGTAGTGACGCTATGTCGGTATTAAAGGGAAATAGCTGGAAAGGAAATGTTAGAGAGTTGAAAAATGCAATTGAGAGAGTGGTCTTTCTCTTTGATGAGACCGAGTTATTGACGGAACATCTGGGATTTTTAACTTCCGGTATAAAAACAGAGGTTATTGACGCTACATTAAACGATAACGCTTTAAATAATCTTGCTTTACCTGAAACAAATTTTGATATAAAGAAGTTTGAAAAGGACCTTGTTGAGAAGGCAATAATAAAATTTGATGGAAACAAAACTCAAGCTGCAAAATACCTTGGCTTAACAAGAAGTGCTCTTAGAAGCCGTCTTTAATTTTAAATATAGTCACGCTCATTTATAAGAATTTAACTATAATATACCTATAGAGCCAATTGAAAAAATACATTCTACTGCAGTTTGCTGCAATTCTCCCTGGCTTCGTAAAATTGAGAAAAACATCCTCAACATAGTGCTGACTATGTTTCCGGTAATTTTTTAAATTATACTCACCAGAAAAAATTTCGCTAAACTTCGCTATAAATCTATTTTTGCAATTAACTCTATAAATATTGAATGTTATTGTTTTGGCAAATAAAATGCATAATATGTTCGGGAGCTGAATAATTGTGAGAATACTTTTACTCGATAATAATAGTGAAAGTCTGGATAGTATTAAAGGAGCATTACTATTAAATGGATATAAAGTTGAGGGATTTACAGACATTAATTCCGCGAGAAGGGTTTTTATTTCTGAACATTTTGATGTTGTAATAACTGATTTTCATCTTACACATAATTCAAAAGGAACTGACTTATGTGATTCTATAAATCAAAAAAAAAAAAACGTCCCTATAATACTTATGAGTGGTGATCCAGAAATAGATCTGAATAGAATATCTAACCAGAATAAAGTTTATAAGTATTTCAAAAAGCCTATCGATATAGTCTCATTACTTGAAGAATTAAAAAAAATAGAATCAAAATAAAAAATCATGTTTTTATAAGATTTCCGTTCAGAAAGGAACGTTCAATTCTGAGCGATCGTTCAAAGTCGAACGGAATTATATCATAAAAAAAGTTCTAAAATTGTATTCGGGCTATATTTAATAAGTTAATTATTAACATAATGAGTTTTTTTGATTTCAGGATAGAGAAAGATTTTATGTTTCAAAAGTAAAAAAATGTTTTAAATACCCAATACACAAAGATTTTTGAATGATATTGAAATAATTCTATTTAAAGTTAAGAAAAGTAACTTTTGATCCTCCAGGTTTTAAAAACAATATTTTAGAATTCGTTGTATGTATTCTATCTAGATTATAGAAAATGGCAAGGAAAATGCTACACATTGTATTAGGTAAATTTTAATTTAATAATTATGGAGGTGTAAATTGAAAAAAACATTTTTACTTACGGTAGTTCTAATTATTGTTTTTATTGGATTCACAGGATGCCGAGCTACTCAAACTGAGGCTCAGGAGACAAAGAAATCTGAGTTGTATAGTGATTATGCCGGTAGTGAAGCCTGTGCTGGATGTCATTCGGCAATCTACAATAAATTTGTCGAATCCGGACACTCATATAAACTCTCAAAGGTAGTTGACAATATGGCGCCAACATTTCCTTTCTCTGTTTTACCTCCAATTCCAAATAGTGATGGCTTGTCAGATGGAGATAATACACTTGGAGCACCAGGAAGTTATGGAGATGTATCTTATGTAATTGGCGGTTATAATTGGAAAGCCAGATTTGTAGATACCAATGGATATATTATTACTGGTGATGATGTGCAGTATAATTTTGAAACAGATGGATGGGTTGCATATCATGCTGATGAAACAGATAAGCCTTATGATTGTGGAAAATGTCATACAACAGGATGGATTGCTTATGAAGATGGTGGACTAAGACAGGATAACCTTCCTGGAATGGACGGAACTTTCTTCAAGGGTGGCGTTCATTGTGAAGAATGTCATGGTCCGGGTGCTGCTCATGTAAACAGTTCCGGTCTCAAATCATATATCACTAAAGACAGTTCAACGGAACTCTGTGGAAGATGCCATACAAGAGATTCTTCAAACAGAATTGCTGCCTCAGGTGGATATATAAAACATCATGAACAGTATGATGAATTATTAGGAATACATCCTGATGGTGTCGGAGCTGGTGGAACGGGAAAACATCTACAGGCTGGAGTTGGCTGTAATACATGTCATGACCCTCATGCATCAACTGTAAACAGGGATAAATCAGGTGTAAACGGTTTGATTAAAGAATGTACAGATTGTCATTCAGATAAGGTAATAGCTGCAGGAGTACATTCAGAAAAGAGTTTTGCAAGAAAAGGTTTATCGACTGTTAGTGGAAAAAGAATATCAAATTGTGTTCAATGTCACATGCCTAAAATTACTAAATCTGCAGTTGGTCACGATGCAATAGGAACAGGACCACAAGTAGGAGATATCAGAACTCATATTTTCAAGATAGATCTCTCTACAACAACACAGTTTACTCCTGATGGAAAATTCTCTTATCCATGGGTATCAGGCGTTAATGCTTGTAAACATTGTCATAACGGCGTATATTTCTTTAATATGCATATTCCGACGACATATAAGATCCATGCGGAGTAGGCAGGACTAAAGATTATGAAGAATAATATTAATGTAATAATAATAAGGAGGTACTAATTGCGACACTCTAAAATCAAACAAAAAAAAACGTTTTGTAATTCTGGAGTTTGGATTTTTGGATTAATTCTACTGTTTTCTTTTACCACTGGAGTTTATTCTAAGGTTTCAAATGCCGATACAAGTAAATTGGTAGCCAAATGTGCAGAATGCCATGAAGACCTTGCAAAAGGTTTTAAAATGGGCCCTCATTTTACAATAGACACAAAAGGCTTAGCAAAAGGAATTGGAGCTGATTTCAGTTGCGGTAGCTGTCATGGGGATCTTAAAAAGCATATTGAAGATGCGGAAGCAGGAAATATTTTTGCTTTTAAGTCTACTGACCCTACTACAAAAAAATCTAATCAGTGTTTAAAATGTCATAAAGACAATAAGGCTGATTATTTTGCGAGTTCTCATGCAAAAGCTGCTTTAGATTGCACAGAATGTCATTCTGTACATAAGAAAACAAAAAGATATTTATTAAAGTCAGGACCGACTAAATCCTGTTATAAATGTCATCAGGATGTTTTTGCAAAATTCAATTTGAATGAAAAACATAAACTGAAAGAAGGCGCCTTAAAGTGTGGAGACTGTCATGATCCTCATAAACCAGCAGCAACAGAAAGACTGGCCGGATTTAAACAGGAAGCTTGTTTTAAATGTCATACCAATAAACAGGGTCCATTTCTTTATGAGCACAATGCAGTAAGAGTAGAAGGTTGTACAGCATGTCACGATGTACAT
Organism: uncultured bacterium; assembly: GCA_965371805.1. GTDB lineage: Bacteria > Acidobacteriota > Aminicenantia > UBA2199 > UBA2199 > JAOZTV01. Next base: position 107,438 of record CBDUZW010000003.1, on the reverse strand, counting down.
GGTTCACCGAACAGGCATATGTTGATTACACAAAGTGTATCTGAACTTTGTTATAGTTGTCATAGTCGGGTTCCAGGTTGGCATTCCAGATTTACACCAGAATCTAATTGTGTCTCATGTCATTCTACTATTCATGGGTCAAACTTCAATCCGAAGTTTGTGAAATAGGAGCAGAACAATGAAAAGAAATATAATATTAATTATTAGTTTTATGTTAGTATTACTTCTCGCTCTACCAGGAGTACAGAGTGCTGAAGAGGGTGAGGATATCCTTACCGGTAATTTCTCAATTGGCTATAGAGGGGTTGATATAGAAGGAACAGAATCCAAATACAAAGAGGATTATAACCTGAAGAGTGGTCCAAAACTCTTAAGTTTTAATCTTTCCTATCAACCGGCCGGCAAGTTAAAAAGTGTTTTTGATAGACTAGACATCAAAGTTTACCATCTTGGTGGAGATCCATTTGAAAGTTTTAGCTTCAATATGGTTAAATATGGTAAATTTGATCTTAAGCTTGAACGCCGCAAGTCAAATTACTACTATAAAGATATGTTTATAGGTCATGATTTACACCATTATAATTTTGATAGAATAAATGACTCTGCTTCATTGAAGTTATGGTTATGTAAAGCTTCAAAACTTTATTTTAGTTTTAATAATTATACCAAAAAGGGTAATAGTACTACCTCTTTTGATATAAGCCATGAGGAATATGAATTAGAGGTTCCAATTGATGAATCTTCAAAAGAAATGACACTTGGAATTGACTTAAATCTTAAAAACTTTACATTCCTATTGGAAGAGAAGATTCAGGATTATAAGAATGACTATAATCTCTTGCTGATCAGTGGTATGAACCAACAAGGTGAGGACCCATATGATTCAATAATGCTGAATTATTATATGATGTCACAACCGTATGATTTCAGGAGTTTCACACATACATTCAGAATGAGTGCAAAACCATCTGACAAATTACTGGTCAAGGCTGTTGCTCAATTAAGTGACCAGGATATGAGACTTGATTATTCTGAATCAATGAGTGGAGTCAGTTATCGGGGACTTGATTTTAGTTCTGCAAATAGTGGAGAAGGAAGCTTTTCCAGGAAAATTGGAATGTATGAGGTGGATATTTCATATCTGATTAATTATAATATGGCCTTTGTCGGTTCTGTAAGATATCATGATTTTGATCAGGAAGGGACTTTTGATGTATATGGTCAGGAAATGCCTCTTAATCTGGATTATAATACTCTTGGATTGGAAGCAGGTTTACAGTATCAGGCTAGTTCAAAGTTTACCTTGACTCTCGGAGTAAGGAATGAAACCAGAGAAGTAAATCATGCTATTGAAACAGAAGTTACTAATGATGAGACAAAAAGAACAGGCTTTTTTGGGAATGTTAAATTAAATCTTTCAAAAAAACTTAAGCTGACTGCTGATTATCAGTATGGAACTTATACCGATCCATTTACCTCCATTTCTCCAACAGATTATCATAGAGCCAGATTTACTGCAAAATATAAGGGAAAAAACATGTATTTTAATGGATCTTTCCTCTATAAACTATCTGAGAATGATCTGAATAATATGTGGAAAAACGAGAGAGCTCAGTTAAGTTTAAGAACAGGATATTACAATAAGAAATTTAAATTAGGACTTGGGTACAGTCTTATCTATTCTAAGAATGAAGGGGACCGTGACTTTAATTTTTATGGAAGTAGTGTAACATGGAATATTCTGAATGAAGGAAGGGCAAATCTCTTTGATCTCTATCTGAAATTTTTATTAAATAAGAAATTTACTGCCGGAATCTATGGAAACTACTATAAAAACGATGGTTATTGGGAAATTGAAAGATTAATTGTAAAACCTTTTGTAGAATATAAATTTGAAGGTGGTTTTGTAGGAAAATTATCCTATTCTTTAATAGATTTCAAAGAGATAGAATATGGTAATAATAACTACAATGCTGATATTTTTGAGATCTCCTTCGGATACCGTTGGTAGAAATTGAGAAAGGAGGAAATAATGAAGAAAATATATATAAACCTTTTACTTGTACTGGTTGTGTTTATGTTTATGACCGGTACAGCGTGTAAATTAACTGAAGTTCAAGAAGAAGTTACACCACCGGCTGCTACTGATTATCAAGCTCTTTTTAATACATCCGGACATTCCGATTCAACTTCAGAAGCCTTTGTACATTGGGATGAAGATGATCCGGCAATGGTTCCAACAGGTTGTGCGAAATGTCATAGCCTTGGAGGTTTTTTAGATTTTGCAGCTGATGGAATTGTAGATGCAGATGCGACACCGGGTCCATTTGACTGTAATTTATGTCATACTGATTCGGCAACTGGAGCAAGAAGACAGTTAAGCTCGGTAACTTTTCCTTCGGGAAATTCTATTGGAGGACTTGGCGATGAAGGTATCTGTATGCAATGCCATCAGGGAAGATATTCCGGCACTGGAGTGAAATCGTACTTAGCTGGTAAGGGTCCAACATCTGGAGATGTTGTAAACCCATCATTAGGATTTAGAAACGTTCATTATTTTGCAACTGGAGCAACTCTTTATGGAAAACAAGCTGCTGGTGGATATCAGTATAAAGGACAATCTTATGATGTGAAGTTTGCACATGTAAAATCCTATGATTCCTGTACAGGATGTCATGATCCTCATACTCTTCAGATTAAGAGTGCGGAATGTGCAGGCTGTCATACAACAGGCGGTTCTTTCAATGCACACGATATCAGATATAAGGGTTCACTTGTAGATTATGATGGTGATGGCGATATTACTGAGGGAATTTACTATGAGATAACAACCTTACAGGGATTATTAATTAAATCTATAGGAAAGTATACAAAGGATGTTTCCGGGTTTGCCGCAGTATATGATTCACATACATATCCATATTTCTTTAAGGATAATAATGGTAATGGAAAGGCAGATGCAGATGAAGCAAATTATGGAAACCAGTATAAATTATGGACTCCACGTAGTTTAAAAGCATCTTATAACTATCAATTCTCATTAAAAGATCCAGGCGCATTTGCACATAATGCAAAATATGTGATCCAGCTGCTTTATGATTCACTTATGAGTTTAAAAGAAGGCAGTACGAAAGTTATTTTACCGAGTATCAAAAGAGATGATGAAGGACATTTTAAAGGTTCTGCAGAAGCTTGGAGACATTGGGATGGAGATGGAGAAGTACAGGCCAGCTGTGCAAAATGTCATAGTGCAGATGGACTTCCAGTCTATCTGGAACATGGTGAAATTGATGAGGGACAACCTATATCAAATGGTATGGCATGCAGTACCTGTCATACCAATGTTGCAACAGGAGCAGTCAGAGACGTTAAGGATGTAAAATTCCCTTCAGGCGATGTTGTCAGCCTGGGAGATAACTCAAACCTTTGTATGAATTGTCACCAGGGAAGAGCTTCAAAACACACTATAGATCAGAAAATTGCCAGTTCAAATGAACCGTATTCTTTTTCAAATATACACTATATCCCCGCAGCAGCTGTTCTCTTTGGAACAGAAGTAAAGGGTGGGTACGAATATCCTAGAAAAACATATACTGGAAGGCAGATGTTTGCTTATCATGGTGGAAAATTTGACTCCTGTGTAGAATGCCATATGGGTATAAAAGGAGCTTCATCTTATATTGGTCATAATGTACATAAACCGAATCCGGCTGATTGTATAGAATGTCACGGAAGAGATGATTCGCAGCCAAACAGGGGATATGATGTCGCTTTATTTAAATTCAGCGGTATCAGACCCGCTTCGACTCCTGATTATAATGGAAACGGAGATACCAAGGAAAGTATAAAGGCTGAGATCAGAGCACTCGAAGCGAAGCTTTATGCTCAATTACAGACTCATTCTGCTGCAATAGGTGCTCCACTGATCTATGATTCTCATACCTATCCATATTTCTTTAAAGATAAAAATGGAAATGGTTCTGTAGATCCTGGTGAAGCAAGTTATAGTAATGGGTATAGATTTACTGGAATTTTATTAAAAGCTGCTTACAACTATCAGATGAGTGTTAAAGAACCTCATGGTTATATTCACAACTCACTGTACGTTGCACAGTTACTAGTAGATTCCATTGAAGATTTAGGGGGTAATGTATCAGCGTATACATGGAGATAAAAAATTTAATATAACAAGTAATTGTTATATTAATAACATATAATTTTAATGCCAAAACTACTGGAGTTTAAAACTTTAGTAGTAATTGCAGAGGGTTTAAGTAAATCTGTAATTACAACTAAATGATTATTGACTCTGGTAGTTTTTTGGTTTACGATGGTATTTAATATTTAGTACTAAACACGAAAACGTATAAGGATATTTAAATTGAGAAAAATTAAAAAGTTTTTTAGATTAATTCTTCAAAATGTAAGAGCTCTGCATTATAAGGTTTGGGGAAGAGGATGGAAGAGGTTATTATTGGCAATAGTAGTTACCCTGACAATTATAACCGCATTACTTGTAGTTTCTGTTGAGGTGACTTCTTCACCCAAGTTTTGCAATACCTGTCATAATATGAAACCATACTATCAAAGTTGGCTGAAATCTTCTCATAAAGATGTCACTTGTACTGACTGCCATTTTCCTCCCGGGATTAAAAATAAGATCAAAGGTAAATTAACAGCTGTATCAATGCTGGTAAATTATTTCACCGGAGTCTATAAGAAAAGTAAACCCTGGGCTGAGATCTCTGATCTGAGTTGTATGAGAATAGGATGTCATGAGACAAGAAAACTTTCGGGAAAGGTTAAATATAAAAAAAATATAACCTTTGATCATGAACCCCATTTGAAGAACCTCAGAAGAGGGAAAAAATTAAGATGTACCAGTTGTCATTCACAGATTGTTCAAGGCAGCCATATTTCTGTAACAGAGAGCACCTGTTTTTTATGTCACTTTAAAGATGTAGATCCAGAAAAGAAAAATACAATTAGTAAATGTACAAAATGCCATACTCCTCCAATAAAAATTGAGGGGCAGAAAGAAAAGGTTGTGTATGACCATAGGTTTGTAAAAGAGAAGAGCATACCATGTCAAAAATGTCATGGAGAAATGGTTGTTGGAGATGGAGCAGTACTTAAGATTAGATGTAATAACTGTCATTTTGAAAGAGAAAAAATCAAACAATTTAATAATACGGAATTAATGCATAAGAATCATATTGCAGATCATAAAATAGAATGTGATCAGTGCCATACAGCTATACAGCATAAATCTGTTGCTAGAACAGAGTTTGTTAAACCTGACTGCAATTCCTGTCATCCTGATTTTCATAAGACTCAACTTGATCTTTTTACAGGCAAAAGTGGAAAGGGCGTACCATTACACCCAAGCCCGATGTTCTCTGCAGGTCTAAATTGTCAGGCCTGTCATATCTATCATAAAAATGCAGAGGGGTTTATTGACAAAGGTGAATCGATGATTGCCAAAGGTGAATCCTGTGATACTTGTCATGGAGTAGGATACAGCAAATTATTGGATTCCTGGAAAAAACAGTCTGATTTGAAACTTGCCCAAATAGATAAGGTGCTGGTTTTTGCAAATAAAGTTTTAAAAAGAAATATAAATACAGCAGGCTATTCTAATGCAATAAAAAAAATCGAGGATGCGGATTATAATATAAAACTGGTAACTTATGGCTTACCTATACACAATATCTCTTTTTCAAATAAACTATTAAGTAAAGCTTATGATCTCATTACAGAAAGCTTGAAGGAGACTGGTTTTGCTGGAAAAATCCCAGATTTTTATCGGGAAACAGATATTAATCCCGGTCTGTGCTCAAACTGTCATGTTGATATTGAAAACAAAGAGAATAAGATTTTTGGCTGGACTTTTACACATAAACCCCATCTACAAAATCAAAAATTGAAGTGTGATAAATGTCATTCAAATGAAGCGGGTCATGGACAATTGATAATTGCAAAAAATGATTGTATGGATTGTCATCATAAAGAAGGTGAAGGCGAGAAAAGTATATCATGTAAAAATTGTCATACTACTCAATATGCTTTATATTATAGTAAACTACCCCATACTACCTATAATACACCAAATTCGATGTTTAATGATGTAGGATGTATTGATTGCCATCAGGATGAAGATGAAAAACTACTCAGACCTGGAAAGGCAATATGTTCCAAATGCCATGAAAAGGATTATGAAGATATGTTTACTGAATGGCAGCAAAGTGGTATTGATATTATAAAAAAACTGAGAGGCAGGGTAGAGAAAGATAAATTAAGAAAAGGCGATGCTGCATATGATCTATTAAAACTCTTGGAAAAAGATGGAAGTAAGGGAATACATAATCCTGAACTCTATGATAAACTTTATGAGGAAGCGTTAATCAGATAAGAAAATTTTATCTTATTTTTGTAAACAATAATAAAGAGAATTATTGAATTCTTATATGAGATATACTTGCTTCTTAATATTATAAAATAGAATTATTTAAAAAACACTCAATTGTGTGAAATTTTGAATGAAAGATAGGGTTCATTAACATGATCTTATGATAAGGATCATGTCTTCTTTCATTTATTATTTATCTACAAATCATTAACTTAATCAATAAAATATTAAATCACAGAAAATACACTTGACTTTCTTTCGAAATTATGTTTTTATGTAGTTGTGAATATGCGAAACTTCGAAAGTCTAATGTTGGGTGCTGGGTTTCTAAAAATTAAAACTTTTGAAGTAAAGATAAATAAAATAGAGAATATGAAGAGGGCAATCCATGAAACTAATTAGTTTTTTTACAGGGGTCAGGAAAGAATACATTCTGGCATTGGTACTTACGATATTAATTGCTTTTTCTTTAGTCGGATATCTTTTTGAAGGCTATCATGTTCCGCTGAAAGTTGCATTCAATACTAATGGTGGGGGTATTATTTTTAATCATAGGTTGCATACAGAAATAGATTCAATGACCTGTGTTGAATGCCATCATAATTATGATGAGAGTAAAAAAGGGTCTTTCTCGGATGTTTTTAATTGCAGGTCCTGTCATTACTCATCCGGGAATCAAGATATCTGTAAGGATGAACCGATACATAAGCATTGTATTGGGAAGAACTGTATAAATTGCCATATAAAAGAGTCTGTAAATTGTGAATTCTGTCATAATGCAAGAAAATTTAAGACTGCTGAAGAACCGAAAGAAGTGATATTTGAAACGGATGGGGGCAAGGTTGTATTCATGCATAAGGAGCATTCATCAAAAGATGGATATGAAATTGACTGTAAAACATGTCATCATAATTATCAACCTGACTCTAAGAAAGAATATTCAATGAATTGCAGACAATGTCATTATAATTCGAAGTACAAATCCCTCTGTGAGAAAGAGGAGACACATATAAGATGTATCGGTAAACAGTGTATGGAATGCCATACTGACGGAGAAGAGAATTGTGAGATTTGTCATAAGGAATAGTGAATAGAATGAATAAGAAAAATAAGTTTGATCAAAAAAATGTTGATCTTAAAATAATTGAGTATCCTGAGACAGATGAAATATTCTTGCCGGTATTTGATTTTTCAGACTTGAAAAACCTGACCCCCGGGACCAGAGTAAATGAGAATGAAGAGATCGCTCCTTGGATTTTTTCTCCTGTGAACGGTGAAATTAAGGAAAAATTAAAGATTTCAGTCGATGGGGTTGTTTCCAATGTATTAAGGATATCGGTTTCAGATTCAAAGGAAGATCCGGATTTGCCGGAGAATGAGAACTATTCGGATCTTTCTGAAGATGTATTATTATATAGACTTAAAAAATCTGGAATGAAAATAGACATTGATACCATTAAGGATAGTGAGATTATTATCAGTGCTGTGGAAACTGATCCACTCTGTTCTGTTTCTCAACAACTTGTTAGAGAGAATATTGATAAACTGAAAGATTGTTTTGAAATGTTTAAATTTGTTCTTAAAAAAGAGGATATCTACTTTGCTGTTCAGGAGAATATTTATGATCTGGTATGGGAACTACAAACATCAGGAATTACGGTTCACAAAGTACCTCCTTTTTATCCGAATGGATTGCCTGAAATTCTGGTAAACTCAATGAAAAAAATATATGGGTTGAAATCACCAGTTTATCTCTCAATTGAAGATGCGATTAAGGCGATGGAAGTCATAAAAACGAATATGCCAATAAAAAAAAAAGTAGTGACCTTAACAGATGAATATGGCGTATCAAACTTTAGAGTTAATATCGGGACACCAATTAGAGAGATATTAAAGAAGTCAGATATAAAAAAAATAAAAAAAGTAGTTGTTGGAGGTCCATTCAGAGGGTATGCAAATTATGATCTAAATAGCCCGGTTACGGAGAAAACGGATTCAATATTTATTCAATATCTGGATGAGGTTGTAAAAGGGGCAAATAACCAGTGTATTAATTGCGGGAGATGCAATGATACCTGCCCGGCTCTGCTTCAAGTTAATCTGATATGCAGGTATTCTGAATTTTCCATTTTTGAAAAATGTCAGGAAATGCATGTCAAAAGCTGTATTGAGTGTGGCCTATGTTCATATTACTGTCCAACAGAAAGGTCGCTGCTCCAGTTAATACGTCTGGCTAAAAGTGAAATTAATAAAAAAGAAAGAGAGGTAAACCCATGAAACTGATCGTTTCTAATCCTCCTCACTGGCATTCCGGTTCTTCAGAAAGGAAAATATACAGGGATCTTATACTGGGCCTGGTGCCTGCTATCATTTATGCACTGTACTTTTTTGGGATGCATGCAGCGAGAGTAATTACACTGTGTGTTGCAATGGCCATTCTAAGTGAGATAGTGGTCAGGAAGATGTTTAAAAAGCAGGTTGATCCCTATAGTGGAAGTGCTGTATATTTGGGACTTCTATTTGCAATGCTGCTTCCACCGACTTCTCCATACTGGATGGTTATCATCGGTGTATTCATCTCTGTTTTTATCGGGAGGGAGATATTTGGGGGAGCAGGAAGTAACCCATTCAATCCAGTTCTGGTTGGATTGGCCGTTCTTGAACTTTCATGGCCATCTTTTCTGAATGTAAATATGACTTCTGTAAATTATGATCTCGGCTTTGATTGTTTTGCACCACTAACTGCTCTAAAAGTTGCGGGAGCTGACTTTATTTCCAGATTTTCTCTCATCGAATTATCACTGGGGAGACAATTCGGTGGATTGGGTTCTGCTGCAATAATATTTCTGCTAATTGGTGGAATTTATCTTTTATATAGAAAAGTAATTCATTGGGAAATATCTGTATCCTTTGCTCTTGGAGTCGTGATCATTGCAACTGTTTTAAGGTTTTTTGATCCGAATGTTTTTGCATGTGCATGGTTTCACCTCTTAACTGGGAATGTTATGATCGGTATATTCTTCCTCTCAACTGATTATTCAAGTTCACCCTTTACCAGGCCGGGAAAGATTATATTTGGCTTGGGCTGCGGTTTTTTAACCGTAGTATTCAGGGCTCTCAGTGTTCACGAGGATGGGGTCATTTATGCAATATTGATTATGAATCTGTTTACACCGATGCTGGATAAAATCGGTGGAAAATCCATAGATTTGAGTATAAATAATGTCTGGAGAAATATAGAATGAAAAAAGAATATGTAAAAATGATCGTTACCCTGACATTAATTGCAACGATCTGCGGTTTTCTTCTGACGGCTGTAAAAAAAGTGACGCAAACGAAGATCGAAGAGCAGATTCTTGTAAATGTCAAAGGACCGGCACTTAAAAAGGTACTTAGACAATCTACAAATGACCCTATTGAAAATAGAATGGAAGTCAAAATCGATGGTATCCCGCATACGGTTTTTATCGGGAAAAAAGGGGAGAAGATATGGGCGATTGCATATGAATCAGAAGGGACAGGATTTGGTGGTAAGATCGGTGTGATGATCGGTTTCAATATGGAAGAATCTAAACTTTCCGGAATAGGAATATTGACCCATCAGGAAACGCCGGGGCTGGGTGCCAGGGTTTCCGAAGTATCGTTTACTGATAAATTCAAAGGCCGTTCAATATCAGATGTTTTTAAAATAAAAAAAGATAAAGGTTCTATAGATGCGATCACAGGAGCGACAAATTCATCCAAAGGAGTCTGTTCTGCAGTCGAAAAGGGTGTGGGGCTTTTTTCAAAGATTAGATCTGAAGTTCAAAAAAAGTCAAAAGAGAAGGTTTTGTAAAATGAAAAAATCATTATGGCAGGAATTTATTAAAGGATTCTGGGAAGTACTGCCTCCTTTTAAATTGGTTCTCGGACTATGTCCGACACTTGCTGTTACGACTTTAGCTGAGAATGGGATTGGAATGGGAATTGCGACAACTTTTGTCTTGTTCTTTTCAAATATCATCATTGCAACATTCAAAGATATTATACCGAAAAAAGTTAGAATAGCAGCTTATATAATTATTATTGCAACATTTGTAGTCATTGTTGAACTGGTAATGAAGGCATATTTCTTTTCGATATCCCAAAAACTTGGTATCTTTATTCCCCTGATTGTTGTTAACTGTATTATCCTTGGCAGAGCAGAGGCATTTGCTTCAAAAAATACAATTATCCGTTCAGCAGTTGATGGCCTCGGTGTGGGTCTTGGCTTCACATTATCTCTTTTACTGATCTCATCGATCAGGGAAATTCTGGGAAAGGGAAGTATCTTTGGTATGGGGATAATGTGGGAAAGTTTCAAGCCATTTGCTTTTATGGTCCAGGCACCGGGCGCGTTTGTATGTCTGGGAATCATCCTGGCCTTAATCAATCTCGTTCCAAAAAAACGATAATGGAGAAAATATCATGGAATATTTAATTTTGGCAGTTAATGCGGTTCTGGTCAAGAATATTTTACTTGCTCAATATCTTGGAAATTGTCCTTTTATGGGGGTTTCCAAAAAGACGGATACTGCAGCAGGAATGGGTATGGCGGTCATTTTTGTGATGACATTTGCAACGTTTATTACCTGGTTTGTTCATTACTATATACTTGTTGCCTTTAATATAGAGTATCTGCAGACAATTGTTTTTATTCTTGTTATTGCTGCACTGGTTCAATTAATTGAGATGTTTCTCAAAAAAAGTGTGCCGGCCCTCTACAGATCATTGGGTATATTTCTACCGCTGATCACAACCAACTGTGCAATATTAGGGGTTGCGGTTCTTGTAATAAGCAAGGATTTTTCATTTCTTCAGAGTATTTTATATGCTTTATTTTCAGGTATCGGTTTTGCGCTTGCACTTATTATTTTCGCCGGAATCAGACAAAGATTTGAAATATCGCACATACCGGTTGCGTTCAGAGATATGGCAATTGCGCTTATTACGGCGGGAATTATTTCCATGGCATTTTATGGCTTCAAAGGTTTAGATTCATCTTTGAAATCAATTTTAATAAAATAGAGAGAATTAAATGTTAACAGGAACAATATTTTTAATGGGTCTTGGCTTGATAGCTTCAATAATCCTTGTTATTGCCTCGAAGATTTTTTATGTTTGGGAAGATCCGAGGATTGAAGCGGTTGCGGATGCGCTATTAGGGGCAAATTGCGGTGGATGCGGTTATGCAGGTTGTGCAGCAGCGGCAGAAGCGGTGGTACAGAACAAGGCAAAACCGGATGTCTGTGTTGCCGGAGGGTTTGAGATCGCAAAGGCGGCAGCGGAAGTAATGGGTGTGATTGTTGAAGAGAAGGAACCTGAATTCTCAAAACCCGGTTGTACTTATGGATTTCAGGATGCGGATCTCAAATATGAGTATGATGGGGTTTTTGACTGCAGAGCATCGATGATGCTGTTTGAAGGCAGTAAAGTATGTGAGATCGGATGTCTGGGACTGGCGACCTGTGTCAGAGCTTGTCCGTTTGATGCTCTTTCAATGGGCAGTGATAATCTCCCCCATGTGGATAATCAGAAATGTACCGGATGCGGGGTCTGTGAAACCATATGTCCAAAAGGTATTATTACCCTCTCATCTGCAACTATCCGGCTGATGTCTGACCAAAAAATCTCAGAGTGCACAGCACCCTGTGAGCGGGCATGTCCGGCTGAAATCAATATCCCGGCGTACATCAAGCATATAAAAGAAAAAGATTATGAAGGTGCACTGAGAACGATTCGTGAAAAAAATCCGTTTCCACTAATATGCGGCTGGATCTGTCCGGCACCCTGTGAATTAGAATGTCGCCGGATTCTTATAGACGATCCGGTTTCTATAAACGGTTTAAAAAAATATGTTGCTGAATATGAAAAGATGACCGGTAAATACAATTTACCATATCTGCCGCCAATAAAGGGGAAAAATATATCAGTTATCGGGGGCGGAGTAGAAGGACTTACTGCATCTTATTTTCTGCGGAGGCTTGGAAATAAGGTCAAAGTTTTTGAATCCACCAAGAAGCTGGGAGGGATATTAAGGTATGTCATTGATGATAAAAGACTACCAGAAGATGCTTTGGACTGGGAGATAGAAGGCATTCTGAGTACCGGAATCGATTACGAACTTGAAAGCAGGATGGGAAAAGATATATCATTGAATTCACTGATCCAGAGTGGAACGGAAATGGTGCTGATCACTTCAGGTGGATGGGATAGTCGACAGATCATGAATAATACTGCTTCATCGGGAAATATAATTCCTGATACGGTACTTCTGATGGATTTCTTTGATCAGAAAGAGGCAAAAATAAAAGCATTGAAGAATAAAAATATTGTTATCATCGGAGGGGGGAGGTCATCGCTGAAAGCTGTAGATTCCTGTATTGAATCCGGTGCTTTAAAGGTCCGGCTCATCTATCCATTCACAAAAAATGAGGCCCTAAAAAAAGATTTTAATATATCTTTAAGGGAAAAATTAGAGATTATTTTTTCATCTGTTACATTGGAACTGAGAGGAAATAATAATGCGCTCAGGAAAATATCGATCAGGAATAACCGGGGAGAAGTTGAAGAACTCGATCTGGATATGCTGATCCTTGATTCAGGCAGGATCCCTGAAATGCTGATTGATCTTGATCCGGAAACAGGTGACTGGAAGACTGTTGAAATATTAAAAGTGCTTAAGAATGGAAGTCAGGGAGGCATTTTTGCTGTAGAAAAATCAGGAAGGGGTACAGACCTTGAGAGAGTTGTTGTCGCTGTGGGTATGGGTAGAAAGCTGGCCAGAGGCGTGCAGTGTTACGCTAAAAATGAAGAGATAAAACCCGAAGACCTGACTCTTACGGATGGTAAGGCAGTTCAGAACATTTTCAGGATCCCGGATAAGGAAAAGTTGATTAACTACAGGGGCAATAATGACCCTGCAGAAATTTTTACTGAGGAAATGGTCATTGAACAGGCAGACAGATGTCTCAGTTGTGGTCTTATCTGTTATCAACATAATTATGAAGTATGTAAGTTAATTTAAGGCATAAAAAATGGAAAATACAATTCAAATTAATAATATTGACTATGCGTTCGAAATGGGAGAAACTATATTGGAAGTAGCCAGAAGAAACGGAATATATATTCCAACTCTCTGTAATTTACAGGGTACAAAGCCTACCGGAGCATGCCGGATATGCATTGTTGAACTGGGTAGAATGAGTGCACCTGTTGCATCATGTTCCACTCCGGTGGCTCACGGTATGATTGTCGTTACGGACTCTCCAAAGATAAGGAAAGCAAGAAAAACTGTTATAGAGTTATTAATGATTTCCGGGAATCATAATTGTGCAGCTATCGGGAATTCAAAATCAGAATTAACTGATTTTATGATGGAAGTAAAGGATTATGACAGTTCCCCGGATATATGCACCGCATATGGTGAGTGTGAATTGCAGTCTCTGGCATATAAATATATGGTGGATAATCGATCACTTGAAAGAATACCGACAAATTATCCACTGGAAAATAACGATCCACTTATTGGAAGAGATTTCTCCAGATGTATCTTGTGTGGACGGTGTGTCCAGGCCTGTACGGAAGTTTCTGTCAATAATGCAATATCGCATGGGTACAGGGGAAATGTTGCAAAAATTGTTGCAAGGGGAGATAAAACCCTTCCTGATTCAGAATGTGTATACTGTGGAGAATGTCTGCAGGTATGTCCGGTTGGTGCCCTATATGAGCAGAGATGTAAATATGACCAGAGAATGTGGCAGGTCCATCATACGGCATCAAACTGTTATTATTGTGGTGTCGGTTGCCGGCTGGACATTACGTTGAAAGAAAACCGGATAATTAAGGTCGATGGACTGGAAAAAGTGGAACCGAATGACGGTCAGCTCTGTTTTAAAGGGAGATTTGCCTTTGATTTTATTCAAAGTAAGGAGAGGCTTACACAACCTTTGATCAGATCCGGGAATAGACTGATAGAAACAACCTGGGAAAAAGCGTACGGGAAAATTATAGAAGGTTTGAATAATATCGGTGAAAAATACGGGAAAGATTCAATTGCTTCAATCATATCTCCAAAGTATTCAAATGAAGATATGTATGCGATGAAAAAATTTATTGAAGAAATATCAGGGGAAGCGAATATTGCTCACGCTGAACCGTTTTCAAGAGTTAATATTGACTATCTGGATATCTATAAATATAAGCATATTGTCATTATAGACACTGATATATCCCGTGACAATCCCGTCATTGCAAATTATATAAAACGTGAATATCTGAATGGGACAGAATTGACCACGATCGGAAAGCAAGATATAGAGTTGTCAAAATTTGCTATACGAAAATTGAAAAAACTCTCTGATTTCACTCCAGATAATGATGTGAAATATCTGGTATTTCATGCTCCGGGTTCAGATGTTTCAATCCTTATGGGAAACCGTAATATTTCATTGAACTCATTCAGCAGGGAAAATAATACGATCGGCGCATATCTTCTTGGAATTGGAAATGAAAAATTAGAGGAGTTAAAAAAGAAAAAATTAATATTTTCAACATCCCCTGATTTTATTCCCGGTAGTTCAACGGAATTTCTGATATCAATTGGACTTTTCAAGGGAGATACAGCAAAAAAAGCGGATGTGGTTCTTCCCGCTGCGGCATGGGTTGAGTATGAAGGATCCTATGTTAATGCACGTCACCAGCTATATAGGACAGATAAACTCATTGATCCTTTTAAGGATGTAAAACCGATATGGAAAATAATGAGTGATCTTTCAGAAAAAGCCGGAATTAAAAATGAGGACATATCCGCAAAAGCACTATGGGATGAGAAGATAAGGATAGATCTTAATTTGCCAGATGACCATTTA
Organism: uncultured bacterium; assembly: GCA_965371805.1. Lineage (GTDB taxonomy): Bacteria > Acidobacteriota > Aminicenantia > UBA2199 > UBA2199 > JAOZTV01. Next base: position 92,141 of record CBDUZW010000003.1, on the reverse strand, counting down.
TTCAGCAATATGGATAAAGGACTGATCCAATTAAATGAAGATATATCGAATAACATGGTTAAAGTGGGAAAACGTGTTAATACCGATACGCTTAAAACACATAAAATATTATGCAAATATTGTGATGGATTGAGTGCTGTTGCTGAAAAAAGGATAGCAGGAGGAGATCGATAATGACAGAAAAAGAAAATGAGATCATCTCACCAGAAAATATTCAGGTATTGGATACGATCTATAAAGAGAATAAGGATAAAAATTCAGTCATGATATATCTTCAGAAGATACAGGCTGCATTAGGATATGTTCCTGAGTATGCGATAAAATACCTGGCTGAAAAAACAAATGTGTCAGAAAGCCATATGTTCGGCGTTATCACCTTTTACTCCCAGTTCAGTAGAAAGCCGGTTGGGAAAAATATTATAAAAATCTGTAATGGAACCGCCTGTCATGTTGGAGGTTCAAAGCTTCTTGCAAAGAAACTGAAGGCAATGCTGCATGTGGATGATGAGAATCCGACAACTGAAGACCGTCTGTTCACTGTTCAGCCCGTTGCCTGTCTGGGATGCTGTGCACTTGCACCGGCGATGATGGTCAACGATAAAGTATATGGAACTTTGACTGTAGATAAGATGAAAGAGATTATTGAAACTTATAAAGAGGAATCGGAGAACGGGGATATTTAAGATGGATGGAAAAAAATCAAAAATTATTATCGGCATGGCAACTTGTGGTCGTGCTGCAGGTGCTGTTGATGTATTCAATTCATTTAAAAATGAGATCGATGATTCTGGAATAGACCTGGAACTGGGTTCAACCGGTTGCCTCGGTCTCTGCTCTCAGGAAGTGAATGTTGAAGTGGACAGCATTGGAAGAAGCAGGCTGATATACGGTAGAATAACACCGGAAAATGTTAAGGATATTCTTTTAAAAACAGTAAAGAACGGGGAAGTATTAAGTGAATTTGCGATTTATCAATACCGTCCTGAAAGTGAGCTTGAGTATGTCTATGATGGCGTCCCGTTCATTGATGAATATTCTCTGACAAAGGATCAAATTAAAATTGCCTTAAAAAACTGTGGAAATATTGATCCCTTTTCAATAGATGACTATATTAAAACTGGAGGATATGGTGCACTTAAAGAAATTCTAAAGATATATCCAGAAGAAGTAATAAAGAAGATTGATAAATCAGGTATTAAGGGTAGAGGTGGTGCCGGGTTTCCGACAGCAAAAAAATGGTCTTTCTGCCATAATGTAAGAGCAAAAGAAAAATTTGTAATCTGTAATGCGGATGAGGGTGATCCAGGTGCTTTTATGGATCGATCTCTTCTGGAAGGGGATCCGCATTCCGTAATAGAAGGGATGATAATAGCAGGATATGCAATCGGTGCCCAGACGGGTTATATCTATTGCAGAGCTGAATATCCGCTTGCATTGAAGACGCTTGATAAGGCACTGGTAGATGCGAGAGAAAAGAACTTTCTAGGGGAAAAGATCCTTAAAACCGGATTTAATTTTGATATCAGTGTGCGGGAAGGGGCGGGCGCCTTTGTCTGCGGAGAGGAAACCGCTTTGATCGCTTCAATAGAGGATCAGAGAGGAATGCCAAGACCCAAACCCCCGTTTCCTCCGATTAAAGGGCTTTATCAGAAACCGACGGTGGTCAATAATGTGGAGACACTTGCAAATATCCCACGAATAATTCTTGATTCTCCGGTAGAGTATCACTCAATCGGGGTGGAAGGCTGCCAGGGATCAAAAGTCTTTGCACTGGCGGGCAAAGTTAAATATACAGGATTGATTGAAGTACCAATGGGAATGTCACTTAGAAAGGCGATCTTTGACATCGGTGGAGGTCCATTGCCGGGCCACCAGATAAAGGCCGCTCAACTCGGTGGTCCTTCAGGTGGATGTATACCTGAACATATGATGGATATTCCGATAGATTACGATTCAATAAATAAAACCGGTGCTATTATGGGCTCTGGCGGAATGGTCATTATGGATGAAACCAGCTGTATGGTAGATATTGCCAGGTTTTTTATTGAGTTTTCTACCGAAGAGAGTTGTGGAAAATGCACACCCTGCAGAGTCGGAACTAAAGCGATGCTGAGAATCCTTGAAAGAATAACAGATGGGAATGGGAAACTGGAGGATCTGGACAAACTCGAAGAACTGGCACATTCTATCATTGATTCGGCATTATGTGGTCTTGGAAAGTCTGCTCCTAACCCGGTTCTCACCACTTTGAAATATTTCAGACATGAGTATGAAGCTCATATAGTTGATAAAAAATGCCCTGCCGGGGTTTGCAAAAGGCTAACAGCAAGTCCATGTCAGAGTGCATGTCCTGCAGGGATAGACATTCCTTCTTATGTGGCACTTATTGCACATAAACGGTTTGACGAAGCATTCGAGTTGATCCTTGAAGACAACCCATTTCCATCGGTTTGTGGACGTGTATGTACGCATGCCTGTGAACATGAGTGTAAAAGAGGCGAGGTAGATAAGGCGATCTCTATCATGCATCTTAAGCGATTTGTTGCGGACAGAGGCTTAGGCAGGGAAAGGTATATTAAACCCCTGCCTATTACGCAGGAAGAAACGGTTGCCATTATTGGAGGTGGGCCTGCGGGACTGACAGCAGCGTATTATCTTGTACAGAAAGGCTATAAGGTAACTGTTTTTGAAGCGCTTCCGACAGCAGGTGGAATGATGGTTGCCGGGATTCCTGAATACAGGCTTCCAAGAGATGTGGTCAAAAGTGAAATAGATGCAATTGCGGCACTGGGTGTTGAAATAAAAACAAATACAAAATTTGGGAAAAATATATCAATGGAATCATTGCAAAATGAGGGATATAAGGCAATTCTCTTTACGATCGGTGCTTTTAAGGGAAAGAAACTGATGATTTCCGGTGAAGATAAATTTAAGGGTTGTGTTGACAGTATAGAGTTTCTTACCAGGGTGAATTATGGCGACAGAGCAAAAACAGGAGATAGAATTGTTGTGATCGGCGGTGGAAACTCTGCAATTGATGCTGCCAGAGTTGCAGTCAGGCTGGGAGCTGCTGAGGTGACAATTGCTTATAGGAGAACCCGAAAAGAAATGCCTGCATTTGAAGAGGAGATCAAGGCCGCCGAGGAAGAGGGGGTTATGATTGAGTACTTGACAGCCCCGACAAGACTGGTAGGTGAAGATAGAAAACTTACCGGACTTGAGTGTATCAGAAATAAAATGGGAAAACCGGATTCAAGTGGCCGACGACGTCCAGTCCCTGTTCAGGGATCCGGTTTTATTTTGGAATGTGATATTGTCATACCTGCAATCAGCCAGGAACCGGATATAGCAGCGTTGGGGAATACGAAAAACATTGAGATAACCAGCTGGAATACTTTCAAGGTTGACTCGAACAGTCTTGAAACAAATATTAAAGGGGTCTTCTCTGCCGGTGATGCTGTGACCGGTCCATCAACCATTATTGAGGCGATTGCTGCTGGACAGAGAGTAGCTGCCTCTATAGAAAAATATTTTGATGGTAAAAAGCTTGATTGGGAATACAGATCCGTTATTCCAAAAATGATGGTCTCTGAAATGGAACTCCCGGATGAAGTAATAGAGAAATTAAAACGTCCGAAAATGCCATGTTTGAAGGCTTTAAAAAGAAAAAAGGATTTTTCTGAAGTTGAATTGGGATATACTGAGGAGATGGCGGTCAATGATGCACAGCGGTGCTTAAGGTGTGATCTGTGATCATGGAAATTTTATTTTTTTTGTACTATAATTTAAAAAGGGGGATTTGATGAAAACTAAAATAAAGGATATTTTTATTACGGATGAAGACCGGTATGTCGTCTTGGTTTCACCGAATGATTCCGTTGAAAAAGCGATAAAAAAAATGGTGAAGAGCAAGACTGGAGCGGTTATGATTCAGGCTGATAATGCTCCTATTGGCATATTTACTGAAAGGGATTATATGAAAAGTATTATCTTGAGAGGATTGTCAGCAAAAAAAACAAAAATCGATAAAGTAATGACAAGAAAAATGGCTTTGATCAAAACGACAGACACAGTGGAAAAAGGACTTGCAGTGATGAATAAGGAGAAGTGCAGTCATCTTCCTGTTTGTGAGGACAGTAAATTATACGGGCTGGTTTCCATGAAGGATCTCGTAAATGTGATAATTAAGGACCAGCGGGCAACGATAGAATATTTAAACGAATATATCTCCCAAAACTACTGATTGATCCGGTATCAGTGCCATACATAATTATTTTTTAAATGCCTTACTCAATGAAGATTCAAATGTTAAAGTCACTTAATGCAAAAATATTTCTATCGATCGGTTTAACGACAATTTTTCTTTTTGGATTTTATTTATATGTTTCCATTAAACATCAGAAAGATGTTCGAATTGAAGACTCATTTAAGGAAGCGAAGATGATCTCCAATATTATTTCAAATGCGACAAAATTCAATATGCCGCTGGGAAACAGAAATTGTATTTTAAGGATCATGAGTATTATTGGAAATCAGGAAAATATCTCTTATGTCAGAATGGTAAATAATAAGGGGATTACTGCTTTTTCAAATATAAAAAGTGATATCGGGAAAATGGTTTCAAAAAAAAGTGACTCTTGCGTTTTTTGTCATATTCCGGGGAATAAAGAGGTCGTTAAAAAAAATACATCATCATTCAGAATTTATAAGATGAATAAGAAAGGTAATTTGGGATTGGTGACACCGATCTATAGTAGTCCGAATTGTTATAATAGTACCTTATGCCATGTTCACTCGGCCGGGGAAAAAAAGCTTGGGATCCTGGATGTCAGGATGTCTTTGTCCAGAGTGAAGAGAGAAATAAAAAGGAGCTATATGATATTCGGTGTATTTCTAATTGCAATTCTACTCTGTTTCATGATCATAATGGCTTTTGTCATCCGAAAATTTGTCAGCTCTCCGGTAAAACAATTGGTTTCAGGGACTAAAAAAGTGGCTGATGGAGATTTGAATGTAAATATTAAAGTTCTGACCAGGGATGAAATTGGTCAACTTGCCATGTCATTTAATAAAATGATCTCAGATCTGAAAGTGGCCAAAGAGGAAATTAAGTCCTGGAGTGTTCGTTTAGAGAAAAAAATTGAAGAGAGAACCAAAAAATTATATCTGACTCGGGCAAAACTGATCCAATCGGAAAAGATGGCCTCTATGGGCGTATTGGCTTCATCTGTTGCACATGAAATAAATAATCCACTTCAGGGCATTCTTACCTATATAAAGCTGATGTTAAAGGTTTTGGGGAAGGGATATCCATCAAGTGAAAATTTGCATGATTTTGAGGAATATCTAAAGCTGATGGGAAATGAGATCGAAAGATGTGGGGGAATGGTTAAAAACCTTCTTGTTTTTTCAAAACAATCCAAACTGGAGATCAAAGAGGAAGATATTAATTCAATTATAGAAAATGTGTTCAAGTTAATTGAAAATAAGGTAAAACTTCTCAATATAAAAGTTGAATCCAATCTTATAGAAGGATTGCCGAAACTTAATTGTGATAAGAAACAGATCCAGCAGTCATTGATTGCACTGATAATAAATTCCATAGATGCGATGGAGGGGGGAGGGACTCTTTCAGTGAAGACAGCCCAGTTTGATCACAGATATATCTTAATCTCAGTCGCTGATACCGGAAAAGGGATTGCTGAAGAAGACATTCATAATATATTTGATCCATTTTACACAACAAAAGAATCCTCAAAAAACACTGGATTGGGATTATTTGTTGTATATGGTATTATCAAGGAAAATAATGGCACAATTGAAGTCAAGAGCAAGTTGGGTGAAGGTACGGAGTTTTTGATAAAATTACCATTAATATCTGTGGAAAAAGGGAGTGATGATGTCAAATGACACCAATTCCGGAATCTTGATTCTGGTCGTAGATGACGAAAGAATTGTCCGTCAATCTTTAAGCAACTGGTTAAAGGAAGAGGGGTATGATGTTGAAACAGCTGAGAATGGCAGTGTTGCCTTCGATAAAATAAAAAAAAACAATTATGACCTGGTGCTAGCAGATATAAAAATGCCGGAAATGGACGGTATTGAACTTCTGGGAAAAAGTAAAAGAATTGATCCGGATCTGCAGTTTATTGTTATGACTGCCTATGCCTCTGTAGATACGGCTGTTACTGCCATAAAGGACGGTGCTTTCGATTATGTTGTAAAGCCTGTAGATCCTGAAAATATTAGTCAGATTATTCGAAGGTCTCTAAAGTTTAAAATGCTTGAAAAGGAGAATCAGCTTTTAAAAAAAGAACTTGGAAAAAAATATGGAATAGATGAAATTATCGGAAAAAGTAAAAAAATGGAGGATATATTTGAACTGATCCTGACTGTTGCAGATTCAGAATCTGTTGTAATGATAAGAGGTGAGAGCGGTACGGGGAAAGAATTGATTGCGAAGGCTCTGCATGCGCATAGCAAACGTAAATATGGACCGTTTATTGCCTTAAGTTGCGGTGCCTTGCCCGATACATTACTGGAAAGTGAACTGTTCGGGTATGAAAAAGGCGCATTTACAGGTGCCAATTTAAGGAAAAAGGGCATGCTTGAAATGGCTCACAATGGAACACTCTTCCTGGATGAAATCGGAGATATCAGTCAGAAGACACAGGTGGATCTTTTAAGGGTATTACAGGAGAGAGTTATCTACAGGCTTGGCGGTACTGAACCAATCAAAATAAATGTCCGTATCATTTCTGCAACACACTGTGACCTTGAAGCAGCGATAAAGGAACGGAGATTCAGAGAAGACCTGTACTACAGGCTAAATGTGATAATAATCAATGTGCCGCCTCTACGGGAGAGAAAAGAGGATATTCCGCTGATTATCAATTATTTTTTAAATAAAAAATTATTAGAGACAAAAAAGCAGATCAATAATGTTTCGTCTGAGGCGATGGATGCTTTCATAGCTTACTCATGGCCCGGTAATGTCAGGGAACTTGAAAATGTTATTGAGAGAGCTGTTATCATATCCAAGACTTCGGAACTAACTATTGACAATATTCCAACAGTTGTCAAAAATTCTCTTTCTCCAAAAGAAGCCAATGAAGATATTTCACAGGATTCATTAAGTGAGCTTGAGAGATCACATATAAAAACGATCCTGGACAGGAATGACTGGAATATTTCTAAAAGTGCAAAAGATCTGAGAATTGATAGAACAACCCTCTATACAAAGATAAAAAAGTATAAGATAGAAAATAGACATGAATGAGTTTGGAAAAATTATCAATTATTCCTCTAGATGAATTAGATAGTCAACTGGTTCATCATTTGAAAAGTATACTGGCGGAAATATTTAAATTAAAAATTGATTTAACAGAATGGAATTCCATTTCTGACCTGAAGAAGTCAGATTTCAGAAAAGGAGATAAGTACCAGTCAACTGAGCTTTTAAATTGTTTTTCAAAAAATCTGCCCGACAATAGTGGGAAGATCCTTTTCATTACAGATTCTGATCTATATTCTCCTGTTTTTTCACAGTTTTTTGGTGAAGCTCAATTAAGCGGAAAAACCGGTATCATTTCACTATTTCATTTAAAACAGAATATCAGTGAGAAGAAATTGAAAAAACAGATTTTGGTTTCAAGAATATTAAAAGAGGGTGTTCATGAAGTCGGTCATCTATTTGGATTGATCCATTGTGATGATATAAACTGCGCAATGAATTTATCAGGAAATCTCTCAGACATAGATATTAAATCACCTTTTATATGTAACAAATGTTCAGATGTGTTGAAAAACCCTACATAGCCTGTTTGGTTATTACACAGTTTTATTTGTTTTTATGAGGAATATTCTTTTTATATCTGAACGCTCTGAATTCTATTTCTCTTATGTAGCGTATATCTCAAGGTAAAAAAAATGATTATTTTTTTCTCCACTTTTCTAAAGCTTGGTATGAAAAATGCTACATAATTTTGAATAAAATAAATAGGAGGGGTGGATGAAAAAAACTGAAAATATGGGATTAAAGGTTATTCCAGGAAATGAAAGAAAATGTATATGGATGGAGTCAGGTGCAGTCGCATTTAAACTTTGTAATAATCATTATCAGTGTGATTCCTGTCAATTTGATATGGCAATGGCAAATAGGGTTCAGAAACAGAAAGTTTCAATCCAAAATGATCTGCCAATAAAAAAACCGGTGAAGGAGATTCCTCTATGGACTGAAGAGTTCAGAAGTCTTCCTGCTGGAGAAAGAAAATGCAGGTATATGCTAATGGGGGAAGTGTCTTATAAAATATGTCCTAACAGTTTTAGATGCAACGAATGTACATTTGATCAGATGATGCAGGAAGAGATGTCCAACCGGCATTCAATCTCCCAAAATGAACTCAGACTTGAAAGTGGATTTTATATGGATGAAAAACTTTATTATTACCGAAATCATATGTGGCTGAAGCTCGAGAGAAATGGAAAATGCAGGATAGGGATTGATGATTTTGCCGGACGGATGCTGGGGAAACTGGATCACTTATTCCTGCCGGATCTGGGAAAACCAATTGGTCAGGGAGAATATTTCTGGTCAGTTGACCATAAATATGGGAATTTGGAATTTGTATCTCCGTTTGAGGGGATTGTAGATACCGTTAATTATAATCTTCTTGAAGAACCCGATCTGCTAACTGGTGACCCTTATGGGGATGGCTGGCTAATGATGATTGAACCTGAAAATATTGGAAAAGCCATCGGGAATACGTTTCAAGGTTCTGAAGCAGATGCCTGGATGGCAGAGGAGTCAATTATCCTTAACAGTACTGTTCATAATTCTACCACAATGACCATGCATGACGGTATAGTTGCTGCAGAAAATATCAGTGAAAATATAGAAAAAAATGAATGGCTGAAACTTGCCAGAAACCATCTTCATATAAGGTAATTTATTACGGGACGGTGGTCATTAGAGAAGGTGAATCGTTTTAAGATTTGAAAACTTTGATGATCTCCGGAGTGAATTTTCTTTTTAATACAATTTTGTTTGAAATCAACCGTATTATAAAATAGGACAGGAAGAAACTGAATAATCCAAGTATTAGTGCATAAAATTCCGGAGGAGAAAAAAAAATATAACCGGTAATTGCACCGATAAGCAGAAAAATAACCGGGACCATATATAAGAGCCCTGTGATCTTTAGAAGAGAGGATGTTGAAATCATGAATTCGACTCTATCATTGACTGTTCCTTTTAAAGGATTATATACTTCTGCTTCCATTATATTTTCATCTGTCAGTGTATTACAGGATTCTTTACTCTTGCAACACTCGCACATTGAACTTCTTCTTACCTTAACCCAGGCTGTGTTTCCCTCTGTGCGGGTTATTATTCCCTCTTCTTTGTTCATATGATCCCCTTCCTGCTCATTTTTATTACATCAATATGGTTAAAATATTCTAATAAAAACGATATTATTTCAAATCATCAGCACCTTTTAAATATTTTAACGTCTATAAAAAGAAAAGTCAACTTATCGAATTATCTTACTCTAGAAACTCAATTTTACAATGTTTTATAAGACGGAATATCTTGCTGAAAGGGATTATTTGCGAGTTATAATTGAAATAAAAAAAAATCCGTTTTATTAAAAAAAAATATTGAAAAAAGCTTGACATAGTTTGTTAAATATGGTTTCATGGAGTTATGAATATGCATAACTTGGAAACTTACGAAATACATGCTGATTTTTGTAAATCAATTGCAAATTCAAAGAGATTAATGATCATTGATATGATCGGAGACAAAAAAATTACTGTGGGTGAACTTGCAAAAAATCTTGATCTCACAGTCTCAAATATCAGTCAGCATCTTAAGATTCTTAAAAATTATGAAGTTGTTAAATCTGAAAAGATAGGGCATAATGTTTATTATTTTTTAACAGATCTCAGACTCGTAAATTTGTGCAGACAAATGAGAGGAATAATCTCAGACCTGTATATTAAAAGGAGGAATGTTTTTGATTTAAATTCATAACAACAAAGTTAAATAAAGTTCTTAAAAAATAGAAGGAATATTAATGAGAATTGTTAATCTTTTAAATGATGAATGGATTTTTAGAATCAATTTAAATGGAAAAATTTAAAGATGAAATTTTCTATCGGCGTCAGTTTAAAGCTTATTATTGCTGTTGGCATTTCGACGATTATCATTATTTCTATTCTAGCAGTTGTCATTAATAAAGATCAGAAAAAATCACTTATCTCGGAGATCGAACAGAATACCAGTCAATTGAGTGAAACGATAAAAAATAGTACAAAATATGATATGCTTTTAAATAAACGGCAGGATCTTCATCAGATCATTAATACGATCGGTGCACAACCGGGCATACTTGATGTGAGGGTTTTTAATAAAGATGGAAGGGTTATCTATTCTCCAAACCCTGAAATGAAAGGGATCATGGTTGATAAAAAAGCAGAAGCCTGCTTTACCTGTCATGCAAGCAAACAGCCGCTTTCAAAATTATCCATATCAGATAGAACCCGGATCTTTCATACGGATAAGGGCAGGGTTATGGGAAGTATAAATCCAATCTATAATGAAATCTCCTGCTATACAGCAGATTGCCATGCCCATTCCAAGGATCAGACTGTACTGGGTGTATTGGATATCACTGTCAGTTTAAACTCATTGGATCAGAAACTTGCTTTGAATAAAAAAAGGATGTTTATTTTTGCCCTGTTTGCAACCTTGGCTATCAGTTTTGTTGTTGGATACTTTGTACATATATGGATAAACAGACCTGTTAGAAAATTACTTGAGGCAACCAAAAAGGTTGGGTCAGGAAATATGAGCCATTTTGTTACTATACATAGTGAAGATGAGTTGGGATTGCTTGCGCGGTCTTTCAATGATATGACCCAGAAACTTGCTGACGCAAGACAGCAGCTTTTTCAATCTGATAAGATGGCGTCATTGGGTCAGCTTGCTGCTGGAGTCGCACATGAAATAAACAATCCTCTGACAGGTATTTTAACATATTCCAGTTTTCTGCTTAAAAGGATGGAAGATCAGCCTGAAATTAAAAAAGATCTTGCAGTGATCGTAAGAGAAACAAAGAGAAGTAGAGATATTGTTAAAGGATTATTGGATTTTTCCAGACAGACAGTTCCTCAGAAAAAATCTCATAATATTAACGCAGTAATTGACAGAGCCATACCTGTGATCGAAAATCAATTAAATATTAACGATATCGAACTGAGGAGAGAGAGTGACTCAAATCTTCCTGATGTTCAGATAGATTGTAATCAGATACAACAGGTTTTTGTAAATTTAATCATAAATTCTATTCATGCAATTGGTACTCAGGAAGGTGGTCTTATTGATATTAATATAGGGAAGATCAGTCTGAAACCTTATGGTGTAACTCATGTTCATGCCGCACAATGTTTAAAGGGACACAATCTTCTTGATCCTTCGATCAAAATTCATGGAAAAGACTCAATCCGATTAATGGTGAAATTAAATGGAAAAGAGGGTTTTGTAAATCTTGACCCTATATATGGGAAGAATGAGAATATATACGGTATTCAAATAAAACCAATGTCAAAAGTTAAATTTATGTGTACAAAATGTAAGGACTCACTGATACTTAAATCAAAAATATGTCCAAAATGTTCCGGACCGGTTTATTTTTTTGAAGTGCCCGGAAAGGGTACTTTTGAAGGTTGTGCGGTTATGGGGTGTGACTGGCAGTATTGGCAGAATATTGAGGATGAAGGTAGCCGGGATTTTATTGAAATTAAAGTATCTGATAATGGATGCGGTATTCCTCCTAAAAATATTCCAAAGATCTTTGATCCATTCTATACCACAAAGGATCAGCAGGGTACCGGTCTCGGGTTATCCGTAATCTGGGGGATTATTGATAGTCATAAAGGTAATATTTCTGTAAAGAGTGCCATTGATAAGGGTACTGTTTTTTCGATACTTCTGCCTGCTGATAATATAACTCATGGAGTAATTGTATGATGGAAACAGTTTCTATACTCGGAATTGATGATGAACAGATTATACTGGATTCGATAATCAAGTCTTGCAGTCTGGAGGGGTGGTCTGTTGATACAGCATTAAGTGCCGCTTTAGGAATTGAAAAGTTGAAAAAAGGATCATATGATCTTATAATATGTGACATAATGATGCCGAATGAGGATGGGTTTCAATTCTTAAAACAATTAAGGACTTTGGGAGTCGAGACACCTGTTATTATGACAACCGGGTATTCAACGCTTGAGATATCTAAAAAATCACTTTGTGAGGGAGGTATTGATTTTTTACCAAAACCGTTTAGTTATGATGAGTTGATCAGTGTTATCAAGAGAGGATTGAACTATAGTAAGATCCACTCTCAGATATTAAAGAATGCTACTTTTTTTAATTCAAAAAATGATTCAATTCTTCATATCCCCTGCCCGCATAAATATATGCGTTTTGGTTATGCCAGCTGGGCATTATCCCAGGAGGAAGGACTTATTAAGATTGGGATCACGGATCTGTTTGTTAAAACGATCGGAATTATTGAAAAAATAAGATTATTTAAATCAGGAGATGAAGTCCAGCAAGGTACTGAGTGTGCATGTATTTCATCTATAGATAAGTTAAATCATAAGATCCTGGCGCCATATAGTGGCAGAATTGTTAAAATTAATGATACAGTTGAAAAGGATCTGACAATATTAGAGAAGGATCCCTATTTCAAAGGTTGGATATATATGGTGATTCCATCTGATATGGAATTGGAATCGAAATATCTTTTGTCTTGTAATTCAGACCACTATTAGATGGAGTAATATTGAGAAGAAATAACTTGATTTTTCAGTTAAGAAGCCCTTTGGGGGGGTCATAATACCTAATAAGGAGGATGATATGAGTGTCATATTTGTTTTGATAGCAGTTTGTTTTTTTGTGCTTGCAGATTTTTTTATCCGTATGTATTTAGAGAAAAAAGATTTAAAAAAGAAAAAAATTGAAAGAGCTAAAGCACTTGAGACAAATCTAAACCTTGATTTTAGTCATGAGGCAAAAAGTTTAAAGCGAGTCGAGGTAGATAATCCTGTCGCCAAAATACTTGCAGTAGATGATGAAGAGATCATTCTTGATAGTTTCAGAAAAATACTGGTTCTGGAAGGATACTCTATTGATACTGTAGAATCCGGTAAGGAGGCACTCAGTCTTGTTCAGAAAAGAGATTATGATTTTGTCTTTACAGATCTGAAAATGCCTGAAATGGATGGTGTTGATGTTTGTAAAAGCGTAAAACATCTCAGACCTGATATTGATGTGATAATAATTACTGGTTATGCATCTATTGATACTGCTGTAGAAACAATGAAATTTGGTGCAATGGACTACATACAGAAACCTTTTACTGAGGATGAATTGACTTCCATGGTTAAGAAGTTTCAGATCAGAAGAGAAGAAAGAATCTCAAAAGTATTAAAGCCTAAGGTAAATATTACACATAAGGATGAAGGCATTCGTGGAAAGGTGGAGTTCCAGATCCCGGGCGGGGTGTTTATTTCAAAAGGACATTGTTGGAGTAAAATAAGAACCAGTGGGATTCTGGAAGTGGGGATAGATGATTTTGCAAAAAAAATAATCGGGACAATAAAAAAAATTAATGTCCCGGATGTAGGGAATTTTCTGCAGAAAGGAGGATTGCTCTTTACTATAATTCAGGGCGAGCATTCAATCCCTTTCTATTCTCCGGTTAGTGGTGAGGTCACATCAGTAAATAGTTTGCTGATTGATGAACTGGATCTTCTTGAGCATTCTGCATATGGAAAGAACTTCATCTGTACAATTAAAGCTGATCATCTGGATGAGGATCTTAAAGACCTGTATATTGGCCAATCAGCGGTTGAACTCTTTAATGGGGATATCTCCCGTTTAAATGAATATGTTAAAAAACATGTCAGGACCACCAAAGATGAAGATAGAATACCGGCTGATGGACTACTGTATATTGGAGAACTGGAACTGCTCCAGGAGGAAAACTTCAGGTCTATTGTTAGTGATTTTTTTATACCTTAGAGGATAAATTATTTGTCAAAAAAAAGAGTAATGAATTAGTTTTTTTTTTTTTTATTATGTTATAATTTAAAAGATTAGGAGGATTTATGAAAAAATTATTAATGGTTGGAATGATTGTTTTTGTGTTTTGTGGACTCACTTTTTCGGCAGATTATATTGGAGCAAAAAAATGTAAGATGTGCCATAAGAGTGAAAAAAAAGGTAAAGTTTATGGGAAATGGATGGAAAGTACTCATGCAAAAGCTTTTGAAACCCTTAAGAAAAAAGGTGAAGATAAGAATCCAAAATGTCTTGAATGTCACACAACAGCTTTTAACAAAGGTGGTTATAAAATAGGTGATGCAAATGCCGCCAAATTTGAAGGTGTGCAGTGCGAAGTATGTCATGGTGCAGGGTCTGCTTATAAAAAAATGAGTATTATGAAAGACAAGGCCAAATCTATTGAAAATGGTTTAATTGTTCCAGATGAAGCATTATGTAAGAAATGTCATAACAAAAACAGCCCGACATTCAAGGGTTTTAATTATAAGGAAGCTTTAAAAAAGATCGATCACATTTATAGAAAATAGTATTTAGAGCTATAATGCCGGGAGGTTGTTCAACTTTCCGGCAATAGTTTATTTCCTGAGTTTTCAAAAAACTTAAAATAAAATTAACTTGATAAAGAGTGACTCTCTCTGATAAATGTCTCAATGTTTCATTGTTTACGTATATGTCTTTTTATCATTTCAATTGTAAAAGACGTTCATTTTATTGTTAAAATTAACAAAAACCTTAGAAAAAATTGACTATTATAATTTTTTTTTATATAATAAATTCTTATGAAAATTGATAATGAATTTTTGGAAACATATGTGATGATGTGTAATATCATTTCAAAACCTGTCAGACTTAAAATTATTTTTAATATTGGTAAAGGAAAAAAGAATGTAAGTACTTTACAAAAAGAGTTAGATGTTCCTATGAGTAATCTTTCAAATCATCTAAATGACCTATACAGGGCAGGGATTTTGGGAAAGGAAAAACAGGGTAATTATGTTTATTATTATTTAAACGATCTTGAACTAATAAAAGGTATTTTAAAAATGCAAAGTATTGTTAAAAATATTAACTCAATAAGGCCTTAAAAAAAAACAGCTTAAATTATAAAAGATTATTGTTTAACAATACAAGAGTTGGAAAACTAGAAGTATTTAAAAATCAAAATATAAAAATATATAAAAAACTTGACATTTCATTTTTTCTAATTTACTATTTCATATGAAGGGAATTAGAGGTGGGTGTGATTGCATATTCAATGTGAAAATTACTGTCTCAAGTCCGTTCATAATGAAGTCTTTGAATTTTAAAGAGTTGTTTTTTGACTTTTTTGAAAAGTTTTTGATTGGCTTGACATCAAAAAAACTATTTAAATAAAAGGAGGATTTATGAAACGAACATTATTTGTTTTTATTTGTGCTCTCGTGATCTCTATGTTTTCATTATCTGCATTTGCCAAGACTGGATTTGTAGGTGACAAAAAATGTTTGGAGTGCCACGAGGACATGATTAAGAATTACAGTAAAAACATTCACGCCCGCCTTGGGAAACATGAATTAAAAAAATTCAGGAAGGGATGTGAATCATGTCATGGAGCTGGTGCTGCGCATGCTGAAGAGGGAGACACTAAAAAAATCTTCAGTTTTAAATCAGCAAAACCCGATGCAGCTTCAAAAGCATGTCTATATTGCCACAGATCTATAGGGACATCTGACTGGAACCTAAGTGATCATGCTGCCAGTGAAGTTGCATGTACAACTTGCCACCCAATTCACAAAGGGAAAAAATTGACTAAGAGTGAACCTGATCTATGCTTTAAATGTCATAAAGACATTAAGGTAAAATCGTTTTATCCATCTCACCATCCAATGAGAGAAGGAAAAATGAAGTGTAGCAGCTGCCATCAGCATCATGGTTCTGTTGTAAGTAACCTAAAGACAAATGAGAGAGTTAATGATCTATGTTTTAAATGTCATGCCAGTAAACGGGGGCCTTTTGTTTTTGAACATGCACCGGTTACAGAAGATTGTCTTTCATGTCACAATCCTCACGGATCAGTTGCAAATAATCTATTAAAACAAAATGAACCATTCTTATGTTTACAATGCCATGAGTCTCATTTCCATGCAGGAAGAATCGGACTGACTGAACCGCAAACATTACCTAGTACCCAGTGGACTTCACAAAGTCCTCACGGTACAGAAGGTTGGCGTCGGGCTTTTTTAACAAAGTGTACTCAATGCCATTTTAAAATACATGGCACAGATAAGCCGTCTCAAACCACTTCTGGTAAAGGCAGCGGATTAATCCGTTAATGGAGGTAGATCAGATGAAAAAAATTACTATTATAATGATTATAGTTGGACTTGTCTTTTTACTGCCACTTTCTGCGGAAGAGAAAAAAGATGAGAAGAAAGATACAGTAAAAGCCAAAATCAAGCTTGGTGTAAAAAGCAGTACTCACGATGGATATCAGGGAAAGGTTAATGAATATTCCTCTTTGGAAGAAGGCGTTCATCCTTTTATAAAAGCATTCATTAAGGGAAATCTGGGATCAACCTTTTTTGATCTTTTCTCTGTTTTTAAAGGAAGTTTCAAAGATCAGTCACATGCCCTCAATATTGATTTCAACAGAGTTGTACAGCAGAAAATTAATTTTGACTCACTTTATCATCGACTGGATCATGATCCGCTGACAAATATGGATACTGTAAGTCATGCTAGATCCGCAGCATACTTTACTGATTTTAATCCGAATGATCAATATCATATCACACGTTCAGAATTTGTAAGCAAAACCAGGATCACAATCCCCTCTATTCCTTTTCTTAAAATTAAAGTCGATTATAGGAACGAACATAGATCTGGATCCTATCAAGCTAGGACCTTAAGTAAATGTTCTGCTTGCCATGTAGTTGCAAAATCACGTTCTATTGATAATTATAATAAAGATATTATGATTGGAAGCAGTATCAGCATTGGCAAATCAAATTTGGATTACTCTTTTACGAATAACCAGTTTAAGGAAAACGGTGCAGCTCCAACAAATGATTTTTTAAAAGTTGAGCATCCTGAAAAAATAATTCCTGTTTTTGATTCAAGGATCGGTGTTGGAAATGATGAGACACTCTCATTTGATAATATACCTGAGAGTAAAAAGAATACTCATTTAATTAAAGCAGCAATTCCTGTTTCGGAAAAGAGTACAATTTCCGGTCAATTTTCAAGTTCAAAAGTTGAAAACATGATAACCAGTCTGAAGTGGAAGAGCAGCTCCATAGCTGGAGGATTTTCAACTCGTTTTGGTAAAAAAGGATTCTTCAATTTAAGAGTAAAACACTTGAATATAGATAATGACAGTGTTTTTGTTGACATTGCAGAACCTGTTGATGTTGCGGGTCCCGGGGTTGGACAAACATATGCTGGTTACTATGGTGCTGGCACATTTGACTATACACGTTATTCTTCGCTTTCAAGGCAAGTGCTTGGTATAAATGCAAATTTCAGATACCGGCTAAATAAAAAACTCAGGCTCAGACTTGGCATTGAATATAAGAATGAAGAGAGGGATAATTTTATAGTTGATATCACTAAGACGACAACTATGAAAGGCCAATTAAGTTTCAGACCTAGTAAACAGTTAAAGATCACTCTTGATGGTAAGTTTAAATCAATTTCAGATCCTTTTTCAAATTTGAATGGAGGTATTGCACCCTTACAACAGGATGTAGCTTATAATAATCCTTTTTCTGGAGTACAGTTTTTTCAATGGCATGCAGACAGGAGAGCAAACTTAACTAATTTCCCTGAAGGAGTTAATGAATTTAAAGGAAGGATTCACTGGGGACCTTCATCCAAATTTGCAATTAATGCAAACTTTCTCATGAGAGATGAAAAGAATGATAACATTAACTATACAGGTGCAAGTTGGGAAAGATCAATGACACAGTGGGGAATTAATATGTGGGCAGCCATAACTGATAAAATGCCGCTCTCTGTATCCTATTATAATTACCAGAATGACTATAGATCAATATTTGCTATTGCTGCATTAGAAGGATGTGGTGCAGGTATTGTGGGTGGTATGACCGGTACATTAACAGATATGATGGGATATAATATTGATACTCAGACAGTATTGGTAAATCTTGGATATTATGCAAGCAAGAAATTATCTCTGCATTGCAATTTAAATTACAATAACTCCAGTTCCTCCATGAATGATCTTGCATTAAATGAATCTGATGTTCCATTTTTACCTGGAAGTGAAGCTACTGCTCTTGATTTTGATAATTATGGTGGCGTCACTGAATACTCCAAGCTGGAAATGAAACAGATGATTGGAGAATTAGGTATAAATTATGCGCTTTCAAAGAAGTGGGTACTAAATGCTGCTGTTTATTATTATTTTTATGATGATATAGCTCAGTATCTGTTTACTGATACTGAAGGAAAATCTTATTCATTTTATGCTGGTTTTACCTGGATAGCAGACTAAGTAATACAATATTAGTAATATTTAGAGTGAGCAGGAGGAAAGTTATTTTCCTTCTGTTTACCTAATATTAATTTTTTCAATAATTTGTATAAAAATTAGAATTATTATTTCTTGAATTTCTATTTAACAATATTTATCACTTAGGTATATTTGAATTAATTATCGATTTTGAGCCAAATCGCCAACTCATATTCTATAATACAAAAAACCTATATTAAATAATATTAATAAAATCAATAATTTTGTTTTATAGCTTTATTTTTTCTTTTATTTAAGTTATTATATTATATTAAAAAGGAGTAAACATGACAAAATTTTCAGGTAATCGATTTTTTCTGTTTTTTTTTGTTATTTCTCTTCTAATTATTTCCCCTCAATTATTTCCCGAAGTCACAAATGATGATTGTATTGGCTGTCATTCGGATAAGGATATTGAAGCGGAGACTGAAAGAGGAAAGAAGTTAACTCTCATTGTAACAAATGAGACGATGAAGGGAAGTGTTCATGAAGATCTTTCCTGTCTTGATTGTCATACATCTAAAGATCCATCTGTTTTTGAAGATGTTCCCCATGGAACAAAGGAAAATCCGATAATATTGAATTGTCAGGAATGTCATGAAGATACTTATGCGCTTTATACCACAACAGATATTCATGGAATAGAATATAAGAAAGGAAATGAAAATGCACCTAGCTGCCAGAGTTGTCATGGAGCTCATGATATACTCCCTGTTTCAAATCCTGACAGCAGAATGTCCAGAAAAAATCAACCTGATGCCTGTGAAAAATGTCATGGGAAATCTGAATTTAATAAGGCTCAGGGTATCCTCAGACGGGGTATGATAATAAAATATAAAGAAAGTGTTCATTATAAGGCTATATCTGAAGGGAAAAAAGGTGCTACCTGCACCGATTGTCATAATCATCATAGTATTCAGCCTTCTACATCAAAAGATTCAACTGTAAAAAGAGAAGAATTAATGAAGATGTGTAACTCCTGTCACGAAAAAGAGGTTTTAAACTATAAAAAAAGCTCGCATAATACAGCCCTTATTCATGGATCTTATGATGTTCCCACCTGTACCAGCTGTCATGGAGATCATGATATGGTTTCAATGAAAAACGGGTTTCGTGATAAACTGGCTTCTGTAAATATAAGCATATGTATAGGTTGTCATGATAATGAAAGGATGATGGTCAGGTATGGTCTGGATACGGTACCTGTAAAAAGTTATAGAGAGAGTTATCATGGTCTGGCTCGTCGTGGTTCTTCTAAAGACAGTGCTGTCTGTTCCGATTGCCATGATCCACATAAGGCACTTTCAAAAGAAAATATAGATTCAAAAGTTCATCAAAATAATATTATAAAAACATGTGGTAATTGTCATGGGAAAGTTTCAGAAAATTTTGCAAAAAGTTTTTCTCATCATAAAATTTTAGAAGATATGGGAACAAAGGTCGAAACTATTGTACAGGATGTATATATCATCATTATCATTCTATCCGTAGGCGGAATGTTTCTTTTCAATTTTATTATATGGCTTTCCGCAATCAGAAAAAAGATAAGAATACAGAGGAAACAAAAAAATGTAAGGAGAATAAACAGGTTTGAACGTATTGTTCATATCATTCTCTTTACAACTTTTATAATTCTATCTGTAACGGGTTTTGCTTTAAAATTCCCAGAATCCTGGTGGGCAAAATGGCTTTTTTCTATAGGTATAACTGAGGTAGTTCGAGCAATATTACATAGAATTTGTGGTGTCCTAATGACACTTGATATTATAGTACTAGGATTTTATATGGTCCTATTTAAAAGGGGTAGAGGGTTTTTATGGGAAATTCTACCAAAAAAAAGAGACATAGCTGATGCTTTTAAAACAATCGTATTTTTTCTAAAAGGTGCTAAGGGAAATCATCCACCAAAGTATGCAGTATTTAACTTTGGAGAAAAATTTGAATTCTGGGCATTGATGTGGGGAACTATTGTTATGCTGGTTTCAGGTTTAATTCTTTGGTTTCCTAAAATGATTCCAGCAGAATGGCCTTCATGGGTTATTCCTGTAGCGACAATTGTTCACTATTTAGAGGCTCTTCTTGCTACTCTGGCAATTATAGTCTGGCATTTTTTCCATGTAATTTTTCATCCGGATGAATATCCAATGAATACCTCATGGATGACCGGGTATATTACTGAAGAAGAAGCAAAACATAGATTTGAAGATGATGCAATAGAAAAGATGCAGGAATCTTATGGACCAACTAGTAAAAAGGAGAAAAATTAAATATGAGAAAAAAGATTAGTTTAACAGAAAATTCCTCTTATTTGTTGAAGTTTTGTATTCTATTTTTTGTGTTTTCAGTTTTACTTGGTGTTTTACCGCTTCAATCACAGGATAATGCTGACTGTATCGGCTGTCATGAAGACAAAGAGCTTGAAGGGACAAAAAAAGGGAAAACAGTCAATGTATTTGTAGATGATGGCAGGTTTAAAAAATCTGCTCATAGTGATCTGCAGTGTATAGATTGTCATACTGATCTAAAGGGTATGGATGGTGAACATAAGGAAGAATTAAAGAAGGTTGACTGTTCGTCCTGTCATGATGAGGTACCCGGTTCTTTTGGCAAAAGTATTCATAAAGGTTTATTAAAGAAAGGAGGATGTACGTCCTGTCATGATTATCATTATATTATCTCTCCATCTGAAATTTTATCAAAAACACACCCTGTCAAATCAAAAGTTTTTTGTGGAAAATGTCATAAAAAAGTAGCATCTCAGCATGCGAAGAGTCTTCATGGGAGATCTCTGGTTAAAGGGGACAAATTGGCACCTAATTGTGTTTCCTGTCATGGAAGCCATAAGGTCCTGTCAGGTAAAAACCCAAAGTCTCCAATATCTATATTAAATATTCCAATGCTCTGTGGAAAATGTCACCATGAAGGAACTGAAGTCTCTCTTAAGCATGATATTCCTCAGGATAGAATCCTGGAAAATTACTCTCAGAGTATTCATGGAGTAGGTCTATATAAACAGGGACTAACTGTAACAGCTGTCTGCACATCCTGTCATACATCCCATGAGATTCTTGAGCATACAGATCCTAACTCAAGTATTCACAGAGATAAAGTTGCAGAAACCTGTACACAATGTCATGCAAGGATAGAAGAGGTACATAAGAAAGTGGTTGAAGGAAAACACTGGAAAATGGATAAAAAAGTTATCCCATCCTGTGTTGAGTGTCATTCTCCTCATGAAATCGCTAGAAAAAAAGAGTTAAAAACAGGTGCGGCAAATAGAGATTGCTTCTCCTGTCATTCTGATAAAAAATTAAAACAAAGTGTTAATGGAAAGGATATTTCACTTTATGTGGATGAGAAGCAGTATAATATTTCAACTCATGCAAATACCTCATGTGCTCAATGCCATACCGATGTACAGATAGACCGAAAAAGGCCATGTGAGACTATAAAAAAAATAGTCGACTGTAGTGTTTGTCATGCTGAAGAAGTAAAACAATATACAACCAGTTCACATGGTAAATTTGCAACTAAGGGTGACAAGGATGCTCCAACATGTCTTACCTGTCATGATAAGCATTATAGTCTAAGCCATAAATTACCTACATCAAATATTTTCGCCAGTAATATTCCGAAATTATGCAGTAACTGTCATGAAGCAGGAGCTACAGCAGCAAAGAGGATAAAGTCGGATATTCCGGATATAATTCAAAGTTTCAAAAATAGTATCCATGGGAAAGGCCTAATGGAAAGTGGTCTTATTGTATCCGCTACCTGTACTGACTGCCACTCAACTCATAATGTGCTGCCAGCTTCAGATTTAAAATCGAAAGTAAATCCCAAAAACATACCTAATACATGTGGCGCATGCCACTATGGAATAGAAAATACCTTTAAAGCAAGTATTCATAATCCGGATAATAATAAAACAGATAAAACACTTCCAACATGTGAATCCTGCCATACATCTCATACTATTAGTAGAACTGATATAAAAGGTTTCCGTGATAAAATGATGGGACAATGTGGTAACTGCCATAAAGATGAATCAGAAACATTTTTTGATACCTATCATGGCAAAGTATCCAGATTAGGAGCAGAGGGAGCGGCTAAATGTTATGACTGTCACGGTATCCATGATATATTAAGAGTAACAGATCCAAAATCCCATTTAAGTAGGGATAATGTTGTTGAAACATGTGGAAAATGTCATCCTGGGTCTCATAAGCAGTTTGCCGGATACCTTACACATGCGACTCATCATGATCCTGAAAAATATCCATACCTTTTTTATGCCTTCTGGTTTATGACTCTTCTGCTTGTCAGTGTTCTTACTTTCTTTACATTTCATACTATTGCGTGGCTTTTCCGTTTATGGAGAACAAAAGATCAGTGGAAACCTATTAAACATCTTCCGAATGAAAAATTTTATAGGAGATTTACTCAAAAACAGAGAATTATGCATTTCGTACTATTAAGCACTTTTCTGATACTTGCTATCACTGGAATGGCATTAAAATTTTCATATGCCGGATGGGCTCAGTTTATTTCCTCAATACTTGGAGGCTTTGCTGCTATGGGAACTATTCATAGAATTGCTGCTATAACACAAGTCGGAATGTTTATTTTTCATCTTTTTAATGTTCGAAAAATGAAAAAAGAGTCTGGAAAAAGCTGGATAAAGTTTATCTTTGGTCCAGACTCAATGATGTTTAATTTAAATGACATAAAACAATTTATAGGACAAATAAAGTGGTTCTTTGGCAAAGGGGCGAGACCTGTTTTTGGCAGATTTACATATTGGGAAAAATTTGATTACTTCGCAGTTTTCTGGGGAATAATTATTATTGGATCTTCCGGATTGATACTCTGGTTTCCTGAATTATTTACCTATATTCTCCCCGGTTGGTCAATTAATATAGCTACAATAATTCATAGTGATGAAGCTCTTCTTGCAGCTGGTTTTATCTTTACTATTCACTTTTTCAATACTCATTTTAGACCTGATAAGTTTCCTATTGATCCTGTTATTTTTACAGGGAGAATGACAATTGAAGAGTTAAAACATGATAAACCTGGAGAATATGAAGCCTTAGTTAAAAAATATGGAGAAGATGGAATCGAAAAAATATTGGTAGATCCAATCCCTAAGAATGTGGAGAAAGGTTATAAGATTTTCGGTTTCATTGCTCTAGGATTAGGTGTAACTCTAATATTCTTAATCATATATGCAATGATTTTCGGGTATAGATAAATTAAGATAATTAGAGTGGAATAATTCAGATATTTCACTCTAATTATTTTTAAAACATTTTATTAATATATAAATATATCTATTCATTTATAGTATTTAGTAATATTCCATCTATAAATTTGTTTGACTTATTATCCAATATACTATAAAATTTAACGATATAAAATGATATAAAAAAAGGAGAAAAATGAAAAATTTAAGTAAATATTTAATATTAATAACAATCAGTCTATTTTTAATTTTATCTGTTTTAACTGGCCAGGGAATGATGAAAAAGAGTCATAGCTCAATGAAAAAAAACTCCAGGATTGGAAAGGTTTTAGAAACAATGAATTCCGGTGGTTATACCTATGTTCATCTTGAGGAGAATGGAAAGAAGTTCTGGGGAGCTGGAAAGTCATTTAAGATCATGCTTGGAGATAATGTTGAATTTAAAGGTGGTATGGTAATGAACAACTTTTATAGTAAAACATTAAAACGTACTTTTAAAAAAATTATGTTTTTTACCTTTATTAAAAAAGAGGGGAGTAGTTCTGGAGATATAAGCCGTCAGTCTATGTTACCTAAAGGGCATACTGCAATTGGAAAGAGGCTAAATGAAAAGAAGCATATAAGTATTAAAAAAGGCAGTATAAAGAAGGCTGAAGGTGGGATTACTGTTGAAGAGTGCTATAAAAACAGTAAAACACTGAATGGGAAGGAAATAGCAATTCGTGGAATAGTGGTTAAATTTTCCAAAAGGATTATGGGGAAAAATTGGATACACCTAAGGGATGGAACTGGAACAAAGGGTACAAATGATCTAACGATTACTACTCTGAAGGGAGTTGCAAAAGTTGGGGATCAAATATTTGTGAAAGGGAAATTAATAAAAGACAAAAATTTTGGATCTGGATATAAATATGATGTGATCTTAGAGAATTCTGAAATTAAAATTGAAAAGAGTAAAGAAAAATGAAAAAAGAACAATTAGTTGAAGTAGAATATATCAAAAAAGCTACAGCTATGATTATAACGGTTATTGGCCTGATTATCGGCTTTGCGCTTGGTATAGGATACAGTAGTTTTGATAAAAGTGACTCTATAAAAGATAAGTATAGTTATAATCCAGAAACCGTTAGCCAGGAAGATCAACATGATCATTCAGCTGAAAAAGACTCTGATCTAATTGTAAAATTAAAAAAAATGGTTGAGTCTAATCCAAAAGATGCTCATTCATGGAAACTTTTAGGTGATAATTATTTTGATAAACAAATGCCGCAGGATGCAATTTATGCATATAAAAAATATATAGAAATAATTCCGGATGATGCAAATGTCTGGACAGATCTTGGTGTTATGTATAGACGGATAAAAAAACCAGATGAAGCTATTACTGCATTTGATAATGCTATTAAGATTGACCCCAAACATGAAACTTGTAGATTTAATAAGGGAATAGTCTTAATGCACGATCTTAATGACATCGAAGGTGCAATTAAAACCTGGGAAATTCTATTAACCATAAATCCTTCAGCTAAAGCGCCGACTGGTAAACCTTTAAAGGATTTAATAGAAGAAATAAAAAAATAAAGAATTTATAACCTAAATTGAGCGATTCTCCCGGCGAATAGATCAAAGCCTACAGCGCCATAAGGGGTTCCAAAAATCCTCAATGTTCTCGATAAGGAAAATGGGCAGGGATTGTTTCTGCCCATTTAAAAATTTAATATAATTTATTTTTTTTTAATTGATTCAATATTCAAGTTTTCAAAAATAATTGCGATTGCTATCTTAGTTAATAAAGTAAAAACCAAAAATCCTATTGAAAAGATCATTACAGTCGTTTTAATTTCTACCATTGACGGTCTATATATATAGAACTGTCCTAAAACATCAGGTGTAAATCCAGGAGTTAAAAGAGATATTCCCTTTTCAATATAAACACCTATATAGATCATTATAGCCCCAATATTTAAGGTAATAAAGTTTTTCCTGGTCTTTGGGATAAGGAAAAGCAGGAAGGCAATTACACTGAATATAATAGACATCCATGCATATAGGACAATATCATTATTTCCACCAACACCTACGAAAAGATATTTAAAATGAATAAGATGTTCCGTATTGGAATAGACCTCTTTAAAAACTTCACTTGCAAAAAAGAAAAGGTTGATGAACATTGCATAAGCCATTAACTCAGCAATTTTAAATAATGCTTCATCTTTTATTTTAAAACTGGTCGTTTTTCTCAGAACCTGAAACAGTATCAATAGTACTGCAGGGCCGGAACAAAAAGCTGAGGCTAGAA
This sequence comes from uncultured bacterium, assembly GCA_965371805.1. Classification (GTDB taxonomy): domain Bacteria; phylum Acidobacteriota; class Aminicenantia; order UBA2199; family UBA2199; genus JAOZTV01. The sequence continues at coordinate 65,947 of CBDUZW010000003.1, read as the reverse complement.
ATTTTGGTGCTAATAATGCAGAATTCCAGAAAGGTCTTGCAGCCAGGCCGTTATAAAGAAAGGCTGTTACTGTATGGATACTCACTGCCATTGGAATTGATAATAACATTAAAGGCAGTACTATCTTTTTATTATATTCTTTCTTTTTAAAATATGTATATAAAAGGTAAGTTACAGTAATCAGGTTTAAGACAAAATAAAGATTAAGTACGATTGAATCCCAGGCTAGAAGTGAGGCGGGGAAATTCAATTTTCCTATGAATGGGATCATATGCCACAGTCTCAATGGATTGCCTACATCAACAAGAACAAAAAGCATAGCCATTATAACTGCACTAATTGCCAGTAACTCTCCGAAGATAACAACTTCTTTAATCGGTTTCCAATTATAAACATATGCCGGTATAACAAGCATTATTGCTGCGGCAGCCACTCCAACCAGAAATGTAAAATTCCCTATATAAAACGCCCAGGAAACAGGATCCTTCATATTGGTTTCTCCGAGCCCATTTAATAATTGACTGATATAACCTGATCCACCCCATAAAATTAATATAAAAAGTACTCCAACCCAGGTGTAATACCATTTATTGCCACGGAGTACAACATTGAAACTTTCTTTTATAAATCTAAAAATATTCAAGATATCACCTCATCAAATTTAAGTTGCATAAAAATAGAAAAATTTAGGTTGAGTATTCAACTCTTCCTTCAATATCAGGACTCTTTTATTCTTCAATATATAAGATATCTCACTATTGGGATCTAATAAATTTCCAAATTTTCTGGCACCAACAGGACATATTTCAACACAGGATGGATACTTTCCTTCTCTTACTCTTTGGACACAAAAGGTACATTTCTCTACTATTCCCTGAAACCTGGGTCTATTACCGAGATAGTGGGTTTCAGGAGTTAAATTTGCTTTTTTTGTTTCTGGATTTATATATGACGGTTTCTTCCAATTAAAATGACGGGCTCCATAAGGGCAGGAAGCCATACAGCATCTGCAACCGATACACCAGTTATAATCAATTACAATAATACCATCTTTTTCTTTCCAGGTAGCACCAACAGGACATGACTTTACACATGGAGGGTTTTCGCATTGCTGACAGGCAACAGGAAGGTAAAAATGGTTGTCATCAGGAACCTTTTCCCTATTATAATGTAAATCGGCATGATGAAAATCAATACCTTTGGATTTTTCCATTTCTAAGACCTGAATCCAGTGAATTTGAGGATCGATAGATTGATTATTTTCATCAACACAGGCATATACACATTTTCTGCATCCCACGCATCGTGAAATATCCAGTCCATAACCAAATAAGGTTTTAGGGATAGGCTCTTTAGTAGATACAGAAAACTTTTTACCATGTTTTTTTTCATAATCAGTTTCGAGTCTTTTTATAACTTTTTTTAGATCTTCAGGTGTTAATTCCTTAAAATGTTTTTGGAGAAATTCCTCCCTTGATAGATTACATCCACCAACGACAACTGCAGTTGTCACCAATGCACCTGTTTTAATGAAATTTCGCCTACTTTGTTTTTTCTTTATATCACTCATTATTTACTCCTGAGTTTTACCGGTGCAGGTTCTGGTTTAATTTTTTTAAATTTGGGGGAGTGAGGGTTATGACAATGAGCACATAGGAGATATTTTTTTTGACCATTCCACAATCCAGTTCTTTTTCCGTGAATACCGACTTTCCAATCTCTTAATTTTGGGCCATGGCATTGTCCGCATAGTTTATAGGACTCTTTGAAATCAATGAGTCTACCATCTGCAAGATGTAACTTGTCTCTATTTGTTGCATCATGGCAATCAAGACACCATCTATTCTGCTCATCATGCTTTAAAATAATATCATCATGAGCTTCCTCAAGAATTCTTTTTTCCTTATTTGTTTCCATATCTCCATGACATTCTGAACAGGGGAATATATCCTCACTGAATGGAGGAGGCGGAACTTGTAGCTGATCTGGTTTGTTTTTTTTTACTTTTTCTGATTCCTTTTCCTCTTTCTTTTCATTGGATGAATAGAGTGAGTTAAATAAAAAGAAAGTTCCAATAAAAATTACCATAAAAATTTTATACTTATTAACATTTTTCATCATGTAACATTGTAGGGCATAAAAAATTAAAAATCAATAGAGTTAATTGCAAAAATAGATTTATAGCGAAGTTTAGCGAAATTTTTTCTGGTGAGTATAATTTAAAAAATTACCGGAAACATAGTCAGCACTATGTTGAGGATGCTTTTTTCAATTTTACGAAGTCAGGGAGAATTGCAGCAAACTGCAGTAGAATGTATTTTTGCAATTGGCTCAATATAGTTAAAAATAAATATTTGTAATCCTGCAACTCCTGTGCCTAATACAGCATTTTTTTTCTTTTTTTTCATTGCATTTATTTTTTTTATTAATTATACTGTGATTTGAATTAATTTCTACTATATAGGACATGTGTTTGTGGGAGGACAATGTTCTTTATTGTTCCGAAATAGATTCTGATATAAGTGTCATAATTATAATGTATTAGTTAAATGCAGAGGATAACTATGATGGAAACTGAAGAAATTTCCTTATTTTCGCTGGATATGTTGTATAATCTTTTCTCTACAAATCTGAATTACTTCATTAAGCGGGTTAAAAATTAACTTTATTTTTTTCTTGACAAATTTCTTATTTTTTTTTATTATGTATTGTGTCCGACAAAGTAGTAGATAAGAGTTTTTTAAATATAGATTTTATATAAAAGGTGCTAATATGAAAAAAAATTTATTTACCTGTATTGTTATTCTATTCTTTCTGCCAATTTTAAACGGACAGGACACTGAAAAGTTTTTTGAGAAAAACTGTTTTAGCTGCCATACAATCGGTGGTGGTCGATTAACAGGTCCCGACTTAAAAAATGTTCACTTGAGAAGAGATGAAGGCTGGCTTGAGAAATTCATCCAAAATCCGGAAGTTATTCTAAGAAGCGGCGACCCGTATGCGGCAAAGATCCTGAAAGAAGCACGTGGCGTGAGAATGACCAGAGTTTCAGGAATGACACCGGTTTTAGTTAAGAATCTTTTGAAATTCATCAAAGAGGAATCAGTTAAAGAAAAATCAAGATTTTCAAAATCTCCTTTAAAAGAGAGACCCCTTACTCCTGAAGATATTATATTCGGGGGACAACTTTTTCTTGGAACAATCAGGCTTAAGAATAAGGGGCCTTCCTGCATCAGCTGTCATTCAATATCAGGTATGGGTTTTTTTGGAGGCGGTACACTTGGACCGGACCTTACATCGGCTTTTGGTAAACTTGGTGGTAAGACCGCTCTTATGGCTTGGTTATCTAATCCTGCCTCTGCAACGATGTCTCCTGTCTACAGAAAATACCCTATTGATGAAGAAGAGATATTGCCTCTAGTAGGATTTTTGAAGAGTAAGTCTGAAAAGAATAGATCTGAAATAGAAGTCCATGATTTTAATATTATGCTCATCGGGTTTTTCGGACTTATATTTTTACTTATTATTTTTGATCTTTTATGGGGAAAACGTCTAAGAAGTATTAGAAAGAGTTTAGTTGAAGGAGAACCGAATGAGTAAATTTAAGAAAAATATTCCCTGGGTAAAAGATAAGGTGTCGCCAAAGGACCGCAGATCTGAAGAATTCTATAGGAATCGATGGCAGTATGATAAGGTAGTACGAAGTACTCATGGAGTAAATTGTACAGGTGGTTGTACCTGGCAGATCCATGTTAAAGACGGAATCGTGACCTGGGAGATGCAGGGGCTTGATTATCCGAAACTGCAGAAAGGAATTCCCCCTTATGAACCCAGAGGATGTCAGCGTGGTATCTCATTTTCATGGTATCTATACAGTCCTTTAAGAATAAAATACCCATATATCAGAGGTGTTTTACTGGATCTCTGGGAGAATGCCCGCTCAAAATATTCTGACCCTGTTGAAGCCTGGGATTCGATGGTTTCAGATGTGGAAAAAAGAAAAGGATGGCAGAAGGCAAGAGGAAAAGGAGGCTTACGCAGGGCAAGCTGGGATACGGTACGTGAAATAATAGCGGCATCTATGGTACACACAATTAAAAAACATGGCCCTGACCGTATAGCAGGTTTTTCTCCTATTCCTGCAATGTCAATGGTCAGTTATGCTGCCGGAGCCCGTTTAATGCAGCTTGTCGGTGGTGTATCACTCTCTTTTTATGACTGGTATTGCGATCTTCCCTCTGCCTCTCCGGAAACATGGGGAGAACAGACTGATGTTCAGGAATCAGCTGACTGGTATAATGCAAAAATGATTGCTGTAATGGGTGCTAATCTCAGTATGACAAGGACCCCGGATGTTCATTTTGTATCGGAAGCAAGACATAATGGTACTAAATTAGTTGTTTTTTCTCCTGATTTTTCTCAGGTTTCGAAATATGGTGATGAATGGATCTCTGTAAATGCAGGGCAGGATGGGGCATGGTGGATGGCCGTAAATCATGTTATTTTGAAAGAGTTTCATCATGAGAAGAAAATTGATTATTTTCTTAATTATTCAAAAAAATTTACCGATTCTCCCTTTTTGGTAGAATTAAAGAAAGGTAAAAAATCATATAAACCGGACCAGCTTTTAAGAGCAAACAGAATTGAAAAACATAAAAACATTGAAAATGGTGACTGGAAATTCCTTATGTGGGATGAAAAAGATAAATGTACAAAAATCCCACAGGGAAGCGTAGGTCATAGATGGGGAGAAAAAGAGACAGGAAAATGGAACTTGAAGCTTGAAGATGCAGTTGATGGTTCTGTTATTAGTCCCCAACTATCCTTTCTTGAGCAGCCGGATGAAGTATTTCAAGTAGAGATGGATGATTTTGCAGGGGGTACTACTATCATGAGAGAGGTTCCGGTAAAATATATTGAAACAGAATCGGGTAAGATACCGGTTGCAACCGTTTATGATCTTCTAATGGCTCAGTATGGAGTTCCAAGAGGTTTAAAGGGATATCCCAAAGACTATGAGGAAGATGCTCTTTATACTCCAACCTGGTCAGAAAAATATACCGGGATCGCAAAGGAAGACCTTATCCGTTTTGCAAGAGAATGGGCCAATACTGCTGAAAAGACTGAAGGACGCTGTACGGTTATAATTGGAGCCGGGATTAATCACTGGTATCATGCGAACCTGATCTACCGTTCTGCTATTCATGCATTGATGTTTTGTGGCTGTATAGGAAAGAATGGAGGAGGACTCGGTCATTATGTGGGGCAGGAGAAACTGGCTCCGGGAGAATCCTGGGGTTCTATTGCATTTGCAAAAGACTGGCATGCACCTTCCAGAATGCAGAACACACCAAGTTGGCATTATATTCATTCCAATCAATGGAGATATGAAAAATCTTTTACAGATTATCATACAGTTCCAAAAGATCAACCTGAAGGCACTCTGGCTAAGGGACATACAATAGATATAAATGTTAAGGCAGTTAAAAATGGCTGGTTGCCTTTTTATCCTCAATATGAAACAAATCCTCTTGATCTTGCTGTTGAAGCAAAAAAGAGTGGTGCTGAAAGTGAGAAAGAGGTCGCGGATTTCGTTGTAAATAAATTAAAAAATGGAGAACTGAAATACTCCATTGAGGACCCGGATAATCCGAAGAACTTTCCCAGAATATGGTTTATATGGAGAGGAAATGCAATTGGAGGCAGTGCAAAGGGACATGAATATTTTCTTAAACATTATTTAGGCACCCATTCAAATGCTGTTTCGGACGATACCTTTGCAAAGGACTCTGTTGAAGATGTCAAATGGCATGAAAAAGCACCAACAGGGAAAATGGATCTTATTGTAGACCTTAATTTCCGTATGGATACTTCGGCCCTTTATTCTGATATTATTCTACCGGCAGCTACCTGGTATGAGAAGGATGATCTAAACTCTACAGATATGCATAGTTTTATACACCCCCTCCAGGAAGCCGTTCCACCTTCATGGGAATCGAAAAGTGACTGGGACATTTTTAAGGCAATTGCCGAAACCTTTTCAAATTTGTCGGAAACACATTTTCCTGAACCTGTAGATGATATTCTTTCTGTTCCTATTCTTCATGATACACCGGGTGAGATCGCTCAGAAAGAGATAAAAGACTGGTCAAAGGGAGAAATTGAAGCGATACCGGGAAAAACTATGCCGGGTATTAAGGTTGTTTCGAGGGATTTTAAGAATGTTTATAAAAAATTCATATCCTACGGTCCCAATGTTCCTAAAAACGGACTTGGTGCTCATGGAACAAAATATGATGTAAAAGATGAATATGAAAAATTAATTGAGGAAAGCCCGACAGAGAAATGGGATGGGAATGTATATCCCTCTTTAAAAGATGCTAAAGATGTCTGCAATACAATTCTTCAACTGGCAACGGTCACAAATGGTGAGCTTGCATATAGATCATATAAGAACATGGAGAAAAAAACCGGCCTGAAACTGGCTGATCTGGCGGAAAAAGATAGAAATGTCAGACTCAGTTTTGATGATCTCTGTGCCCAGCCCCGAAGACTTCTTAATAGTCCTATGTGGTCTGGCTTAATGGACAATGGAAGGCCTTATTCTGCATTTACATATAATGTTGAAAAGGATGTTCCCTGGAGAACCTTAACCGGTAGACAGCATTTTTATCTTGATCATCCCGGTTATATTCAGTTTGGAGAACATTTACCAACTTTTAAACCTAAACCTACTCCTACACAGTATGCTGATCTTGTTTCTGAAGAGAATGGTGAAAAGGTAAAAATATTCAACTATCTAACTCCTCACGGCAAATGGCATATTCATTCAACTTATGGAGATAACCATAGGATGTCCACACTCAGCCGTGGAGTAGAGCCTTTCTGGATAAATGATAAGGATGCAGAGGAGCTTGGAATTATAGATAATGACTGGGTAGAAGTTTTTAATGATAATGGTGTGGTTGTAACCAGAGCTAATGTGAGTGCAAGGATCCCGAGAGGTATAGTTATTATATATCATGCTACGGAACGGACACTTTCTGTACCAAAATCTCCGAAACGGGGGAATAAAAGGGCCGGGACGAATAACAGCTTGACCAGAACAAAATTAAAACCCAATCTGATGGTTGGTGGATATGGACAATTTACATTTCACTTTAATTACTGGGGACCGACCGGAGCTAATAGAGACACATTTATTATGGTAAGAAAATTACCTAAACTTATATGGTAAAAGAGATTATGAGGAGATTGATATGGATATAAGATCACAAATTTCAATGGTTTTTCATCTTGATAAATGCATTGGATGTCATACATGCAGTATAGCCTGTAAGAATATCTGGACAGACCGGAAAGGTACTGAGTATATGTGGTGGAATAATGTAGAAACAAAACCAGGAACAGGTTTTCCTACAAGATGGGAAGATCAGGAAAAATATAAGGGTGGTTGGGTAGAAAATAAGGGAAAGATTAGATTAAAGTCTACAGATAAGTTAAAGTCCTTTACTAATATATTTCATAATCCCAATATGCCTACTATGGATGATTATTATGAACCATGGACATATGACTATAAGGCATTATTCAATCCAAAGGGATCGGATGACCAGCCTACAGCCAAACCTATTTCAATGGTTACCGGAGAGTATATTGATATAAAGGCGGGACCCAACTGGGACGATGATCTCAGCGGTTCATCCGTGTATGCAAAAAATGATATAAATCTTGAAAATTTAACTCCTGAACAGCGGGATCAGATGTTTGCAATTGAGAGGCTTGTTATGTTCTATTTTCCAAGAATCTGTAATCATTGTATGAATCCCGCTTGTGTTGCATCATGTCCATCCGGTGCAATGTATAAAAGAGGGGAGGACGGTATTGTATTGATCGACCAGAAAAGATGCCGTGCATGGAGATCATGTGTGTCTGCCTGCCCATATAAGAAAACATACTTTAACTGGAATACAGGGAAATCAGAGAAATGTATCCTATGTTTTCCCAGGGTTGAGACAGGACAGGCTCCTGCATGTTTCCACTCCTGTGTAGGGCGAATCAGATACCTTGGAGTTTTACTCTATGATGCTGAGAAGATAGAGGAGACAGCCTCTCTGCCTGATGATCAACTTTTAAAAGCACAAAGAGATATGATCCTTGATCCCTTTGATGAAAATGTTATCAGGGAAGCAAAGAAAAATGGTATTGCTGATTCTACAATTGAGTCGGCACAAAAATCTCCCGTTTATGATTTTGTAAAAAAATGGGGAATTGCACTTCCTCCTCATGTGGAGTATAGAACCCTTCCAATGCTTTTTTATGTTCCTCCATTACTACCTGTTATGTCTGCTCAAGACGGCAAACAGGTTAAAAATGTAAATGAGGATTTCTTTCCGGATTTTGATAAAGCCAGGCTGCCGATAAAGTATCTGGCGAATATGTTTAGTGGGGGAGATGAAAAATTTGTCCGCTATGCCCTGGAAAAGCAATCAGCTATAAGGACGTATAGACGAGCTGTTACAGTTGGAGATATTGATTTAAAGGATGCAGAAAATGCATTAATTAAAGCTGACTGTTCAAAAGAAGAGGCAGAGGCCATATATCAGGCCACATCATTAAGCACATTTAATGAGAGGTTTGTAATTCCTGCAAGTCATAGAGAACAGGCTATTGAAATGTATGAAGATCCGCTGAAACATAAGCAGGAGACAGGGTTCGGATTTAGAGAAGAACCGAAAAGAGGACTATAATATGATGAATTCTCAGCTTTCTGATCTGATCCCTTTTTTCCAATATCCTCAAAATGGATACATGGAAATGTTGACCAGTATTGAATATGATGGTTTTAATGAGGACGAACAGCATGAACTAAAACAATTTTTTAGTTTGTCCCTGCAATCAGAATTAAAAAGTTTACAGGAAATTTATATATCCAGCTTTGATATGAATCCTGCTACCTGCCTTGATATTGGATGGCATTTATACGGTGAAAATTATAATAGGGGACAATTTCTGGTTAAGGTCAGAAATCTTATGAAAGATAAGGGAGTAAAGGAGACGAGGGACCTTCCTGATCATCTGACCCATATCATTGCCCTTCTTATCAGGATGGGATCAGAGGAACAGAAGGTTTTTGGTAAAGATTATATTATCCCGGCATTAAAAAAAATTTCAAAAGGATTTGAAAATTCTGAGAGTCCTTATAAACATCTTATAAAGTTTACGAATGATTTTTTTCAAAATCAATTTTTGGAGGTATCACATAATGGAACAATTTAAAGAGATTATAGATACATTTTTTTTTATAATCCTTCCATATTTGAGCATTTTTACTTTTTTTCTAGTATCTATTTATAGATATAAGAAAACATCTTTTGTTTATTCAAGTTTATCATCACAGTTTCTGGAAAACCGACAGCATTTTTGGGGATTAGTGCCGTTTCATTATGGTCTTCTCGTAATTTTTACTGCACATCTGTTCTGGTTCCTTTTTCCTGAGGCAACTCTAATTTGGAATCATGAACCCTTTAGACTTTATATAATGGAGATATCTGTTTTAATATTCGGGCTTTTAACTTTTACAGGTCTTCTAAATATTATGATCAGAAGAGTAATAGATAAAAAGGTAAAAATAGTTACCAGTTCCGCAGACTGGGTAGTTCTGGGAATATTAACTGTTCAAATCCTGTCAGGTCTCTATGTAGCATTGTTTTACAGATATGGTTCCTCATGGTTTGCGTCATCTCTGAGCCCCTATCTTTTATCAATTTTTAAAGTCAATCCTGATCTTTCGTTTATTTCCGCAATGCCTTTTATAGTGAAACTTCATATTGCCAGCGCGTTTTCGATCATATTTCTTTTCCCATTTACAAGGCTGATCCATGCACTTGTATTGCCACTGCCTTATATATGGCGAAAACTTCAGATGGTCAGATGGTATTGGGATAGAAAAAAAATAAGAGAAATAGAAAATAAATCTCATTAAGCCTTAGAGATAGGAGGAAATATAGTGTTAAGTGAACAAAAAAAAGCTAATATAGTCCTGGGGATGAATACAGTCGCATTTACCATTTGTTTTGCAGTCTGGATGATGAACGGAGTGTTAGTCACCTTTTTAGTAGATAGTGGAGTTTTTTCCTGGGATAAGGCTCAAATTGGATGGCTGATCGGCGTCCCCGTATTAACAGGAGCCCTGGTAAGACTTCCTGTGGGAATTTTAACTGATAAATATGGTGGACGGATCGTTTATACAATTCTTATGCTGGTAGCTTCTGTCTCAACATATTTACTAAGTTTAGCTGATTCTTTTTATACATTTATTATCGGCAGTCTTGGTTTCGGGATAAGTGGTGCGTCCTTTGCTGTTGGAATTGCATATACCTCTGTATGGTTTAAAAAGGAAAATCAGGGTACAGCTCTAGGAATATTCGGTGCAGGAAATGCAGGAGCAGCGCTTACAAGTATGGGAGCTCCGTTTCTTCTAAAACATTTAACAGATAATGGGAATAATCTTGAAGGGTGGAGAACGATGCCTAAGATATATGCAGCTGTTCTTTTTATCATGGCAATTATATTCTGGTTTACTACATTTTCTAAAAAAGTTAAAGAAGATCCGGGAAAAACACTTAAACAGCGCCTGGCTCCTCTTAAACAGATGAGGGTCTGGAGATATGGTCTCTATTATTTTCTGGTTTTTGGTGGATTTGTAGCATTGGCACAATGGCTTATTCCATATTATGTTAATGTCTATTCGATGACAATTGCAACTGCCGGTCTGATGGCAGCTATATTCAGTCTCCCATCCGGAGTTATCAGAGCCTTTGGTGGATGGCTATCGGATAAATTTGGTGCCCGTTTAATAATGTATATAGTATTAGGAGCAATAATAGTATCTTCTGCACTATTAATTATTCCCCGAATGGAGATACAGTCTCCGGGACAGGGTATAATGGCACGAAAAAGCGGAACTGTAACAGAGGTTACTAAAGAATATATAAAAGTTGAAAATAAGATATATATGTATAGCAATAAATCTAAAGCCGGATTATTGGAGGTTGAACCTAACGTTCTTGTTTTTCCAAAATCAAGTTTCTGGCAAAAACCAATTGTAAAACCAGGTGATATAGTGAAAAAGAAGCAGCTGCTTGCTAGAGGAATTACACATATATTCTTTCAGGCAAATGTATGGATATTTACTTTTTTTGTATTTGTAGTAGGTATAATGATGGGGATTGGAAAGGCGGCAGTCTATAAATTTATTCCTGATTATTTCCCTGAAGATGTAGGAGTAGTCGGTGGCATTGTAGGAGTAGTCGGTGGATTAGGTGGTTTTTTCTGCCCGGTTATATTCGGATATCTATTAAAGGGGACAGGACTGTGGAATACTACATGGATGTTTTTTCTTGTTCTTGCAATAGCCTGCCTGATATGGCTTCATATGGTTGCCAGGAAAATGATAAAAAAGAAAGCTCCTGAACTTTTAACAGACCTGGAGACAAAAATTGAAAATAATGGAGTGGGAGCATAATATGATAAATATTAAAGACTGGAATGTAGAGGATGAATCCTTTTGGAATTCAACAGGTAAGAAGATAGCCAATAAAAATCTATGGGCATCAATACCAGCTCTATTACTTGCATTTTCTGTATGGATCATGTGGGGGGTATTGATAAAATACATGAAGGATTTCGGGTTTACCTTTGGGATGACTGAAGGACTTGTTTCAGGTACAAAGGAATATATAGCTGCATTAAAAGAGATAAATAGTCTATATTATACTCTTCCTGCAATTGCAGGTTTATCCGGTGCTACATTAAGACTTCCAAATTCATTTCTAATATCTATTGGTGGAGGAAGAAATGTTATATTTATTACTACCGGACTTCTTCTTATACCTGCAATTGGTACAGGCATTGCTTTGAGTGATATAAATACACCTTATATGTTTTTTGCTATAATGGCACTGCTATCAGGTTTTGGAGGGGGAAATTTTGCCTCTTCAATGAGCAATATCAGTTTCTTCTTTCCTAAAAAAATACAAGGATATTCACTTGGCATGAATGCCGGATTGGGTAATTTAGGGGTTGGTGTTATGCAGAAACTTATTCCCATGGTTGTTACATTATCTTTATTTGGAGGAACAGCAGGATTAGTTGCAACAGCAAAGGGTGCACCTTTTGCAGGTCTTCAAAATGCTGCGTGGGTTTGGGTTCCATTAATATCAATGGCAACTCTTGGCGCTTTCTTTTTTATGAATAATGTCTCAACCGGAACTCCTAGTTTACCGAATACTGCTAAAGGTGTTTCCAAAACTCTATATATGGTCATTCTTGGATTAATAGCTGCGGCTGTCGGGGCATTTCTATTGATAGGTTTACCATGGGGATCATGGGGGATGAAGAATATTGCAATGTGGATAGTACTGCCAATTGTTGTCTTATTATCTGTTTTTCTGATGAAATTTGCTACACCTGGTGAGATCAAGGAAAATCTGAATAAGCAGTTTTCAATTCTTGGTGATAAACATAATTGGATAATGACAATTATATATACAATGACATTTGGATCATTTATAGGATATTCAATGGTATTTCCAAAACTGGCTCAGGACATATTTGTATATTCAAATCCGGCAGATCCAACATGGATTAATCCTAATGCACCAAATATTATGATATGGGCATTTTTAGGACCTGTTATAGGTGCTTTAATCAGACCGGTTGGAGGTATTATTTCTGATAAGATCAACAGCGGATCAAGAGTTACAGCTGTAAGTACTGTCTTTCAGATTATTGCTGCATTGTCTGTTGCATATTTTGTTGTACAGACTAAGGGGTCTCAGACTCCGGAAGAATACTGGTGGCCCTTCTTTATTTCATTTATGGTACTTTTTATGACTACGGGGATAGGAAATGGATCTACTTTTAGAAGTATTCCCTATATTTTCTCGAAAGAAAAGGCAGGACCGGTACTTGGATGGACATCAGCAATTGCAGCTTACGGTGCATTCATTATTCCAAAAGTATTTGGTCAGCAGGTAAGTGCAGGTACTGCAGAATATGCTCTTTACGGATTTGCAGTCTACTATGCAATTTGCCTGGTATTAAACTGGTATTATTACGATAGAAAAAACTCAGAAATAAAATGCTAAGAACAAAAGAGAGAAGAGATGGATAAATTATTTAACAAACAAATCAAATATCTTTCAATAATGATACTGGTCTTGGGAATGTTTATAATAATATCTAATTCCAATTATCATATCCCCGGCAATCATGAAGGGTATCAGCCTGATCAGCCGATAAAGTTTTCTCATCAGGCTCATGCAGGAGAACTTAAAATTTCTTGTCTCTACTGCCACTTCGGAGCTGAAAAAAGCAGACATGCAGGAATACCTGCAATGAGTATTTGTATGAATTGTCATAAATTTGTAAGAGCTACAAGTGACGCTATAAATATAGAGGAGATAGCGGCAAAAAAAGAGGGAAGAGATATAAAGGCAGTGTATTCCTCGGAAATTTTAAAAATTTATTCTGCTCTGGGGTATGATAAGAATATGAAACCAATGGATATAGTGCCTGAACCTGTAATATGGACTAAGATCCATAATTTGCCTGATCATGTGTTTTTCAGTCATAAGGCACATAATATTGCTGGAGTCGAATGTAATAGCTGTCATGGCGAAATTGAAACAATGGAAAAAGTAAGACAGGTTTCCGACCTGTCGATGGGCTGGTGCCTTAAATGTCACAGGGAAACAGGAAAAACATATAAAACTGTTCCCGGAAGGACTAAACTTTTGTCCAATTGTTCAACATGTCATTATTGATAAAAAGGTTTAATATGAAAAATAAAAATATGAAAATGGAATATAATTTGGTGGAAGGAAAAGAGTTTTCAGGGCCTCCTGATCTTGAATTGAAAGGTAAAGAGGTTACCAGGAGAAATTTTTTAAAAGCAACAGGCTTCTCTATGGCTGCACTTCTTACATCATGTACCCAGGCTCCGGTTGAAAAGGCAATACCTTTCCTTATTCAGCCTGAAGAGGTAATTCCGGGAAAGGCTTACTGGTATGCGTCAACCAGTCATTCCTGTGCTTCCGGTTGCAGTATTCTGGTAAAAAACAGAGATGGAAGACCAATAAAGATCGAAGGGAACGTTGAACATCCTGTAAGTCAGGGAGGCGTATGTCCGGTTTGTCAGTCCGGAATACTCGGTTTATATGATTCCAAACGTCTTTCTTTTCCTCAGAAAAAAGGTGAAAAAAAGACATGGCAGGATATTGATCAGAATATTATTGAAGAGATTAATAAGGCAGTTGAAAATGAAAAGGATATTATACTACTGACTGAGACGGTGAATAGTCCATCAACCAGGTATTATATTCAAAAATTCCTTGAGAAGAATAAAAACTCATTTCATTATGAATATGATCCGGTCTCATATTCTGCAATTCTTGATGCCCATAAGATCAACTACGGGGAAAGAATACTTCCAAATTACAGGTTTGATAAGGCTGACATGATACTTAGTTTTGAAGCAGATTTTTTAGGCACATGGATATCTCCTGTACAATTTACAAAGGATTATAGAAAAAAAAGAAGTCTCTCGGCTGACAATATTTCAAAGCATATTCAAATAGAATCAAGAATGACCATTACAGGAGCAAAGGCGGATAAGAGGATAGTCCTGGATCAGGAAGAGATAAGGGTGCTTATTAATGATATTTATTCAGCGCTGAAAGGAAGTTCAAAAGATAAACTGGCAAATGAACTCGCAGGGGAACTTCGGCATATGGCTGGAAGAAGTCTTATCATCTCAGGTACAAATGATGTTGAGACTCAACTGATTATTAACAGGATAAATAATCATTTGAATAATGTTGGAGAAACCATTGACCTTATCAATCCAAGCTTTCAGTTTAAAGGAGATGACAGGAATATTGATCATCTTTTTTCTAAATTAAAAGGTGGAAGAGTTGGGGTTCTGATGATTCACAATGTAAACCCTGTTTATGAGCTTCCGGATGGCGATATATTTGCTGAATTAATGGAAAAGGTGGACTCAACAGTCAGTTTCTCCTCAAAGATGGACGAATCTACAGAAAAATGTTTATATGTATGCCCCGTACCTCATTATCTTGAATCCTGGTCTGATAATGAATTTACTTCAGGTATTCTTTCCATGACCCAGCCTGCAATAAAAATGTTAAAAAATAATCGGTCTTTCCGTTGTTCACTTGCTGCATGGTCCGGATCAAAAAAAGATGATCTTGAGATGATCCGGGATTATTGGAAAACCGTTTATGAGACTAGAAAAACAGCTAGTAAAACTTTTAACCGCTGGTGGGATGTAATGGTCCATGATGGTTTTTCAGTTTTAAAACCTGTTGAAATAAAACTAGAACCTTTCAATGAGGGTGAGCGTAAGAATGATTTTAAAATAAAAAAAGGACTTTCTCTTATTGCATATCCTTCAGTTCAATTACTTGACGGCCGTAATAGTGATAATCCATGGCTCCAGGAGCTTGCAGATCCAATTACAAAAATAACATGGGATAATTTTGCTTCGATCTCTTCAGAAAAAGCTGAGGAACTTGGACTGAGAAATGGTGATGTTATAAAAATATCTTCAAAGGATATATTTATTGAACTTCCTGTACATATTCAACAGGGTCAACATGAAAATGTTATTGCTATTCCTCTGGGATATGGACGTAGAACAACGGAACGGTTTTTTGATATCGGACCAAAATGGATAGAACGTCGAAAACCTTTTGCAAAAGGGTCCTCTGTTGGAAAAAATGTTTCTCCATTATTAAAACGTGAGAGGGGAACTACAACCTATTCAGGAATAATTGTAAAGATAGAGAAAACAGGAAAAACTGAACAGCTTGCATATACTCAGACCTATGATACGCTGAAAAACCCGGAAAATACTATGCCTCCAGCTATGGAGGTTAGGCCCTTTGTTCAGGAAACAGTATTTTCAGAGTATAAGAAAGATCCCTCTTCAGGAAGCCATCCTCAACATCATTTAATGAGTCTGTGGAAAGAGAATCATCCCTATAAGGATCATCACTGGGGAATGGCCATAGACCTTTCTGCCTGTACAGGATGCTCAGCATGTGTTGTGAGCTGCCAGGTGGAAAATAATATTCCTGTGGTTGGAAAAGATGAGGTATTAAGAAGAAGGGAAATGCACTGGTTGAGAATTGATAGATACTATTCCGGTGATGGTAAGGATGTTGATGTAAACTTTCAGCCAATGTTCTGTCAGCATTGTGATAATGCACCTTGTGAACCTGTCTGTCCTGTTCTTGCAACGGTACACAGCTCGGAAGGCTTGAGTCAGCAGGTATATAACCGCTGTATCGGGACACGGTTCTGTGCCAATAATTGTCCATATAAGGTAAGACGTTTTAACTGGTTTGATTATGCAAAAGAGAATAACCTGGAAAATATGATCTTAAATCCGGATGTAACTGTCAGATCCAGAGGAGTAATGGAGAAATGTTCAATGTGTATTCAGAGGATACAGGAAGTTAAACTTGAGTCAAAGGCTAAGGGAGTTAAACTTAAAGATGGTGATATTAAACTTGCATGTGAACAGTCCTGCCCTGCAAATGCCATTGTATTTGGCGATCTGAATGATTCTGACAGCAGAATAGCCCGTTTGGCAAAGGATCCAAGGCATTATCATGTTCTTGAAGAGTTAAATGTTCGCCCTACAGTTGGATATATGACAAATGTCCGGAACAGGAAAAAAACAGAGGGGAAAAAAGGGGAAAGAAAACATGGCTGAAAATATAATCACAATTAGAGAGAATCTTGTTGGGGGACAAAAGACCCTTTCAACTGTAACGGATGATGTATTAGGCGTTATGGAGAGAAAACCGACAAGTTTATGGTGGTTCGGTTTTCTGCTTGCGTTCAGTGCATTGATAATAGGCTTAGTTTCGGTTATATATCAGATAAGAACAGGTATTGGAACCTGGGGATTGAATAAAACAGTCGGCTGGGCCTTTGATATAACAAATTTTGTTTTCTGGGTTGGTATCGGACATGCCGGTACTCTTATTTCTGCAATACTGTTCCTATTCAGACAAAAATGGAGAACATCTATTAATAGATCGGCTGAGGCAATGACTATCTTTGCTGTTATGTGTGCCGGAATATTCCCGCTTATACATATGGGACGGCCATGGCTTGCTCACTGGGTTTTTCCATATCCCAACTTCAGAGGTCCACTCTGGATAAATTTCAGATCTCCTCTCGCCTGGGATGTGTTTGCAATAAGTACATATTTCATCATCTCTGCTGTTTTCTGGTATATTGGTATGATGCCTGATCTGGCAACAGTCAGGGACCGGGTGACAAATAAATTTAAAAAGTGGATATTTACAGTCCTTAGTTTTGGATGGAACGGGTCATTTAAAACCTGGCACCGTTATGAAACCGCTTATGGTCTTCTTGCCGGTTTAGCTACTCCACTTGTAATATCTGTGCATACGATCGTCAGTTTTGATTTTGCTACTTCCTCTATTCCGGGATGGCATACAACTACATTTCCCCCATATTTTGTCTCGGGAGCAGTATTTTCAGGCTTTGCAATGGTGCTTACTTTAATGCTGATCGCTAGAAAAACACTGAACCTTGAAGCGTTTATAACAAGAAAACATATAGATAATATGACAAAGGTGATAATCCTTACCGGAGGGATTGTAACTCTATCCTATGCGACTGAATTTTTTATGGCATGGTATTCAGGTAATGGATTTGAACAGTTTGTGTTTCTTAATAGAGCTTTTGGCCCTTTTGCCTGGGCTTACTGGATCATGCTCTCGATCAATTTGCTTGTCCCCCAGTTTTTCTGGTTTAAAAAATTGAGAAGAAATCTGGTAGTGGTTTTCATTCTTTCGCTTATTATAAATGTCGGGATGTGGTTTGAACGGTTCGTGATAATTGTAACTTCTCTGCATCGTGATTATCTGCCTTCATCATGGGCAATGTATAAACCTTCTCTGATAGAGATAGGCACACTTATTGGCAGCTTTGGATTATTCTTTACCCTGTATATGCTTTTTATCAGGTTTTTACCTATAATATCCATAGGGGAAGTAAAAGCTGTACTCAAGTATAAAGGTTCACATGGAGAGAAAAAATGAAAAGATATTTTATTGCCACCTTTGACAATGAGTTTGACATAAAAGATGCTGCCAGCGATTATAGAGAAAATAAGCTGAAAATACTTGATGCTTTTACTCCATATGCAGTTCATGGTCTGGATAAATCTATGGGACTTAAACCTTCCAGGCTGACAAAAGTATGTTTTCTTTTTGGAATAACGGGCTTATTGCTTGCACTTATAGGACAGTACTGGATATCTGCGGTAAGCTGGCCGATTAATATAGGTGGACAACCCTGGAATTCACTCCCGGCATTTTTACCTGTTGCTTTTGAAGTTACAGTCCTTTTTGCCGGATTGGGGACAGTCTTTACCCTTCTTGTTATCTCGAAACTTCGTCCGGGTAAAGTTCCGAAGCAATTCTCGACACGAGTATCAGATGATCATTTTCTGCTCGTTCTTACTGAAGAAAAAGGAGTTTTAAATGAGAAACTTGCCGAATCTATATCTATTAAGCATAATGCGATCAAGTGGAAACTGGAGGGAGAGGCAGTATGAAAAAACTAAAACCATTTCTTTTGCTCATATTTGTTTTTGTTTTTCTCTTCCTTTTATATAAGCTATTGGATAGGGATATAACTAAACCTAATGTAGAGATTATACCGGAGATGGTACATTCAATTGCATATGATGCTTTCTCAGCCAATCTGAATTTTCCAGATGGAAAAACCCTTCAGCCTCCAGTTAAGGGGACTATCTCAAGGGGATTTCTCCCTGAATATTCTGAGGGTACTCTGACTGAGGAAATTGCAGGCAGGATCCTCTTAAATCCTTTCAAACCGGAAAAATCAATCATTTCCAGAGGGGAAACTGTATTTCGAAATTTTTGTCAGGTTTGTCATGGAAATACCGGGATGGGAGACGGCCCCGTTGTGAAAAAAGGCGTTCCACCGCCACCATCACTGAAAACAGACAAAGTTATAAAGATGCCGGATGGACAGATATACTACATTATCACAAAAGGAAAAGGCAATATGGCATCCTATAGATCACAGATATCCAGAAATGATATCTGGAGGGTTGTTTTATTTATCAGGACTTTAGTACCTCTTAACAAAAACAGGATCTCACCAGACCTTCCCAAAGGAGAGGCATCGGAGATAAAAAAAGATACAGAGTTATACCCAAAGGTACCAGGAGAATAAATGGATTTATTAAATAAGAATTTAAATATTTCAAAAAACATAACAAAATGGCTGGCAGGATTTGTTTTTCTAGGTATTATTGTCCTTGTATACGGTATGTTTCTGGTACCGGAAAGAGTATGGTCGAATATATTGCTTAATGGGATCTTTCTTACCTGCTTAGGCTTTTGTGGAATTATGTTTGTAGCAATTCATTATGTGTCAAATGCCGGCTGGGATGTTATTATCCGGAGAGTACCTGAGGGTATGTTTTCAATACTCTCTGTCGGCTTTGTTTTTATGATCGCTACTATTTTTGGAATGGGGTCTCTATACATATGGTCTAATCCTGAAATTGTACAGAATGATATTCTTTTAAAAGGAAAGGTAGCATGGTTAAATCCAACAGGATTTACAATAAGAATGGTGGTCTATTTTTTCTTCTGGTATTTTGTCGGGAAAAAAATATTAAAACATTCAAAAAAACAGGACAAAACCGGTGATATAAGGCATTCCAATATTAACCGGCGATGGTCTGCTTTTTTTCTTTATATAGGTGGAATATTTTTTGTTGGCTCAAGCTTTGACTGGATTATGTCTCTTGAACCCCATTGGTTTTCCACAATTTTTGGAATGTATAATTTTTCAGGAATGTTCACGTCCGGTCTTGCAGCAATGATCATATTACTGGTCTATCTTAGAAAAAGAGGAGTCTTTGGAAAACTTCTTAAAGATGATCACCTTTTTGAATTGGGCCGATATTTATTTGCGTTTACAACTTTCTGGGGATATATCTGGTTTTGCCAGCATATGCTTATTTGGTATGCGAATATTCCTGAAGAGACAGTTTATTATATAAAAAGGAATTTGGGTGTATATGGCTCATTAATGGTCTTAAATGTATGCCTGAACTGGTTATTTCCCTTTGTGATACTGTTGTTTAGAAAAACAAAAAGAGACGGTAAATATCTTGTAATTGCATCCCTTTTAGTACTTGCCGGAAGATGGACAGATCTTTACCTGATGATATTTCCTTCACAATATAAGACACCAGTATTTGGTGTCATTGAGATTGGAATGTTTCTGGCCTCCATCTCTGTATTTATCTGGATATTCTTTAAGGCATTTGAAAAATCTTCTCCAATACCTGAGAAAGATCCCTATCTCGAAGAAAGTAAAGCCTTTCATGCATAACTAATATAGACCTATTCGGTTTTCTCTTTGCAGAAGAGGTATGAAAATAATGTCCTTTACATCTTTCAGGTTTTTATATAGAATTAATAATAAATAAAATCTGGAGGATTAAAATATGAAAAAGGTTTTTATTGTGATAATAGCAATTCTGCTATTAGAAATTATTGTTTTAGGTTGTACAAATTTCCTTATTACAAAAGGAGCTTCAGTTGATGGGTCAACGATGATTACTTATGCAGCTGATGCCCATGTATTATATGGAGAATTATACTATACTCCTGCGGCCATTCATCCAAAGGGAGCAATGCTCGATATATATGAATGGGATACAGGAAAATATCTCGGCAAAATCAAACAGGTAAGACAAACTCATTCTGTTGTTGGAAATATGAATGAGTTTCAGGTTGCGATAGGTGAAACTACTTATGGTGGAAGAAAAGAGTTAAGCGGTAATAAACAGGCTATTATGGATTATGGCAGTTTAATGTATGTTACTTTACAGAGAGCCAAAACAGCCAGAGAGGCCATAATTACCATGGGCAAACTTGTTGAAGAATATGGATATTACAGCAGTGGAGAATCCTTTTCTATCTCTGATAAAAATGAGGTTTGGATAATGGACCTTATTGGAAAAGGACCAAAAGAAAAAGGAGCTGTCTGGGTTGCAAGAAAAATTCCTGATGGTTATGTTTCCGGTCACGCAAATCAGGCAAGAATCAGACAGTTCCCATTAAAAGATAAAAATACTCTTTATGCAAAAGATGTGATTTCATTTGCAAAAAAGCAGGGTTATTTTAAGGGTCATGATAAAGATTTCAGTTTTGTTGATGCATATGCTCCAATAAGTTATAGTGCATTAAGATTCTGTGAAATCAGAGTATGGGCAATGTTTAACAGAATTCTTCCAAAAAAAGATAGAATATCTGCTGATTATATTGATGGCATTGCCGGGGCAAAACCAATGCCTTTATGGATAAAGCCGGATAAGAAACTAAGTGTCCATGATGTTATGGAACTTATGAGAGATCATTTGGAAGGCACAAAATTTGATATGACAACAAGCGTAGGTGCAGGGGCATATAATCTTCCTTATAGATGGAGACCATTAACCTGGGAAGTTGAAGGTCAAAAGGGTGTGAAATATTGTAATGAAAGGGCAACCTCAACTCAACAGACAGGTTTTTCCTTTGTTGCACAATCAAGATCAAACTTACCGGATCCAATCGGTGGAATTCTGTGGTTTGGACTGGATGACACCAATAGTACTGTTTATACTCCAATGTATTGTGGAATAAGAGCTGTTCCTAAAAGTTTTGAAGTTGGGAATGGGTCTTTTAATCAATTTACATGGAAATCAGCATTCTGGGTATTTAATTTTGTTTCAAACTATGCATACTCAAGATACAGTGAAATGATTCTGGATATTAAAAAAGTTCAAGGAGAATTGGAAGGGAAATATATCTCAATGACGGATTCGATTGATAAAGCCGCTCTTTCTCTTTACAGAAAATCCCCGGAACTTGCTAGAGAATATTTAACAAAGTATTCAGTTAAAACGGGTGATGATCTTACACAAAGATGGAAAAAGCTTGGAGAATTCTTAATATTTAAATATCTTGATGGAAATATGAAGGATGAAAATAATAATGTAAAACATCCTGGATATTCAAATGACTGGAAGAAAAAGATTGTAGAAAAGAGGGGAGATCATTTTAAGATGAAAAAACTTACCGGAGAGAAAAGTAGTCATTAAATAAAAACAAATCGTGAGTCGTGAGATGTGAAGGGGAAGTGAAAGAATCATTTGCTTCAGATACTTTCTATTCACAACTCACTACTCACAATTCTTTATATCTTGGAAATATGTAATTCCCATTCTTCTTCATCTTCGTTTTCAACGATCTGATAAAGAGTGTTGTTCTTTATATAATATGGATAGAAATCAAGAACATTGATACTTTCTAAAGGCACAACTGTTTCTTTAATGAATTTTCCTGAGGTATTAAAAATCAAGAAATTAACTCCCTTATTTGTTTTATTATAAGTTTGAACATAAATCGTGTCCTTATCAATAAAAAAATCATTTATTGCACTATATGTTTTTCCTACTTTGATCCTGTTCCTAATCCTTTCAAAAAAAGCTTTGAAAGTGGGGTCAGTTTTATAGTAATTTTTGATATCTGTTTTTGTCTGTTCAGATACTTTGGATAGTTTGAATTCATGTTTTATTTCTCCGGTTTTTTTTCCTGCTTTATCAAGTACTTTAATTAGTAATTCTTTTGTATCATTAATATATACTTTCCCATTATGTGCTCTCAATATAAAAATACTATCAGGAATAAAATGTTTAAACCTGCTTCCTCTTTCCATATTTTTTTCTGCTCCATAAAAAAGCTTTTTTTTACTAAGATCCTTACTAAAAATATTAACAGCTGTTTTTAGTGATCTGTTTTTCCCTCTAATCATTGAGCGTCCGACATAATTATCATTAACGGGTAATAAGCTTCTTACAAATCCGCTTGCAATTCTCTTTTCACTTAGGAACTTTCCATTCTTTGAGAAATACATAACTTTATTTCGGTTGAATAGATAAAGCTTTTCTCCCATTGGAATTAACGTAAGATTTACATTACCTCTTCTTGATCCTTGAATCTCTCCCGGTCCTTCCCCTTTTTTTCCAAACTTTGATATAAATTTATAATCTTTGATTGAAAAAATTGAAATTGTGGTTCCTTCAGTAATATATATATGATCATCACCAACGACTATTTGATTTGGTTTCATAATACTATCATTTAATGGGATTATCTTTGCCTCTGCCCAGCAAAATACACTTAATGAAATTAAAAACATAATTATTAAAAATTTTTTCATAAAAACCTCCTTATATATTTCTAGACCTGTCTCTCTAAAAAATTAAAACAATTAAAAATTGATTTTCTTGCAAAAAAGGTTATTATTTTTTTGTTTTGGTGTTTTTCTCAACAACAGCCATGGTTTGTTCAGCTATTTCTAACTCTTCGTTTGTTGGAATGACCATTACTTTTACCTTTGAATCCGGTTTAGTTAAGGTGCCTAATTCTCCAAATACTTTCTCATTTATTTCAGGATCAAAATCAATTCCAAAACATTCCATATCTTCAAGAACTTTATGTCTTACAAGAGTATCACGTTCGCCAATTCCTGCTGTAAATATAATGAGATCAACTCCATTCATTGCAGCTACATATGAACCAATATATTTTTTGATTTTATATGCATACATCTCAATTGCAAGTTGTGCCTGTAAATTTCCATGATCCTCTGCTGATGACTCAACATCTCTCATATCTGAAGAAATCATAGATATACCTAAAACGCCACTCTTTCTGTTGAGGATTGCATCAATTTCATGAGATTCCAGACCTTCTACTCTTTGAAGGAAAAGAGGAATTGCAGGATCAATATCGCCACATCTTGTTCCCATCATTAAACCTTCGAGGGGTGTAAATCCCATTGTTGTATCAATGGATTTACCATATTTTATTGCAGCCATTGAAGCACCATTTCCAAGATGGCAGGTAATAATTTTAAGATCAGTGAGTTTTCTCTTCATTAATCTTGCACCTTCTTTGGATACATACAAGTGAGAGGTCCCATGAAAACCATATCTACGGACTCTATATTTATTATAATATTCATAGGGGATAGGGTATATATATGCTTTTGGGGGCATTGTCTGATGAAATGCAGTATCAAATACTCCAGCCATTGGAGTGTTTGGCAGAACCTCTTTTGTAGCTTCAACGCCAATAATATTTGGAGGGTTATGAAGAGGGGCTAAATGTGTGCTTTTTTTTAACGCTGTCATTACTTCATCTGTTAGAATAACGGTACTGTTAAATTGCTCGCCTGCATGAACGACTCTGTGACCAACAGCGTATATTTCATTCATATCTTTTAAAACTCCCAATTCAGTCCCAGTCAGGATTTTTACAATTAGATTTATTCCTTCTTTATGGTCTTTTATATCCTGGTTGAAAGTTCTTTTTCCTTTTTTACTTTCATACTTCAATCTTGATTTTGGAAGACCTATTCTTTCTACAAGTCCTATTGCCATAACATCTTTGGTGGTCATATTAATAAGCTGAAACTTAACAGAGGAACTACCACTATTAATAACAAATATTTTCATTTTACCCTCACTTAATCTTCAATTGTAAAAAATATTGAAGAATAAAGTTATTATACCTAAAATCACTGTTTTTTGCAATATGATAACGGGTATATGTGCTATGAAATTATTTTTTGGATATAAAGAAAATTGTTTTATTTTAAGGAAATTTAAACAGTAAATGAAAATAACAATATAATTTAATAGTAAATATATGTGAAAGATTTCAATATATGGAATTATATGTTATGCTTAAAAATAAGCTTATAATATAGATATCTAAGTATGGAGATAAAGTATGGTAAAACTAAAAGACATTAAATTGAAACCGAAATTGATTGGATTATTTTTAATTGTAGGTATAATTCCTCTAGCTCTTGTTGGCTGGATATCTCTTAATAATGCTGATGATGCATTAATGAAGAAATCATTTGAACAGTTAATGTCTGTACGCGATATAAAGAAATCACAAGTTGAGTCACTTTTTACAGAAATAATTGCTGATGTTACCGTAATTGCCAATAATCCATTTGTCAAAGAGACTTATAAAGCTTTAGATGAGGAGTATAATTCTGGGGGAGGAGCTAGTGGAAATAAATTTAAAGGAAATACAGAAGGAAAATTTGATGCAACTGAAGAATATAAGGAATTGCATGATATATTTCATCCAAATATAAAGTTTTATCTGGACCAATATGGATATAATGATATCTTTCTTATAGATGCAGATGATGGTGATGTAAGCTATTCTGTTGCAAAAAACAGAGACTTTGGAACAAGAATTTCAAAAACAGATTCATCATTGAGGGATATGTGGAGAATAGCTTCAAAAGAAGGAAAAATCGTTCTTTCAGATATCAAACCCTATGCTATCTCCAATGGTGCTCCAACCCAATTTGTTGCAGCACCGTTAAAGGAAGATGGAAAGATTATAGGTGTAGTCGCAATTCAGATGTCTATTGAAGCGATTAATAAGATAATGCTTGAACAAAGAACAGGTATGGGTAAAAGTGGGGAGACTTTACTTGTTGCTAAAGATTTCAGGATGAGAAGTGGGTCTTTTCTTGACAAAGAGGGACGATCTGTATCAGCATCACTTACTGGAACAGTAAAAGAAAATGGATGTGATACTGAAGCAGTCAGGAATGCTTTGTCGGGAAAGACAGACAGTAAAATTACGAAAAATTATAATGGATCTGAGGTGCTTGCTGCATATACATCTGTAAAGGTTGGCGATATAACCTGGGTTTTGACTGCGGAAATAGGCCATACGGAGATAATTGAACCAATCAATGCTTTAATAAAAACGATTCTATTATCAGCTTTGGTTATTATTATATTAGTAGTTATGGTTTCACTATTTATTGCTCTTAGTATAACTACACCTATCTTGAAGGGAGTAAGATTCTCTGAACAAATAGCAGAAGGAGATCTTACAGCTCAATTGGATGTAGATCAAAAAGATGAGATTGGACAATTAGGCAAAGCAATGCTGCTAATGTCTGATAATCTTATAAGAATTGTGACTGAAGTTCAGACGGTCTCTGAAAATGTTGCATCCGGTAGTAATGAACTGAGTTCGTCAGCACAATCGATATCACAGGGAGCTACGCTACAGGCGTCTTCTGCAGAGGAGATTTCCACTTCAATGGAAGAGATGGGTGCAAATATTCAACATAATACTGATAATGCTCAACAGACAGAAAGTCTTTCTGCAAAGGCGTCAGCAAATGCTAAGGATAGTGGAGAAGCAGTAAATAGGACTACGATTGCTATGAAAGAGATCACAGACAAGATCGGTATTATACAGGAGATAGCAAGACAGACAAATTTACTGGCTTTAAATGCTGCAATTGAAGCAGCTAGAGCAGGGGAGCATGGGAAAGGTTTTGCTGTTGTTGCATCAGAGGTGAGAAAGCTTGCAGAAAGAAGTCAAAACGCCGCAGAAGAGATTACAGAGCTGGCAAAGAATAGTGTAGGAGTAGCCGAGAAAGCGGTGAAAATGTTAGGTGAACTCGTTCCTGATATAGGCAAAACAGCAGACCTTGTTTCAGAAATAACTGCATCAAGTACTGAACAGAATCAGGGGGCGGGTCAGATTGTAAAAGCAATAAATGAACTTGATGAAATTATTCAAAAAAATGCAAGTTCATCGGAAGAAATGGCTTCAACTGCTGAACAGCTGTCGTCGCAGGCACAGCAGTTAAAATCATCAATATCATTCTTTAAAATAGACAAAGATGCTGATGTTTTATAATGAATTTTAAAAAATCTGATTAGAAAAGGGATTATTTGACAACTACATATATTGATGTATTTCCCCAGAATTTTCCATAATCAATCAATTTAATATTTAAATTAATATCTTTTTCCGGAGGGACCATATTGGTGATATCTAGAGGTTTTCTTCTACATTCATGAGGAATGACCCCTATGTTTTCGGGTTCAATCTCCCAACCCTGGAATTTTTTCCCATTAATATATAACGCATCATCAACCATCCATTTTTTAGTTCCTGATGAATTGCCTGCAATATAAACTTTTTGGTTATTTTCTCTTCTTATCGTAATTGTTTCAGTCTTAAATTTCCATCTAAATGCTGGGTCAGATTCAAGAGCATGACTTTTTCTTACTCTCAAATAATTAAGATTTATAGCTTTTATAGATGTTCTGTTTGTGAGTTTCGGCATTGCTTCGAATTTTTGTATTTTCACTTTATCAATATTACTCTTTTTTATTTCAATATCTTCAGTGTCGGGTCTTTTAGATTCAGAAAGGTCTTTTTGTTGATTTGTTATTAATGGTTTTTTCTGATCATCATTAGTTTGAACAGTATTCGTTTGATTTGCTTTGTTTTGATCAATATTAACAATTTGCTCAGCATTAATTCCTTTTTTTAAGTTGTCACCTTTCAAATTCTTTGGTTTTTTTTGATTTATTACAAAAGCAAATACAGTTATGGTTAAAATAATAGAGAAAACTGCAAAAGTTAAATATCTTTTGTTATTGTAT
This sequence comes from uncultured bacterium, assembly GCA_965371805.1. Lineage (GTDB taxonomy): Bacteria > Acidobacteriota > Aminicenantia > UBA2199 > UBA2199 > JAOZTV01. Next base: position 38,277 of record CBDUZW010000003.1, on the reverse strand, counting down.
GTTTTTTCAACTGGATTTTTATTTTCAAAAATTGTCTCTTCTTGAATAGGCTTTTCAGGGATCTTTTCTTCAGGAATGCTCTTCTCTACTTTTGAAGAAAATTTATGATTACAGTTACTACAGAAGAATTTGTTTTTTAATGAAGTTTTGTTGTTTTCTAAATAATTTTGATTTTGAATTGAAAATGACCGACACTTTGGACATCTTGTAAATAAATCTGATATTTGGTTTTCCATAATCACATTCTACACTATTTTTTGTTAAAAATAAAAATTATTATTTTTTAACGATATTTAATCAGACCAAACAGACTGTTTTCGGGTTTCCAGTATCAAAAGAGCATTCATTTTAAGCATACTAATTATTAAATATTGAATAGAAGATATGCTTGAATTTAAGATTTAATGTACACCAATTATTCTTTTTAGTTTTTGTAATAATGGAATCCAACCAATAAATATCAATGCCAGTCCAAGAAACACAAAAATCCCTTTTGAACTTAATATAAATCCTTTAATATTCATTAATCCTATTTGTTTTTCCTCATAATCATTTTCACTGTCTTCAGACTTTTTCTCTCTTGTATTTCTGGCAATTTCTCTTACCGCATAAAAAAAATCACCCAGTTTTAAACTGATCATTCCAAAAAATGTGAATAATATACCGATTAGTATTATTAAGTACCATTCACCGCATAGATTAATTAAACTTTCCATCAATTCCTCCTTGGTAACCAGTTACGGCTAGTAAAAAATAATCAAGCAATAAACAACCAATGTCTATCTACAGTTATAGTATAAAAATCCAAAAAAACAACTTTCTCAGAAAACAGGAATAAAACAGTTCAACCTAATTGAACATAATTTTACTTTTACTACCAAATAAACTATAAATTTATGCTATAGAAGCTCTGGCATGACATTGTCTTTCCAGTTTAAAATTCAAGTCTATTTAGGAACTCTAAATGTAAAACTTGAAAAATTATTCCTTTCATTTGTTTCGTGGAATCTCTCAGTATCATCGAATTTTAAACTGACTCTATATGATTTTCCTTTTTTCAATTTTGGAGACTTGGCATTCCTTCTTCCATGTCTTCCAAAGGTTAAATTAAAGTGCTTTTTATATTCAACTCCAGGTTCTATTCTTTCTATTATATATGGAATTCTTTCATCAAAACTGTTTTGACTAAAATATGCCCCTCCAACTTCCATAATATTCCAATTAACAGAAACCCTTTCTAAAGCTCTATGATAATTATGTTTAATCTTTAAATCGAATTCCAGTCTATAATCCTTCCCACCTTTAAAATAAAGTTTTCTTAAAATGACAGAATTTCTTGGTCTTACATTGAAGAAAATGTCATAATTTGAAATTTTCTTCTCCATCCGATTATTTCTTTCATTGGTTTCATTAATCTTATTATCAATATCCATTTGAATAATAATTCTTGAACCACTTGGCGGTATTGAAGAAGCATTTAAAGGCACCAGATAAACATCTCTAGTAACTCTCTTAGGAATATTCAATCTTTTTGAAAGAATAGAGCTTGAATTTCCAATAAGACGTCCTTGAATTGAAAATTTAACATCTCCATTAAAATTATTCTCATTACTCTTTATTCTGGCAACTATCCATCCCCCTCTGCTAAATTCATAACGGATATCTTTTATCTGAAGATCATGCCTAATTGTAATAAAACTCAATTCTCCGCATCCGATAATATTAAAAGTTTCGCTAAAATCAGATATTGAAGTGTTTTTTTCTCTTATCTTGATCTGATAACCTGTTCCACATATAAAAGGTGCTATCCAGGATAAGGTTCTGATACCATTTCCTGCCGACAAATTTGGTTTGATAACACTCACTAAAATTCCGTTTTTCCAGAGACTGATCTCAAAGCCATTTGTTGTCCCTACAGCATTCCATGTAATTGATGTGGATTTAGCTTTTAAAATACTGCTGTCATCACTGGGGCTCAATATTGTTAGACTTGCTGAAAACACTTCCCTGCCTGAAACAATCACAAAAAACATAATCATTAAAAATAGAACTCTTTTCATTTTATTCTCCTTATATATACCAACAAAATACTTATAGCAAATACAGTGCCATATGGATGCAATAGCTGAATATATATTTTAAGCAATACGTTAAGGCATACAAATACTTATATATAACTTTTGATTTTTTAGAATTTTATTTAAACTCTACTGCCAGAATCCGACAATTTTGTCGTTTAATTTACAAAATTGTTGAACAATGAGGAAAGAGTTTTTTTTACATTCAAAAAAAACATGAAATATAAGCGTTTTAAACCTTACTTAAAATAAATTTCAAATGGCATTCTTATTGCCTATATACATATTGCATAAAGAAGCAGTTTAAATATATATGAAGATTTAAAAATAAATAAATAGAATTAAATTGAAAAAGGAGGAACAAATGTTTAAACAGGTATTAAAAAAAATCAGTCTGGTGCTATTTCTAGTGATTCTTATCACAGGTAGTATAAGAGCTCAGGTTAAAAACCACAAAAGGGTGTTTAAGAAAAAATCTGATCTAGTAGTTACAAGAATCATTTCACAGGAAAGAACGGTAGAATCAGGCAGCGTCTTAAAGTATGTTGAAATCAATATTAAAAATGTCGGCAGTGCTAAGGCTATAGGTACTCAAAGCAATGCAAGTGGAGGTTATTTTGTGGATATAGTTTTAGGACCAGCTGGAGGTAGACCCGCGATAAAATTAGCCAGATTTTCAGAAGTCTATAAAAAATATTGTATGCTCAAGGGTGGACGTATCGGGAATACTCCAGATCTGGCACCCGGCCAAAGTCATAGAATTAAATTGCGTAATTATCTTAAACTTCCAAAAAATACTCCAGAAGGTATGTTCGGTCTTTTTGCGATTGTGGATCCCGGTAATAAAATTAATGAGAGAAATAATGTAAATCAATGTATTGTTAAAATAACTAGGAAAAAACCAGTAATAAAACCATATCGCTTTAGAATCGATGGTATCAAACGGATAGCAACTGAACCATATCTGGTGAGATTTCAAGTCCAGTATTATATCGATCCAAGTTATCCTAAAGCATGTTTTATCGGTGTTAAGGTTCCTAGTAGTTCAGCACCTAATTACAATTTCAGTTTTGTCCCGGCTGGAAGGTTACCTAATGGAGTTCCAAAAGGACAGAAGCATTTTACTAACAATATTTTTATAACTCTTAATTATAATGGTTCAACACCCTATACTTCAAATAAACTGGAAGTCATGATTTATGAGAAGGATGGCAGAACATTAAAAAGACAACTTATCAATTGGGGACAAACCTGGGATGCAAATATACATTAAATACTAATAAAACAATAAAACTATAAGTGACTTTACAACTATATAAAATATATCATCAACCTGAACAAATACCATAAGGTTGATGGCATATTACTCGTTTTTTACTGCGTCTATTACATTTATTTTTGATGCTTTTATTGAGGGGATGATCGTTGCTGTGAAACTTATGAGTAATGAAACCACGGCAACAAGGAGGATGTCCTTTATATTTGAGTTGAAATTTATATGCCCCATTTGATAAATATCTGATGGGATTTTAAAGAGTTCAAATCTGTTTGCAATATTGCAAAAAACAGTTCCAATTATAATTCCGAGAAAAGTACCGGTTATTCCGATGATTCCTCCCTGTATAAAAAAAATATTTCTAATGATCTTTGGTGTTGCACCATAGGATAGGAGTATCCCGATATCCTTCATTTTTTGAATAACAAGAAGAATGAGTCCTGCAATTATATTCAGAGATGCAACAATGATTATCAATGTCAGAGTAAAAAACAGAATTGTCTTTTCAAATTCCAGAGCTGAAAATAAAGAGGCATTCATATCTTTCCAGGTTATGACCCTTGACTCAAGAAATTCTAATTTATCTCTGATTTTCTTGTTTTTCACTATTTCTGATGCGACCTTGTCAGCATTAAATATGTTCTTTATAAATATCTGGATCAGACTGACTCTATTTTTATATCCAAATACATTCTGTGCAGTTTTAATATTTGTTAAGACTGTTCCGTTATCTATTTCATAGAGACCGGATTTGAATATACCGGTAACTTTCATTTTTCTCATTTTTGCCATTAAACCATTTGGAGATAAGGTAAGTCTGGGGATAATTGTAGTAAGTTTATCACCTATGCCCACTTTTAACCGTTTTGCGACCTCATTGCCGAGGAACAGGTCATTCCTTCCTGAAGGCATTTCTCCAATATACTCTTTTGATGATAGATTAAAATCACCAAAAATATATTCCTGGTTCTTGTCAGTTTTAACTTTTTGAAGTTTTTTTATTAAATTATCTCCATCTTCTCCAAGTTGTACACCTCTGAGCAGAACTCCTGTTCCATTTTTTGGAATTCCTTTAAGTAGAACCGTCCCGTACACAATTGGAGATATTGATTCAATTGTAGGGAAATTTTCTTTCAATTCGGTTATTATAGATTTATAATCTTCACTCTCATCACATAAGATCATTATATGTGATGTGGAGTCAAGCAACCGGTCTCTGATGTCCATTTGAAACCCGCTGATTAGAGCAAGTGCAATTATTAATGCAGCGACTCCAATTGTAATTCCAATAATTGAAACAAGAGAGATAATAGATATAAACGATTTTTTCTCGCCTTTACTGAGATACCTCTTAGCTATAAAAAACTCAAATTTCATTTATTTTTTATCAGTTACTTCCGGTCTTAATAGAGGGAATAAAATGACCTCTTTAATTGAACTTACCTCGGAGAATAACATGACGAGTCTGTCAATGCCTAATCCTTCACCGGCTGCAGGTGCCATCCCATGCTCCAGAGCATTTAAGAAATCTTCATCAATAGGCTGAGCTTCATCATCACCTAATTCCCTGTCTTTCATCTGAGATTCAAATCTGCTTCTCTGGTCAATAGGATCATTAAGCTCGGAGAAACCATTTGCTATTTCCATTCCGGAAATAAAAAGTTCAAACCTTTCAGTTTCTCTGTTATCAATTCTTGACTCTTTTGAAAGAGGAGAAATCTCTTTTGGGTAATATGTTACAAAGGTTGGATCGATAAGATGTTTTTCACCATAGGTATCAAACATAAATTCCAGCATCTTTCCATAGGTTGGAGGCATTTCCTCTTCAGAATTACTATCCTCTATAAACTTTCTGAGTTTTTCTTCATCCCATAGTTCATCTAATGTGACATTGGAATTGTCAATAATGAGATCCATGAATTTTACCCTTTTAAATGGTCCTTTTAAAGAAATTTCATTATTATTATAGTTTATCACCCCATCCTTTTCCTTCAGGAATTTATCAATCAGTACAGAGAAGAGTTCTTCTGTTAAGGTCATATAAAAATTAAAATCTTGATAGAGTTGATAGAATTCGATCATGGTAAATTCAGGATTATGCCTTATGGAGAGACCTTCATTTCTAAAATTCCGGTTTAATTCAAATATTTTTTCCATACCGCCGACCATTAATCTTTTTAAGTATAGTTCAGGAGCGATTCTCAGGTACAGATCTATGTCAAGTGCATTATGATGGGTGATAAATGGTTTTGCCGCTGCACCACCGGCCTTGGGTTGGGTCATTGGTGTTTCAACTTCCTTATAACCCTTTTCATAAAAAAACATTCTGATTTCCTGGATCAATAATGATCGCAGTTCAAAGTTTTTCCTTGATGTTTCGTTCATGATCAGATCCAGATATCTTTTCCGGTATCTCTGTTCAATATCAACAAGCCCGTGAAACTTTTCCGGTAGCGGGTGAAATGATTTTGTTAAAAATGTCAGCTGCTCAACATTGATTGTTAATTCTCCGGAATGGGTGACGAAAAGCTCTCCGGATACGCCGATTATATCGCCAATATCTAATAGCTTATAGGTGAGGAATTCATTTTCACTTACCTTGTCTTTTTTTATATAGATCTGAAGCTTCTCCTCTCCATCAAAGATATGGATAAAGGCACTCTTTCCCATTTTTCTCATGGCAACAATTCTACCGGCGATTGAACTCTTGACGGCTTTGGGTTCAAGTTCTTCTTTCGTATATTTACTGTATTCTGCAATGAGTTCTCTAAGATTATTGGTCTTATTGAAATCATAAGGGTATATTTCTATTCCCAATTCTTCAATTTTTTTTAACTTTTCAAGTCTTACTTTCATGTGTTCTTCCATTATTCATCTCCTTTTTTCTTTAAATCCACATATTAAAGGATTTTTATTAAAATACAAATAAAATTATTATTGTTTAATCAATAATTTTTTTTGTATATTTTATCAATTTAATTTTAAATTTTTTTACTTCTGTAAATATAACAGAGTTATCAACGACAACATAATTTGAAGAGAACTTCTGGTATTGAGGGTCATAAAAGTATAAATATCCGTTTGAAAGTTCAATTTCTATCCATTTATGCGGTATTGGAACGATCTTACCGTTCACTTTTTTCAGATAGAACCCCTGAGAGAAATTCGCATTAATTCCAATTCCCTTCAGGAAGACTTTTGTTAATTCCGAGAAACCGACACAATGTGCTTTTTTATTGATAATAACGGATTCCGGATTTTGAGGAAATTTTTTTTTTGAGTATATTATCTTATCTCTCAGGAAGGTTGATATGTTTACCATATAGTCTTTTAAAGAGTAACTTCTGTCAATCAATGAGTTAATAGGGGTTTGAAGACTTTCAGGTAATGACTCAATATAAAGCGTGTCCGGAATGACTCTGAAGTTAAGGTCAAGGTGAAGGTAGTTCGAGCTCTCTGTATTTATCTCAACCAGATCATCATTAAATCTCAGCGTCTGTCTGAAATTGTCATTGGAATAATTGGAGAAAAGTTCTTTCTGGTTGGTATTGACCTGGATGTTCATCAATTCAACATGTTTTATCGGAGAGATCAGAAGAAAAATCAGAAAAAAAAACTGCATTTATAGTACCTTATCGAGCACTGCATTAATAATTTTGTAGGAGTCCTCTTCTCCATATTTTTTAGCGATTCTTATTATGTCGTCAATGATGATCGCCTTTTGGTCATTACTATAAGACTCACTGATACCCATTCTCAACAGGTTTCTGTCTACCGGTGTTAACCGTTCGAGTTTCCATCCAATTAAATTACTGGATATTTGATTGTCAATTATTTCTTTATTATTTTCTAATGTATCAATAATCGTTTTTACGAATTTCTGTTCAGCTTCGGTTAATTCTTTATAAAATGGTTTCCCTGTTTCCAGCATATAATTGCTGTTTAATGTATCCGAATCCATTATATCTTCCTGAAACAGTAATTTCAGGATTATTTCCCTGCAAAATTTTATTCTAAACATTGTGTCTTCCTTTTAAAGATTAACTTAAATTTGAATTTTTAAACAGGTTTAATAATTCAATTGCAGTTTGGGCAGCAGAAAAGCCCTTATTGCCCATTTTATTCCCAGAACGTTCAATTGCCTGATCTGTATTATCTGCCGTTATAATTCCATAAGCGATGGGTATTGAAAATTCAAGACTTAACAGTGCGATTCCTTTTGTAACTTCACTGGCTACAAAATCAAAATGAGGTGTTTCGCCTCTGATGACGGCGCCCAAACATATAATTGCATCATGTTTTTTTGCTACTGCGATTTTTTTTGATACCAGCGGGATCTCAAAAGCACCGGGTACTCTGAAGATTTCAATCTCGTTTTCATTAACACCACTTCTTGTCAATGCATCTATTGCGCCTTCTAACAGTTTTTCTGTGATAAAACTATTAAATCTTGATACAATAATTCCATACTTATGATCTTTTGAAACCAATTGTCCGATATATTCTTTCATGATCCTCTCCAATCCATTAAAATGAACTCAAAAGATACATTAAATAAGCCAAAAAGTCAAGTTATAATTAGTTTGTAAGCGTCAATTGACGCTTACATTTAATTTGATGTACACTTTCGTTGTATTACATTATTTGCCCTGTTTGTGCAGTTTTACCCATTAATGGGTGTAATTGCACATTTAGGGCAAATCTGTCGTAGGATTTATTTATTTTTGGAAAATTCAATATTTAAAAATCAAATACAATCGCTTGCAAATATTGCCTTTAAATTGACTTAAGATAGAAAAATTTCAGCGATTATTTCTTTTTTGGGCCTAGCTTTATAATATTTTTATGAAATTAAATTAGGAAAAATTCAATTATTTTTTTGCTTCCCAAAAATCCATACATTTTTAAAGCAAAAAACGGGAAGTGATTATTCAACCTATAGCATTGATAATAAATATTATGCGGAATTTTCCATGACAGATTTGCCCTAAAGGGGTCAGCTCACTAAATGGAAAATATCGTACGTTAAGGCTTTTCTTTAAAAATTTTATCTAGCAATATACGACGTATTAAAAAATGATATAAAAATTCTTTTGTTTTTGGGATATAGGATATTGAAATATTTTATAAAGCCTATATACCTTGCGTTATTTTTCTTAGCGTACGATATTTTCCGAATCGTGAGCTGACCCCTTCTATGATAGTTTCGCTTCCACTACCCCTAAATGTTTAGTGGAACCCTCTATTTTATGAATAGTTGCCAGGCTCCGTTTTACTACTGGGACCCCGAAATCAAATTTTCAGGAAACCTACGCTCGCCTAACAAAAGGACACCTCTCAAAGTGTTTATGGATTAATTTATATTTTGGTTTTGTACAGTTCCCAGGTTTCATCCTCTTCATTTTCCAGTACTTGATATAAATGATTATCGTGAATGGCGAAGGGGGGCGGCAACATCACGTTCTCCATTATCAATGGCAGGATGGTTTGTTTCTGAAACTTCCCGTCAAGGTCATATATATATACATCCTTTTGTTTTTCGTCTCCTTTCCAAGAAATAATATAAAGGTTGGAGGTATCAACCTGAAGCTGATAAATGGGAGGAAATTCCTTAGGTAAGTAAATTTTTTTCTTTATCCGGTCCCATAAAGCCTTCCCAAACATGCTTTTTAAGGATTGCTCGAGTTTGGTTTTCAACTCCTCGGTAATCGGTACAGAGGCAATATCTCTGGTGATGGTATGGATTTTATTACCCTCCTTGTTGAAAATTTCTACAGAAAAGGTCTCTTGAGGGATAAAAATTTTATTATCGGATATTTGGTATTCAATGTTTGAGCCAAGAATATCCAGCTTGCCTTTGGTCGTCTGATTCTTCCTTTGAAAAATCATTTTTTTAAAATTTAAGTCTTCATCCAAAATATGTAATTCTACCGTTGATTCTTTTGGATCATTAATGCTTTTCTGCCCCACATACCCATTTCCAAATGGTCGAATCGTCAATGGGGTAATTTGGGTAAAAGAAACAACGGTTTCTTTTAAAAATTTTCCCTCAAAGGAGAAGTTTAGAATTTTTCCCAGTGCTGACACGAACAGGTATTTAGTAGTGGGAAAGATAATCAGGTTGGGAATGCTGGATCCTCCAATTGGCATTGGCATAAACTCCCCGGGGCCCTGTCCCGCCTTACCAAACATCGTGACAAACTTGAAAGTTTTGAGGTTGTAAATCAATATTTCGGTTTTCTGAGTAATATAAATATATTTATCAGAGATAACCATTTGATTCGGACGGGCCAATTCTTCCAATACTGCCACTTTTTCACCATGGATCCTTAATCCAAGAGAGACCCACAGTATAGCCATAGTTATAAGCATCATTTTTCTTTTCATTCCTGACTCCTTAAATCTATTAATTAAATTTTTAAAATTTATAATTCCTTTTTACAACTTAAAAGGCGTAAAAAAAATTATCTGCATAAAAATACACGCCGATTTATGTATAATATATCACGTGGATTCACAATTTCAAAAAAGCAAATACTGGTTTAAGTCTTTATTACTAAGCTCCTTGGTTTCAATTATTGATTTAAAAAAATTAAAATCATTCCAATTATCTGATAATATTTTTATTCCAAGTTTTTTCCTGGCTTCGTAAATATAAGACTTTGGCATTGGTGTTAGAGCACCTACAATCGCAATAACAGGTGATGTTTCAGTCCCAATACTTCTTAGCTTTTGTGCTAGGCGAAATGTATCCCGTACTGTTTGGTGAGTTTCTTCTGGAAACCCCACCATAAAAAAACAAATGGCAGGTATCTCTTCCTCATGAACATTTTTTATTAAATCTTCAACGTCTTTTGTAAAATATTTTTTATTCATATTTTTTAGTATTTCATCGTTTCCTGATTCAATGCCAAAACTTAACCTTATAAGTCCAGCTTCCTTCATTTTTTTTAACAATTTTTTAGGTAAGTCAGGTGATAATCTTGAATAACAACTCCAAGTGATGCCCATGTTTTTGACTTTATCACAAAATTCATAAATTCTATCATCATTGACAAGAAATGCATCGTCAAAAATCATAAAATCTTTAACATTATATTTGAAATGAAGTTCATGTAATTCTTCAACCACATTATCAATACTTCTTAATCTATACTTATTTCCACATAAATAGGGTGATGAACAAAATTTACATGAATAAATGCATCCACGGCCAGTAGTAATAGTTCCTAATTTCGAATATTTTGATATTTCTAAAATTTCTCTATCAGGAAAAGGGATCTTATCCAAATCAGAAATGAATGGTCTTATAGGGGTTTTTACTATTTTTCCATTTTCAACATAGGCTATTCCTTTTATTTTGGAAAGCTTACAACTACCTTTTTTTGTGAAATAGTTTACAATTTCTAAAAACGTTTCTTCCCCTTCGAATAGATTGACTATATCTACAACAGATGACCTAAGAATTTCCCCTGGAATGCATGTCGCGTGAGGTCCGCCTACAACAATAGGTATATCACAAAAATTTTCTCGAATATTATAACATAATTCCATCCCATGAGCATAAGTACTTATCATGAGCGATATACCGATAACCTTTGGATTTTCTCTACTTATAAATGATAAAACTTCAGCTTTTTTCAACTTATTAATGGATAAGTCCAATAATTTAGTATTTATTCCATTCTTTTTTAAGGAGGCTGAAATATAGCACAAACCCAAGGGTGGAACTCCTGGGTTTGTTTTTTCATCTATTACATTCGGTTGTATCAAAAGTACATCTGTCATTTTATTAATGCCCCCATTTTTTAGATAATTTTTGCTTTTATAATTAATAAGATCTTTGTGAAATTGACAACGTTCAGGATCTGGTTCTCCATACCAATCATTGTGATTTTGCATGGCAAATCCTCGACAACTTGCATCGCAAAATTTATTATGTTCACACCTGTTACATTTTTTTAAAGAGTCAAGCTCTACTCCTCTAACCTTGTTAAACAAATCAGAGTCGCTCCAAATAGAGTCTAAATTGGTTTGTTTTAAGTTACCAGCAATTAAACCTATGTCATAAAGGCGCCAACAAGGTGTAACGTCACCATTTCCTAATATGAGAATATTTGAAAGACATAAACCACAAGCTTTATTGTAAGATTCTGGTTGTAAAATATCTTTAATTAAAAGAGAAAAAATAGCACTTCCCATCACAATATTGCCCACTTTTGGATGTAAAGAGTTGTAATATGATACGCACTCGAGCTTTTCCTCATATGATAAACTCAACTCATTCCAGTTATCTACTGCTCTGCCGATTTTTCTAACAATATCAAATGCAAATTCAGTAACTTTCAAGTCCTGAGCTAAATTAACAATTTGTTTATATTCATGGAAGTTTAATTTGGATATTACAGAATTTATACATACTGGAATTCCTCTATCAGTAATTTTTCTTATTTTGGGGATGAGTTTGTCAAACCGACCTTTACCCCTATAAGCGTCATGGGTTTGGTCAGACGCACCGTCTAAGCTTATTTTTAATGCTCCGATGGAACATTTAGATAATCTGTTCATATGTTCATCATTTATCAATGAGGCATTTGTGCAAATACTTACAATCATCCCATTTGAATTTGACAATTCTACCAATTCAATCAGGTTTTTATTAAGAAAAGGTTCTCCTCCCGTAAATGTAATATGCAAAACTTTGTATTTTGCCAGGTCATTTATAATTTTTACCAAATCATCATAGGAGTATTCATCACTGTTTTTAACTCTAGAATCTGGAAAACAATGAATACAATTAAAATTACACCGATTTGTAATTCGTAGATTAACAAAATCAATTGCGGGCATTTTTTGTTCTAATTCTGGTATTTTGCCATTTCTTTTATTAAAGGTTAGAAAATTGTTATCTATCAGGTATTTTAAGGTTTCTTTTATATCAATTTTGATTCCATATCTGTTCATTATATAATTTCTGGTATAATCCTTTGCAATATCGCTAACGGTTTTTACACCATTTATTGATTCTAAAATTTCTCCCATTGCATAATGCATTTTCAATCTATTTTTGTATTCAAATACATTATATAAAAGGACCGCATTTTGGATTCTTTTAAAAAAAACATTTTTGTGAAAAAATAACTGCTCTAACATAAAATTCTCCTCTATATTTTGTTTCATTTGTTTTATGCTCGTTTAATTTTTCTATACAAATACACATATATTAAAAATAAAACTGCCGACATAGATAAAAGTATAAATATTTGAGATTTTGGAACAACATTGATGGCAAATGTATCTCTAAAACCTGATTGAATTGGTAAATAAGCTATATTTCCACTCCCAAAACTAATGGATTGAGCGAATATGATTAATAAAGTAAGAGGTGAGGATACAGGCATCATTTCTTCAACAGAGTTGAATGGTAGGGAAATTATGGCAGATACCATGGTTATAAATAATGATGTTGCCACGACTAAACAGAAAAGAGCAAAAGGATTTGTATTAAATTGCCCAATAATAATTAAAAAACCATAAAGGGATACTATAGAACATACAAAGCTAAATAATGCTTTACTTATTATAAATTCAAAATATGAAAGAGGAGAAAGCATTAAATATGAAATAATATTATCTTTATTTTCACTTAGAATAACAATGGGGTTTCCAATTAATCCAACCATTATAATCAAAATTGTACATAAAAGAGCATGATAATTTTTTTCACTGGCTCCCTTATTAACAATATTAATCTCAAATAATGGTGCTTCGGAGATAGAAACAGCGGTTTTCAATTTAATAATCGTTTCAGGATCTTTCGAATAGGTATAAACAATTTTGCTATCTGTATTAATAACCGCTTGAATCTTATTCTCATCTAATAATTTCATTCCATTACTATGACAGCTCTCAAAAATCACATCACTTGGCTTAAATCCAAGAGTTGTCTTTTCTTGTTGTGAGGTTACAATACATACTTTAATGTTATGTGCTTTGAAAATCTTTGGGATAAAAAATGTCAAAACTGGAATTGACATTAATATCACTATAACAACAAAATTTTCTTTTAAGTCTTTATTAAATAGTGTAAAAATTCTTCTTAAAGCATTCATCCTATCCGTTCACTCCTTAATTTCAACTTAAATACAACTGTCAACCCATAAAATAAAATCAAGAAAATTAGAATTTGGAAACATAGGATTAATAACAGTTTAGACATATCATTATTTAAAGTATTTATTAAACTCACATAATCCAACATGTTGTTTAAAATCATTGGCAAGATGGTAATTATGATAAGAATTGGATAAAAAATGAAGGATATAACTATCCTGTCCGAAAAAATACCAAAAAGTATTCCAAAAAGGCTATATAACAAACCAACTAAAAAGAGAATTAAAATGACATTTAGGGATAAATCATAAGATACGAGAAAGTAGAGACAAGCAACAGAAAAAATCAAAGAGGTGGATAGAATTTTAGCAGTTAGTATAGAATTATTTTTTACGGGCGATAATATGATCGCTTTTAGAGTTTTGCTTTCGTCAACAAACATTTTGTATGGAATCAAAACGCATACAAAAGTTAGGATAAAGAAAAAAGAATTAAATATATTCTTATATCTTTCATTTTCGGATTGTGTCCCTTCTTTTTTCTCCAGAATGTTTAATTGATAGTCCGTGTTAGTTTTAAATTGCCTAAAAAGAAAATCAATATCTTTAGACTTGCTACTTTTAGGATTTATAACAATTTGGAGTACCTTACTGTTTCTTTCAAAATATACAAACACATCCATATTTTTTTGGGAATTGATTTGGTTAAGTCCTTTTTTAATGTCTGATATGGATGTAATTTGGATATCGTCTGATAATTTTTTCAGAAAGTCATTCGCTTTCATATCGTTTTTAACAGTCATTACCTTCAAGACATCATTTTGAATATTAACAGAAATGACTGTAAACTTGCTTAAGAACACAGCCATAAATACAGCTATAACTAAATAAATACCATATCTTTTAAAGCCGTAGGTTAACTCTTTCCAGTACATTCTTTTTATCCTTTGGTAAGGTTTAGAAATACATCCTCAAGTGATTGTTCTGAAGTATGTATTGATATTATGGAGTCGTGGGGAATTTTTGAAATTTCATTGATCTGATCAAACGTATATTCTTTTTCAAAATCCATTGTTTTTACGGTAATCTTACGGGTACTATTCATTGCTTTTACCGTTTCAATATTTTCCTTCAAAATAATAGTACCTTTGTCTATTATTGATATCTCATCGCAAAGTTCCTGTGCTTCATTCATATTGTGGGTTGTGATAAAGATTGTTTTTCTTGCTTCCTTTAACTTCCTTATAAGTTGTCTGATCTCAAATGCATAATTGGGATCTAAGCCAGAAGTAGGTTCATCCATAAACAATAAATCTGGATTATGTAATAATGATCTGGCAATTAAAACTCTTTGTTTAAATCCTTTGGAGAGTTTTTTAATAGCAATTTTAGCATGGCTGTTGAGTTCAAACTCTTCCATAACTTCACTGATCCTTTTTTCTCCGACATGATACAACTTAGAAAAAAATCTCAAATTATTTTCTATTGACATATCTTCATAAAGGCTTACGTGGTCAGGTATAATTCCGATTTTTGATGATATTTTTTTTTCCTGTGTTGCTGGATTGAAGCCACATACCATTGATTCGCCATCGGTGGGAAGCAGTAACCCTGTAAGCATTTTTATGGTTGTTGTTTTCCCTGCACCGTTTGTTCCAAGAAATCCAAAGATACTCCCAGTTTTTACTGAAAAGGAAATTTTATTTACAGCAATTTTGTGGTTGAATATTTTTGTTAGATTTGAAACACGTATTATCTCATTCATTTAAAATAACCTCCAAAGTTTTCATGTTTTTAGTGATTATTCAAGATAATCTTTTTGGTTACAGTCATTGCTATACCGGCCATACCCAAATATGTGTATTTACACTTTGCCTTAAATTCTATATTTTTCTTAGATTTATTTATAAATCTTACTATAACCTCGGTATTTGACTCCTTAAACTTATATTCACCTTTTAAATCCATACTTTTGAGAACTTCTTTATTATTGACAACTATTTTTGTTTCTATTTTTCCATCTTTTTCGTTGTTTTGTATTTCCCAGTGAATTTTCTTTTGCGGCTCACCCGTGACCTTTATTTTGCCAGATAACTCTTCATCTGCTCCCAAACTGAATTTTATGGATTTATCTGCTCCATCACTACAAGAGGCGTAACTCATGAAAATAATGCTGATAGCAACGAGTATACACATAATTAATAACATTTTCATTTTCATCCAAATCATCTCCTTAAATATTCTTCATAAAATATCAAAAACATCTGCAACTCAACTATTTTCGGGGGGTAGATTTTTTATTCCCCAAATATAATTAAATTCACCATCTTTGAGCCTTTTATACATCCCTTTGGAGACGGAGCAAAATTCTTCTACCATAGGTCCATCTAGTTTTTTAGTTTCGGCATAGGCCCTTGCTCTGCAGCCTCCAGGGCAAGCTTTGAAACATTCACAATCAATACATGATTTGATATCATGGACTTTCAAGTCTCTCATTTTTTTAAATACATCGGAATTTAACCAAATATCTGACAAGGCTTCCTCAGTTACATTTCCACACATAAATTCTTTATACTCTTTGAAAAGTGTACAAGGATAAACGTTCCCTTCTGCACTTATAAAGCAAGTAGAGATTCCTGCATTACAACAATAATCTCGATTTTTATTTGATTTTGCAAATGATTCGTCCATCTTTTCAAATCCCATACCCTTCCGAAATCTTTCATCTCGAATTGAATATTTGAGATTGTAAACTCTTAATTGTTCTAATTGCTCTTGGGTTAAAAGCAATTCTTTATTGAAACCAGCACTGCCCTTATCCAAAACCTCTGATAACTCAATTTCTTTTGCCCCAAGTTCTTTGCCAAGTTCAAAAATCTTAAGGTATTGGTCGAAATTAAGACTTGTAATTGCTGTGGATGTTCCGGTGTCAATTCCTTTCTCCTTACAGACTTTTAAAGCGCTAATTGTTTTTTCAAAATTGTCTTTTCCTCTTATTTGATCATGAGTGTCGGCATCAGCACCATCAATACTGAATCTAATTAACACATTTAAGTCTTTAATCTGATCTAGAAAACTTTCTGAAACCAATGTGCCGTTTGTGAAGACTATAGCTCTAATGTTTTTTTGGGTACACTTTTTAATTATTTCGACAAGGTCTTCACGAATAAAAGGTTCACCACCTGTTATAACCAATCGGTATACTTTTAAAATATGTAACTCTTCAAGTAAATCAAAGATTTCTTGCGTTGAAAGCTCTTTTGTCTTTTTGGAGCCTCCTTCTACACAATGCTTACATTCCAGATTGCAGCGTTTTGTGATTTCAAAAATTGCATTATCTATTTGCTGATCAAATTCTATTAAATTGATGAATCCTCTTTTTTCGGTATCCTCTGTTACAAAATTACTGTTATCAATATCATTTAATAATGAGCTAATATCTTTTAAAATATCATCATAATTTTGATCCGGATATTGTGAATGCAATGTAAATGCGATATCCTCAGCTGTAGAATGATTTATGAATTTGGCTAGAAATGCTAAAGTACTTGTTCCATTCAATATCATTTTATTTTCGTTCTTGGTGTCATAAAGCATTGAACCATTTTTACATTCTTTCCAAATAACATTTTCTTTAATATTCATCGTTATGAATCCTCCTTTGTTTCAGTGTATTCTGGCAAGCTTATTATAAAGCTTAAAAAAATCATATTTAAATGTATTTTTACAAATAATTAATTTATTTCGTTGTAGAAATAAATAAATTTCATACACATCATCTACTATATTTTGATAGTTTGTGGCGTATTTTTTTGAAATTATTTCGGTTATTTCTTCTAATGTGTTACTTCCATTAATCTCTGAGCATATCTCGTAAGTGGTTTTATTAATTTGGTATTTTTGGTCTCTGATTATGTCCCATAATGTATATGAGTTTTCTTTGACCTCAAATTCAATATGAGATAGTTTCTCAATTATAATGTTTGTTTCTTGTTTACCCAACTTGCCTTCCACCCTGTGTATAAACTGTCCATGCTTCAAGGTATTTGTTTTGCAAATCTTTTTTAGTCAAATATTTTGTTTCAGCTATTGGGTCAAAAAAAGAATATTTATCCCAATTGTTGGAAAGCAGTTTGATTCCTAATTTATCTCTTTTGGTATAGACAAGTGTACCTGGCAATGGGGTAAGTAGAGAGAATTTGCATGAAGAAAATCTAGGGTTGATTTTTTTAATTTTTACAGCAAAATTGATTGTTTTGTTCATCGTTTCTTCAGTGTCTTCATGATTACCTAAAATGAAGGAGCAAACAACAGTTGATCCATGCTTTAAGTATGTTTTTACTGCTTTCTCGATCATATCAGTTGTTATATTTTTCCCAATTGTTTTTAAAATTCTATTGTCCCCTGATTCTGCACCGATTTGGACATGCTTACATCCTGATTTTACCATTTCAGATGCCACAGAATCATTTACGGTATTGGCCCTTACTTCTGCTTCCCATCTAATTTTAAGTTTTCTACGTCTGATTTCCCTGCAAATATCCACACAATGTTCTTCGTCAGCTGAGAAAGTGTCATCTGCAAAGAAAAAACTATTTAAACTATACTTTTTGTTTAAGTATTCTATTTCATCAACCACATTTTTCGTACTTCTCTTTCTATATCTAGCACCAGAAATAACACTTGCGGCACAGAAAATACATTTATATGGGCAACCTCTTCCTGTAATGATGACTCCTGGTTGAGTATAAGCATCTAATTTGAATAAATCCCAAGCAGGAATATCAATGTCATCTAAGTTTTCAATTAATGGACGTGCCTCTGTTTGGACAAATTCTCCGTCATTCAGGTATGATATTCCCTGAATATTATTTGTTGGTTTTTTATTAATCACAGCATCAACAATTTCTGTAAATGTTATTTCCCCCTCAAACATTGAAACAAAATCTACATCTCCTTCTTTTAAGATTTCTTCTGCTAAAAATGATGCATGAGGACCGCCCATGACAATTGTTATGTTTGGATATTTTTCTTTTATATGTTTTGCTATTCTCATTCCATTGCCATGATTTGCAACAAAAGAACTTAGGCCCACTATTTGTACCTGATGATTTTCAATTTCTTCAAGAATATCCTTTAGCATAATTTTTTCGGGTCCCCAATCAAAAAGGTCGACATTAAAGCCTTTTTTTCTAAGTGCAGACGCCAAATATCCTATTCCCAATGGTGGGTTTGTATACATTACTCTTTCGGCAAATAGGTTTTTTAATACAACGGGTTGTGGATTGATTAATATTACATGTTTCATAGGATGCACCTCCAATTTACATCTAATATATCAAATTTTTCACAATACTGGAAAAATTCTTCCAAGTCACTTACAAAGTATTCAGGGCGCTTATTAAATTTCTTGGCAATCTTAGAAATAGTTAGTTTTCCTAAAACCTCTAAGTCTTGTGAACTTATGAACTCAACTACCTCTAAACAAAATTTCGTATAACCACTCATATTTTATATGCAAAATTGACTATTTTTTATGAAAAAAATATTTTCTCCTTAAAAAAAATATAAATTATAATTTTAAGATGTACGTATAAATTTTACCATAAAACTAGTGTTATTCAAAACATTGTATTGTTTTCCAATTTTTTGTTATTTGGATCAGGGGTAACCTCACGAAAGGGAAGAAATCGTACGCTAAAAATAACAACGTTATATAGGGGCTTGTTAAATCTGTAATTTTGGGCCAGCGGGGGCATTTGTACCAAAACTGGGTTCCATTAAGGGCTAACGGAAACATAGCTGCGTTTTGGGGCCACATAAGTTCCGTATTAACATAACGACCTTGTATAATGGTTTTAAGGGTTTTAAGTATTTAATATGGTGTATATATTAAATGTAAGACCCGGGCGTTTTTTTTCGCAAAATAGAAGCAAAATATTTATAAAATTTTTTGTTTCTGTTATTCTGATAAAGATAGGAGGTTCTTGCCTTGGTACTTGATACTTTGTATCTGTGATACCGCGTATCTCTGATACCGTGTGCCAGCTTCTCCACTTTTGTCAGGCAGAAATCGAGTAATAAATTGGTGCAAGACACCGCATTTACAAGACTGTTTATGTCTGAGAATTTAAAATTTAATTTTAAAGGAGGTTTGTTGTGAAAGAATTATTTATTGGTTCAGATGCAAGTAAAGGTTATTGTGATTTTGTAATTCTTGATTCAGACGAGAAGGTTGTATTGGAAAACTTTCAATTAGATGATACACCCAAAGGTTACACGCAACTAAGAGGTGTCATTGACGATGTCTTTACAGATTCAAAAGTGCTTCTATATGTCGCTTTAGAGAGTACAGGTGGCTATGAAAACAACTGGTTTAAGTTCTTTTTTGATTTAATTGAGAATAAAAAATATAAAATCAGATTGTGCAGATTAAATCCAATTGGGATTCATCATTATATTAAGTCATCTCAAAAGAAAATAATCACAGATAAAGTTAGCGCCATAAGTATATGCGAATACCTAATTAGAAACAAAAAAAAGATTAGATTTAATGAAGATATAAAAGATGAAGTTTTAAAGAAGCAATGGACATATATAAAAATCTTAACAAAGCAGTCAACACAGCTCAAAAATCAATTAGAAAAAAGTTTATATGTTATTCATCCTCAACTCTTAAAATATAATTCAGCAGCTAAACCTGAGTGGTTTTTAAAACTAATACTAAAATATCCAACAGCTGAAAAACTATCAAGAGCATCAGTTAAATCTATATCAAAGATACCATATATAACAGAGGAAAAAGCAAAATCACTCAAAGAAGATGCAAAACAAAGTATTGCATCTTTAGAAGCAGAAGCCTCTGCTTTTATAACAACATCAATTGTATCGCAAATTATATCATTGAAAAAAATATTAAACTCCCAAAAAGAATATCTAATTAAAACCATGAAGTTAACCCATAGCGAAGAGATAGAAATACTAACAAGCTTTATAGGGATTGGAGATTATTCAGCATCTGGGTTATTACTTGAAATAGGTAGAATTAAGAGATTCCCCTCAGCAAAACATTTGGCTTCATATTTTGTATTGCATCCAGTATTCAGAGAAAGCGGCGATAAAAAAAAGGGTAATCGTATGAGTAAACAGGGAAGTGTTGAAGCAAGGAGATTGCTTTTTAATGTTGTTTTTAGTGCAATAAATTATAATTTCAGGCTTAAGGAATTATATGACAAATATGTCGAAAATGGGAAAGCAAAACTCTCTGCGATAGGAATATTAATGCATAAAGTCACAAGAATGATTTATGGCATGCTAATACATAAAAGAAAATATGATGCTGATATTGATAGAATTAATGTGAAAAAATATGAAAAAGTTAAAGTCATTTCAACTATAAATAAAAACAGAAGACTTCAGGATTTTGACTCGGATGCGCCTATTTCAGCAAAACATAAAAAGAAAAGGAAAAATGAAGAAGATAAAAAAAAAGAATTATTGTTACAGCAGATGGAGTCCCAAAATGATAATATCATTCAGTGCGGGATCATCACATCTGCCAAGACAAATTTACAATAAACAAAACTAAAATGCAAGATAAAAATAAATATATTTTTTGGGAATTATTATGTTGACTTTCAACGTAATAACTGACACATTAAGTATTTTTTGCTAGAACAAACAATTATGAGGTCAAAATATCATAAAATTTAGATAAAAGTTCCGGAACTGCTGTAAATCGGAACTTTGTGAGGGATTTATGAATTTTCCGTATATAAGTTCTTTTTTATCAAAAAATGAGTTAATAGAATATTTTACATTATCTCAAAGTGAAAGAAATCTACTACCGAATATAAGGGAAGAAAAAAATCAGATTGGATTCGCTATTTTATTAAAGTCTTTTATCTACTTAGGATACGTTCCAAAAGAAAAACATGAAATTCCATTGGCTGTTGTTACATTTATAGCTAATCAAATTGACATTAATATAGATAAATTTAAAAACTATGGGTGGAAAAATAGAGTTTGGAAACGACATCTTTCAATTATTCGTAAGCGTCTAATCGCTTTAAATTACAAGATATCATAATAAATTTATTTTTTCAACTCTGGATTATCAATATTCATTGGTAATAAATCAAATATTCTTTCTGGAGTTTTTGCTTTTGGATATTCTTCAAACAGATATTTCAAATATTTATATGGTTCCAGCCCATTTGCCTTAGCAGTTTCAATCAGGCTATAAAACAAAGCACTTGATTCTGCCCCTCTAGGAGACACTGCGAAAAGCCAATTCTTGCGTCCCACGGCAAATGGTCTTATTGCATTTTCAACCAGGTTATTGTCCATTCGAACAATCCCATTTTCAACATAATTTATTAACAGAGGCCATTGGTTTGCCATATAATTTAAATCCCTTCCTAAAAGACACTGAGGCGGTATTTTGGGAAGTGTTTCTTCAAGCCATACTTCCAATTCTTTTATAATCGGAACAGACTTTTCCTGTCTTATATTATAGGTTTTATCTTCACTTAAATTCTTCTCTCTAGCTTTAAGTTCAATTAAGTACAGATCTTGAATTTTTTTTAATGCAAAATTTGCTTTACTATTCCCTTTATTTTGGACCTTTTTCTTCTTCCCTGAAGCATTGAGAGCCTCTGTAAATTTCCTTCGGACATGCGCCCAGCATCCACTGTGTACAATGCCTTCTCTTTGATCTAAAAAATTGTATCCCTGATATCCATCTGTTTGGATGTAGCCCTTATAATCTCCTAAAAAGTCCTGTGCAACCTTACCACCCCTGCTTGAAGAATAATGAAAATATACACTTGGTTTATTAAGATAAACGCCTCGGAAAAGCCACATATATGACTTAGAAGAAGGATCTCTGCCCGGTTCTTTTAAAACCTGCATTGGCGTTTCATCTATATTTATTAAAGGACCGGACAAAACCCACAATCGTAACTGCTCTAACAAAGGCTTTAAGATATCTGCAACATAAAAAAACCAGTTACACATCGTTGCTCTGGATATTTGTACATCATATCTTTCAAATTGCTGTTCCTGGCGATAAAAAGGAAGAGCATCACAAAATTTGCCGATCATAAGATGAGCAACAAGACTCGGACTTGCAAAACTCTTAGGGATTATCTGGGGAGGAACTGGAGCTATACTGACTGTTTTACCATCATCGTCTAAACCTTCACAGCATTTACAGGCATATTTTGGTCGGATATGTAATTCAACCCAGAGCTTTGCAGGATCAATTTGAAGTTTCTCAGATGTCTCTTCTCCAATACAACTTTTTATTGCTCCACAACCACATTGTTTTTCTTCATCGGAAATATCATGAATAATTTCAATACGAGGCAGATCTTCCGGAAGGGGTTTTCTTCCATTCTTTTTCCTTTCATGTTCTTTAATAACTACGGATTCTTCTTCTGGTTCAATTTCTTCAACTTCCTGTGGCCAGTCTTCAAAAAGGGATCTCTGTATTTCGCCTATTTCATTTGGAAATCTCTCTGAAAGTCTTGCATAAAGTTTTAATCTTAATAACTTTAACTCTTCATGTAAAAATTCATTCTGATTTTTAAGAAAACTATTTTCTTTATTGAGATTATTTACTCGTTCTTCCAGCATAAGATCGCTATTAAGAACCTCTGTTTGACTCTCTTTTAACATGAATAATTATAGCATGTTTTTATTAATAAAACCAGCATAAACCCTTTATTATCAGTGCTTTTAAAAGATTGCAGAATAGTTTTCATTACTAAATGCTCGGGGCTGTTTAAGGTCTAATCCATCCAACAACCACCTTAACTCCCTTGAGCCTATTTCCAGTACTTCGGACTCATTCCTTGGCCATTTAAAAAGTTCTTTTTCCAGTTTTTTATACCATAAACAAAACCCATTTCTTTCCCAATATAAAATTTTCAATATATTTTTCCTCCGGTTACAGAAAACAAACAGATGTCCGGAAAGTGGATCTTTGCCTATATGCTCTGAAACCATAATAGATAAGCCGTTTACTGATTTTCGCATATCTGTAATTCCGAGTACCAGATAGACTTTGACTCCTGAAAGGGAATAAAACATTATACAGTCTTTAGAACTTTAATAAGCCTTTTTAAAGCATCTTCACTGAAATTGTTTTTCAGTTCTACGTGAAAACTTCTAAATGAAAATTTGATCTGAACTAAATCAGGAAAGACATTCAATTGCTCTGTCTGAATCTGTTTTTCAGGTTTTATTTCAACAATTTTTACATAAGAATTTTCTTTAGTAGATTCCGATGTCTGCATATTTTTTAATTGTCTACGCCAGTATTGGAATGATTTAACATTTAAATTATTTACATCACAGTATTTTACTTGGGAAAGGCCACTCAACTTCCAACCCTCTATTCTCGATTCCCACTCATTTTGAACTGCCATTTGTCTTGCTGACTTTCTTCTTGCCATGACCACCTCCTTGAAAAGTGAATCATGACACAGATTTATTCTAGTGAGAAGGTGTGGTTTATTGATCGCTTACATTAGTTTTGATATTGTTGTGGCAGGATGAAAACTGTTGTTCCTTTGCCCACTTTTGAAGAGATGGAAATGTTTCCCTTATACTTTTTTCTGTTAAATTAAGATAGAATAAATCGTATTTTTATAAACCGAATGCTGATGATTCAATTAATTCATATTCTCGATTGCCCAGATCTATTTTCTGGCCATGGTCTATTTGACACATATAAGGGATATTAAATGCTTTTTCATTAATATTAACTTTATTATATTTAAAAAAAAGATCCAGGGAGGCCTTGTCAATTGCGACAGGATCTGTTGAAATCAATATGCCGATATCATCAGAGATCTTTTCATATTTCCCCATACAGTCACACTCTTTTGATATCCGGTTTAGAAAATTCAGATAGAGGACCTTGTTTTTTTTGTTCTGTGTAACTCCCAGTGCATGTTCGGCAATTTTTTTCTGCAGATTTTCATAGGTTTCCGACCAGTTATATCCGACAGCATCATAGTTACAGACTGCAAGACACTCTCCACAACCGATGCAAAGACTGTTCTTTATAGATGCCTTTTTATCTTTCATTGAGATTGCATCTTTCGGACACCATTTCATACACATACCGCATCCGGTACATTTACTTACTCTAATCGAAGGTTTTGCTGTTGAATGCTGAATGAGTTTTCCCTTCCGGCTGACACAACCCATGCCGAGATTTTTTATTGCCGCACCAAAACCTGCCAGTAAATGTCCGGTAAAATGGGAAACAAGAATCAGTGATTGTGCTTTTTCAATCTGAGAAGCAACAAAGACTTCCTTAAATAATTCTCCTTCAATGTTTACACCGGTCTCTTCGTCACCCAATAATCCGTCTGCCATGATGATCGGCATTCCTGTATTTTCAAAAGAAAATCCATGATCATGGGCCAGTTTAATATGGTCAACGGCGTTAGATCTATTTCCGCGATACAGGGTTGAAGTCTCGGCTAAAAATGGTTTTCCTTTTTTTTCAATGACCAGTTCTGCAATCTTTTTTAAGACAATTGGCCTGACAAATCCGGATGTATCTTTCTCTCCAAAATGGGTTTTGATAGCTACAAGATCTTTAGGGGCTATAAATGACAACAGGCTTTCATCATTCAGTACTTTAGAGGTCTTTTCTGCGATCATTGAATCACTTTCATTATCATTGATTTTAATAAAATATACTTTATTGTTCATGTATGGAATATAACATATATTTAAGAAAATGTGGAATGAATGTCTTGTATTGTTTGTTCAGATTAAACTACTTGATTAATTTTCATATTACAAAAATCATTTATTCTATTAATATAAAAAAATATAAAAAACTTGAAATATATTTAAAACTATACTATATTTAGGTTGGAATACAGGTCTAAATATGGAGGAAAACATGAACAGGTTAAATGTGTCAGATGGAATTATCCCAATAGGTGAGTTTAAAACAGGTTTATCTAAGTGGATAAAAAATGTTCAGAATACTGGAAATCCCTTAGTGATAACTCAAAATGGAAGACCGGCAGGAGTGTTAATTTCACCTTCTGAATATGATGATCTTATTTATAGAAAATCCTTTCACAATTCTATAAACAGGGGTTTATCCGATGTTGAGGCAGGTAATACTTATAGTACAGAAGAGTTGAAGGCTGAACTGATAAAAAGAAGGGGTTTAAAGAACTTTAAATGACATTAATATGGACAAAGGAAGCTCTAGAGAGATTAAATGAAATTGAGGAATTTATCGGATCAAATAATCCCGAAAGAGCAGAAACATTTGTAAATTACCTGATTAAATCCTGTGAACCGATTTTGGATAATCCAAATATTGGAAGAGTTGTTCCTGATTTTTCAAATACAGATATAAGAGAAATTATTGTAAAAAAATATAGGATTGTTTATAGAGTGAATAATAAAACAATTGAAATTTTAACAGTATTTGAGGGGCATAGATTGTTTAAAATTGATGAATTGGAAATTGCAAAATAACGTAGGGGCGGACCACCATGTCCGCCCTAATATTGGTCCAGATAATAATCAAAATAATAAGAAAGGGCAGGCACAGTGGTCTGCCCCTACGATAAAAATAAAATCATTGTCGAAAATAATTAAACAATTTAAGACCTTTGTTACAAAAATATATATAGATGGTGTCAGGGATAAATCCTGGAATCCATTTTATAAAAAATTATGGCAAAGGAATTTTTATGAACGAATAATCAGAGATATGATTGAATTGGATAAAATTAGAAAATATATTAAAGAAAACCCAATAAATTGGGAAATTGATGATAATTATAAGGAAAAACATGATAAATTCAAATGCTTATAAAGAAATTAAAAAAAAACTGGGAAAAGGGAAAATATTTAAAAGTAAAGAGATTTTATATACCTACTCTTATGATGCAACCGGGAATCATTTTTTACCCGATTTAGTTGTTCTACCTGAAAATGAAGCGGATATTGAAAGCCTGCTAAAAATAGCTTTTAAATATAAAATACCAATTACCCCAAGAGGTGCTGGAGTGGGGTACTCTGGCGGAGCACTGCCTGTATTAGGGGGGATTGTTCTTGTTTTTACAAAGATGAACAGAGTAAACATTAATGTTGACAATTATACTGCAGAGGTAGAACCGGGTGTAATAACTCTTGAATTACAGGAAAAATGTGAAAAATCAGGACTTTATTATCCACCGGATCCGGCAAGTTTAAAAACAAGTACAATTGGAGGCAATGTTGCTGAAAATGCAGGAGGCCCCAGGTGTTTTAAATATGGTGTTACGGGCAATTATATATTGGGGCTTGAAGGGTTTCTGATAAACGGTGAAAAAATAAGGGCAGGTTCAGGTATCATAAAGGATGTTGCAGGATATAATCTGAAATCCATATTGGTTGGATCAGAAGGGACTCTTGCTATTATTACAAAAATAATTGTAAGATTGATTCCACTGCCAGAAAAAAAAGAATTATTCAGAATTGATTTCAACTCTCTGACAAAAGGCTCTGAATTTATAAACTTGATAATAAAAAGTGGAATTGCACCTTCTGTACTTGAATTCATGGATAGATCATCGATGGATGCTGCTTGTGATCATCTTGGAATAAAACTTGATAAGAGGGTAAATGCTTCAATAATAATTGAAATAGATGGAAACTCCGAAGATGTTAAAAATAGAAAAGGCAAACTTCTAAATTTACTAAATAATGAAACCATATTTTATATGTCAGCAGAAAACAAAAAACAGGAAGAGGAAATTTGGGAATTAAGACGAAATATCTCACCTGCAATTGCTAAATTGAGACCCAAAAAGATCAATGAGGATATTGTGGTCCCTGTCAATAAAATACCTGAGACAGTCAATTTTATTAACAATATTGCAAAAGAGTTGAACTTGTTAATTATTCTTTTCGGACATTTTGGTGATGGAAATATTCATACAAATATCATGGTTGATCCGGACGATAAGAGAGAGATGGCTCAAGCTGAAAATGCATTAGAAAAAATATTCAAATATATTGTGAGATTTGGTGGATCAATCTCAGGTGAACATGGAATAGGTATTTCAAAAAAAGAATTCATGTCGTTTCAATTCAGTGATGTGGAGTTAAATTTGTTTAAAGATATAAAACGAGCTTTTGATCCCGAAAATCTATTAAATCCTGGTAAAATATTTTAGTACCTACTCAGGATATAGTGGTAAAAATACATCAAATATGCTCTTGCTTTGAATAAAGTATTGTTTTTTTTTTTATATTATTATATTATATAGGGGATAATTAAAGTAGAGGTGTTATTGATGGGTTTTTTTAGTAAAAAAAAACAAATATTCCAACTGGCTCTATCAATCTGGAAGATGAGATATTAGGTTTTTTGGATGAAATTATTGCTATGAGAAAAACTATTGAGGTTTCAATATCAAATGTCTCTCTCCAATGTAATGTATATTCACTTGACGAGAAAAAAGGGTTAATTTTAATAGATCAAAAAATGGAATTTGAGAATTTTAATGATAAATCTGCTCTCTGTGGATTTGCTATGGACAAAATGTGGTTTTCCTTTCCATCAAAACTAATTATTAATAATAATAAGCAATATGTTGAAATACCAAAATATATTATTCCTAAAGAGAGGCGTGAATATCCACGAACCACTTTTGTTGCAAGAGAAGCTGTTTCAGTTTCTATTCTTGAATCATTTGGGCAGGGTATTGGTGTTACAGGAAAAGCGGTTTCTATTAGTGAAGGCGGTATTTGTGCCAGTATTATACGAGTAGTAAATCTGTCTGATGAAAAGGAGCTGAGGGCCAGTCCTGCTTTATTTACACCAAATCAACCTGTGATGCTGGTTAGAGTAAAAGGGATTCCAGGAGTAAAGGAATTTGATACAGAGGGTAAGGTGATCCGGGTAAAAACAGCTGGTGGTTCAATGATTGCAGTTAAATTTAAATCTATGCCTGGTGCAGCAAAAAAGGAAATCAAACATTTTATCTCATCGCGGATTCGAGAATTTAAACTTTTCAAACGGTCACGTAAGAAGAGGCGGGAAATAGAAGACAAACAGAATTCGATGTCTAAAAGTGAAGAGACTAAAGATGAGTCTAACGTAGTACCTACACCTAAACCAATTATAGTAAAACCTGACTTGAAACAACCTAAACCCTTTACAGTGTTATCAATGGGGGAAGAGCTTTTACCGAATATTAGTTTTCTCAGTAAGCTCTCTAATTGTCAGTGGATAAAATGCAAAAATCCATTAGAGTTGAGTATGAATTTGAGAAAATCCAGCCCAAAATATCTAGTTCTACCTTATTTGATAGGCAATAATAATATTCTTGATTATTTGAAAAAACTTTACTCTTTGAATCTATTGGATAAAATTGATATAGTAATTTTAATTTCTCAAAAGATTAATGTTGAAGATGTTTCAAAATGTAAACTACTAGGAATTAAACATTTAATAGGGATACCACTACTGGATCCAAATATTCTCACAAATATAATAAAATAGAAATAGATTCATTGACTATTTGTCTTTAACCAATTATTTTGCACTTAAATTTCATATACATTTAGATGTCATTCTATCAGTTTTTTTTAAATATTTTCTTTATATATTGAATAACATTTATTTTTATATTTTACTATAAAAAAAAAAAAAAATATTGTATAATAAAATAAATGTTTAAAATGGAGTATTAAATGGATAATAAAGAGAATTTTTTTAGTGAATACATTACTGATAAAACAATAAAAGGAAGAGTGAAAAACCCTAAAACCTGGGTTAATTTATTAATCTTGCTAGTTGTTATTGCAATGTTGGTAATATTAATTCAGAGTGTAAAAGGATCCTGGACAAAACAGGAAATAAAAAATTCCATAGAGATCATTGATTTTGATTCGACATGGGTTATTAAAAACATTGGTTTTATTAACAAAGGTTCAAAAAAGGAAGTATCTATAATTCCTCAAGTTACATTTAAAGTAAAAAATGTTGGAAAACGGAAGCTTGGGTTTGTTCGTTTTATGGGAAATTTTGTTTATGCTGAGAAAAGAGCATCTTCTATTGGTGATGGATACTATGACATTTTAAAAGATAGTTACCTAAAACCAGGAGAGATAAGTGATACTATTTATATCAAATCAACTTATGGTTATAAAACTTCTACCGGGTTTGATGAGAACTATAAGGATATGTTTTTTAATAAAAAAGGATGGAAAAAGTTCAATGTTAGAATCTCTGCAAGGGTGAAGGGGACGGTAAAAGAAATTGCAGAATATCCTGTAAATAATAGTATTGAAGATGGTTTAGGAAAACGTTATAAAGACCTGGATAATAATTTGAATTATGGGAAAAACATCTTGACATCTATTAAAATTGGTGAATATAAATCTGAATGGAAACATATTAAAGGTAAAGCTGGGAATTTGTTTATTCCAACTATCACAATCAGGTTAAAAAATTCAGGAGATATAGATATAAAGAAATTAAATGTCAATGTTTCCTTTGAATTTGATGAAAAAAAAGATGTGATTACTCAATGGAAAGGAAAAAAAGGAGTAGTGATTGATGATTTATCTGGAAATGCTGTTTCAGAAGAAATCATTTTTGAGGCTGAGAATGGAATTAAGGCAACTTCTGTTGAAAAGTTGTTTTTAAATAAAGTGGAGTGGGAGAATGTCACTGTGAAAATTTTTATTGGTACAAAAAACATAAAGCCATCTTTATTGGAAGTATTAAAAATGGAACAGAATGTAAAAGGATATAAGGTTAGGGAGAGGGTGACAAGATAAGAAGATGTTCAGAAAAAAATTTAGCTTTTTAATAAATTTTTTTATTTATTTTTTATTTGTTAGTGTACTTTTTAATATAGAATTATTTATTCCTGATTTAATTAACAATAATAAGTATATCAAAATTGTTTCTCTAATAGTTTTTTTTATAATTACAATTATTTTTGTACTTGTGAACAAAAAAATCTTATCTCCAGATAAACTTCAAGTTCTCTCAAACTTGGGAGGAAATCTTGTTGAAGAAGATCAAAAGGAAACTGATAGAGAAATTGAACGATTAGAAGGTATGGAAAAAAAAATATTTGATTATGATGCAATCCTTAATTCAGTTAACACTTTGATTTTAGTTGTTGATGAAAAACTGGATTCCGTTTATATCAATAAATTTGGAAAAGATAGACTTGGCGACTCTTATAGTGAAAGTATTCTTAAAATTGGAGATTTCGTTAATGCAAATTTTCTTAAGGAACTTAAACTGAATATAAATGACGTTTCAAAAACGTTTTACCTGGAAACTAAAATTAAATTAGCAAATAAAAAAACTATTGCTACGAGTGTTTTCATATCAAAACTATTTGAAAATGAAGATATTTTTTCTGGTATGGTCATTGTTTTCAATGATATTTCTAAACAAAAGAGAGCAGAGCTAAGTTTAAATAATCAGATCAATTTTTCAAAACAAATATTTAAAACAATTCCTGATATTATCCTGATAACAGATATGGATCTCCGGGTTATTTTTGCAAATAATAAAGCGGACTCAATTCTTGCAAAAAACCCTGATGAAAACCGTAAAATATTTAATTATTTATCAAAGGACTCTATTGAAAATGGATTTGATGAGTATCTGAGACAAATAATAACAAGAGGTGTGACAGATAAGCAGATCAATGTTCAAAATCCTTTTATTTCTGAAGATGGATTTGTAGATATTGAAATAGTTCCTTTAAAAAGTGGTGAAAAAATTATTGGGGGACTAATGCTTGTAAAGGATATAACTGAATGGATAAGTCTCACTGAAGAATTGAAGAATCTTGAGAATTTTAATAGAAAGATGATAAATTCAAGTCCTTACGCTATTATTTCGGTTAATGAAGAAGATATTGTCTCAGGTTGGAATGAAAGAGCTACAGAAGTATT
Organism: uncultured bacterium; assembly: GCA_965371805.1. Taxonomy (GTDB): domain Bacteria; phylum Acidobacteriota; class Aminicenantia; order UBA2199; family UBA2199; genus JAOZTV01. The sequence goes on along the minus strand of CBDUZW010000003.1, from coordinate 6,847 downwards.
TGGAATAAAATCAAATGAAATTATTGGAGCTAATATATTCGAAATTTTTCCTTCTATTGAGATTATTAGGGATGAAATAAATGAAGCAAAAATTATAGAAGAGCCTACTTTTCTGTCTGATAAGGAGATTGAACTTTTAGATGGGAAAAACATTGATGTGGAGATAGCTCTATACCCTGTTTATAGTAAAGAGAAGAATGTTGTAATAAATATCAAGGATATTTCAGAATTGAAAAAACTAGAAAGTTCTTTAGTACAGGCTAAAAATATGGGTTCGCTTGGACTCTTAACAAGCAAGATAGTACATGATCTGAATAATGTCTTAAGCGGTATTACAGGATATACATCATTGCTTGATAAAAAAGTTGAAAAGGACTCAAACCTTAGGAAGTATGTCAATCGTCTGCTTGCTTCAAGTGATAGAGCTACAGAGATCATAAAGCAGACATTATCTTTTTCGAAAACAAGTTCTAGTACAAATGAGCTCATTTATATCAATGAGTTGATAAAGGAAACTGTGAATCTTCTTAATCTGAGGATAGGAAAAAGTAAAGTAACACTGGATTTATCAAGAGAAATCCTTCAGATACGTGGGAGTAAAATAAGGTTTTCACAGGCAATAATGAACTTATTCGTTAATGCAAATGATGCTCTTCTCAATTCAGAAAATCCTGAGATTATAATAACGACTACTTTCAGGAAGAGTGAGCAAAATAAAAAATCTGGAGAGATAATAATAAGTGTAATTGATAATGGGATAGGGATTAAAGAGGAAGAAATAGAGAAAATATTTGATGTTTATTTTACTACTAAAACAGAGGATAAAGGTACTGGATTAGGGCTGGCAAATGTTAAAGAAATTATTGAAGAGCTTGGTGGCACAATTAGTGTTAAATCTGATTTTGGATTTGGATCAGAGTTTATTTTATCATTGCCATGGGCTGAAGACAAAAAAGGTATACGTCAAAAGGAAGATATGGAATCATTTGAAATAACAAATTTGGGAATAAACGCAAAGGTCTTATTGGTCGATGACGAAGAAACTGTAAGGGAGATTGGTGTTGAAATACTCGAACTGCTCGGATTAGAATGCATTACTGCAATTGATGGTGTTGACGGAATCTTAAAATTTGAAGAAAATAAAGATGATCTTGAATTGATTATCCTTGATGTAGAGATGCCAAAAAAACAGGGAAATGAGGTTTATGATTTCATAAAAAAAGCTAAACCTGACATGAAAGTATTGATAGCCAGTGGTTATGGCAAAGAATATCTTGAAAAAGATATTTTCAGAAAGACTATTCCTGAATATATTGCAAAGCCTTTTCAGTTAAATGAGTTGGGAAGAAAGATAAAAGAGATGATTAAATAAGGTTATTCTTATGTATCTAAACCCCATTGAAACTGATGAATATAGAGAATTAGTTAGTCACTTTAATAAAATCAAAGAATTTGATATCAAATATTTTCTTGGTGAGAGAATAGAAAAGGATTGTCAGAAGGAACTTTTTCTTGAATCAGACGGGATGATTTTTGATTATTCAAAGAACCGTCTTAACAGTGAAACAATCAAATTATTAATAAATTTTGCAGAAAAAATGGGGATAGAATCTGAAATACATAGAATGTTTTCAGGAGAAAAAATAAACGAAACTGAAAATAGAGCGGTTCTACATACAGCATTACGGGAAACTGGGAAAAAACCATATGATTTTGAAGGAAAAGCTATTCTTCCTCTCATTAAACAGGAACGTCAGAAAATGAAGTATATCTCTGAGAAGATCAGATTGGGTCAGTGGAAAGGCTTTAATGGTAAGGTAGTAGATACAATCGTAAATATAGGGATAGGTGGTTCTGACCTTGGGCCCAAAATGGCTACAGAAGCTTTAAAGGCTTATTCCAATAGAGATATTGTAATTCATTATGTTTCTAATGTCGATGGATCAGATATATCGGAAACTCTTAGTAAATGTAATCCAGAAAAAACACTTTTTATAATCGCTTCAAAAACTTTTAATACACAGGAAACAATGACTAATGCATTTTTTGCCAGAGATTGGATTGAAAATTTTTTTAATTCAAAAAAATCAGTGTCAATGCATTTTTTAGCCTTATCTACAAATGTGAATGCCGTTAAAGATTTTGGGGTTGATGAAAAAAATATTCTTAAATTCTGGGATTGGGTTGGAGGAAGGTTTTCTTTAACATCTGTAATAGGCCTCTCTACAATGATAGCTATCGGATATGAAAATTTTTTTCAGATGTTAAAAGGTTTTAATAAAATGGACAATCATTTTAGAGAAACGCCATTAAAGGAAAATATACCTGTAATTATGGGTTTGATAGGTTTTTGGTATAATAATCTTTTTAATTTTGAAGCTCATGCAATCCTTCCATACTGTCAATATTTACACCGTTTTCCTGCTTATCTTCAACAGGGAGATATGGAGTCCAACGGTAAATCAATTGATAGAAATGGAAATAAGGTGATTTATAATACAGGACCCATTATCTGGGGTGAGCCTGGAACAAATGGACAACATGCTTTTTTTCAGTTAATTCATCAGGGAACAAAAATAATCCCATGTGATTTTATAGGCTATATAAATCCGACAAACAGTACAGATGATCATCATGATAAGTTAATGGCAAACTTCTTTGCTCAAACTGAGGCCCTGGCATTTGGTAAGAGTAATACTGAATTAAAAAATGAAAATATCAAAGAAGATTTGATTCCATTTAAGACCTTTGAAGGTAATAGACCGACAAATACATTTTTATTTAATAAATTAACTCCATATTCACTTGGACAATTAATTTCTATGTATGAACATAAGATATTTACACAGGGGATCCTATGGAATATTTACTCATTTGACCAATGGGGAGTTGAACTCGGGAAAGTACTCGCTAAAAAAATTCTTCCAGAATTAAATACTGATTATTCAAAAGATCTTCAACATGATGCTTCAACTAATAATTTAATTAATTATTATAAGAAAAACAAAATTAAATAAATCCCTTTTCTTTCATCCATGTATCGTTAAAAATTGTACTTAGATATCTGGATGTACTGTCAGGAAATACAGTAACAATCCTTGCCGGTTTTTGTAAGTTTTTTACAAATTCTGATATGGCCCACATTGCAGCACCACTTGAACCACCACCAAGAATACCCTCAGTTTTAACCAATTTTCTTGCCATTAAAAAAGCGTTTTTATCCGTGATCTTTATCATCTCGTCTATATTTGAAAAATCTGCAGTCTCAATTAGAAATTCATCTCCAAGGCCTTCAAGAAGGTATGGTCCTGGTTTTACTATTTTTTTAGTATAAAAATAATCAGAAAAGATAGAACCAATAGGGTCAACAGCTATTACTTTGATATTTGGGTCTTTTTCTTTTAAAAACTTTGCAATTCCTCCAATTGTACCTCCGGTCCCCATTCCTGCAATAAAATAATCTATTTTTCCTTCCATCTGTTCCCATATTTCAGGTCCTGTTGTGAAGTAATGGGTTTCATTATTATCTCTGTTATTATGTTGATCAGGGAAATATGAGTTTTTTGTTTCTGCTACAATTTTAGGTGTAATGTTATTATAGCTGTCTGGAGATTCTGGAGGTAGTGAACTGTCTACAAGAACTATATCAACTCCCAGTGCTCCCAGTTTATTTTTTTTTTCTATGCTAATCTTATCCCGTACAATTACTTTTAGCTTATAACCCTTTTGTATTGCTATCATGGCTAAACCAAGAGCGGTATTGCCAGAGGAGTTTTCTACTATAGTCTGACCCTCTTTTATCTTTCCTGATTTTTCTGCTTTTTCGATCATATATTTTGCAATTCTATCTTTGATACTTCCCATTGGATTTAAAAATTCAATTTTTGCGAATACTTCAATGTCATTATTGAATTTTAGTTCTTTAGTGATCTTATTGAGTCTGACCAAAGGTGTATTCCCGATTGTATCCAGTATTGAGTCAGCTGCTTTCGTGTTTTTCATTTTTATTCCTAATGTTAATTTTTTTTATTATTAATTTTATATGAATTGTTTATAGATGTAAATACTTAGTTAATAATTATTCTCATATATATTAAATCATTCTTTTTATAAACTTTCTGGATTTATCAAAATCCACGAATACTTATATAATCCATAACTTAGACTTATGCGTATATAGATGAATTGTTTTGCGATTTACCATAAATATAAAATATAAGATAAAGTTACTTGAAATTTAAATATTTTTATGCTAAAAAATTCATATAGTTTTAATTGAGGGGTTTAAATGTCGAATGATGGTTTTGATGAAAGTAATTCCTTAGAAGAGTTGCCTGAGATCCCTGGATATATAATAGAGAAAAAAATTGGTCATGGGGGAATGGCTGATGTTTATAAAGGTATTCAAAAAAATCTTAATAGAGAAGTAGCTATTAAAATAATAAACTCTAAATTTGTAAGAGATAAAAATTTTACAAAAAGATTTCTTTTTGAAGCTCAAACTGTAGCACAATTAGCCCACCCTAATATTGTAATCATTCATGATACTGGAACTTATAAAGATCAATATTTTATTGTTATGGAATATCTTGAAAAAAAACTGAATTATATTATTAAACAGGAAGGAAAACTCCCAATTCAAGATTCATTAAAAATATTAAAAACTACAGCTGAAGCTCTGAAATATGCTCATAATAAAGGAGTAATTCATAGAGATATTAAACCTGATAATTGCATGTTCAGAGCGGACGGAACTCTGGTTCTTGTTGATTTTGGATTAGCAAAGGTAGTTGATGCTGATTCAAGCTTAAGTCAGACAGGAATGAGATTGGGCACTCCAAGTTATATGAGTCCTGAACAATGTATGGGAAAAAAAATAGACAAAAGAAGTGACATTTATTCTCTTGGAGTCATGTTTTTTAAAATGCTGACTGGGAGTGTTCCGTATAATACAGAAGAAATTATAGGTTTATTGTATAAGCACATCCAGGAACCTGTACCGAAACTAAAACCTGAATTTTCTGGATATCAGGAATTACTTGATGGAATGATGGAGAAGGATAGGGATAAAAGAATCCAAAATGCTGATACTTTAATAGAACAAATAGAGGTTTTAGAGAGCAGGGAAAATAATAGTTCCGAGTCAAATAATATTGATATTAATACTCAAAAATACAAAATCACAGAAAAATTACGAGTTGATTTTTTAAAAAGATTTAAAATTAAAAATATAAAATCTCTATATCTGCTTATAATTGGAATAGCCCTGACGATTTCAGTCTACTTCATTTTTATCGGTAAAAATCCGGGAAATAAAACTACAAAAGCTATTAATGATATAATAGATCCTATTAAACTTAAGGATGAAGTAGATAAAAAGACCAATTCAGAATCTATTACACTTGGATTCGGTACTTATTTAGCAATTGCAAAAAAGGACCTATTGAACAAACAATTTGATAGTGCACTAAAAAACATTGAAGTAGCAAAAAAAATGAATCCAACTAATGAAGTGATATCAATAGAAAAGGAGATAAGAAATGAGATTGAAAAAGAAAAGGACTCTTTCTATAAAAAGCTACTGTTAGATATATACATTTTAGTTGATGAAAAAAAATATGAAAATGCGTTGAAAAGAATAGTTGAAATTGAAAAAATCAAAATAACCCCTGATACAGAAAAATTAAAATCCACTACTTTACAAAGAATTGCCGATAGCAAAAAGAGAAGTGATAAAAAAAACATTAAATATAAAGAGCTTTTAGGGCAGGCAAAAAAATTAAAGGATAATAAAAAATACAAGGAGGCACTTTTAAAATTAATTGAAGTCGAAAAAATCAAAATTTCTAAGGATACTAAAAAATTAAAATCAACTATTAAAAAACTAATTAAAAGCAAGAAAGAGAAGGATGATCCAAATAAAATATGGAAGGAGTACAGGGTATTGATGTTACAGGTTATTAAATTAAAAGATGAAAAAAAGTATAAAGAGTCACTTGCAAAGTTAGCTGAAGTTGAAAAAATCATAAAAACAACAGAAACTGAATTTGTTAAAAAAGAGATTAATAAAAATATGTCTTTCAAAAACATACTATTCAAGGACCTGAAAAAAAAGATACAGCGTAAATATAAAAAATTAACAAAAAAAATCAAATTTCCAGACATTTCAGATGGAATAATAGTTAGAGGTCAAATAGGTTTTACATTTGAAATAGATCAAAGTGGTGAATTGATTGTCAAAGAGATGTATGATAAATGGGTAAATGTAATACCGCCAGCTAAAAAAAATGAGTTGATGGAGAAATTAGTAGAAAATATAAGTAAATTAAAATTCCCGCCTCCTATAGATAAAGAAGGTGTTCAGGTTATTTTAGAAAACTGGCGGATTACATTCAAAATTTCATCTTATTTAAAAGGAGTTTTACTAAGGCGTAAGTAGAAATTTTAATTTAAAGAAGAAAAAAAATTTTAATTTGTGATAATGTTCTACTATTTTCAAAATTTGGTACAAAAATTTTTATTTGGCATTTTTTAATACATTAAAATTTAAAAGCTGGAAAAAAATTAAAGGATAAAGGAATAATCATTCAAGAATTTTTAGAATTTATGGATTTAAAATGTGCTCAAATGGCATGGTATTTAGGTGTTATTTTAAGCACAAACTGCTGACATCAACATCCTTGGTAAATTGTTTTAAAAAAACGTAAAAAAAAGATTTTGTAAAAATAATTTTTTTTATTTTTTTTTTTAAAAAATTGTTGACAATTCTGTTTTGTGATGTATAATACCTTTGTTTTTCGGCGGTGCTGGGAATAGGGATTTTTGAAATCTGAGTAGAGTGCAATGT
>CBDUZW010000002.1:0-185445 GCA_965371805.1 uncultured bacterium | reverse complement strand
CGAATATGGTGATTAAAAATTCTTTTAAATCTAATATGTTATGGACTCGTACACTTACTTTACAAAGATGGTTTGATTCATTATAATGACTTTATGAGGGTTTTTATCGGTATAAAACTGAACAGACCATCTCAAATAAAAATTGAGGAATTTATTAAACCTATAAAAAAAAACTCATTTCCGCTTAAATGGGTGCCATCCTCTAATTTACATTTAACCCTGAAATTTATTGGTGATACTCGTTTAGAGAAGCTTAATCAGATTATTTCAACAGTCGAAAATTTAAAATTTCCTGGAGATAATTTAGAAATTACCTTCAGAGGGATGAAGAAATTTGGCAATAAAGATCAAATTAATGTCATATGGATTGGGATTGAAGAAAATAACTCTCTTATAAAGCTCTATGAAAAAATTGAATTGTCTCTTTTCAATCATGGATTCAACCGTGAAACCAGACTATTTAAACCTCATCTTACTGTAGCAAGAAATAAGCAATCATATAATTATAAATCTCTTATCTCAACCATTGAAAAAAATCAACATATACTTATCCATAAAATGAAGGTGAAAACTTTCCAGATTTTTAAAAGTACATTGACACCGGACGGTTCAATTTATTCAATTATTAAAGAGATCCCACTTTGATGATTTTTTACTTACCTGACATATAACTTCTTATAGCCGTCCCGCTTTTCCTTCCAGGACATAGTCTTGAGATAACTAAGAGAATAAATTCTGTTCCAAAACCAGCAAAAAAGTTGACAAGCTGTTTTCATGAATGGTATAAAATGACCATGAATAAAGTAACACAGCAATCAACAACCGGTTACGCGTTGCTGCTGTATATGATATTCATCATCCTGCAAATCACACTTATTCCTTTCAATTTCCATGTCCCTATACAAATAAAGTTTACCTGGTATTTTTATTACTCAGGGATTATCACAAATATTTTTCTTTTCGTTCCTATCGGTTTTCTTTATCGCCTGGCTCAAAACAATTCCGATCACCTCAGATGGAGTCAAAACAGTCTCAACAAATTACAACGTTTTGTGCATCTTCTATGTATAAATGAGTTGCTCCTGGGGTTGCTGTTCAGTCTAATTATCGAGATCGTCCAGGGGTTTATGCCGGGAAGAGTTTCGTCCGGGTATGACATTATAACAAATGGAGCCGGAGCCTGGCTTGGGGCTCAGATATTTGAACAAATCGGAAAACGTATCAATAAAGGCCAGATGGCAGGCCTTTTCGCCCTGAAATTACCACTCATGAATCTGGTTTACTTGTTGGTTCCATTATTGTGGCTCAATGGCTTGTCCGCCGGCAAAAACCCGATTCATTTAGCATTGTCGGCACTTTTGGGACTTTTCGGCAGCATGTTAATGTTTTCCATCTATTATCACAATTTTCATAGAACCAAAAAAATATCAGTTAATTTATTTACCTTATCCGTAGTGGTGTGGTTTTTTGTTTCATCCGTTCCGGCTCTGCTGCGCTTTCCCTTACCTGTAATCACTCTTGGGTTATCGATTGGAATCTTTATCCGGTTACGGTTTTTTTTTCCGCTGCACTTGACCCCGGATACGCGGCGTTATGAGTTGCAGACACTCCAACGTCTTTTACCCATATATCTTTTTTATATGCTTGCTCTTTTTCTGTGGCCGACGACTATGGATCTTCATACGCTGCAGGCGGCCTATTTGTTTGAGGATAAAGGGAGAGTATTTTTGATTTTAGGATTTTTGGAAAGGTTTGCCGCATATACTCTTTTAGGTTATATTGTCGCGGAAATGAGGGGGAGAAAAAATGAAAATATAAGGAGAACCCTGGTTTGGGTTTTCTTTGTTTCGTTAAACTTATTGGTGGTTAACGGTATATTGAGAGGGGTTTTGGCGATTCATTTCTCTCTCTTTTTGGAATTATTTATTATTGTATCCGCATCCATTTATGGTGGAATTATTTATAGATTACAATTAAGAGCCTTTCGTGATCTATCGAGAACTCCCTAAAATCCAAGATAAAAAAAGCCCTTATTTTGGACTTTTTTTATTTTATGATAATTTTATTATTTCTTGATAACGAGACCGCTTCTTTTAAGAAGGGCATCAATTGTTGGTTCCTGTCCTCTGAACCTTTTATATAGCTTCATTGGATGTTCGGTACTACCTTTTTCAAGAATATTTTTTTTGAATGAGTCGGCGGTTTTTTGATCAAAGATTCCATTTTTCTTAAACTGTGAAAAGGCATCTGCATCAAGAACTTCGGCCCATTTATAACTGTAATAACCGGATGCATATCCACCGGCAAAAATGTGTGCGAATGCAGTACTCATCATTGTCTCTTTTATCGATGGTAATAATCTGGTTTTTTCAGTTACTTTGAGCTCAAAATCTTTCACACTTTCGGTAACAGGCTTTTCAATTGAATGCCAGGCCATATCAAGCATACCGTATCGAAGTTGACCTTCACTATTACTACCGGCTCTATAATTTTTTGATTTAAGAAGTTTCTTTAATAAAGCTTCCGGTATTTTTTTTCCGGTTTTGTAATGTTTTACAAATGTATCCAACCACTTTTTCTCAAGAAGCCAGTTTTCCAGAAGTTGGGAAGGTAATTCGACAAAGTCCCAAAGTACACTGGTTCCAGATAAACTTTGATATTCTGTTTTGGACAATAGTCCGTGAAGAGCATGTCCGAACTCATGAAGAAAGGTGCTTGCTTCGTTAAAACTTAATAAAGATGGCTTGGTTTCAGTCGGTTTTGTAAAATTACATACAATTGTTATCAATGGGTGGACAAATTTTCCATTTACATTACTCTGGCTTCTGAAGCTGCCACTCCATGCACCCCCTCTTTTGCTCTCTCTTGGAAAAAAGTCCATATATAGAACTCCGATAAATGTATTATCTTTGCTGTAAACTTCGACTGCATCCACATCTTTATGGTAAACCTGTATCTCTTTGTTCCTTTTAAATGTAAGGCCGAACAATTTGTTTACTAATTCAAAGATCCCCTTTTTAACACTTTTTAATTCAAAATATGGCCTAATTTCTTCTTCGTTAAAACCATATTTTTCAGCTTTTAATTTTGCGCTGTAATAGCTCTGATCCCATGACTGAAAAGTTCCTTTAAATTTGTTTTTCTTTGCAAAGACTTTAAGTTCAGTAAGCTCTTTTTTTGCAAATGGCAGAGATGCATTGTGAAGTTTGTTTAAAAAACCATTTACTTTTGCCGGGCTTAAGGCCATTCTCTCTTCCAAAATATAGTGAGCATAACTTTTATAGCCTAAAAGATTGGCGAGTTTGAGCCTTAATTCGGTAATTTTCTTCACATTCTTCTTATTGTCATTTTTATCGTTTTTATTTGATCTTGAGCCATATGCAATTGTTATCTCTTTTCGGAGTTTCCGGTTATCTGCATATTTTATAAATGGGGCAAAGCTTGGATACTGCAGGTTAAACATCCACCCCGTCTTCTTTTTGGTTTTGGCAAGATATGCAGCGGCTTCAATGACACTCTCCGGGAGACCCGCTAAATCTTTTTTGTCTTTTATATGTAGGGAGTATGAATTGGTTGCTACAAGAACATTTTTAGAAAACATCTGGCCTAATTTAGACAATTCGGTTGTAATTTTTTGATACTCTTTTTTTGCTTCTCCCTTAAGATTTGCTCCACTTCGTACAAATCCTTTATATGAGTTTTCAAGGATTTTTCTTTGTTCTGGTCTAAGTTTTAACTGTTCTCTTTTACTGTAAACTGCTTTTACACGCTCAAATAGTTTTGGATGTAATGAGACATAGTTTGAAAATTTTGTGAGTTTTGGTAAAATTGTCATCACTGCCTGTTGAAGCTCATTGGATGTAAGGGATCCATTTAAGCTCATCATAACAGCAACAATTCTACCCAGTTTTTTCCCGTTTAATTCAAGAGATAAGATAGTGTTTTCAAATGTAGGTTTTTCTTTGTTATTAATGATTGCATCCACTTCTTTCTTGCTTTCCTTTAATGCAATCTCAACTGCCGGGACAAAATGTTTTGTTTTAATCAAGTTAAACGGTGGGGTTCCGTACGGCGTATTCCATTTCATTAATAGAGGATTTTGTTCTGGTTTTACTTTGTTTGTATCTGCAGCTCCGGTTAATAATGCTGGAACTAATAAAAATAGCAGGCATTTTTGAATCATTGATAGACTAAAAGTATTTTTACTCATGTATGCTCCTTTAAAAATAATTGTTATTTTAACCCTAATCAGGTTTTAAATGTTTACGTAATTTTAATAGAAAAAGTTTTAAGAAATATTGCAATTAAGTTATTTTTTATTTATTTAATTCAAATCATTTCTAAGGCAGATTATTTTGCTCGTAAAGCCCTGAATGTCTCCCAACTGAAAAGATATTAGAAAAATAAGAAAAAATTTGTCTAATTATTCCTCAATTGCACTATCTATTTCTCTTAGGTGCTTACTGAATGTATATGATTTATCAGAATCCCTTTTTTTTAAATACTCTTTAAACTTCAACTGATCTTTTAATAAACTCCCTGATTCAATTAATTCTGCCTGTATAAGTTCAACTGATGCTATTTTCTCTGCAGCCTCCAGTATTTCATCAATTCTATCTCCATTTAAAAATACAACACCATCATCATCAGCAAAGACTACATTTTCATTTATAACTTTAATATCTCCAAAATCAGCAATCAATAATGCATCTCTCTCCCTTGGGTCTAAACGGGCTGGACCGGAAGGACATGACCCATAGCTAAATACAGGATATCCGATTTTTTTTAGCTCCGATGTATCCCTATGAACCCCCCACACTATTATTCCTTCCAAACCACTGGCCCTGGACTCCAAAGCTGTTAAATCTCCAATACATCCTTCATCTGATCTCATCTTATTATCTATAATTAAAATATCACCTTGATTTGCTTGTTCCATTGCTTCAAAAAACACATCTACACTACCATAATGTTTAACAGGACAGCATCTACCAGCAATCCGGGTTCCGGATATAACCGGTTTTATACCCTGAGGGGCTATATAGAAATTGATTTTTAACCTTACGCATGCATCGGTTATTATCGGAGTGGATAGATGTTTAAACCTTTCGTTAATTTCAGAATATTTCATATTAACTCCAAAAAATATTTTTTGTTTTCGGCAACATTTGAACAAATATTAATAAAATTGTCAAGCAAAAAAGAGACTTGACAAAGTCTGTTCTTATTTAAACTCAAGGTTTCTCAGCATTTTCTCAGTGTTATAAGGTGCTTTTTTCCCTCCAAGATATTTATGGAACCATTCAAGGTGAGCATTATAATATACTGGCATCGATTTTTCATAATCCGGCCAATGTCCATCATTTGAAAATACGATTATTTCAGAGTCAACTCCCATACGCTGTAGTGCAGTAAAAAACTGAAGACTCTGTGTATAGGGTACCCGGTAATCTCTTTCACCGGTAATAACTAAACAGGGGGTCTTAAAGTTTTTTGCATAATTAGAAGGTGAGGCTTTCTGGTAATAATTTTTATTTTCCCATGGTGCTCCACCGTTGTCAAAGTGGGTAAACCATAATTCTTCAGTTGCAAGATACATGGATTTTAAATCAAAGATTCCCATCATTGAAACAAGAGCCTTATATCGGGTGGAATTTCCCTCAAGCCACATCATTGCATATCCTCCCCATGACCATCCCATTGCTCCGATTCTATTCTCATCGACATAAGGAAGTTTTGCAAGATAGTCTGTGACCATTGCAATATCTTTCATTACCTTTCCATTATAATCTTTAGAAATGGCATCTGTAAAATCCTGTCCATAACCGGTGGAACCATGGGGATTGGGGAAAGCAACGATATAACCACTTCCCGGATATACCTGCCAGTCACCTCTGAACGAATCGGACCATTGATATTGAGGACCTCCATGTATATTTATAATTAATGGATATTTTTTTGAAGGATCAAAATTATGGGGTTTTACAATAAAACACTGGATATCTCTATTACCAGCTCCTTTAATCCAAACAGATTCTCCCTTACGGATATCAACCTCATCTTCAATTTTTTTATTGAAAAAACTAATCCGTTCCGGCCTTTTTTTTCCTCTTAAAGAGTATTTCCATATTTCATAGGGTTCCCCAATGGAAGACCTTGAGTAAATTATAGATTTATTGTCAGCAGTTATACAGAATTCCCGGATAAAAGAATGCTCAAGGATTTTGGAGATCTTTCCCGTTTTAATACCAACCTTATAAATTGGAATTTGTCCCTTTTCCTGAAGTGTAAAATATATATGTTTTGAATCTTTTGACCATTTAAAATCACTCACCCAATTATCTATTGATTCGGTTAAAACTTTAAATTTACTGTTCTTCATATCATATATGCCAAGTCTGAATCTATCAGATTCAAAACCTGGTTTTTTTTGAAACCTATAGGCAATGTATCTACCATTTGGGGAATACTCGGGTGAACCATCATAGGCAGGATTGTTTTTTGTAATATTTTTTCTTTTATTTGAGAGCAGATTGATTATATATAGATCAGAATTTGTTGACATGGAAGAGTCTTTGTCAAAATTGACAGTTGTACAGATTTCCTTTCCATTTGGAGAAAAGACAAAGCTGCCGCCAAAGTTTGGAAAATCCTGCTTACCTTCTGTTATTGCAGTGATTTTCTCCTTCTCTAAATCCATTTTAAATATATGAGTATATTGCCAGTCCCGATAGGATGTCCAATGACGGAATAATAAATTTTTTCCAAAATGTCCCTGTGTTGAACCCTTGTTTAATTTTTTACTCATTTTTTTATTACAATCATTATCTGCACCACACTCAGGAAAAACTGTTGAACTAAAATAGAGTGTTTTACCGTCCTTAGATAAAAGAGGTGCTGATACACCGGAAGAAAATGAGGTTATCTGTTCAGCCCCACCGCCATTTGCCGACATTCTCCATAATTGTGCACCATCTTTTCTTGTTGAAAAAAAATAGATATATTTTGAATCAGGCGAATAAAACGGATGATAATCTAATTTTTTATGAAATGTGAGTCTCTTTGTTTTCAGGGTCTTCATATTCAATGAAAAAATGTCAGAATAATGCTTTGCTTTCTTAAGGTCGCTCGAACCAATTGAAAAAAGTGCCGTTTCCCCATCTTTAGAAAGAGAAAGCCCGGAAATTGATCTCAATTTATATAAATCTTCGATATCAAATGCTTTCTTATCCACAGAATAGAGATGTGAAATTCCAAAAATAAGTACTGTTAATAATAAAAACTTGATTATTTTCATAATATACCTCCAAAATTATATCTACACTCTTCTCTAAGGTAGAGATATAAATAGATTTAATATTATCATATAATGAAAAACATTCATATTAAATTAGATAAAATTGCACCCTCATCCATTATATAATCTGGCTTAAAATCACAATTCCATTCACAGCTTTCAATTTTTTTTTATCACTTTATGAAATGAGAACTTGCTGGAATGTAATGATATCAGCCAATACATATAAATAATCATACAGTTAATGATATGAGTGGAAAGTTGAATAGATATTATTTATTATTGTATTGAAACAGATGTATTTGTATATAAAGGGTTTTAAAAGTTTTACCTAATAAACTTTTGACAAAACGTTTTCAATGATAAGGAGAAATAAAATGAAAAAGAAAACAATTTATTTATTTGTGATTTTATTTATGGCTTTTTTCAGCAGTAGTTTTGCAGAAAAAGTAGCAGAATTACCAGAGGTTTTAAAACCCACCCGAATTAAAGTTTTTAATAATCAAATTTATATTTCATTGGACCAGAAAGATCATGGAGTAGTTGTTTATTCGTTAAAAGATTTCCAACTTAAGATGAAAATCGCTCGTAGAGGAGAGGGACCTGGTGAGATAAAAAAAACTCCCTATGTTTTTAAGGGAGAAAAATCAATACTTATGTCAAGTTTTGGAAAAGTATTATGGTTCTCTCAAAAAGGTGAATTTCAATTTGAAAAAAAATTTCATCCAAGATATTTTCATCTTAAACCTCTGGGTAATAACATAGTTGGTGCAAAATTCAGGTTTAATGAAGCTGATTTTACTCATAGTATAGAGTTTAACTTATTAAATACAAAAGGGAATGAAATAAAAAAATTATATTTGGCAAAAAAAGATGCCGCTACAGCTGGAGATAACGGAAAATTTAAAGAATTTAAAATGCTTGTTCATTATTCTGCCGTACATACATATAAAAATAAAATTTTTATTGGAGATAGTAGAAAAGGTTTGTTCTTTAAAGTTTTTGATAATACAGGAAAACATCAATATACAATAAATTCTAATATAAAAAAGGTCGAAGTAAAGGAAAAATTTAAAATTGATCTGATAGCAGAATATAAAAAATCAGAAAAGGAAATTTGGCCCATGATGAAGGGCAGAATGACCTTCTACAAATATTATCCATTAATACGTACATGCTTTATTGAAGATGATAAAATCTATATAACAACTTATCTTACTAAAGGTAAAAATCATCAGTTAATTATTATGGATCTAAAAGGGGATATTATAAATATTGCTTATATACCTATAAAATCCTGGAGAAAAATTATCTATAGCGATATGCATGAGGATTTATTTACTATAAAAAACAATATAATGTATGAATTGGTAGATAATTATAAAGAAGAAGTTTTTGAATTACATAAAACTGATCTAAATAAATATCTCAGAAATTAATTACTTTTATGAAGTGAGATAAAAATAGATAAAAGTTTTTACCTAATAAACTTTTGACAAAACGTGTTTGAAAATAAGGAGAAAAAAAATGATTAAAAAAGTAGTTCTTGTAATTCTGATTCTTGTAATAGCTTATTTATTAGGTTTTTCTGAAGTAGTGGCAACATTTCCAGATTTGGCTAGGCCAAATAAATTTTTGGTAGATAAAGATAAATTTTATATTATTGAAAACCAGGACATTTCTATCTACTCAATTAATGATTATAAGTTTCTAAGCAAATTTGGTAGAAAAGGAGAAGGCCCAAAAGAATTCATTGGAAGACTCAATATTTCCAGGAAAAAAGATTTTTTAATTGTACAAGGTCATGGAAAGGTCTCATACTGGACAAAAAAAGGTAGATTTATTCGAGAAGTTAAACTCAATTTTCACTTTCATGGTGATGTAACTCAACTCGGTACTGATATGTATGTCCTGAATCGATATAAATCAAGAACTGAAAAAAATCATACAGATTATAATGCAATTATTCTATATGATTCTAATTTTAAAGAAATATTTGTGATTGATAAAAAAAAGGAAGGAAAAAGGGAGGATTACATTAAGCTTTTTACTAATTCATATTTTTTCAGAACCAGTAGAACAAAAAAAATGATATATGTGATCGGACATAATGGAAAAAAAATAAATGTTTATAATGAGAAAGGAAAAAAACTTTTTTTTATAAAAGCACCATCTGAAAAGATTGAAATAACCGAAAAAGACAAAAATTCAGCTATCAGTTATTATAATTTTGTAAGAAGAGATCATCACCCCGCAGTGAGCAGAAGTAAGTTCAAATTTGAAAAATACAAACCTGGAATAAAAGACTTTTATGAATTTGATAATCTGCTTTATGTAGAAACCTGGAATCGGACAAATGGCAAAACACAATTCTATATTTTTGATCAAAATGGAATAATGAAAAAAAAAGTGTTTTTACCACTTGTTATGAAAAATTTCAAAAACAATTATCCATATTATGTTGATGGTGGCAAACTATATCAGCTGGTTGAAAATGAAAACAATGAAATTTGGGAACTTAGAGTAACAGATGTAGGACTTTAAAATATCTTTTAGACTATTAAATGAAAGTTATTTTCAGCTAGTGATCTTTCGTAAGTAAAAGATATCAAAATCATAGTAAATATTTGTTTTTGTAATATAAATATAAATATATTCTTTGACTTCGAAGATTAATTTTGTATAATTAAAAAAGTGAAAAAAAGATATATTTATATTCTACTATTGATAATATTCGCCAGCATATTATTAAGTTCAGACAAAAATGAAATTAGTAAATATCAAATTTATAATTATGGAAAAACGGATGGGTTACCATCTGAATCGATTAATGATATTACTCAGACATCTGATGGATATCTTTGGATAGGTACTTCAAAAGGTTTGGTACGTTTTGACGGAATTGACTTCAATATAATTAAAATCAATACGAATCAAAAGAGAAGTGAAATTTATGTTCTTTTTATAGATAGAAATAATATACTATGGATTGGTAGTTCATCAGGCTTAACTAGTATAAATGGAGATAGGATTCTATCCTATTCAAGCAAAGACGGCTTTCCTGTAAAAAAAGTTACTTGTTTAAATGAAGACCTTAATGGTAATCTTTGGATAGGTACATCGAATAGCAATTTATATTGCTTTAAAGATAATAAATTTTATCTGTTTGACAAAAAAAAAGGAATTTCAGCAAGTTCAATTTCCTCTGTTTTTGAAGATGATCAGGGAGATTTATGGGTTTCTGCATTTAGAGAAGGGCTTTATAAAAAAGAAAAAAATTTTTTTAAGAAAATTAAAATTGGCACAAATTTTAAAGAAAAAATCTCATTAAACTTTATTTTTAAAAAAAGAAATAATCAAATATTATTGGGGACATCAAAAGGATTGTTTGAATTAAATGAAAATAAAGTCAAAAATCTATACTCTATAGCAAATGGACTTCTTAGTAATGATATAATTGATATATTAGAAGATTATAATGGAGACCTATGGATAGCTACCCTAAATGGAGTCGGATTAGTAAAAAAAGACTTTTCTAAAAAGAATGATTTTACTAATTATCTTAATTTCGATTCAATTACATCTTTATATAAAGACAAAGAAGAAAATATTTGGGTAGGTACTAATGGATCAGGACTAAAAAAATTTAGTACCGGAGCTTTTAAAACTTTTTCTATATCAGAAGGTTCTTCTAATATTATATTAAGTATTTATGAAGACAATAAAGGTTATAAATGGTTTGGCACACCTTTAGGAATATATAATAATAAAAATGGTAGTATTAAAGAATATTTAATAAGAAAAAAAGTCTTCAATAATACAAAAAAACCAAATTGGATTAGAACAATCCATGAAGATAAAAAGAATAACCTATGGTTTGGCACTGCATCCAACGGAATAGTTAAGGTAAATCAAAAAAATGAAGTAGAAAATCTTACAATTAATAATGGGTTGGTAAGCAATAATATTTTTAAAATTTTTTGTGATAAAAAAAACAACTTATGGATAGGTACCGATAAGGGATTATCTTTATATAATAGGGGTGTATTTACGAATTTTTCAACAAAAAATGGTCTATTAAGTAATCAGATAAATCATATCCTTGAAGATTTTGAAGATAATCTCTGGATTTCAGGGGATTTTGGCGTAAATGTTTTTAAAAATGGCAACATATCATCAGAAAATTTAACTACCTATCTCCCTGGTATTTCAGTATCTATTGTATATGAAGACAGATATAAAAATAAAAGTATCTACTGGATTGGAACATTTGGGTCAGGTCTAAAGATGTTAGATAAAAACAGTATTACCCATATTACAAAAAAAAATGGATTACCAAGTAATAACATTTACCAAATTTTGAAAGATAAAAAAAATAATTATTGGTTAAGTTGTGATATGGGTGTTATTACGATAAAAAAAGATGACATTGATAAATTTATAACAAAAAAAAAAAACTATATAAAATACTCTCTTTTTGGAATTTCAAATGGTATGAAAAATATACAATGCAGTAAATATAATAATAACTCTGCTATAAAAATCAAAAATGGGGATTTCTGGTTTGCTACTGCAAATGGGATTTCAGTTGTAAATCCTTCCACATTAAAAATAAACAAATTACCTCCATCAGTTATCATAAATGAATTACATATAAATGGACAAAGACATGATTTAAATGAAAAAGTTTTTAAGGTACGAGAATGTCTTCACTTCCGTTTTACAGCACCTAGTTTTACCTCACCTGAGAAAATAAAATTTAAATATAAATTAGATGGATATGATAAAGACTGGAAAACATCTAAATCCCATTTGTCAAGAACTGCCCATTATATTAATCCCCCCCCCGGTAAATATTGTTTTCGTGTAACTGCCTGCAATAGTAATGGTGTATGGAATAAAAAAGGAAGTTCATTTGCTTTCACAATTAAGCCCTTCTATTATCAGTATAAATTCTTTTGGTTATGGGTTTCAATAATATTTTTATTTGCAATTATTGGATTTACTTATACTATAAAAAAATATTTGAATTACAGGAAAAACAAAAAAAAATACAAACATTCAACATTGGACAGTAATAGCGTAGACAAACATATAGCTAAATTACTTTATCTTTTGGAAAATGAAAAGATTTATAAAAGAGAAAATATTTCTTTACAAAATCTGGCAGCAAAACTACTGATACCTCCAACACACCTTTCTCAGATAATAAATGAAAAACTAAATAAAACATTTTTTGATCTAATAAATAGCTATAGAATTGAAGAAGCAAAAAAGCAGTTACTGAATTCATCAAAACTTGGAAAAAATATTCTTGAAATAGCATATGATGTTGGTTTCAATTCTCAAGCAGCATTTTATAGAGCTTTTAAAAAAAACACAGGAATATCTCCTTCTAAATTCAAGAAAAGTTCTCACTAATTTCGAAAAGTAAAACTCTGCCACTTTATATTTAGTAGACTTGACAGTAAACTATTTTTGCTTTAGGCTGAAACTTATGAAAAAAACATATATTATCTTAATTCTATTTGCTTTTTTTTGCAGCTCATTAACATGGGCTGCTCCGGATTCTATTAAAGTAAAAAGAGAAAAAGTAACCCTGCCTTCCGTACGCCTCAGCCCTGAAATAATGCAATTGTTAAAAACAGGAAAATGGGATCCCGCCATTAAGAAATTAATTGGAGTATATAAGGGGGGATTTGCTGATCCCAATTTGAAATACTATGTTGCCTATTGTTACGAGGAATTGGCAACAAAAGCTGTCAATGAAAAGCGTTTCAAAGATGGGATAAACTTTTTCGATAAGGCGATTCAATATGTAGATGATCAGGCTCATCCATACAACGGTTTAGGGTTCTCCTATTTTTCTCTTTCTCAGTATGAGGAAGCGGAAACCGCATATTTACAGGCATTGGATTTAGCTCCAAAAAATTTCCAGGTAAATTCAATGTTGGGTGAAATCTGCTATCTGACAAACCGCTTGATAAATGCGCAGGAGTATTGGGAAACGGCATTGGAAATTGAACCTGCGAATAAATATGTTAAAAAACGGTTAGAAGGACTAAAAAAAACTATACGCTTATCTGAAGACCATGAAAAAGAAGAAGATATGTCGTTTTCAGTCAGCTTTAACGGTTCCCAAAAACCCCGCCTTCGGGAATTGGTATTAAATATGTTAGAGGATATTTCACACTCGATCGGCCAGGAACTACAACTTTATCCAAACCGGCAGATTCCGGTTATACTATTGACAAATAAGGCGTTTCACGATATTACCGGGTCTCCAAAATGGGCAGGAGGCGCTTATGAAGGTCATATCAAAATACCGGTTGATAAATACAAAATAGAACCACTACGACAGGTCCTGACCCATGAGTACATCCATGCGGTTATTTACGACCGCCTCTCCTACAGGTGCCCCTGGTGGCTTAATGAAGGAATCGCACAGTTTTTCTCCGGTGATAAGGAGGGGAACAATAAAAAATTGAAATTGGCAGTTCAAATTATAAAAAAAGGGTCTGTCCCAAGTCTGGAAAAACTATCCTCCCTTCTCAAAGGTGGAGACCCTCTCAAGGTTAAGAAAGCATATGCCTTAGCTTTATCGGCAGTTACGTATTTTATCGATAGCTATGGGACTCTGGATTTACAATATATCCTGGATCTAATGGCAGATGGTAAAACCTTCGGTTCTATTATATCTGAAATCACTACCTATTCTTTTATCGAGTTTCAAGAAAATTGGAAAAATTCGCAGTCATAACCGGCATATTATGGATCCTGAAATACTGATTAAATTGGTAACTATGTCGATGCCCTTTGGTAAATATAAGGGACGAAAACTCTGTGATTTACCGGAACATTATCTGGTATGGTTTCACTCAAAAGGATTTCCTGAGGGAAAACTCGGCATGCTATTAAACACCATTTATGAAATTAAATTGAATGGACTTGAGTATCTCTTAATACCGATCAAAAAAAGCATGAAATAAAAGTAATTCTTTTTAAAGATTTATTAGTTTATAAAATTACCTGATTTAACATATAAAAGAATAGTCAGATCTATTTACTTTTATCTAATATTATTGTAATCTTGTTCTTGAAATAAAATAATTAAAAATTATATTAATCTATATAAAAATTTAAGTATTCTATAATTATTATTTTAAAATTACTCTTTGGGAGCAAGACTAATGAAAAGCAAACTTATATTGTTAATCATTCTGACTTTTTTACTAAATTCATTTCAAATATCCGGTTCAAGAGTTTCCCGTAAAAATCAGAGATCAAAAAAAGTATTGATAAAAAATGGAAAAGAAATTTCTATGTCTAATTCTCTATTAAAACATAGCCCTCTGAAATTTTTACCTGAAACAGCAAAATTCGATTCATTACCCGGTCATATTAACTCTAGTTCAATACCCCATATGAAAGGAATTGTTGTGCTGATAGAAGGATCAATTTTACTGATAAACCCCTTTAATCATTCTGTTTCGGGACCCTTTCTCTCCGGTCAATTGACAGATGTTGGTCAATCTGCATCTGTAACAGTGATTACCTCTGATGGAAAAACCGGTATTGTCGGATCATATGAAAGGAAAAAACTTTATTTTATAGATCTGAGCAATTCTAATAACCCTGTTATATCCGGAGAGCTAACATTAAGTTTGTCTCCAGAAGATATTGCAATAAGCCCTAACAACAGATATGCTTTAATTACAAATGGCTCGAATAGTTCTACTTTAATCTGTTCAGTCCACATTCCTTCACGAACTCTTGTTCAGGAACTGGATGTTGACCCAGTCCTTCCAAGTTCAGTTGCAATCGCTCCGGATGGAAGGACAGTAATTACTGCAGATTATTTTGAAGGTTTTGCAGATGTATTTGAATTGGATCCAAAGACAGGATTGCTTACTTATAAATATGAAATTGATATATTTCCGTATGCCCCATTAAATGTCACTATTTCTCCAAAAGGAGATACGGTACTCTTATCCTGTGGATGGATGGAGCCTTTAGATCTAAACGCTGACTTGATATACGGTCCTGCTGGTCCCTATGTGCTGCAAATTAGGGGCGTTGCTAATGTCATAGATAAAGGACCTGTTGGAATGCCGGATTCAGAAGACCTTTATATATCAGGCCAGTCAATAAAGTTTGGACTTTTTGGAAACAAGGCATATTATCTAACAAACCTGATAATTGAGGAAGCTCATGATTCTTTCAGATTTCCTGCTTCTATTCGTGTTTTTGATATAAACGGACCAGGAAATGTTATCGATAGCGGGACAACAATAAATTTAACGAATAATGGGCCATTGCCATTTGGTGAACCTATCGGATTAAACACATTGGCACTTTCTCCTAATGGAAAGTATTTATTTGCCAGCAATAAAGGCTTTAATTTGCCTTCAAAAGATATATTTGTTATTGATTTGAATTCAAACTCTGTTATAAAATCAATACCTGCTGCTGATGTAGGTGGGACTGATTTTCCATTTTGCATTGATATTCCTCCTGGAAGAGCTGATGTAGAAGTAAATAAAAGTACAGATATCCTAAAACCATATCTTGGCCAGGAAGTAACATTTATAATCACTGCAAAAAACTATGGACCTATGGACTCTAAATATATAAAAATCAGAGATAAACTACCTGATGGTTTGACTTTTATTTCTTCTGATACAAGCCTTGGAGATTATTATCAAAAAAGAGGGGACTGGAAAATTCCAAATCTCAAAGTAAATGAAAAAGCCACACTTTCAATTAAAACCATTGTTAATAAACCAGGAAAAATAACCAATTATGCTTCTTTAAAAAAAAGTACTTTAATAGATTTAAAAAAATCTAATAATGAAGCATTCGTAGAAATAAAAGTAGTTGAGAAAGCAGACTTGAAGGTGGACAAATCTGTTGACAAAACCACAACCGTTATTGGTGAGAGTGTTCTATATACAATTGCAGTGAGTAATCTGGGACCTGGAACTGCAAAAAACATTAATATCGCTGAGAAACTCCCCTCATCTATTAATTTAATTTCATACATTTTAAATAAGGGAACTTATCATTCTCAAACAGGAATCTGGTCTATAGATAGTTTAAATAATAATGAAAGTGTAAGTCTTGAATTAACAGTAAAAACTAACAAAGACGGTGAAATAATAAATACAGTAAAAATAAACTCTGCAGACACATATGATGAAAATGATAAAAATGATGTCAGTGAAGTCAACATTTTTTCTTATGTTCTTTACTCCCCGAAGAACGTTAGTCTTCAAAGAGAAAGTAACGACATGGTACTCTATATAGAGTATCTAAATAAACTAACATGGGAATCAAATTTATTGAATGGCCAAAATCTTGCCGGATATAGAATTTACCGAAAAATTAAAGACAGAGATGATTCCACCTATAAACTTATCTCTGAATTAAATACTTCTACTTTTGTTTATCTTGACAGAGACCTACCTGACACAAAAAAATTCACATACAAAATCGTTGCATTTAATAACTCGGAAAAAGAAGGAATACCGGTTTTTGTAGGTAATTAAGGAATATAATAATGATTAAGAAAAAAATATTATTTATAGTTTTAATAATCGCTATAACTGGAATAGTCTCGGCAATTGATTTTGATCTGGGCTTAAACTATGGATTTCGTACTATCAACGACACTTCCGTAAAAGATAATTTTGGTAATGGAAGTGTATATAATATAAATGGATCTATAAATATTATAAAAAATTTTTCTCTTGGGATTGGATACGAAGGAGGATTTTCAAGGACAGCTGAGATAGGTCTGAATAAAGATAAATCAAAACTGGAATTAGCTGCATTTAAAATTTTCGGAGCATACCGTTTTAAAATAAAAAAAATAATTTCAAATATGAAATTTGGTCTGGATTTTTTTTCATATGAGCAAAAAATAAGTTCTTTCAATAAAACAATTGATGGAAATAAGCTTGGTTTCTTCATAGCTGCCGGTATTAAATTTTATCCTATAAATAACTTTTATATTTCAGCTGAAATTAATTATATTTTTTTAAATATAAATCCTATTAATAAAGATGTTAATATGGGAGGTTTTTGTATCAATACCGGTATTGGCTATATCTTCCATTTATAGAATAATTTTTGGGATTATTTTAATATCCCTCAAGTCAAACCAGTTACCAAACATCCCTGCAAATTACTGGTGATTTAAAAATTCCTTAATTTCAACTACAGGGGAAACATTCCAGGCACTTGTCAGATGGGTTTTTAGGAGAAGGTCTTCTCTTTCCTGGACTATTTTATTAAATGTTCTTAAAGCCAGGGCCGGAGTATTGTTGTTTTCGGAGATGTGGGATAAAAAAATATGTGAAATTTTTGGTGAGGCATGTTTTTTTATTAATTCAGCCGCCATTTTATTTGAAAGGTGTCCCTGGGTTCCTGATACTCTTTTTTGGAGAAAAGGAGGATATATCCCATTTAATAACATATCTTCATCATAATTGGATTCAAGAAAAATTATATCGGATTCTTTAATGGAATTAATAACATTACTGCAGCCATAACCGGCATCGGTAATAAAACTGGTTTGAAAATCTTTATAAATAAAATTAAAAATAGACGGATCTACTGCATCATGACTTTTTTTTAGTATTTCAACTGTTGTTCCGTTGACCTCTATTCTACTATTGTTATTTATAAACTTAAGACAGGAATCGGGAATATGAGATGAAGAATTTTGATAAGTTTTCCGTGATATAAAGACCTGAACCGGATGTTTTTTTAGGAATACAGAAAGCCCTCTAATGTGATCAGAGTGCTCGTGAGTAATAAAAATTCCCTTAATCTCCCTATAGGAACACCCAATTTCCTCCAACCGGAGACAAATTTGTTTGCAGCTGATACCTGCATCAATTAAAAAAACATCACTGCCGGTTTTTATAAAAAAGGTATTACCCTTTGATCCACTCGATAAACTGCACACTTTAACCATTTGTAATTATAGCAAAATTTTCTGAAGCGCATAAGTGTATAGTGCATTGTAAAAACTAATAGTAAAATTATTTTTATCAAACTGTTGTGATGGCAAATTCTTCAGGCAGATTAAATTCTTTTTTTATATTATCCAGGGGGCAGATAAAGGAAATATAATGGGCACATAACTGAAGATCGATACTGTCTGTTTTATTTCCATAAAGCCTGTCACCGACAACGGGAAAGCCGGAAATAGATAGATGTTTTCTGATTTGATGTTTTCTTCCGGTTTCAATTAAAACCTCTAAAAGCGATATGTTTTTTACCAGGTTATATTTTAGACCGGTGACGTGGCTGATGGCCCTACGGTCATCAATATCAATCGATATTGTGGTTTTTTTTGGGTTTTGTGGGAACTTTCCATGTACAATAACATGATAAACTTTTTTTATTTCTCGTTTCTGGAAAATTTCAGTAAAAGTTTTTGTGGTTTTTTTACTATGTGCAATTATGATAAGGCCTGTTGCTGCTCTATCCAGTCTGTGTACTATAAAAGCGGGTCTTTGAGGTTTTAGATTTATTTCCGCCCACCTATAAACTGTACAGTGGTCTCCCCATTTAGACCCCTGAGAGTACATTCCATATGGTTTATACCAGATACTATAGGAGTTTTCATCGGAAATCAATTTGGCTTCAGATGGTTTTTCCGATAGAACTTTTTCATTATTATAGAGATGCAATGTCATTCCCTGTTCTAATATTTTTTTTGCCCTTCTTATTCTAACTGTTTGTTTGCCTGTAGTTAACCAGACCGCACCCTTAAACATGATATCTTTAATTGCCTGCTTCGGAAAACCAGTTGATATATGGAGTTGTTCCAAAGCTGTAATTTCTTCTTTAATGGGAATATGAAATTCCTGTCCTGTATCACTATCAGTCATTTTTTTAATATATCACAAAAACACAAGAATGCCCAGTCTGCTTTATTGTTAAAACATCATTACTAACCAGATAATTTACTTAAGGATGAAAAATGAAATAAATAATAATTTTTTGTTTGACTTTTTTTTTATAATAGCTACAATCTGATTGGATGAATAAATTGTGAATTTCTTTAGGAGAGGTAAGCATGGGAAAACTAGGAAGAAAAAGACGGATTAATAAAAAACTTCTTGTAAGCATTTGCGGGAACACACATTTGGGTGCAGATATAATTGGTGTTACATCAAATATTTCTGAAACAGGTATTTGTATCATAACAGACAGAATACTACCTCTAAATGAACATATCACAGTTTCAATTGCTGCTGAAGAAAATATTTTTTATCTTGAAGGAGAATCTATTTGGAACAGCATTTATTCGGATTCTGTTATTGGAACAGGGATTTTCCTGGTTTCATCTTCACTAGATTATATTGATTTTGTATATAAAGAAAATTATCATTAATTTATAATAATCCATTATAACCACTATCCATTGCATAGGGTATTACATCTTCATAGGTAATTCCAGATTGTACAAATTTTTAATATATCACAAATGAAAAAACAAAACTCTGTTCCTCTATTTAAAATATGTGTCTGACCTGTTTTAATCAAAATGTATTATTGTTGACTTTATTCTTGTAGTGCTTTATATTTCTGTTTAAACATTAAATTCAATTTTTTTATGGAGATGTTATTATGATTAAAGTCTTATTTTATGGCTATTTAATATTCGTATTTATGTTACTGTCTGGCTGCAATGGAAAAGAAAATGATTTGATTAAAAAACAGGTTAAAAACAAACAATCACAAAAGATTTCTAATACAATCGCTTATACAGGTGAAACTGTTGAATATTATAAAGATGGGAAAAAGAGATTAGCATTTAATTATACGGATGGAAAAGAAGATGGGTTAAATATTTCATGGCATAAAAATGGTCAAAAGAAATATGAATCTTTTTTAAGAGATGGAGATGGGAAAAAAATCTATTGGTATGAGAGTGGTGAAAAAAAAGCTGAAATTGATATTAGAAATTGGAAAATGAACGGAAAGCATATAGTCTGGTTTAAAAATGGAAAAAAACAGTACGAAGAAGATTATAAGGATGATTTAATACATGGGATACGAAAAAGCTGGAATAAAGAAGGGGAACTCATTCTTGACATCAAGTACAGAAAAGGAAAATACGTAAAAAAGAAACAAAAATAAAAACTCTATACTGCATTATTCGCTAAAAAAATCCTTGTCTGACTTGAAGTTTAACTATATATTCTTTAATGTGTTATATTTTTCCCTTTTTAATATACTGGTGTTTTTACGATTTTGATTCTCCCATTCCACTTGTCTATCAAAACATTTATCTAAATTTTCCTCTGAATATTCAAAAGTCTCTTTAGAAACAAGAGTATGGTATTTTGTATATAAATATATAGCAAGTTTTACTCTTTCCATAATATTATTAGACTCAAAAAATGAGAAAAAGGTTGCATTTTTTTATATATATAAGAAAAACACCGCAGTTATCCTGACCTTTGCAGATGCCGATCCCTTCAGTTCCGGAGCGGTAAATGCATTAAGATCGTTTCAGGATATTTCCCGGTACCTTGGGGCAAGTCTAGAAGGAATCGTATATGGCAGTGCATACGGGATCGGGGAAATTGAAAAAAACAAAGAAGTGATGGAAAAGGCTGTTTTACTGGGCAGACATCTTGCCACTATCTAATAAACACAGAATAAAATACTCCTTTTACGGAATGAACGAAAGAGGGAAATTTATATTGAAATCTAGTGAAATCTGTTTTAAAATAGTCTATGAGTAAAATCAAATCTAATACCCTGTTCAGGGTACCGCAATGCGGATAAGAGGACAAATAATGAGAAATTTAGTTTTTTTTATGGTTTTTTCACTTTTATTAGTGGGGTGTAATAGTAAAAATATGGAAAAGAAGGATAATGGCATAATCGATATTGTAAACAATGAAGTTTTTAAAATATCCAATTCAGAGATCAATTCTGTTGTTGATATTCTGGTTAAAAAATCTGCTGACAAACAAAGAGAACTGATTAAGAGAGGGGTTGAACAGGTTGCCCTCTTATGGCAGGAAACAGACGGTGATTTCCAGACATTCAAAACGTTATGTGATACTTACTATATTGGGGATGAAAAAGAAAAGGAAGTGGTCTTTAATAAAATTTCAAATTACTTTGAATCACTCTTCGGACATTTCAGTCAGATATCAATGGATCTGCAATGGGGACTTGATGTTGATAAAGGCAAGGCACATAAAATTGATGCACTTTTCGGTGGATACAGTGTAGGTGCTCATCTTGGAGATGACTTTTATAAGAATAAAATTGCATTTATAGTTGCACTAAATTTCCCATATTACTCTCTGGAAGAAAAAACAAAACTTGGAGCTGATTGGACAAGAAAAGAGTGGGCCTATGCCCGTGCCGGAGACATGTACACATCAAGGGTGCCTGCAAAACTGCTTCAGGATTTTTCCAAAATAAATTCAGATGCTGGAATTTATATATCAAAATACAATATATTTGCCGGATATCTTATTAATGACAAAAATGAAAAATTATTTCCTGAAGACATGAGACTCTTATCCCATTGGAATTTAAGAGATGAATTAAAGGCCAATTATGGACAGGAAAATGGATTGGAAAAACAGAGAATGATCTACCAGGTAATGAAACGGATCATAGACCAGACAATTCCTGAAATGGTTATTAATAATAAAAATTATTTATGGAATCCATACTCTAATAAAGTTTTTAAAGATGG
Organism: uncultured bacterium; assembly: GCA_965371805.1. Lineage (GTDB taxonomy): Bacteria > Acidobacteriota > Aminicenantia > UBA2199 > UBA2199 > JAOZTV01. Next base: position 163,405 of record CBDUZW010000002.1, on the reverse strand, counting down.
CAAAGAGATAAAAATGACTCAGGAACCTGATACAAGGTATTTTCATCTTCTTCAAAATTTTCAGAAACTTAAAAACATGGATAGGTATTACCCTGAAGGGAAGAATACATTTATAAAAAGAAAGTTTTCAGGAGAGATGGAGATCGCTCAGGAAGAGGTTGAGGAATTATTTGTAAAACTGCTTTCTTCACCCAGGGTTAAAAAAGTTGCAAATTTGATCAAAAAACGGTTAGGAAGGGATCTTATGGCTACAGATATCTGGTATAACGGGTTTAAGGCAAAAACAGAAATGTCTGCAGAAAAACTGGATATGCTGACTCAAAAAAAATATCCGGATGCCCCGGCCTTGGAAAAAGATTTAAAAAACATACTGGTAAAACTTGGATTTAATGAAAAAAAAGCAGAACTTATCACATCAAAAATTGCAGTAGATCCGGCAAGAGGATCAGGTCATGCAGCGGGTGCAGTGATGAAAAATCAAAAGTCACGCCTTCGTACCCGGATCGGTAAAAATGGGATGGATTATAAGGGTTATAATATAGCTATTCATGAGTTCGGTCATAATGTTGAGCAGACAATTTCCATTCAGGATGTTGATTATTATTTGATGAACGGAGTTCCAAGCACCGCTTTTACAGAGGCGCTGGCATTTATTTTCCAGGCCCGTGATCTTGAAATTCTTGGTCAGAAAGACACCAATCAAAATAAGGAACACTTGCAGACCCTCTCTATATTCTGGAATGTTTATGAGAGTATGGGGGTTTCCCTGGTTGATATGAAGGTTTGGAAATGGCTATATAAAAATCCAAATGCCAATGTTGCTCAATTAAAAGAGACCGTAATAAGGATCTCAAAAGAGGTATGGAATGCTTATTTCGCAGAATACCTGGGCAGCAGAGATGAACCCATATTTGCTATCTATTCCCATATGATAGGATATCCTCTATACTTGTCAGCTTATTCCTATGGATACCTGATCAATTTTCAACTTGAACAGCATCTTGAAGGAAAAAATCTTGCAGATGAGGTTTTAAGGATTTATTCTGCAGGAATGTTGATTCCTCAGCAATGGATGAAAAACGCAGTAGGAAATGAAATTTCCGTTGATCCTTTACTCAAAGCAGTTGATGAAACAGTAGAAAAAATAAAATAAAGAGGGTGGAACACCTGAATTAAATCTACTTTTTTTTCACCATTTTATGGAAATTTAAATTCTAATATGGTATTACACATATTGTGTATAATAATTATTAAGATCATTATACATAGAAGAAAGTTTTATTTTTAATTTTAACCGTTTTTCCACAAAATTTTTGAAGGTGAGGCAGATGGTTTTAATAACTCTTTATCGAAAAACAATTGTACTACATGTACAAGGATGCTCGGAATGACTGACCGGGATCAAGCAAGGGACCGGCCCAGGGATGAACCAGTGACAATTGGGGGCACAAAGCAAGTAGGCAAAGAAGCATTCCAAAGTGCCTTCGAGAGCCATGCCGCAGTAATGTTTGTCGTAGATTTGACCTCATTATACATTGTCGATGTGAATAAAGCGGCATTAAAATTCTATGGTTACGACCGAGCAACGATGCTCACTATGAGGATTCCCGACCTGAACATTGTACCAGAACCGGAGATCCGTGCCGAAATAAAGAGAGCGTTTGATGAGGGCAGATCATATTTTCAATTCAAGCACCGACTGGCTAATGGTGAGATCCGGGATGTTGAGATTTATGCCAATCCTATTTCTATCCAGGGGAAAGACTTCACATTCTCTATGATCCACGATATCACCGATCGGTGTCAGGCAGAAGTAGATCTACAAAAAAGCAAAATTCTGCTGGAATCAAGTATCGAAAGTCCAAAGGATATGATTATCTTATCACTTGACCGCGAATATAGATATTACTATTTTAATAAAACTCATGCCGATACTATGGAATATGTTTATGGTACGAGACCGAAGGTCGGTAAGTGTATCTTCGATTATATGACTCTTGAAGTTGATATTGAAGATGCAAAAGATCATTATGGCCGGGCAATAACCGGGGAAAGTCATGTCTCCATAAAGAAATATGGAGACGGTCAGTCATGTAATTATTATGAGACTCAATATAGTCCGATTTATGATAAAGAAAATGAGATCATAGGGGTTACTGCTTTTGCCCGGGACATCTCAGAACGAATACAGGCAGAAAAGATGCTGATTGCAGAACGGGATCGTGCCAATAATATTCTAGAAGGTACAAATGCAGGTACCTGGGTATGGAACATCAAAACAGGGGAGCTGATAATTAACAATCGCTGGGCTGAAATAATAGGATATTCTCTTGAAGAGTTGAAACCCATTGATGTCCAGACCTGGATTAAAAATGTTCATCCTGATGACCTCGTTTTAGCCCAGACCCAACTTGACCTGCATTTCTCAGGTAAACAAAATTATTATGATGTAGAGTTCCGGCAACCGCATAAAGATGGAACATTTGTATGGGTTCATGCCCGGGGAAAACTTATTGAATGGACTACAGATGGCGACCACTGACAATAAGTGGAATACACCTTGATATCACTGAACGAAAAAGGTCGGAGGAAGATAAAAAAAAACTGGAAGCCCAACTCCAACAGGCCCAGAAAATGGAAGCAATTGGAACCTTAGCAGGAGGCATCGCCCATCAGTTCAATAATGCCCTAGCCGGGATAATAGGATATGTTGATCTAATGGGGATGGTTTTTTCCAATGATAAGAATTTAGATAAATATGTTGATGGTATAAAAAATTCATCTTTCCGGATGGCTAAGTTGGCACAGCAATTACTTTCCTATGCCACGGGAGGTAAATATAATGAACAAATGGTTTCAGCAAATGACCTTATTAGAGATACCCTACCACTGATTAAGCACACTGTTGACCAGAACATACATATAGATACAGATATTCCTGTCGATGTTTTCTCCCTGAAGGTAGATATAACTCAGATGCAGACAGTTTTATCTGCAATTATAGCCAATGCATCTGAGGCTATAGAGGGCAAGGGACGTATTAAGGTTATTTGCAAAAACAAAGTGATATCCGACAAAGAATCAATTGTTTTCCCTGATCTAAAACCGGGGAACTATGTCTGTATAAGGATTGAGGATGATGGAAAAGGTATGGATGAGGAGACAAAATCCCGTATTTTTGAGCCTTTTTTCACTACAAAGTTTACGGGTCGTGGTCTCGGGATGGCTGCTGTTTACGGAATTATTAAAAACCATAATGGCGCCGTCATAGTTGATTCTAAATTGGGTGAAGGAACCCGGGTATCCATATATCTTCCCACATTTAAGACTGATGCAGGAGTTAAAAAGGAGTTAATAATTGAAACTCTGCCATCTAAAGAGACAGGTACCATATTTGTTATTGAAGATGAAAAGTTGGTAGCGGATCTAATAAAAGCACAATTAGAAGCACTTGGTTACCGTGTATTGAGTGCAGTAACGGGTAAAGAAGCTATAGAATTTGCTAAAACATTTGATGGTGATATTGATCTTGTAATTCTGGATATGATCTTACCTGATATGGGAGGAAAGGATATCTATAAAGGAATTATGAAAGCCAGGCCTGATATGAAGGTGATTATCTGCAGCGGCTATTCCATAGATGAACCTGCCAGGGAAATTCTGGATGATGGCGCTGATTATTTTATTCAAAAACCTTTTAGAATGGCAGAACTTTCAGGTGTATTAAAAAAATCATTAGGAAAAGACTAAAGGGTGTCAGGCGAAGCGCCAATTTAGATAAAACAACTGTTTTAAAATAAGGAGAATAATCGTGAAAAGTAGAAAGATCTCCTGGATTGATGGAAATTTTGATATGGAAAGTGAAGGCGAACCAATTCTTATTGAGCAGGACTGGGGCAATAAAGGAATTGGGGGGATCGTTTTTATTCTATGCCTTATGGCAGTTTTGCTTCCCAGTATCCCAACCTTGATACAGATATCCAAAGGGACAGCTAAGGGTAATCCTGTTGGAGCAATCATTGCTGTAGTTGTTATTTTCAGTTGGCCATTATATTGTGGATTGAATCAATTTTTCCTGAAACGGCACCTTATAATTAGTGATAGGGTTGTAAAATTTGAGTTAATTTCAATTCTTCGCAAGAGGAAATACGAGGTTAATATAAGGGATTATGGACAAATTGAGTTTGGAAAGAGTGAATCACAATCAAGAACAGAGAGTGGTCCAGGTAAAACAGGCAAATATTTTATACAATTGCCTCATATAGACAGAAAATGTGCAATTATTTTATATGAGAATGTTGGAGGGCCTCTCAGTGAAGACCGTATGAAGAAATATTCTAAAAGGTTAAATCTACCTTTAATTGACGTAACTCCAGAGAACACCAGAAAAGCCAGGGAGTTTAAAAGGAAGGTAAAATCCATCCTTTCAGAGAGAAAGAATGATTAGTTTTATTTAAATATATGATTCCAATATTTCAGTTCTTCAGCTTAATTTCCAAATCTGGGATTGACCACATTATTGTAAATAGAACCAAAACGAAAACGGAGGCCAAAAGAGACTTCATAACGAAATCCAGTGGCAAGTTGTTTCAATTGCAGCAAGACCTCATCGAGAGAAGCTTCTCCCTTAGGCAATGTAATCTGGTCGGATACTTTCGAGAAACTTGAAAAAACATTAAAGTACAAACTCCTTATCCTATATAATATCACCGGGTTATACTGCTTTCACAACTACAATTGTCTGATCATCATGCTGTTCCGTATCTGTTGAGAACTCATTGACCTGTTTAATTATTGATTCCTTGATTTCCAGAGACGTACCGGTATTTAATTGGAACAGTATGTCTTTTAATTTTTCTTCCCCGAATTCATTGCTATTAATATCACGGGCCTCAGTAATGCCATCGGAAACAAATAAGAAGATATCCCCTGTATTGTAGCGGATTTTTCTCTCTTCCAATAAATCCTGAAACTTTCCTTTATTATCCAGTGCTAATCCCATACCTTTCGGCATGATCACCTCTACCCTGTTTTTTTTTGAATCATAGTGGTATAAAGGTATGTGGCCGGCTCTGGTCAGCATTAGTTTTTTTTTTAGAGGATAAAATTGAGATCCTACTACTGTCACAAAAGCTTTCAGCTCCAGGTCTTTATAGAGGATATTATTGGCTTTAATAAACAAGTCCTTAAGTGATAAATTAAAACCATTGAGTGTTCGGAAGACCCCCTGTAGCTTGGATTGATAAAAAGCTGCAGATATCCCCTTTCCGCTAACATCTCCGACAATGATTGTGATTTCATCTTCCCTGCTGTTTAAATAATCAAAATAGTCACCCCCTACCTTTTTGGCTGGTATTGAGCTGCCGGTGATATCCAACCCTTTAATACTCGGGGTTTTTTGGGGAAGGGTTGACAATTGAATTTTGCGGGCAATATCCAACTCGTGTTTCAGCCGCTCCTGCCCTGCCAGTTCTTCATATAGTAAAACATTCTCAATGGCAATTGCCGCCTGTCTTGCGGTGACAGTTAATATTTCAGTGTCTTCAGGGTAGAAAAGCGTTTCAGATAATTTTTCTCCAATTAAAAGTACACCCATTAATCTATCTTTGGAATAAGAAGGTACTATTTTTTTAAAACCAAAGTCTTTGAAGCTATTATATAAATCTTCATCTAATTCACTGATATCAAAAATTAACTTGCCTGAATTTTCTTTAATATTCTGTCGTAATTTCTTTGCGTTTGTTATACAAAATTCATTCCAGTCAGTACCGTCATAACCCTGAATTTCCTGACATTTACAGCTGTCATCAGTTTCAAAAAATAATACTCCGACTAATTTCAAATGCATTAATCCTGCTAATTCCTCAATCATGCATCGGGATAATTCCAAAGCACCTAATTTAGTAGCCATGACTTCAGCAATAATATTTGCCACATGCTTATAATCATAATTGGACCGGTAATATTTCCGGTCAAGAATTCTTTTACCGATACGTCCAATTTTCAAGAAGAGATAACCCAAAATAATTGCAGCAATCATTAAAATACTGTTTTCAAAATACTGATATTTATCTGGACTGAGAGGGGTTTTAAGTATCTCAATTGAACTACCGGTAAGCACAAAATTAGGAATGTCCATCTGTATTGTGGACAAATAAGTTAATGTTTTTAAAAACAGCATGAAAACAGACAAGGCCCACACTGATATGGCAATCGAGTATTGGATATTCCGTTTAATCCTGAAATCTGCATTATATAGTTGATAACGGCCGATGGTATAAAGGTAGGCGATTGGTACAGGGATAAAAAAAAGGCCCTGTAGAGGTATTAGAAAGCCAAATCTATTAAAAATATTAACAAGTAGAAAATAACAAAGATTAATTGCAATAATAACATATGCCCATTTAATATATTTTATCAGTTTAATATATTCAGGACTCCTGTATTTCCGGTGAACAACCAGAAATATTAATACAAATAGAGGCATGGCAGCAAAAGAATAGAAAAAAAGCTGATTATTCCGGGTGATTAATCGAATAAGAAAGATCAGAATGATTATGATATATGGGATGGCCAGATATTTTTTGTTTTTTATTAATTCAGGTCGCTTTTGGGGGAAATAGAGAAGGCTGTGAATCAGGAAAAAAAGGGACAACACTGCAGCAATCGGCAAAGACATGTTTTTTATATTAACAATCAGATCATTAAAAGAATCACGGCTGATAACCGATATGCCAATAGAATACCCTGTTAATAAGATTGAAGAGCCGATTAGTCGGCCGGCAATATGGGTAGGTAGTTTCAAAGATATAAAAATTCCAATAAAAATATAGATCAAGCTGGTAATAAATAGTATTAATTGTCGTATCTGAATACCAAAACGGGCCAAAACAACATTCAACGTTATTATTTGATTGTTTCTGTATATATGATAGACGATCGGTTTGCCGGTATAGCCCCTTCTGAGAATAACATCCGCTTCAATTGCGGTATTAAAGGTTTGTTCATTAATTTTAAAAATTAAGTCACCATTTTTCAGTCCTGCTCTATCCGAAGCACCGTTCTCTGTAATAGCGATAATGTTTACCGTTTGGCGAATCGTATTAAGGCAATTGCTTAGGCCTTCACTACTCGCAATTTTAAAGGAATAATATCTATTATTTGAAGGTCTGTATACTCTAAATATTAATGCTTTATTAGAGGATTGCTTAAAAATCTCATATGCTTCCGAGGCATTTTTTATATATTTGTAATCAATAAATAATAATAAATCTCCAATCCGGACATAATCATCAGCTTGTTTTAATTTTAAATTAAATGATTCAACAGCAATTTTTTTATTAAAAGATAAGACTGAGGGGGTTGTAATAAAAAGGTTTTCATCTGTCGGTGAGCTGATATAGCGAAAAAAAGTAACAAATAATATAGAACATAAAAAAAATGAATATAGAATGGTTAATAAACGAAACCGATTTGGATGTTTGTCAAAATATTTCATTATAACCAAAAACTATTTTGAAAAATTTATTAATTACTTTTTCAAAATAGTTAAAACCCAAACAAATTTTTAACATCATAAAATGCTAACATATTCAGATTTAAAATTCTATAAAAAATTAAATTTTATTAGATTATTAATTACCAATTTAGGCGGGCTTCTTTAGAAGTGCCCGAAAAAAATAGTTCTTAGTATTCATTCCTTATTGAAATTCCAACCTTTCCTTTGACCGTTCCTGATTCACATAGCCTATGAGCATTCACCATCTGGTCTAGAGTAAACTGCTTAAAAATATATGTTTTAAGTTTGTCTTTTTTTATTAGATCATTTAACATTTCCAGGTCCTGTTTTATTGATTTTACATTAATCATTTTTGTTTTTTTTGAGCTAAGTATATTAATCATCCACCCAAAGAGAATTGCCCCAATACTTGGTAGAGTTGTAATGTATGTGCCATTTTTCTTAAGTAGAGACAGTATTTTAAAATAACTCTGCTTTGCTGCTGCATCAAAAAATATATCATATTCATCTTTGGTTTTAAAAATATTAGGATCTTTATAGTCAAAAACAATATTTGCCCCCAACTCAGTTGCAAACTCACTGTTTTTGATACTGCAGGAACCGGTTACATGAGCACCTAAAGCCCTGGCAATCTGGACAGCAAAAGACCCAACTCCTCCTGTACATCCATTTATAAATACCCGATTACCTTCTTTGATATTTCCAAGAGTATTTAATGCCTGGAGAGCAGTCAAACCTGCAATAGGCAGGGATGCTGTTTCGACAAAAGAAAATTCAGATGGTTTTAAAGCAATCTGGTTTGGATCAGCAATAAGATATTCTGCATATGCCTGTCCTTTAAAGGCATTCAAGGTCCCATATACCTCATTTCCAACTTTAAAACCTTTAACATTCTTACCTTTTTTGACTATTTTGCCGGCAAAATCTCCACCTAATATTTTGGGGAACTTTTTCCCGGTAATAATTTTTAAAGCCCCACTTCTAACTTTCCAGTCAACAGGGTTTACTGAACTCGCAAAATTTTCTATAAGCAGTTGATCTTCATTAATAGAAGGCATATCAACTTCATGCATCTCCAATTCTTCAGGAGATCCATATTTATTTATTAAACAAGCTTTCATTTTAACTCCTTTTAATAAATTTTTTATACTCTGTTATGTATTTTACATCTAAGCATAAAACAAAAAATATATATAGCATAAAATTCTTTACCTGTCACCTTTTTGGCCCTTAATTATACTGCTAAATAACTAAAAAGTTCTAGTTTTAATTATTTTTATATATAAAAGTACCACATCCTATCAAACATTTTTTACATGAAATACATTTATCATTATCAACTTCAGGTGCACTATTAATATTCTTTTGAGTGATTGCTCCTACAGGGCAAATATTTAAAACCGGACATCTATGGTTTTTCGGGCAAAATTCTTCCTTAATAATTATCATTTTTTTCTCCTTATAAAAATATAGTTTACTCTTCTGTTTCCTTTCTTGAATTGCCTGGTTTATTGTAGATCTATTATATATAGTTCTCGGTTATAATATAAGAACTAATACGAATAACTTATTTCACGATTTTGAATCCTGCGCGATTCCATCCCTTAATTCCATGTCTTAAATTATAAATATTGGAAAAACCTTTCTCAATAAGAATCCTTGAAGCTACAGTACTTCTATTACCCGAGGCACAATAGATAAAGAGAGGCATGTTTCTATATTGCTCCAATTTTTTATACTCTGTCTGAAGAACCTGTACAGGCAGAAGAACGGCGCCTTCAATATGTCCCTTATTATATTCCCGGGGAGTTCTGACATCTAAAATAAATGGAGTTATATTTTTAATAATCTGGGCCCCTTCCTCTGCCGAAACGGCTTTATAGTTTGCCTGTTTGTACTCAGAAATCTCAATAGAACCTTTTTGGCTTGAAAATGTATAATCAAACTTACCTGTTTTCTTTAATTTAAAATATTTCTTGCCTGATTTATCATTTGGAAAATTATGTTTTATTTTTAATGAATCAATAGAAAATTCTTTAACTGTATCAGAGCCAACATCTATCCTTACATAATCTCCTCTGAAAGCGAATAATTTTCCACTTTCTACATCATTGGAAGAAAAAACCCTTAACCCATTTATTATCCTGCCATTTGCAATAAAATTATTTCCCTTTGAACTATCTGCATTTACTGTACCAAAAAAGACCATTAATCCCATCAATCCTAAAACTACTATTTTTTTCATAATCCAACTCCTTATTCATAATGTTAATTTTTAATTATAACACACTTTGTTGCGCCCAGCAACTGTTGTCAGAGGGTGCTAACTTTTGGGGGTTTTTTACACAAATCTTAAGGTTTCTATCCAAAAAAAAATTAAAACTTGTAAGTAGGTAAATAAGATAAATTATTGTTTATAAGATGGGTACATCACTCTTGTTTATTATTTTTTCAACTCTATTAAAAAAGTCGTGAATTCTCTCCATACACAATAGTTGAATATTTCCCTCTGGTGACACTAAAACATAATGAGGAATGGATGCAACATGAAAATCTTCAAATGTTTTACCCTTTATTGAGATAAAAACAGGCACTTTAACCCCTTTTTTCTGAATATATTTTTCCAAATATTCAATCTCTTTAGCTGCAGGAATATCACGTATCGCCTTTGTCTCTTCGTCTGCATAAAACCCGTACAACTTGCTTACCATTAAAACATTTAACTTATCTTTATTTTTATTATACAATTCCAAAAAACCAGGCATACTTTTCCTGCAATCAGGACACCAGGGTGCAAAAAAATCTATAAGAGTATATTTTCCTTTAAATTGAATGTCAGTTCCTGCTAAATTAAGCCATTTTCCATCTCCCCTTATTTGTGGCACAGGTTGTCCTAGAAAACTTAAAAAATGCAGTTTTCTGTTTATCTGAGAAACAAGGGGTTTGTTTTCTTTGTATAAGGTCTTCATTTTTTCCAGGAATCTAAACTGCTGCTCAATTGTGAGTCCTCCATCCACAAATTTTATATGGACAGCTGAGTAAAGAGCGCTAAATTCATTACCCGGAATAGTCTGAGCCAGTGCAATATCAATCAGTTCAAGAGATTTCGCCAGATCCTTATTCCTTAATGAAACACCGGTTCTCAGAATTTGTCCCAGAAAATCTTTTACTGTAAATCTGTTTTCTAATGTCTGAAGCTGATCATAGGCTGCCAGGACTTTTTTCTTCTTAAGCAAGAGATCAATATTACACTGAAATGCCTCCAGTTGGATACTTTTATCTGCCGATTTTAGAAGTGGAGCATATACCTTTTCAGAAAGATCATAATCATCTAATATATGGTAAATTTTCCCAAGTGTCAGGTTTTCTATTTCAGTTAGATTAGATTTTTCAATTCCAGTTATCAGTGTCTTCAATTTTTGTTTATAATCTGCAAGAATTTCTTTTTTTTTTGACCGGTTTTCTTTTTGTTTTAACTGGGTTTCATACCCTGATGTTAAGGTTTTAAATTCTTTTTTAATATCAACCTTTGCCTTACTGCAAAACTGAACAGATAATAAAAGAGTGAAAACCAATCCAATGTACAAAATGTTTTTTTTTATCATACTCACCTCTCAAGTGCCATTATATAATATCCATAATTTAGTCACAAGTTTATACTTATTAGCTAATAAAAATAATTTTATCCTGCAAAAAAAACTTGATAATTTATTTATTTTACTATATATAATATATAATCAAGTGGAGGTAATTATGGATGCAAATATAAAAATGGACGTAAAAGAAGTTGTGAAGGAAATTACAGAAAAAATACAAAAGTCTGCCAATGTTAAGGCTGTTTTCGGTGAACCGGTAGAGAAAGGTGATTTTACAGTAATACCTGTAGGCCGTGTCTCTATCTGCACTATGGGGGGATTAGGCGGTGAGGATAAAGGAAAAGAAAAAGACGAGAAAAAAAGTGGTGGAATGGGAATCGGGATTAGATCAAAATCTATTCCTGTGGGTTATATAGAAATTTCAAAAAATGGTGTCCAATATAGAGAGGTAACAGATAATAATAGAATAATTCTATCAGGAATGGCATTAGGGGCATTTGCTATATTCTCATTCACCCGTTTGATCAAAAAATTATTTAAATAAAGAGTAATTCAATATAAATGACAGATTAAATTAAGAAATTTTTTTATAGTTTGCTTTTGCTGCTATTGCAGTTTTAGCAGTAGATTTGTTTTTTGCAATCCAGCTCTGATTTTCATTTGTTATGTTTTTTTGTGATAAGGGCAATTTTGAATATTTTTTAAGTTCAGTAGAATTTAGCTCAATACCAAATTCATCTTTTAAAGCTAGATAAAAATCACATTTCATACAGTTTGCCTGTTTGGATGCAAAACTTCCTTGGACCTTTCCGCCACAGAGTGTACCTGTTAAATATATACAACCTCTGCCACCTCCCCGTCCTCCAAGATATCCATCCGATTCGTTGCATTCTGTTGCGGGGCAGATCCCTAATTCTTTTGCTTTAGGTCCTCCCGGATATCTTCCACAGTCTTTCCAATTCCAGCAATTTAATAATCCCATTAGACCTCCTTCATTTTCTGTTCAACATCAAATTACAAAACTAAAAATTATTTCTATAAAGCATCACTGAGAGTATATAAAAAAATTAAAAAAAAAACAATATGTTTTTTATAAATGTATATAATCTAGTTTTATTTTCAGTTTTGTTGGTGTTTTTATGTTTCAAACTGAATTTTGAGCTTAAAAATTTCTCTATTTCAAAAACTCTTTCAGCCTTTCTATTGTTTTGGGGGCAGAGCCTTCATAATGATTGTTTACATTCAGGATATATATGATTTTTCTCTTTTCAAGATCTTTTAACATCTCAACTATCCGGATTATCTCACTATCCTTTGGGAAGACAATCTTATTCCACTCTTTTCCAGTTTCTTTTTCAATCCCTTTTCTATCGGGGCCAAGCAATCTTATTACAGCTAAATTAATAATACTTTTTGAAAATTGTTTATATATATCAACAATATCCGGCATATAATACCCCTGAATAAAAACATGTGACAGTCCCATCGAATTTATAAAATTGAAATACTCTTCTTTAAGAAAATCAGGGTTTCTTAATTCTAAAGCAATTGGATATGTTCTGTTTGATCTTAAAAAAAATTGTTCCAGCCTGTCCAGAAATTCATTTAAAGAAGACATTTTTTCTTTGTTCAAATATTCAAACTGGAAGAGTAGTACGCCAATATTATCTTTCATTTTTTCCAAACTTTTAAGAAATTTTTCAAACAACTCAATAGATAGAAAGTGAGGGTTTTTTATTATCCCATTTTTACTGTCTATACCAGTAGTATATTTATAAAAATGTGTAAGAGTTATGCTATTAGGTACTTTTATACTAAATTTAAAGTCTTTATTAACACTGGACACATATTCTTCCACAATTTTTTGATCAGGAAGCTTTATCTTATCAATCCCAAAAAGAGACCAGAACCATTGGTCAGTCTCAACATTATTATAATTCTTTGCATATTCTTTTAAGTAGTTGATCTTACCTTTTTCAGGATATATAAGCCCCCGCCAGGAATCATATTTCCAACTGCATGTTCCTATTCGCATTTTAACATATTTTACAATATAGTAAATTATTATACAAATTTATAAATAGCATCTACATATTCTTAGGTTTTTCTTAGTTTTTAAGATTTTCAGGTAAGAGTAAAAGAGTCGCTTCACCTAATTCGGTTGTAAAAAGAATCTTAATTGAAGGATTTTTAAATAAAAACGTCATAAGTCTCTTATTTGATTGAATAACTGATGGAGATGAAATTGAAAAATCCTTTTCTTTATTTATTGATGTACTTCTATCAAAAAATTGAGTTCCTATTTCTGCTAAAATTTCATTTGCATTTATAACAAATCCAGCAGGTTTTTTTTTAAACACAAATTTTGCAGTCTTATATACCGCATGTTCGCCCATGTAAAAAAATGCCCTGAAAGCCACGCCATTAAACTTGAATGTAAAATATATAGATGAAAGAAAATTAGGAATGGTGTGTTCTAATAATAAAATCTCTTTTTCTTTTAACTCGACGCCTATTATCTCTTTTATTTCTGAAACAAAATGTTTTCGGAAAGACTCAACAAAATGTTGGTCAATTTTCTTTTTTTGTACATTTTCTTTTTTCTTTTCTTCTTCCTGCTTTTTTTTTAAATACAATTTTTTTAATTGTACAAGAAGCGTCTCACTTCTCCATTCCACTTCCTCAACTATTACCTGATTCAAATTTAACTGAAATTTGTTTGAGTCATCAAGAAAAACACAACCTGCTTTATTTCCATATATATTAATAACTTTTGCTAAGCTATCTATTTCCAGTCCCAAAATATTAGTTTTAATTGAAAGGATATCACCTGTTACAGGTATAGAATCCTCATCTTTAATTATGAGACCTATTCCTCCAGCGGAAATATCAGCCACTATAACACTGATCTTTATTTTCAAACTATCTATAAAAACTGAGATAAGTTTTCTCTCATCTGTTTCATAGAAAAACCTTATATGTTTTCGTTGATCAAAAGTTTCAATTTTTTCAGGAATTTCACATGAATAAACATTTTCCTCTTTTTCAACATGGAGTTTAGTCAAAAATCTAAAGATAAAAGTATAGGAATGAAAAACAAAAAAACCATCTAAATACTTAAGTTTATGATGAGAATTTATAATTATTTTTGATTTATTTATATCCAGTATTTGAATACTGTTTTGAAAATTCTCTTTGTTTGATTTGAAATAACAGATTCTGGAAATTGCCAATTTATTAATATTCAGATATTTATCAATAATTTTTTTATCTTTTATTTCCACAATAATATTATAATTTTTTTAACCCGAATTGTAAAGACTAAAACTATCAAGGGACAGTAATCTCTTCATCAACATTTCCTGGATATTGAAAAGTAAACGTGTATTAAAAGCAAGTGCTAATCCCGATTTATTTCACTGACTCCATGAGTGTTTTTACTATATTTTCTACCACATTCAGCACAACCGGCCTTTTCTTCCAATGCCATATCTAATGCAAAATTTAATTTCATTTTCCCGCATGCACACATCCAGCCTTTCATCCTGGCTGGAGATCCAACCACCAAAGCATAATCAGGAACATCTTTTGTGACTACAGCACCAGCACCTATAAAAGCATATTTACCTATTACACTGCCACATAGAATTGTAGCATTTGCTCCAATAGATGCACCTCTTTTTACAAGAGTCCTGAGATAAAAAGCGGAACCCCTCTGAGGAAATTCCGCTCTTGGGTTTATTATATTTGTAAAAACCATTGACGGTCCACAAAAAACATAGTCTTCCAATTCCACACCTTCATATACTGACACATTATTTTGTATTTTAACAAAGTTTCCGATCTTTACATCATTTCCAATATTAACATTCTGTCCAATTGAACAATTTTCCCCTATATTTGAACCTTCTTGAATATGAGAAAAATGCCATATTTTAGTATTTTCTCCAACATCAACATTCTCATCAATATAACTGCTCTCGTGAACAAAAAAATTGTTTTTAACCATTTGAATCTCCTGTATTGTCTCTTTAGTCGTTTTAAATTATGTCAAGTATATATATTACATAGATCAAATAAATTATGCAATGGTTTTAAAATTTCTGTCAAATATCTTATGGCAGAAAATCAAGAATTATGATATTATAGACAAATGGTGAAAACCTTTGATAGATATGTCTTTAAAGAAGTTGCTGTCCCCTTTGGAATAGGCCTTGTTGTCTATACATTCATACTATTAATACACCAAATCCTTACTTTATCCAATCTTTTTGTCTCAAAAGGAGCGGGTCTTGAAACTATTTTTAAAATCCTGATTTACCTAATGCCGGAGTTTTTGTCATTTACAATTCCAATGTCAACATTGATGGGTGTTTTAGCCGGAATCAGCCGGATGAGTAGCGACTCTGAGATAACTGCATTTAAAACAATGGGTATCTCAAATCTGAGACTATATCGACCTGTTTTTATATTTACACTATTAATGTGGATTATTTCATCTTTCATGATAATGTTTATAACTCCAAAATCTAACTATGAATTAAAAAAAATACAGGCAGATATAGGCTTATCTCAAGTTCTAAAGACCATAAAACCAAAAACATTTTATACTAATTTCCCCGGATATGTAATTTATTTTGAAGATATTGACCGTAATACTGATGAATGGAAAAATGTATTCCTTTATTTCAGAGATGGGGGACAAAAAGACAAGGTTGTTCTTGCCAAAAGGGGCACAATTGTTCAGAATACAGAAAACCCATCTGAAATAGAGCCAAAAACCGATCTAATAAAACAAAAAGATGCTTTTTTCAGCTTAAAAAACGCAACCATATATAGTTTTAACAGAGAAAATCCGGAAAAAGACAATTCAATTGTCTCTTATGCCTATTTCAACAAACATATTTCTAATAGAAATCAAGGATTTAAATTAAATAAAAACGCCTCTGATCTAACGCTACCTGATCTAGTAAAAAAAATAGATGAATTAGAAAAAAACAATAATATTGAGAATAATTCAAGTTTTGAAAATACAAGGTTTATTAATCATAAAAAAGCATATCACAATAAATTTGCACTACCTCTTGCCTGTATTGCATTTGGTATTCTTGGGTTAGCATTAGGGGTTTCTACAAATAAGGGGGGGAAAATTAGTGGATTTATAATTTCTCTTGCTATTATTTTTGTTTACCATGCAATAATGATTGTTGGGCAAAATATGATAGACAAAAAACTTGTCTCAGTAGTAGTAGGAATTTGGACCCCGGTAGTTTTTTTATTTCTTATTGGAATTATTCTTTTTATCTTGAGTTTAAAAGAAAAAAAATTGAATATTGATAAATTGTTTTCATTTATTGAAAGAATTAAAACCAGGTTTATTTCAGAGAAAAAAATCTTTTTTGTTCTAAAAATCAAAAAATTACAGATCCGCTTTATAAATATTTTAGATATATATATTATTAAAAAATTACTTATCACATTTGTTTTTATTTTTCTTTCAATAATAATAATTTTTTATATGGTCACTATATTAGAACTATCTGATGATGCTGTTGAAAACGGAATTTCTATGTTTGAAGTTTTACAATATGCTACCTATACAATGATAGAGATTTTAAGTCAAATTTTACCAATGACTATTCTAATAACAGTTTTACTGACTTTTTCAATAATGAGTAAAAACAATGAAATAGTTGCAGTTCAAGTGAGTGGAATAAGCCTATATAGACTTGTTCTTCCAGCAATTGCTTTTGGTATAATTTTATCAACTATGGCTTTTCTAATACAGGAATATATCGCCCCGGATGCAAATAAAAGGGCCTTAGTCTTATACAATAAAATTTATAAAAGAAATAGAAAGGTAAGCCATGAATTTCAGAGAAACTGGATTATAAACAATAAAGGACAATTTTTCTTTTATCAGGTCTATAATAAAAAAACGAATCTATTCCATAACTTCGGAACACTTGACGTTGATGAAAACTTCAAACTAAAAAGAAGAGTTTATGCAAAATATGCAAAATGGACTGGAGAAAAACAAATAACACTACAAGATGGATTCGAAAAACACTTCTCAGAGAACAAGCCTCTTTCATATAGTAAATTTGGACCATTTATAATTAACACTTATTTAGGCAAGGATAAGTTTCTTTCAAAAAAAAGAAAATTAAAAAATATCTTCTCAGCATTCCCGGAATTTAATAGATACAAGGTAGAACTCCCTGGAAATAGATTTGTTTTTTTTGATCAATATGATAAAAACAGAAATAATTTTTCAAATTTCAGCATAGCCCTATACAATGACGAATACAAGGTTGAAAAGATTATAAATTCAGAAAATGCAAAATGGCTCAATAAGACTCAAATAGAATTACCGGATGCCGATATAACCATTTATGCAAAAAACATCAAACCTGTAACTAATCTAGTTTTACCATCCCTTAATATTAATATTGAAAATGGAGAAGATTTCTTTAAGAAGAAAATAACCTCCTCAGACTATATGAACATTTCAGATTTAAAAAAGTATATTACATATTTAAAAAAAGACAATTCAGATACAGTAAGATATGAGGCTAAGCTTTATTATAAATATGCATTTCCCATCTCCAGCTTAATTATGGTTCTACTCGCTATTCCATTTTCTTTTTTAATGGGAAATAAGGGTGCAGTTTATGGAATTGGCCTGGCAGTAGGATTTTCAATTATTTATTGGAGTGCATTTGGAATTTCCAGTGCACTGGGAAGTGCAACTATTCTTTCCCCATTCATTTCGGCTTTTGCCCCGATATTAATATTCTCATCAATATCCCTATACGCTTTTTTAAATTTAAAGACATAGAGTTTAAAATGGAACTTTTATAATATATTTTTCGTTTACTTTTATGGTAATGGATATATGGAGATAGGACAGGCAGTAGAACTTTGTCTAAAAGGAGACCAGGAGGCATGGAAGATGATAATTGATACTCATTCAAAACTGGTCTACAATATTGCCTTGAACTTCACCTATAACTATGATGATGCTTCAGATATAGTACAGGATATTTTTTTAAAACTATTTCAAAACCTACATAAATTTGAGAATGGCGGCAATTTAAAAGGATGGATCTCAAGAATCTCAAAAAACTATTGTATTGATCATTGGAGAAAAAATAAAAAAAATAAAAATCTGGTTGAGTTAGAAGATAATATTGCAATTGAAAAGGACAATCCTGAACAATTCAATATAAGAGCCTCGGATTTACAGTTTTTAAAAAGTAAAATAAAGCTCCTAGACCCCGAACTTCGAATAGCACTTATTATGCGGGATATTGAAGGAATGTCGTATTTGGAAATTGCTAAAGCTCTGGAAATCCCACAAGGAACAGTAAAATCAAGAATAAACCGGGCAAGAATAAAATTAATAAAAATAGTCAAAAATGGAGGCAGGTAATATGGATTGTATAGAAACCGAAGAACTTCTGTCTAAATATATAGAAAATGAACTTAAAGAAAAAGTAAATATAGATGTGGAAGGGCATTTAAAAAATTGCCCCTCCTGTAACGGCCTTTATAAATCACTAAAGATATTAATCAATGATGGCTCAGCATTAAGTGAGGAAGTACCGTTTTTCTTAAAAAACAGGCTTTTATATATCCCTGAATTAGTGGAAAATCAGGAGGAAGAACCCGCATCTAACCTGGGATTAAAATTTATTGCTGCAATGATCGGTACGTTTGTTTTATTATTAAATATCTTTTATTTTACAAACATTTATCCAAAGGGAAACTATTTTCTCCATAAAACAATGTCTAAAATTGAACGATTTGCTCTTGACACAAAAGAATATGTTTTTCAAAAGGAAAGTTTAAAAAATAACTTTGTAGTTGCTTTTATAGATAAGAATATCTTTAACAATGATGAAGACCATTACATAAAGTGGAATGAAGATAACATCAATGGTAGTGGAAATGGATAAAAGAAAATTATTTCTTGTCATTCTTCTTATTGCCGCTGGAGTAGTTTTTCAAATATTGATCCAGGATGGATTTAGCCTGTTTAGCAATAAGGTTGACTATAAATTGATAGATAAAAATTTCCCCAATGATTATAAATTAAAAAGAGAGCAGTTTAAGTCAGTCTCTGCAATTGAAGTAGAAAATTTTGCAGGAAATGTCTTAGTAGAAAGATCTGGCAATGAATATAACTATATAGATATTACTATCAGGGTATTTCATAAGAATAAAGAAGAGGCCGAAAAGATCAAAAACGCAACATCTGTTTCAGTAAAAAAAACAGATAAAACATTGAAAATTCTATCCTCAACCCAGAAAGACCTTCTATATAATAGAGTCAGGATATATTTTATAATAAAACTATCTGACAAATCAATGATCAAGATCAACAATTCGAATGGGATTATTAATGTATCAAAAACAAACACACCTCTAAATATCACAAATATCAAAGGTGACATAAAACTTTCAGAAATTAAAGGGAAAATTTATATAAAAAAAGCTTTAGAGAATAATATAACTATTTTGAATTGTTCAGATATCAAAGCAAATCTTTTTAATTCAACAACATACATTTCAAACTCATCTGGAGATATTGAGCTATTTAGCAAGGGAGGAAAAATAAAAATTGCTTCTATTGATAACAAAAAAAACTTAAGAATTATATCTAAACAAAGCAGGATTTCCCTGTCAAAGATTAAAAATAATAATATTAATATACAAATTTATTATGAAGATGTTTTTGTAAAAAACATATCCTCAACTAATATTGATTTTTTACTTAAAAACAGCAATTTAGTGTTTGACATGATTACAGAAAACAATAATAACAAAACCAGCATAAACGCAATTGACGCTCAAATTTTACTAAAACCTTACCCTAATATCTCCCCAAAATACACTATTGACCTGACTTATGGAAATATATTAGGGGATATAAATAAACTAAAAATCAAAAAAAACAATCATAAAACTCAAGTTACATCTACCAATGGCAGACCTGACATTATTATAAAAGGTGAGTATACCGATGTTAAGATTATAAAAAAAAAACAATCTTAATCTAATTCCTTGAGTTCAATCAATAAGAAAAAATTGTTCTAACTGACTATCGGCAATCTCTGCCCAACCCCTGTTTGCCATTGGACTTGCAGGACTTGGATGCAGAATTTTTCCTATTTTTATGTCAAGACTTTTCAGTGCGGCAATGATCCTTTTTTCTGCAAAACCTCCAATACCAATTATCCATTCCGGATCTAGAATTTTAACAACTTCAAGTAAATGCCTATCACAAATTTCATACAGTTTATTTCTCTCTTCTGTTTTCAGCTTATCTGGAGTTCTGTTTCTGCCAGATTCTTCCATAAAAACCAGTGGACAATAATTTGCTATATAATTATTTTTAAAAAACAATTCTGGAGATTTATACTTTTCTTTAAAATAACTCCATAATCTTCTTCCACTTACTTCAGACCGAATACAATTAAATCCTGAAATTTTTCTTTTTGGATGTTCATTTGCAGGTCTTCCTACGTCCGCCTCAATTTTCATCCAATCCCTGACAGATGCAATCTCCCCAAAAGGAACTCCAGTTTGAGCCATGCCCCAGGGACCTGGATTCATTCCAAGAAAAACGGCTTTTTTTTTGCCTCTTATTGATAGGTCCAGATATTTAAAATTACTACTCCTGGCATACTCAAGTGGGTTATATACAAAAACAACTGGCAATGAAAAGGTTAATCCATTTACTTCTTCACTAAATCCGATAGTTAATTCTTTAATTCTATTCAATATTATATTTTCCATTTTACAGTCAATATTCTACGCATTTGAGATAAAAAAGTAAAGAACTCATTTTTTCCATTAAGTTTTTTATTCATAATCCTTTTAGCTCAAATCTCGTAATTCAGGTTGAAAAAATAAAGAATGTTTGTAATAATAAGTTATTCTGTATTGCTTTTTTCTTTCTATGCAGACAAGGAGGTTATTATGATAAAAAAAATTCTATTGGCAATAATCTTATCTATATTTCTTTTTGTTGAATTTGCATGTATTGTAGTTCCTCCAAGAACAGATCCACCTCCAAGAAAAAGAACTTATAAAACTAGAAAACCGGGTCCTGGATACATTTGGATTAAGGGACATTGGAAATGGAAAAGAGGAAACTGGCGTTGGAAAAATGGTTATTGGGTGAAAAAAAAGAGTGGTAAAACTTGGATTCCAGGTAGATGGCGAAAAAAAAATGGAAAAAAGGTGTGGATTAAGGGACATTGGGTTAGAAATTAATCAAATGGGCAATAAAAAACTTTTTTATTTTACAGCGCTCCTTCTAATAAGTTTGTTGATTGTTCAATGTGGTGGAAGATATGAACCAGAGATGGTTCCTGTTAGAATCAATGAGTCCGACCCTATGTCTAAAGAGAGAGTAGTTATAGAAAATGACAAAGAAGATCCTAAAGATGAAATAGATAAATCTAGAGTAGAAGAGACTGAAATTGATGACTCAGCAGATATATTTCAACAGGGAATAGCATCCTGGTATGGAGGCAAATTTCAGGGAAGAAGAACTGCAAATGGTGAAGTGTATGATAAGTATAAATTAACTGCAGCACATAAAACTCTTCCATTTAATTCAATTGTCGAAGTTACAAACATAAGTAATGAAAAAACAGTCATTGTTAGAATTAATGATAGAGGCCCCTTTGTTAAAGGTAGGATAATTGACTTGTCAAAAAAAGCGGCCAATATGATTGGAATGGAAGATACTGGAACAGCTCCGGTTCTATTAAAAGTTCTAAATAAAGTGGCATTGAACAATACTCATAAAGAAGTCCTGTTCTCCAGGTCAAAACAATCCAACAAGATACAGTCTGAGAAGTTAAAGCCTGAACAATTAAAGTTAGAATCATCATTAATTGCACCAAAACATTGGTTTTATATTCAAGCAGGTGCTTTTCAAGACAGAATTAATGCAGAAAGAGTATTAGATAAAATAAAAAGAGTTACAGATACAAAATTTTTAATAAGAAAAAATAATGGCTTTTATAAGGTTCTTTCAGTAAAATTATCTCCAAGATCTTTAGCTGAGAAAGTATCTTCTGATCTAAAGGAATACTATATTGATACCTTTGTGAAATCATATTAAATAAAAGGAGTAGTTATGATTAAAGTAAATGAATATTTTGAAGGAAACGTAAAGAGTTTAGGAAATAATCTTGAAGGAAAACCATTTTCTGTTGGAATAATTGAAGCAGGTGAGTTTACATTTGGAACAAGTACTGATGAATTAATGGAAGTAATTATCGGAGAAATGGAAGCTTTACTTCCTGATGGCACAAAAAAAACATATAAAAAGGGAGATTCCTTTTCTGTTCCAGCAAATAAAAAATTTACAGTAACAGTAAAAAAACCAGTTTCATACCTCTGTATTTATTCTTAATAGATTTAAAGAATAAAGAGTCTATTTAATATTGTTCCAGACTGTCAACTCATTGAGATAAAAAGATAAATCAGGTACACCCCCTGATTTATCAAAAAGTTCATCTACAGCAGTGTTAAATGCTTCCTTTGAATCCCCCGGTTTAAGCTCTCAATAGTTTCTGTCAATATAATAGCAAGCTTTTTCAGTTTTTTATATCTTTAAACTTTTTTTTAGAATATTCTCAAATTTTGGATTAGCTTTAACTCCATTTTTCTCAGCTTTATGAAGGAAATCCATAGCTTTCTGATATTGTTTTGACATATAATATAACTTTGCAAGATTAATATAAGCATCGCCATATTTTATATTGATCTTTATCGCTTCAATATATTGAGTATGTGCTTCTCTATATTTTTTTAACCTAAAAAAGATATTTCCATATTGAAAGTAATATTTTGCCTTTATATTTTTAATCCTCGTTTCTTTTTCCTGACGCAATCTGATCACATCTGAAGAAGGCAACAATTCCCTTTTATTTTGTTTGTCAGAATACCACCTATAAAGAATATATCTATATTTATAAGTGTTAATAGCTAATTTAGAACTTTCAAGTGCTTCATTGAGTTTGTTTTTTTTTAATTGTATCTTTGCTAAAAGATAATGAGCTTCACTATATTCAGGCATTCTTTTTAAACATACTCTAACTGTTTTTTCAGCTTTTTTATATTTCCCCACATTAAAATATTTTTGAGCATCCAATAATTTTGGCCTTGCTCTTTCAAATCTGCTGATAAGTCTGTCTGTTGCTGAAAACAGAACTACATTTGATAATAGAAATAGTACCAATAATAATGATTTTGTTTTTTTCATAATTTTTCTCCTTTTTTTATTTTTATTTTTATAAAATAATTATTTAAATGCATATGTATATAAGCAATTCTGTTGCCAATTGCAAAAAACGATAGTGTCACAAAAAAAGGACAGTCATGGAATATTGCTTAAATATTTTGGCAAAAAAAATCAATTTATTTAAAAAAGATTCATAAAAAAAAGTTTGACTTTTTATTTTTAGAATCCTATAATTTTTTTGGTTTTATTTTTAGAAGCTATTTGATTTTGTGGGAAATTATATGGCTAAAAAGATGAGAAAAGGAGGGGTTATGAAAAATTATGCTGTTTTATTTGTTTTAGTTTTATTTATATTCTCGTGCGGGGGGGGATTAGAAACTCCGGAAAATCTTGCCAACATAGTTTTTAAAGCCTTACAAATTGGGGATTTTGAAGCTTATAAAAATTGTATTCCCAATGCTGATGATGCAAAGATTTATATGGAACGGATTATATCCGAGGCTAAGCTGTCAGAAAAAGATCTGGAAAAATTTAAAAAAAGATTTGAAAAAAGATTATCAAAGATGGTCAAAAAGATTTCCAGAGATATTAAGAAAAATGAAAAATACTTTAATAAGGTATTAGACAAAGCAAAAAATGCAGGAATAAATTGGGAAGAAGCCGAATTAAAGGATGTTAAATATGAAATTAAGGATACAAAAAGGGCTGGTATTATACTAAAAACGGCTGATATATATATGTCGTTTATGTTCACAGATTCCATATATATAGTAAAATTAGATAATTGTATAAAATTAAATAGAGGTTGGCTTATTTCAAGTCGAATAAGATGGAAAGGTGTTTCCAGAGATAAAAAAGAAGGGATGAATAAACGACCTGAATAATACTAAGATTCAAAAATATCATATTTCATTGCTAATTTAATAAAATCCCATTTATTTTCAGGCTTCTTGCCTTACTCACTCTTTACTGCTTTATTGATTGCAGTATTAACCAGCTCTATGTATTTTTCTTTACTATAATTTTCATCACAGTAATTCTTTGCATTTTGCGCAATTTCAGATCCTTTTTCTGACACTGCAGTCTTGATACCTTCTGCAAAAGACTTAGAATCTGGTTCTGCAAGAACTGTTATTTCTTTGGTTAAGGTCTGAGTGTGAGTATAAAAATCTGTTGAAAAGTATTAAACAGAATCCTGCAAATGATGGAAGAGACAGACCTAAAAGACATTGTAAATTTTATATATTTTTTTGACAGTTTTACAGTAAATACTCCAGAACAAAAAAAATTGATAGTAGATGAATTAAAGATGATTCAGATTACTTTGTTAAAATCACCAAAGAATAATACTCTAGTAAGTATGATATATAAATTGATTAAGAAAATAGACCTCTAAAAACCCAACTGTCACCTTATTTATTCCAATTATATTGGATTTAATCTTCTTGTAGAATAGAAAACTTCCTGTTTATCTGCATTTATTATTACTGTTCGTGGGATTATATATTTTCTTTTAAATTTTTCCTGAAATTCCGATACAAATTTATTAGAACCAAATGCAATACCCTCTGTTATATTTCTATATCTATATACAAGTATATCACCAATTCCAAGCCTTTGAAATAATGATTTTGATTCTTTATAAGCCTGATCCGATATTTTTGCTGTATTTTCTCTCTTTACTTTACCTGATTCATATATAAATTCTCTATAAACAGGAAAAGTAACTTCTTTTTTTGTCCGGAACACTTCCTGTTTAAACCTGCCGGTTTCCCTATCTTTAAAAGTCTTTATTTCCTCTTTTATTATGTTAATTGTTTTCAATAGCTTTTTACCTTTTTTTGGATTCCTGATTCTTAAACCAATACTGCTCCATCTGTAAGCTTCAGGCTTTTTAACAATGCCGGCTCTAACTGAATTCAAGTCTATATAGGCACTGCAGATAAGCTCTGCGTCTCCCTTACTTATTGCGATTCCCTTAAATCTGTCTCCCCAGAAAGCCCCCTTGCATTCATATTTATTATTATACCATTTGGAAAACCCCTGCTTGAGTTCCTGAACAAATCTGGATACAGAGCCAAGTCGCTTCCTGAGTCTTTCCACACCTCCATCATCATCATAATCTATTTCAAAAGAATTCTTTATAAAAGAGCCTTCTGGAGGCTCTGCATTATCGCCAAAAGCGTCTTTATATCTACCAAAAAGTTCTTTTTTAGTCGCACTCTGTGCCTCATCTCTTCTATTGGACAATAAAACATGAAAATGATTAGACATAATTGCAAAGGAAGTAATATCAACAAAAAAAGCTTTAGAAAGCTTAAACATCAATTGCATAAAATACTCTTTACCCTCACTATCAAGCAAAAACTCCCCTCGACTTGTCCTGGATATAACATGATAAGAACTATGCTCAGCATCAGTAAACCATCTAAAAGATCTCCCCATTCCTACCCCCCTATTGTCTCTAAAGTAAGTATGTTATAAAAAAACATTTTTTTCAACTTCTTGCCTGGCACTAAAAATCTTCCCTCAAGAACTGTTATTTCATTGGTTAAAGTCTGTGTATGAGTATAAAGATCTGTTGAGGATCCATCTTTTGCCAAATTTTTTTCCAAATAAGACAGGCGGATAAAATGATTGGCTTCATAGGGATAAACATTATATTTTTGCGGATCATTACCCCTCTCTGGTTTACCTACATCCTCACCAATCCCTCCAAAATAGGATAATGAAATATCTCTTTCTTGACTATGGTGAGAAAAGTTTAGAATCCCTGAATAAAGTTTATATCCCGAGTGCAAAATCTCAGTTTGGGGAGAATGGTAATTCTGGGAAGTAGTATACTGAAAACCCGAATATAATCTAAAATTGTTGAAATTCTTTTGTAGATAAACCCTCCATTTACCCGTTTATTGGAGTCAATATTCAAATTTACTGAATTATTAACTATTTCCGATGGCATTGTTCGTACATTAATGATACCGGATATAGCATCAGAACCATAAATCACAGAAGAGGAGGATCTTACAACCTCAACCATATCCATCAATTCTGGGGAAATGAAGGAGCCGGACGTCCCCGCCCTTCAGTCACTGGTTATTCTGGCACCATCCAGTAGAAGGAGTACCCTTTTACGACCAAATCCTCTAATGGTTGGTGTTGCCTTGAATCCCCCTGAACCAATAAAGTGAACTCCAGGTGTATTTTTCAGTGTATCTACTAAATTTTCGCTGATTTTTTCCTTCAATTCAAATTTTGAAACTTTGCTTTCCGCCATGGGAACCGAAATTTTTCTCTCCTCCTGATTAAGTGCACTTACAGAAATTTCCTCCACTAGAAATTCAGTAGGAATCAGAATAATCTCTTTTTTCTTTAATTTTTCAAAATCATTGAGATTAACAACTTCATCGTAATAGCCATATTTGGAAAACTTCAATTTCCCCTTTTCATAATCAATCGGTAGATTTAGCTTAAACATACCTTTTTCATCTGAAATTGCAATTCTTCCACTGGGGAGTAGAATTACTTTTACCTCTACTAAAGGTAAAGAACTTAAATCTCTAACCAAACCTTTGATTGTTTTACTATAGATTGGCTGAGATAAAAAAAATAGGATAATCAGAATGACCAGAGATGCACGTTTCATGTTTCAATTTAACAAAATTGACAGTTTTTGTAAAGCCCTTATTGAAAATTTTTTTTAACTAATAGTTTAGAATTGACCGCTTCCGGGATTAAGATGACGTATCAATATGGTTAAGGCGTTTATTACCTATTACAATGGCAATATCATCCTTTAAGATAGACTCATCTATTGGACAATTCATCATAGTATGACCATCTCTAAACAAACCAATGATAGTAAGGCTACTTTCTAAACACCAATTGGCCAGTTCACGATAAACATAGTTTTTCATGGCTTTTATAGGCAGCATATAAATTTGATGACCATATTGATTACTGGTTATTTCAAAAATAATATCCTTAATTCCAGGATCCTGAATCTCCTGAACTATAAGATTAGTGGTCAGCTCTGATGTACAAACCACACTATCACAACCTGATAGTTTCAGCTGTTTTATTTTTTTAGGATCAATTATTTCTGCTACTGTATGAATTTGAGGATGGAGTTTCTCAATCACCAATACTGTAGCAAGATTCTGATCATCAGAATGGGGATTATTTCTATCCTTGGAGAGGATAACCGCATGGGAGGCCCTTTTCATATTAGCTGAATCCAGGATCTCTTCATTTGTGGGATTACCTCGGACAAACATCACTCCATATTTTCGAAGCTTCAAGGGAATCTCCTCCAATGTTTCATCAATAAGGACAATTTCTTTATGTTTGGTAGAAACATCAGAATTTAATTCATCAATCAAGCTAATGATAATTTCATCATTGATGTAGTTTATGACCAATATATGATCCTTACATTTTACTTTTTGCATACCTTTAAGCCTCCTGGATTGTGCCTCAATTAATCTTGAAGCCAGCTCAGAAATAATAAATCCCAAAAAACCAATCCCAAAGAGCATGGTGGGGAAACCCACCAAAAACCTGCCGGAATTAGTTTTAGGAAAGTAATCACCATAACCAACTGTAGTCATGGTCACTACTGTCCACCAGGCAGCATCTGAATAGTTAAGCTCGGGATTTAATTTTTGTTCAAAATACAAGAAACCCAATGATGAGTATAAAAACAACCCGCCAAAAAGGATCAGAGCTTTTATATTGGAACGATGCTTCCTTAGATAGGAATTTTTTTTAAAAAAATATAATAATATCTTATACATATAATAAATATTTTTTACTATTTATTTAATTTGGCCTTCATAGCAGCAAGTTTATCCTGCACAGAGCTGGAAACAGTGGTTGTTCCAAGTTGTTCGAATTCTTTCTCCAAAGAGTCACCACCTGTATCTTCAGCCATCTCTTTGGCTGCTTCTGCTTCATAGCTGGTCCTCTCAGCCTTGGCTCTCATTCTACCGATCAAATCGTTGGTCCCTTTTTTGGAGATCTGAGCCTTGGCTTCATAAATCTCTTTTTTAACTTCAGCCGCTTTACTTTGAGCAATAATGATATCTTTATTTCTCTTAAGATCAGCCAAATCATCTTCCATTTTTCTAATTGCCACTTTTAGGAGTTCAACTTCCTTCCTCTGGCTTTCCCATTGAGGTTGCAAGGCTAAGCTCTGCCGATCATGTTCCTCACTTCTGGTAAGAGCTTTGGTTGCTAGTTCTTCATTTCCAGAGGAAAGAGCTGCCTGTGCTCTTTGTTCCCAATTTTTTTTATTTTCTTTTTCCCTGTCAAGGAGAGCTTTTTGCTGTCTTTCAGTGGCAATAACAGATGCTACCTTCTGTTTTGCTTCCCTGATGGATTTGGATTGATCCCTTATTCCCTGCTCTAACATCAGCTCAGGTTTTTCCATTCTATCTACCATTTGATTGGCCTTGGCCTCTCCTACTTTGAAAAGTCTTGAAAATACGCCCATATCGTCCTCCTTTTAATTAATGTATTGTGATAAAAGAGATTCAGCTTTGTCTATTGCGATCTCCATAGCATCAAATACTAACAAAAATTCATTATCATCAAGGTTTTTAACCTGCCGACTCTCTACCAAAACCAATCTTGGATCAGATGGATTGGTGCTGCTAATACCCAAGCTTACCGGTAAAATCTCAGTATTGAGATCCATAAGTTTAAAATATAATTCCTCACTGGAAAATTTGGATATATTACCTAAATCTACTTCAAAATATATGGAATTTTCTTTAATATTCAAAAAAACCGGTAACTCTTCGTCTCGATTAACTTTGAACACATTATCGGTAATCTGTTCAACAAAAAAATCATTATCTTCCAGAAATTCTTTTAAAGGTTTCAAACTTGATGTTTCAATATTTACATTACTCATATATTCCTCCATTTCAAAATAATTTTACAAAAATAAGACCAATCCCCACCAGGGGCTGATGTAATAGGGATCGTAATACTCTTCATAAACCACATAATCATGATCCTGAGGATATATTTTATCACTACCATCATCCTCACAATCTGATTCTTCTTCCTCTTCCCCATCAAACATCTCTTCCTCTTTTTTCTTTAACTTAAGATTTAAACGGGCACCCTGTTCAATGATATCCTTTATTGCGTCTTCTCCCTCAACTTTCCCTTCATCGTCTTCATAACCCAATTCTGGGATGGTCAGGGCAGAATCACAAATTTTGATAATTTCATCCCAAATAGTCCCAAGCAGTAAATCATACTGCCATCCTTCACCTTCCTGCTTCCCAAATCTGTCTTCATTTAAAAAGCTCATAAATACAATTTCTACAGGATCTATTTTTTTAAATTCCGCCACTGAGATACGCAAATCATCCCAGCGCTCATCATCCAAATACTCTTGCCATTCACTATCATAATCCATATATTCAAAGTATTTTTCAAAAGCAAAGGTACCCTCTTCAAGATCAACTGCACAAAAAATATCAAAATGTTGAAGAAAATCTTCATAACGTTTTACGAACCGGGATAAAAGTTCCCGGCCCTTTTCTGACGCTATATATTTTTCATTATCCTTAATCTCAACATACTCTTTCATCATCATAAATTCTAAGATTGGTTCTAGATCCTTATCATTTCCAGATAATAAAAGGGGGACCTCTTGAGACTTGTTAATCATCTTCTCTAAAAGATAAATCGAAGCAAATCCCTTCTTATTATCTTCACTAACTGTATATTTCTTAGACATTCTTTTTTATAGAAAAGCAGAATTTATTAAAAATGCAACCACAATTGCTGCTCCACCTTCAATCAAAGATGCGCCCCAATTCTGATCCTTCTGAACTTCATCATCCAGTAGTGATCCAGGTAAAATCAGTTTGTCTATTAAATATCTGGTTAAAACCAGTAAAACGACACCATTGATAAACCAGGCAGCAAAAGCAAAAATCGAATCAGCTGTAGCAACAGCATGGGCAAGGATAATACCAACTGCGACAAGGGTCATTCCAAATCCAACTCCAGCAGCAACGTTATCTTTTTCAATTTCTGCATGAAGATCAAATTTGGTTATTTTCTGATAGATTATTCCAAACAGGATAAAACCAACTTGGCCGAGGAGAAAAAATACAACCGTGTTGATAATAGTTTCTGGTAATGAGGATGTGTCTTCTCCAGAAATAAGGGCCTTAATGATAAAGGCACTACCAACATAACTACCAAAAAGAACAGCGCCGGTTCCCACATTTTTATCCTCAATAAGTTCTTTTTTATTGTTAAATTTACTTAAAATAAATTTATCATTAATAACTCGAGAAAGGTTGAGTAAAACAATACCAACCAAAGCCCAAATGACTGTAGAAAGAACATCTTTACCCAATTGACTCAGCTGAGAGATCCCTTCTTCCCCTTCAACAACCACTGAAGGTTCAGCAATTACACCCACAATAATAATACCCAGACCAATTATGTATCCCATAAAGGAAACGGAGAGGGCCTTATTGTCTTCTTGGGTTAACTGGTGATCCAAATCATAGGAAGTAACCATATCATTTACTTTTTTACCAACCCATAAAAGGATAAAACCAAGCAGGATAAAAACCAGTGCCTGCCAGCTTACATAATCAAAAACTTCATCCAGGTTAAAATATGCACTTAATAATTCTTTAAAATTAAACCCATTTTCCATGTTGCCTCCTTATTTCCCGCCACGGCTGTAACTACGGCTGGATCTGGCTCCTCTTGCTGATCTGCCAAAACCACCACTTCTTCTAGCTTTAGTTGCTGATCTGGTCCTAAAAGATTTCTGGGTACTGGTAGGTTTTCGCAGTTTTTGTTTAATTCCAGATTTTGCAGATTTTCCTTTATTAGGATTACTTAAACCTTTTCTGGAAATTCCTGAAGAACTCCTTCTGGCTGCTGAACCACCCATTCTGCCAACTCTACTTCTATATATTGAACGGCGGACCGGAGAATATCCATATCCATAATAACGGGGATAATATCCAAAACGGTAGGGCGAATAATAATAAGGGTGTGGTCTCAGGAAGTATGACCATAATAAAAAGGTCCCAATTCCAGGTCCTCTATAGTGATAATAATGGTTATTACCATAAACCTGTTCATTACCCTTCACCTCAACATCAACATTCTCTCCAACTTTAGCTAGCTCTATAGTCGCAATTTCCTGTGTTTCACCTTTAGTTGGTTCGGTAGTTAGTGAAAAACCATAGGTTTCGTCAGCTTTACTACCATATTCGGTAACCTTGATAAAATCAACTTTGTTATCCATATTCAAATCAAGATTATTGATCCCATCTGCCTTATTCAAAACCTGTTCAAGTTCTTCTGCTGATTTAACTTTTTTCACAACCTCAACCAATGCTTTGAGATCTAAATTCTCTGCTGCATCTGAGCTGACAATAATATTTGCATCACGAACATCTCCACCTGAAGCTGATGAAACCACCCAGATAAAAGCAAAGATAATAATTGCACCCCATAATAATGCTTTACCTGAACTACTCATAATTCACCTCCTTAATAATTTTATTCAAGGAAATAATACTAAAAAATAAATTTATTGTCAATTATATTTTGGATAAGTTTTTTTTTCTTCACTCCAGTGAAAAGCCGGGACAATTTAATCATACTAACTGGCTTAATAAACCATCCGAAGGGCCTCAGAATAATACCGATAGGTTTGGTTATTAAAGATGGTATTTATTTCAGTTTCTCTGGTTTGCAAAATATTTTTTCCAAAAAAAAGACTTCCAAAAATTAGCTGGGGAGTTATATATTTTACCGGAACAGTTATTTCATTAAGATTATTCAATTTTTCTTTTAAAATTTCTGCAGAATAAACATCTCCTCTTCCTCCGAGCCACCAGCCCCAGTCTCCAAAAGAAGGTACATGATGATGGATGGGGATAACCCCAAGACCAGCTGCTTTCATGGTCCTCCCTATGGATAAAAAAGCCTCAGTTGTTCCAGCCGGTGAAGTAGACTGCTGGATGAGCATTCCATTCTTAGAAAGTTTGGTTAGAAGCTTGGAATAAAAGCTTTTGGAATAGAGCTTTGATAGTTCCAAAGATCTGGGATCCGGGAAATCCAGGATTATTACATCGTAAACCCCGGAAATCTGTTCTATAAACTTTACTGCATCCATATTTATGGTGTATACCGTTGCCAAATATTTCGTCTCAGAATCCCAGCGATACTTGGTTCTGTCTTCGGTATAAATATCTTCTTGGTCCAGTGCCTTAATTGTATTATCTTTAACCACTGATATTTTTCGATTATTTAAGCTATTGTGGTTTAACTTTTTAAGGTAGGGATTATCCTTTGCTAAATCTGTCATCATAGGATCAAGATCCACCAGGGTAATTGATTCAACTTCAGGATACTTTAAAACCTCTCTGACAGCCAGACCATCTCCGCCGCCCAGGACCAGGACTTTCTTTTTTACTG
Source organism: uncultured bacterium (assembly GCA_965371805.1). Taxonomy (GTDB): domain Bacteria; phylum Acidobacteriota; class Aminicenantia; order UBA2199; family UBA2199; genus JAOZTV01. The sequence goes on along the minus strand of CBDUZW010000002.1, from coordinate 130,545 downwards.
GAGCAATGGACATCACTGGATGGGTAAGGAATTCATGGTAGATGTATTCATCATAACTGGAAAATTGAAGATTGCCATTGATGTAGCAGTAAATATCCTTTGAGGTTGATTGAGTCAAAACTATATGCTGATAACGGGTGGTGTGAGATAAAATAACTTTGTCCTGAAATAACCTCTGTTCAATAAAAGAGGTCCATTGGGGTGCCCGGGTAAACCCAACGGCAAGAATGAGGAAGGAAATAGTTACAAAAACAGTCAGTAGTGCTTTTTTATTGGTAAGTTTTTTAAAATAGATAATGGATAATCCTGAAACCAGAACATTTAAGGCTCCCAAAACAAACCCAATCTGGGTTAAACTGAAAAATCTCAAAAGGATAAAAAGCCAGAATACTGCACCCACAAAGGCACCAATATAATCCATTCTCAGTATTCCACCAATATTTACTCTAAGTTTTTTGGTGTATCTCTCATTGATTCTCATTAGCAGAGGGATTTCCAAGCCTATAATTAGTCCAACTATAATAATGAAAGAATATTGAATTAAGATGTAATAATCCCTAAAGGCACCAAAAAAATAGAGTAAAACGATGGGGCCAAAACCACCAACCAAACCTTGAATTATTTCAATAGTAATAAATTTATTAAATATATTCTTATCACTAATGTACTTTTGGACATCTGCTCCAATTCCCATAAAAAACATCATTAAACCTATAATTATGGCCCATTGTTGTACAGAATTGCCCATTAAATCGGAAGCAATTTTACTAAAGTTGTACTCGTAAGCTATACCACAGCCACCCATTATGAAGGATAAAATATAAAGGACGGTCCTTTCTCTGCTAAATTTACTGTTCTCAGATTTCATTTCCCTATGATAGACCAAAATCTAAGAATTTTCAAATGTTTGAAATATATTTCAATATCCTATAAAATACGAAAGTAAGAAATTGACACAAGGAGGTATGGTCAATGAGAATGAAAGGTAAAGGATTTGGTAAAAAAGAAGACAAGTCTCAACAAAATAAGGTATTAGATGCAACCACAGATATTAACCAGTCTATAAAAAAGGGACAAAAGGAATTTGTTGACATGGAGATCGGTGGTTTAAAAATAACGGATTCTGATAACAACCAATTAAATTTTTCCAGTAGTACCTTAAAAGAAAGCCTGTTTGATGATGTAAATATGAAAAAATGTAATTTTAAAAACTCCGATTGCCAAAACTCAAAATTTATCAATATAAATTTAGACGAAAGTATATTTGAAGATTCCACTCTTAATGGTTCCCTTTTTGACGATGCCAATATAAAAAAATGTAATTTCAAAAATATAGACGGCAAAGATACAAAATTTAAAAATGCTGATATAAGTAGCTCCGATTTCACTGGATCAAGCCTATCAGGATCACTGTTTGACGATGTTAACCTTAATAACACCAATTTCTCAGATTGTGATTTAGATGGAAGTAAGTTTAATAATGGTGATCTTACTGGGACCAATTATGCTCAAGCTAATTTAAAAGGGGCAATTTTTTCATCGATAACCTTTAAAAAAACTAACTTCTATGAGACAGATCTAACTGATGTAAAATTTGAGGACTGTGAAGGGACAGTTATTCTGGATGCTCCAGACAGCCCCAATCCCAAAGAAATTGATTTTGAAGACTGGGATTAACAAACCGAAAAAAAATCTAGTATTATATTAATTTTCGAAACACTAATCCAAATTATAGGTGTATTTTACTACTTTGAACTCTCCCTCTTCATCTTCCAGGGCCAAAAATAGAAAATCTTTCTTAAATAGATAGGTCACCAATCTATAACCTTCTGGAACAACTAATTGAGATTTATAAATGTATTTCCCAGTTTTATCAAAAACATCAAAATCTCTTTGATCCAATTTGAGTGTAAAATTGGGCATAACAAAAATATATCCATTTTTATCCACAAAAATCTTTTCAAAATAAGTTAAACTATTGGGGTAACTTTCTTTCATGGCCTTCCTCAATGAGGGAGGATCTTTGTCAAAGCCCCCTGGATATAATTCAAACTTCTCCTTATCAGTCAATTTGACCACTTTCCGATCCAGTTTAAACTCACCAACCAATTGACCCGATAGGTTTTTCTTTTTAATATGATAGCTATTGTTGAGGCCATAATAGCTATGCCATCAAAATAGTTTATCACCCCAAGCTCTAATCCCCTTACACTAATACCAAAACTAATCCCACCTTCAGTTTTCCCACTGCCGTACGAAGGATATTGAAATTGATCAAATACTGTTTCTTTTTCAGTATTTCTATCGTACAAAAGAAATCTGGTGGTTATTTTTTTCCCCCTAATATGGTCTTTAACAAAAAATTTACCATCTCGAACACTAAATCTGGAATATTTTTTTAAATTTTTAAACTTACTTACCAGTTCAGTTTTTAAATAAGTTCCATTTGAGTTGAACCAAAGAATCTTATTTCTGGTCATATAAAAAATTTTACCTTTATAAAAATTCATAGTTGGTATGTATTTTAATTCTCCAGGTCCTTCTCCCTTCTTCCCATAAGAATTAATATATTTTCCAGAAGAATCATAGATATGAATCTTAAATTTTTTCCGATCAACTACATAAAGTTGATCATATCCATAACGAAATCCTGAAATTGTTGCAAAAAAGGTATCTCCAGCCTCTGTAATTTCCCAAACTTTTTTTAGTTTTAGTTCCTTGAAACCTTGGGACGGCTTGTCCTTATTTTCCACTTGACCAAAAACTGGAATAAACACGGCCATACAAATCAATAAAATTAATATTCTGTTCATCCCTCTCTCCTTTTTATCTAAAAATGTAAATTTTTTAACCTTTCATTTATCTGTTTTTTATTACCATCCTTTGGGATATTTCTGACAGCCAATCAATTTTTGCTGAAACTGGAAAGACAAATGTAGAGGACTTTATAGTAATTAGTTAAATAAACTTTTAGCTTTCTTTTCCCTTAACGTCTCGAAGAGAACTGATAAATAGACCAATTCCACCTATGAACAAAGTAATCATCATTATCAATGAAAAAGCAGACATCCTCTGCATCCTGAAATTGATACTGGTAATAATTCCAAAAAAGAACATGGCTATGGAAGCACCGGCTAAAACCCAGCCGATCCAGTTTTTAACATTGTAGAAAATAAAACCAATTCCAAAAACAAAAGGAACGAGTACCATTCCACTGGTGATATTCATCTGCCCCACAGAAAATATAGAGTACCCCATACTAACCTCCCTTTAAATGATATACTTAAAAATAACATAATTGCTTTTTTTTCAATTGCTCACAATTTGAAAATAGTGACTTGAATATTTTATTTCTTTCTTTTATGATTACAAAACATGAAAAACACATTGAAATTTACCAGAAGATCATTTGTCAAATCAATGGGTGCTGGAGTTGCAGGTGGGCTATTACTGCCTCCTCTGATGAATTGCTCCACTCTCTCCCTAAAAAAGCTCCCTTTTACCGGAACTGTCCAAAGTGAGGATACAACCTTGGGACATGGATTAAAAGATAATCGTTTGGTTATTCCCAGTCCCAAATCCCAGGAACCTATTTATGATGCTGTGATAGTTGGAGGCGGACCATCCGGACTGGCTACAGCCTGGAAATTACAAAAATCCGGGATAAAAAACTACCTCGTATTGGAAAAGGAAGATGTTTGTGGCGGTCTATGCCGGGGTGGAGAAGAAAAAGGACTGGGTTATGCTTGCGGATCCCATTTTGCAAAATATCACAATCCTGACACTACAGCTCTAACTGAAATATACCAGGATTGCGGAATTGTAGATGGTTACTATGACAACGGCTGGCCCAAGATTGACGATTTTCACCTTTTAAAACCTAATGCCAGAAATATTTTTGCAGATGGCTACTGGTTAAAATGCCCCTATCCTTTTCAATTGGCCAACGATGAAGAGATAATAGAGTATGAAAGATTTATAGAACATATCGAAGAGTGGTCCGACTGGCAGGATAAGGAGAAGAAGTTAGCTTTTTGAGTGCCTTTAGCAACTCTTACCAAAGAAGAAAAAATTGTCTATTTTGATAAAATCAGTTTTGCTGAATATTTAAAAATTAATGGATTCAGGTCCCATTTTCTCATCTGGTATATAACCGTGAGATTAAATGATGAATATGGAACCCCTATTGAAACACTTTCCGCCTGGGCTGGGATAACCTATTTTAGAAATATCCTTTTTAAGGGATGGACCAATAAAAAGAGAAAACTTTCCTTGACCTGGGAAGATGGTCTGGGTTATATCTCCAAACAGATGATCAGTTTGCTGGATCCGTCAAGGTTGAGAACCGGTATTTTCGTCTTAAAGATGGAGAATCTTAAGGATCATGTTAAAATAGTTTGTTATGACCGTTATCTTGCAACTTATAAAACGGTACTGGCCAAGCAGGCTGTATTTTCTATCCCTAAAAATCAAGTCTATCATATTGTAGATGGGTTAAAAAAAGACAGAGGTTTAGACTTTGCCGACCTTTCCTATTCTTCCTGGATGGTGGCAACCATATTTTTAAAAAGTCTCCCTGAATTTCCCAAGGGCAGTGTTGCCTGGGAAAATGTCAGATATAAATCCTGGAACCTTGGATATATAAACAACCAATACCAAAGAACCCCCCAATGGGAAAGTCACAATCCCCATGTTTTTTCCCTCTATGCTTCCTTTCCCTATAATCCTAAAAAAGAGAGATATGAACTCCTCTCCTATGGATGGGATTTTTGGGCCCGCTTGATGTTTGTGGATTGCCGGTTCTTGAAGAAACCCTAACTAGAGGAGTTGAAATTGCCGAGGAGATACTAAAAAGGGGAAATATCCCCTTTGTTTCCTCCCTTAAAATAAAATGAAAAAATTCAACCTAAACAAATTAGATTACCATTATAAATTATTGATGACCTTTTTTTTAACTCTGCTCCTTATTGCCATAATAGGCAGTGTAATATTGGTCAATACCTCCCTTTTTCAAAATAGTCTGGATCTCCCCACTTTAAAAAAAGTGGAAATAAAATACGCATATTCTCCCTTTAGAAGAGCTATTCACACCTCCATGAGAAAACACATTTCTGATGAGAGCCAGTTTAGAACACTTGATCAGTGGGCTTTTGAAGATGGTCCATATTATAATTATTACAAGGATATTGATCCAATATTAAGAACAAACTGTATCCAGTGCCATGGGGGCCACAGCACACAAGCCAGTATTTCTCTCCTCTATTGGGGTGATTTTGCTCCTCTTATTCAGGAGAAGGGAATACCTGCCAAAAAGTTATTATCTTCTACCCACTATCACCTATTGGGAATCAGCTTAATCATCCTTATCACTTCAGGATTCCTCCTGTCAACTAGTTACCCCTCAAAGTTGAGACTAAGCTTGGGACTTATTCCCTTTTTTGCATTGATCATTGATGTTTCAAGCTGGTGGTTATGTAAAGTTTCGGATAACTTTGCTATATTAATACTAATCTTCGGAATTTTACTGGTAGGTGTCCTAACCACCAATTGCATCTTAATAATTATCAATCTCTGGAGAAACAATTAGGGACGGTGCATGGATTTATGGATTTGAAATACCCCCAAATATAATTCATGATAGTTTTTCGACTGCAAATAAATAAAAACATTGACAACTCTGCAAGGTGTATAGTATATTTTAATTTGGTTTTAAAAAAAGATAATTAAACAATGATACAGAATTTAGGTAATCACTTAATCGCAGAGTTATATGATTGTGATGTCAATATTTTAAACAATAGAGAACTTTTAGAAAAAATTTTACTGGAAGCAGTAAAGGTTTCCGGTGCCACTGCTATCGAATCAAGATCACATAAATTCTCACCTCATGGAGTCAGCTGTTTTGTAATGATTGCTGAATCCCATTTTTCAATCCATACCTGGCCTGAACACAACTACTGTGCCCTGGACATCTTCACCTGTGGAAATATAATTGACAATAATAAGGCTGTTTCTTATATCAAAGAGAAACTTAACTGTAAAAATCTTTCACTTTCAGAGATAAAAAGGGGGATGTTTGACTTTCCCCATAAATTACCGCACAAACCTTCAGAATGATTGGATATAATTTGTTTAATGACTGATCCATTGGTTTTTAAGAAATTAAAAAAATTGGTTGGAAAGGACAAAGTTTTCCTCCAGCCGGAATATCTTTCTTCCTATGCCTTTGATGCCACCCAGCAAACTTACCAGCCGGAAGCAGTGGTCATCCCCACAGAAGAGATAGACATAAAAAATACAATTGACTTTGCCAATAAATACAACATCCCTATTGTACCCAGAGGAGCGGGAGTTGGATATTCAGGTGGAGCCGTTCCCATTTTTGGCGGAATTGTGATCTCCTTTACCAAAATGGACAAAATTCTGGAAATTGATGAAGAAAACATGATTGCAGAAGTTCAGCCTGGTGTAATTACCGGTGAACTAATCCAAGCTTGCCAGGAGAAGAATCTCTTTTACCCCCCGATCCTGCCAGCTTAAAAACCTCAACCCTGGGAGGCAATGTATCAGAAAATGCAGGAGGTCCACGCTGCTTTAAATATGGAGTTACCTCTAATTATGTCTTAGCCCTTGAGGGCTTTTTAATGAGTGGTGAAAAATTTAGAACTGGGTCTTATGCCTTAAAAAACGTAGCAGGTTATGATCTTAAATTCCTAATAGTGGGTTCTGAAGGAACATTGGTAATTATCACCAAGATTGCTCTTCGCCTCCTCCCCCTGCCTGCTCAGAGGATATTATTCAGGATAGATTTTAAATCCTTGAAAGCAGGGGCCAGTTTTATCCAAAAGATTATTTTAAGTGGATTATCTCCCTCGGTTTTAGAATTCATGGATGTCACCTCAATTAATGCTGTATATAATTATTTAAATCTAAAAAAGGAAGAAGATCACAACGCTTCGGTATTAATGGAAATTGATGGTACAGAAATTGAGATCCAACAGAAAAAAATGGGATTTGAGAAAATCCTTGGTGAATTTGATATTGTCCATCACCAGGCTGCCCAGTCACTTGAGGACCAGGAATTACTTTGGAATATCAGGAGAAATATCTCTCCTGCCATCTCCCATCTAAGACCAAAAAAAATAAATGAAGATATTGCAGTACCTATCAAACACATTCCCCAGACCGTGGATTTTATCAATTCACTGGCTAAGGAATTGGACCTCTTGATAATCATGTTTGGTCATTTTGGTGATGGAAATATACACACGAATATTATGATCGATCCGGAATTACCTAAAGATCAAGCCAATGCCTCTAAGGCGCTGGATTTAATCTTTAAATTTGTAATTGAAAAAAAAGGTACAATCTCTGGAGAGCATGGAATCGGTTTGTCTAAAAAAGAGTTTATGCATTACCAGTTCAAACCTCATGAACTAGAATTGGATAAAGAGCAGAGCCTGATTTGTATTGGTACGGTTTCCTCAGAAATCAAAAACCTTAATGATTGTCCAAAGCAGGGAACTGAAGGTGCTCCCCAGGCAAAGATATCTATAAAGAAAGAGTATGTCACAGCTCTTAAAGGCGTTGCGGTTGGAAGTCGATTGGTACTCTTAACCTGGCTCCATCTTGCTGATCGTTCGGTTTTACAGATTCATCCTCGAGGGGATAAAGAAAAGCCTCTTACAGGTGTCTTTTCAACCCGCTCACCTGCCCGTCCAAACCCGATTGGTTTACATGAAGTTGAGGTTGTGGGGATTGATGATGAGTGTACGATTACTGTCCATCCCTTTGAGGTACTCGATAGCACGCCAGTTATTGATATAAACTGGTGAGTCGACCAGGGATTTTCACCCCAGCCTCTCTTAGAACGGTACGTGAACCTCTCAGCTCATACCGCTCCCGCCGTCCAAATCTCATAATCATACTCTATAACCCAAAACACCAATGTGCAAATAACCCCGGCATTGTTCTACTAACATTACTTAACCACTTTTTGGCTCCTTTGATATTATACCTGAATCGCTTATACTTATTTCGAATCCATTTCCATATTCTGAAATTTAACTTAAACAGGAAGGAACTTAACCTTCGTTTATGAAATTTTCCATAATAGTTCATCCACCCTCGCACTTTTGGGTTTATCAGTTTTGCAACATCTTCAATATTAAGATCTGTTCTCAAATGTATTTTCATTCTCCGTATTTCACTACTCATTTTCTTTATTGCTTCCTTACTCGCTCCGGGTAAAAACCCTTTGAATTTTCTCCCTTTAGACGATTTTGCCAATCTTCCGCAAAATGAGTATCCCAGAAATGTGAATTCCGTATGTTCATAGTTTCCTTTACGATTACTATCCTTGCAGTAAATAATCTTTGTCTTTTCCGGATGAAGTTCCAGTTTGCATTTTTTCAACCTCTTTTTGATTTTAGCTAATACAAACTCCGCTTGCCTGAAACTTTTGCAATGTACAATTGCATCATCTGCATAACGCTCAAACTCCAGAGATGGAAACTCTCTTTCCAGCCACTTATCAAATGCATAATGTAGAAAAATGTTTGCCAATAAAGGACTGATAACTCCTCCTTGAGGCGTTCCTTTTGAACGTTCTTCAATATTTCCGTTCTTTTTCTGTACAGGTGCTTTCAACCATCTTTCAATGTACATCTTTATCCATTTCTGATCTGTATGTCTATTTACTGCCAGCATTAATAACTCATGATCCAGATTATCAAAAAATCCTTTGATATCAAGATCAACTACCCAGTCATATTTCCAGCATAGACTCCGAGCTTTTTCTATAGCTCCATGTGCGCTTTTTCCCGGTCTGTATCCATATGAATTCCTATTGAAAACCTGATCAACATGTGGTTGCAGTTCTTCGCGAACTACCATCTGGGCTATCCTGTCTGATACTGTCGGAATACCCAACTTTCTGATTTTGCCATCTTTCTTTGGAATTTCTACCTCCATCACTGGTGGTGGAAAGTAACTGCCTGATGCCATTCTGTTCCATAATTTGTACAGATTATCTTCGAGGCTGAGCCCAAATTCCTCAAGGCTTACATTATCAATTCCTGCACTACCACGATTTGCTCTGACTTTTTTGTACGCTCTCCAAACTTGATGTTTTGAAATTGTTTGAGACTTTTGTTTAAGCAAAATTAATCCTCCCATAAATATGGTTGTTAGTTCTTTTTAAACGGACGACCCTAACCCTTTGCTCCATTTCCATTACAGAAACTTCATCACTACTACGGTTAAGTCCGCCACTGAATAACACATCGGTAATCTCAGCCTTGATGGTTCTCATCTTGCGCCTTTCCCTTAACATTATTATTCAGCTTCCTGTGTTCCGTATAACAGCCCAAATAAAGTTCGTGCCGCCTATGTGCCGGACATCGTACAGACAGTAAACAGGTTTCCTCTGTACTCATCCCGATTAGACTACCTTCTCCCCGGTTTTGATGACATAAATATCGGCTTTTCGACACCTCATCCAGCGGTTCACTTTCATTCACCTCCTTTATTCACACCTGACTTCATCTTTGTGAAGCCTTTTTCCTTGACGCTCACCACACATGCTCTATACATATGCAGCTCAAGGCGGTTTGGCAACTACTCCTGCAAATCGTTGCCGGTGGGACTTCCACCATCAGCTATACAGCTTGCACAGCACACGATAGTACAACCGTTTTTCGATAAAGCTCTTAGTAAACCCATAATTTGTCGCACCTCCTAATTTTTGTAAAAAAAACCGTGAAAAACTTGTAGAAAACCTGTTGAAAATTTTTATAAAATGTCTAAAACTAAAATAAGTTATTAACATAGTAAAATATTATCATATTATGAAAAAAAACTATAAATTCCTGGTTTTTTTATAATTTTCATAGTAATAATACACACTTATCCATTATTAATCTAAAAAGATTTATAAATTTATATGTTTTGAATTTACCTGCTTGGACAATAAATTCAAGTTTAACAAATTATTCGGAGATGCTCTGGTATTTACGCTATTTTCCGGGTATTCTACCGGCCAGAGCTTAATGTGCTTCAATATCTTTTTTATCTCAATATGGCTTTGGATAAAAGCAATTTAATATAATAGGCAGAGAGGGAATAGGCAGGGAGGCAAGGAGAAAACTTTATAAGACATTACAAGATATGTAGGACACCTATAGTTTTGTATTCAAAACTGGTAATTATATTTATTCTTTGTTTTATTCCTAAAAATGTAAATGATTGTTTACCTGTAAAAAATCGAATAATTATAAAAAATATTGGTTTAAGATTTCTTGCTTTACCCACTCTTTACTGCTTTATTGATTGCAGTATTAACCAGCTCTATGTATTTTTCTTTACTATAATTTTCATCACAGTAATTCTTTGCATTTTGCGCAATTTCAGATCCTTTTTCTGACACTGCAGTCTTGATACCCTCTGCAAAAGACTTAGAATCTGGTTCTGCAAGAACTGTTATTTCATTGGTTAAAGTCTGTGTATGAGTATAAAGATCTGTTGCAACCAGTGGAATTCCACTTTTCAAGTAAGAATAAACTTTTAACGGAATATTAGTCCCAAGTATTCTTGGAGAAACAAGTACATCTGCAATACCTAAATAATAAGGTATTTCCTCCGGTTTTTTTCTTCCCAATAATACAATATTATTCTTATTATCCTTTAATGAACTTTTAAGTTTTTCTACTTGAGATGGATCGCCCCCAATAAGAATCAATAAAAAATCTTTGTCGAGAAACTGCATACTTTCAATCAACATCGGTATTCCCTGATATGTCTCAAGGGTACCGGCATAAACAATAACTTTTTTGTCTGTTGTATCTAATTTCGTTTTTATTGATTCAAGGCGTGCCTTGTCTAATTTTTCAGGTGTTTCATCCATAAAGTTTTCAATTGTTGTGAGTTTTGAAGAATCAGTAATAGTGCTTGCATACTTATATAAAGAAGGACAGATTACAATAACAGATCTGGCATTTTTTAACGAAATTTTTTCAATAATTTTAAAGAAGGAGACAATTAGTTTTGATTTTGTAAATTTAAAATTATTCATCTGCTGAACTAAAGAGGAGTGCATATCATAAAGATGTGGGGTTCTGAATATTTTGCTATAAAAAGCACCCATTATATTCGCTTCCTCATGAGTATGAATGAGATCATATTTTTTTCTTAGAATTCTGCCAAAAACCTTAAAAAACAAAAAAAAATCCAAAATCAATTTTGCACCGGAAGGACCGGTTTTTACATTTCTAATAAAAAATGGTCTTAATGATCTAATAATCCTAAGTCCTTTAATATCTACATCCTCACCAATAGGGTAAGTAACCAGATCAATTTCATGTCCAAGAGAAGAAAGTGCCTGTATTCTATAATACTCAGAAAAAGGTGTTCCTCTTGGTTCAAAAAAAGGTTCAGGTGCAATCATCAATATTTTCATATGGTTTCTCCGAAATTTGTGGAAGCCCTATAGTATTTCTAATTGAATAAGCATTTTTTCCTAAACCCTCATGATATATCTTTGTCAGCATTTCAGCAATTAATCCTAATGTAATAATCTGAAACCCAAGAAACAATAATAACACCGTAAAAAACAACAGTGGTCTTCCACTAATAGGTTCGCCAACTATTATTTTTATATATGAGAGATATGTCCCACTCAAAAAACCCAAAAACATCATTATAAGACCCAAACCGCCAAAGATCTGCAATGGTCTATGTGCAAAAGAGAGAAGGTATTTTAAGGAGATCAAATCCAATACAACTCTGTAGGTTCTGCCTATCCCATATTTTGATGTCCCAAATTTTCTTTCTCGATGATTTACCGGGATTTCAACAGATTTGATACCCATTCTAGAAGCAAATGCAGGTAAATACCTATGCATTTCACCATAAAGTTTTAGGTTTTTTACAACCTCTTTTTTAAAAGCCCTTAAGCTGCATCCATAATCATGCAATTTTACCTTAGTGATAAAGGAAACTAATTTATTGCCAAAAAATGATGGGATTCTGCGAGAAATGAATTTATCTTTCCTATCCTTTCTCCACCCATTGACCATATCATAACCTTCCAGGAGTTTTTCAACCACAATTGGAATATCAGCAGGATCATTCTGCAGATCAGCATCAAGAGTAACAACAATATCGCCTGTACAATGTTCAAAGCCAGCTGAAATAGAAGCACTTTGTCCAAAGTTTTTTCTAAAGTTAATGATTTTTACCTTATTATCCTCTTTATTTAATTTTTGCAATTGTTCAAGAGAATTATCGGTACTTCCATCATTAATATATATTATTTCATAGTCATTGAACCTTTCTGAAACTACATTAAAAATTTCTTTATAAAGAATAGAAACATTCTCTTCTTCATTATATACTGGAATAATAATTGAAATCATCTTTGTTTTCATTTTTACACCCACACTTTTATTTTAAATAGTATTTTTATCATACTTACTCAATCTTTACAATACCTCACCAATCCTATCAGCAGTCAGTTCCCCATGATTATGTAGTAGAAAAACAAAAAAACTAAAAAGGGTTGATTTTTTTTTATATAAGTAGTATTAATACAGAGAGGAGTAAACATGAAAGATATATTTTTAGTAATGGAAACATTGAAGCATGAGGTTGCAAACAATAGCCCGGATAAAGCATTTAAAATAATATTAACAGAGATGACAAAATACTATATAGAAAACCTTAATTTAGATGATGATGAAGTAGCTATTCTCCTTATTGATAAAGACAAAACAATTTTATCCTTTTGCCAACCTGAATATTTAATTAATTCAGGTATGATCCCAATAAGCTCTAATGAAGCAATCGTGTCAGAAATCTTTAAGAAAGGGATAGATTATATTGAAAATAATTTTCAACAGCAAAAACATTTAAATATATTTGAAACAATAAGAACTCCTGATAATGAAATTAAACCAATCTGGAAAATGATAGCCTCAATTTTTGATGATGGTGAAGAAAGACTTGGAGTTATTGAGTTATCAAGAAGAGCAGTTCTAAAAAAAATGACCGGGGCAGATTTTACTCAGGATGATCTTACTTTATTAAAAGAATCACAGGAAAAGTTTGCATCTTTATTAAAAAATGTTCGTCCAGACAATTTCCGCGGAGAATTAAAATAACTTCTATTTTGAATTATTATTCAGACTTAAGTGCATCTCCTGTATCTGTTTTTGGTAATAAATATTTATTATATAGTAATAATCCAACAATTCCAAGAACTCCTATTCCACTAAAAATTAGCCATAAAAGTGAAGGATTATTCAGATTTTCAACATAGTGAACATACAGTTTTGCACCTACTATACTACCAATCGAGGAACCAAAAACACCATACAGAAATATATAACCCATATATAATGCTTTATTGTCTGCAGGAGCTAATAAGCCAATATAACTAATAAACTTTGGGTGGGCGGTCATCTCACCTATTGAAAAGAGGAAAATACCAATAATAAAAACCCAGATGTGAGTAGAAATCGCAAGGATACCCATTCCTATTGTTGCTATTGTAATACCGGTAACCATCGTCGGAAGTGCTTTCATCTTTTTCACAATATTTGATATTATCAATTGAAGTAATATTATAGTACCCGCATTAATTACAGTTACATGTTCCACATCAAAAAACCAATTCATTTTAATACCAAAAATACTGAGAAAACCATTTACTAAATTATTTAAGGCAGTGGCATCTACATAAGCCTGAACATACCACAAGACAGAGTCAAACATCTGAAAATACAGAATCCAGAAAATTGAATAAATTACAATCATTAATAGAAATTTTGAATGTAGTACAAATTTTTTCTGATCTTCTGTGTTTATTACAAAAAGGGAGATTACTGATAAAGCTATTACGGAAGAGATTATTCTTCCCAGAACAGAAATCCCCGGCATCAGCCAGACTGCCATAATTATTGCCGGAACTACAAAGTAAGATATTTTGGAAGACATACCACCTGAGGGTTGATTTGGAAGTTCGCTTGTTCTCGGTTTTTTAAAAAATACAATAAATATTGTCGCTATCAATATTGTAAAAACAAAGAGAAGAAAAAACGGCCTGCTATCCAGACTTTTATACATTTTTTCAATATCTGCTGCTGTTATAGCTATTAATAAAGGATTTTCATGAAGTCCTATTAAGAGTTCCTCTGTCGATGGAAGAGACCTTTTTTTATTTAACAATACATCAACACTTAATCCATTTGCAATGATTTTGAAATCACTTTCTTCAATTTGTAAAAATGATAGTGTAACTCTTATTTTATCTAATGAGTTTTGCATTAACTGTGTAATTTCTTCGACATTTATATTTGAGAACCCTTCTAACGCTCTTAAGCTAGTTAGAAATTTTTCTGGTTGTTCTTTTATTTTTTCAGGCTTGTACACTGTAACCTGGTGTGTGGCTACAGAATTTTTTAATTCTTCAACCTTATATGAATTTTCTTTCAACATATTTCTCTTCACTTCAAAGAAAACTTTTTTCCCTTCACCCTCGATACAAATATTTGAAAATATTCCTGTCGAATTTTGCTGGGTTAAATATCCACTTAATGAAAAGGCAAAAACAAGTATGAGTATAAGAATAATAATATACCTTATTACACCTTTCTTTAAAAGATTGACGATTAAAATCACAGGTGAATAAAGAATTTCAAATGAATTTGCTACTGTTTGAAGCAGGGAGGTCTGCTCTCTTTTATCTACTTTTTCCTTTAATTGAGGATCCTTAAAGAACAATAAAGTTGGAATAATCATTGCAGCTGTGCATATACCTGCAGCAATTATTACATATGATGGATTTATACTTTTAAGGTAGGGAACAAGAAAGAGAGGGAAAAGAAAAGCTCCTAAATTTATTGCCCAATAATAAATCCCGAAAGCCTGAGTACTATTGCTCTCGTTAGTAACACTTGCAATTGTACCTGAAATAATTGGTTTGAAAATTCCAGCACCGACTCCCATTACTACCAATGATATAAAAACCCAGGAATAGGTTGTCATTTGACTTGTAAGGAAATATCCGCCACCAAGCAATGAAAAGGCAATAAGCAACATCTTTCTATATCCGAAGCGATCAGCTATGGCGCCGGATAAAATTGGAAGAAAATATAATAAGGGTTGAATAACTCCTTTTATTTCACCAATATTTTCTTTTGGAATATTTAGTGTATCAGAGAAATATACAGAAATGAAACTCATCATGCCATAGTATGAACCTCTTTCGAAAAATTCAAATATAATTACAAGCCAGAACTGTGGGCTATATTTTGAAAAGATAGAACCTTTTTTTTGTTTTCCTTCTTGAGAATTATTCATAATCACCTTCCTTCAATTTAAAATAAAAAAAAATTACTTAGATAATAGTATCAATTCTTGAGTATAAATGCAAAAATAACACACGAATCCAAGATTATACTTGAAAAAAAATTAAAAATTGTATACTATACTTACATCAGGGAGCAGTATGTCTGATTCCTGATATGGAGACACATATGAATATTGACGATTTATTAAAAATTGCAGTCGAAAGGGAAGCATCTGACTTGCATCTAAAAGTCGGCAACCACCCTGTATTGAGAATTGATGGAAGGCTGAACCCACTTGTTGAATTAAAACGATTAATGCAGGAAGATACAATCGCAATGGGTTTTTCTATGATGAACTCTTATCAGAAAGAAAAATTTAAAAATGAACACGAAATAGATATGTCATATAGTGTCCCGGGACTTGGACGATTCAGGTGTAATGTTTTCAGACAGAGAAGCGCTGTAGGAATTGTTATGAGGGTTATTCCGACTCAAGTCAAATCAATAAACGACTTGAATTTACCCAAGGTTCTGGAAAAGATCGCAGATGAAAGAAGAGGGCTGGTACTGGTTACAGGAACAACAGGAAGTGGAAAATCAACTACTCTTGCTGCAATGATAGATCATATCAATTCAATTCGGGTTGATCATATTCTAACAATTGAAGATCCAATCGAATACCTCCATAGAGATAAAAAGAGTATCGTCAATCAAAGAGAAATCGGTTCTGATACGAATAATTTTTCCACAGCCCTGAGAAGCTCACTCCGAGAGGACCCTGACGTAATACTTGTTGGAGAAATGAGAGATCTTGAGACAATTGAAACTGCTTTGCTTGCAGCGGAAACAGGACATATGGTCCTATCAACATTACACACTTTAGATGCACCTGAAACCATCAACAGAATTATATCTATGTTTCCTCCTCATCACCAGAAACAGATTAGAATTCAATTGGCTTCAGTTTTACAAGCAATAATTTCCCAGAGACTTGTACCAAGGGCAGATGGTAAAGGCAGAGTTCCTGCAATTGAGATTCTTATAACGACAACATATATTCAGGAATGTATTCTTGAACCTGAAAAAACAAAATTAATTAAAGATGCTATCGCTGAAGGTGTTTCCCAATATGGAATGCAGACATTTGACCAGTCACTCCATTTTTTATTTGAAAAAGGTTTGATCACATATGAAGAGGCATTAAAATGGACATCTAATCCTGATGAATTCAAACTCAGGAAAATTGGTATTCAATCTACAAAAGAGATCGCAATGGAAGAGATGGAGAGTAGTATGTCTGAAATCAAAGATGGTACTGACTCTAATTTGAAAGACTCTTTCGGACTGGAAATGGATCATAATATACTTGACCTTAGTGACTTTGATAATGGTAAGGGGACAATCTGATATATGAAGCATGAAGAAATAAGAAAGATCTTTAAATCCTATTTTAAGGAGAAAGGTCACCACCAGGTTCTATCGGCACCGTTAGTACCGGCAAAAGACCCTACCCTTCTTTTTACAAATGCCGGGATGAATCAATTTAAGCAAGTTTTTGTTGGAGATGAAAAAAGAAATTACAATCAAGCTGTCTCTATTCAAAAATGTATGAGAGTTTCAGGAAAACATAATGATTTTAATGAAGTTGGAAAAACTGAATTTCACCACACTTTTTTTGAAATGCTTGGAAATTTTTCATTTGGAGATTATTTTAAGGAAAAAGCAATAGAATATTCATGGGATCTACTTATTAATCACTTTAAGTTTAAGCAGGAAGATCTTTGGATCACAATATATAATGATGATGATGAGGCTTTTAATATTTGGAAAAGCATCGGTGTCCCCAAGAATAAGATCGTTAGACTGGGAGAGAAAGATAACTTTTGGCAAATGGGAGAAACAGGACCATGCGGACCTTGCTCTGAAATTCATTTTGATAAAGGAAAAGCATTTGGAATTCCTGACTTTGAGTTGAACGAAAACCGTTTTGTTGAAATTTGGAACCTGGTGTTTATGCAATATTTTAAAGACAGTTCCGGGAAGTTAAACCCTTTGCCCGCACCTTCTATAGACACTGGAATGGGTTTGGAAAGACTAACTGCTTTAATACAAAAAAAAGATAGTAATTATAAAACAGATCTTTTTGTTCCAATAATAGATTTCACTAAAGATTTACTTGGAACAGATCTTTCTGAAGCAAAATCTGAAATCAGTTTAAAAGTAATTGCTGACCACATAAGAGCTTTAACGTTTTTAATTTCAGACGGAGTTATTCCTTCAAATGAAGGTAGAGGCTATGTTCTGAAAAGGTTATTAAGAAGAGCTGCTAGACATGGAAACAACCTGGGGTTTACTGAGCCCTTTTTATTTAAAATAAGCGAAAAGGTTGTTAACTTAATGAAAACCGTTTATCCAGATCTGGTTCATAGTCAAAAGTTCATTTCAGAAATGATCTTATCAGAAGAAAAAAGATTTAGTAGAACGCTTTTAACCGGATTAAAGAGGTTTGAAAATATTCTTCTCGATGTTGTTGAAAACAAAAAGCAAAAAATTTCTGGAAAGGAACTTTTTAAACTTTCTGACACATATGGTTTCCCAATAGATTTTGCAGCTGATCTTGCTATTGAAAAAGATATTAAAATTGATAGAGATGAATATGAAAAGGAATTGAATGATCAAAAAAACAGATCCCGCCAAAGTTTATTAGAAAAAAACAATGGCATTATGCAACTTGAAGATATAGGAAAGCATAAAACTGTTTTTGAAGGGTATCAAAACACAGAAATTGAGACAAAAATAATCGGATTATATAAAAAAGATAACTTAACATTTGAGAAAACAAAAAACATTGAATTTAAAAACCCGCAAATTGAATATATTGCCATCTTTGATAAAACTGCATTTTACGCTGAATCTGGAGGACAAAAATCTGATTCAGGAACTGGGAAAAATGAAGACTCCTTTTTTTCAATAGAAAATGTGCAAAAAATTGATTCAGGGGCGTATCTTCACTATATAAAACTTGAGAAGGGATCCTTGAAAATTGGAGACTCTGTATTTATAAAAATTGACATAAACAAAAGGAAAAACATCTCAATCCATCACTCTGCAACTCATTTGCTCCATACAGCTTTAAAAGAGGTATTGGGGTATCATGTAAAACAAAGTGGGTCTTTGGTTGAACCAAACAGGTTAAGGTTTGATTTTACACATTTTAAGGCTCTCTCTAATGAGGAGTTGCTTGAAACTGAAAACTTAGTCAACAAAAACATAAGGGAAAACTTAAAAATAAGCACTACTGTTCTACCCTATGAAGACGCAGTTGCAAAAGGTGCTATTGCTATTTTTGATGAAAGATACTCGGATATGGTCAGGTTGGTCACAATGGGAGAATTTTCAAAAGAACTCTGTGGAGGAACTCATTTAAATAAAACTGGTGAAATAGGATTATTTAAGATTATAAATGAATCCTCAATATCTTCTGGAATTAGAAGAATTGAAGCAGTTGGTGGAGAAATTGCGCTTGCATACATACAGGAAAAAATGCAGATTTTAAATAATATACAATCTCATTTTGGGCAAAAACCAGAGACTCTTTTAACACATTTAAAAAGTATTAATGAAAAACTCCGATTAAAAGAAAAAGAAAAAAACGCTGACACTCCCACCACAGATATAAAACAAATTATTGAAAATGCAACGCTAAGTAAGTCAATAATGTTTTCTGTTGAATTTATTAATAATATAGACAGAAAACAATTAAGTACATTTGCAGATAAAATCTCATCAGAATTAAAAGGTGTTGCCATTCTCTTCTCAAACTCTGAGAAGAAATCAATGGTAGTCGTCTCTGTTTTTAAAGATATAACAGACAAATGGAAGGCCGGTTCAATTGTTAACAGTATTGCGCCAATCTTTAATGGGAAAGGTGGTGGAAGGGCAGATTTTGCACAGGCAGGTGGCGACCTGATTGTTGATTTCAAAACAGTA
The DNA here is from genome assembly GCA_965371805.1 of uncultured bacterium. GTDB lineage: Bacteria > Acidobacteriota > Aminicenantia > UBA2199 > UBA2199 > JAOZTV01. The sequence goes on along the minus strand of CBDUZW010000002.1, from coordinate 111,208 downwards.
AAAGAACAAATCTATGAGGTTCTTAAAAAGACATGAGCATATTAAAATCATTCTTTATAATATTATGTGTAGTTTTATTTTTATCAGGAAATCTACTTTCTAATATTATTTTAAAGCAAAACAAATTGGGAATTATTGTTAGCAAAAAATTGAATGCCGGTTTTTTTTCAAAAAACAAAAACAAAAAAAAAAACCACTTCTACAAATGCCATTCCCGTTTACATATACTCAAGAATAAAGCATTTTGCAAAAAAATACGGAGTAAAAAAAGAACTGATTCTTGCAATAGCAAGAGCTGAGTCTGGATATAATCAGTTTGCCAAGTCAAAAAAAGGTGCCGTGGGAATTATGCAGTTAATGCCCGGAACAGCTAATCAATATGGTGTTTTCAACCGTTATAATGCCGATGAGAATATCGAAGCAGGAATCAAACACTTAAAATATCTCTATCGTAGATATAATAAAGATATAGTTCTTACATTAGCGGCATATAATGCAGGTGAAACCGCTGTAGAAAAGTATAACGGTGTTCCTCCATATAAAGAAACAAAAAACTATATAAAGAAAATTTTTAAATTTATGAATAAGCCGCTAACATCCTATACATTTTCTTCAAATTCTAATAGCAAACTATACCGATACAGAACTAAAGAGGGAAGAATTGTAATAACTGACAGATATCCTAAAAAAATTAAAAAAAATAAAATTGCTACAATTGGTAGATTATAATTTAAATTTTAAAACCTTATTCGCAAATTACAACTGATATCAGGAGTTGTATCAAAAGGAGCAAAATCCTCCAGAAATAAAAACTCTATTTTATCACTTATTTTAAACCCTAACTGAATCTGATAAGCATTTCTAGAAGCTTCACTTTCAATAAATGGTGAGGTTCTAAAAATAAAACCTGTAAGAAATCTCTTATAAACTATCCTAATCTCAGAAAAAAACATTTTATCTTTAAGATCCTCAGATAACAACCATTCTGGTTCTTTAAACAAGGAAATATAATTTGAAAATTCAACTTTTAAATTGTCCCTCTTATAAGAACATATAACTCCTGCAGTCAAAAAAAACTTATCTGAGGAAAGTCCTGGTTTAGACTTCACTGGAATACCAAGTCCTATTCTTGTATTAATATTGAAATTTTCTTCAGAAAATACCCTGACTAATAATGAAGCTATAATTGGAGATATGCTTCCAGTCTTTTTTTCATACTCAAAATTATCATTATTAAAGTAATTAACTATATCCCTTGGATAATCAGGTCTAAAAGCATCAGGAAGTCCAAGGATTTTATGGAATTTTTCAATAAATCCATCCATAATTCCACCTGAAAGTCCTGCATACCTGACAAATAATTCTGCCGTTATCCTATTAGTCAATCCGTACCTGAGTCCAAGTGTAAAGCTTGTGAGCTCAAAATCATTCATAATATTATCTTCTTTATTAAATGTAAAAATATTTGAATGATAAATATCAATCCCTGTTTCAATGGTCCCTTCAGCTATAAGACTATTTTCGAAATATGGAAAATAAGAAAATGATTGAATTAAAGGAAACTCTATATCTTTTGCTTGAATGGAACTCTGAATAAAAAACAAAAAGAAAATTAAACTAATAATATTAAGAAAACGTTTATAATAAAAACTCATATACAACTCCAATAATAATTATAACATTTTATTTAGATAAACTGAATATTAGCAATTTGAGGCTTGACAAAACAGTCAAGTTGAAATATAACCTAATCTTGCCGAAGTGGCGGAATTGGTAGACGCGCAAGTTTCAGGTATTTGTGGGAGTATTCCTGTGGGGGTTCGAGTCCCCCCTTCGGCAGTTAAAAATAGAATGCAGAAAAAAAAAGGAAAAATTGCAGTTTTTTTATCAGGTAGGGGCTCAAATTTTGACTCTATTTATAAAGACTCATTAGAAAATAATTCAAATTATAATATTGAAGTTGTTATTAGTGATAATGCAAAAGCTGCGGGAGTTTTAACAGCAGAAAAGTATGGAATAAAAAAATTTATTTTTGAAAGAAAAAAATATAGATCTAAGAAAGAATTTGAGATATCATTATTAGAAACTTTAAAATTTTATAAAATTGACCTTATTTGTCTGGCTGGATATATGAGAATCGTAGGCAAAGTTCTTCTAAAAGAATACAAAGATCGGATTATAAATATACACCCATCTTTATTGCCTTCTTTCCCTGGATTAGACGCACAGAAACAGGCTTTTGATTATGGAGTTAAAATAAGTGGATGTACTGTTCATTTTGTTGATTCAGGAATAGACACTGGACTTATAATCTCTCAATCAGCGGTTTCAGTTCAGACTTCTGATACAGTCGAAACACTTAGTGAAAAAATCCTGAAGGAAGAGCACAAAATCTATCCTGAATCAATTAGACATTATTTTAGAGATATTGATAATAAAAATTAAGTATTATGGAGTTAAAATGAAAAATTATATAAAAGTTTTATTTGGATTAATAATTATTGCATGTTTCAGTTATTCAATAACTGCAGCTGAATTTTCAAAAGAAGATGCAAAAAAAATCGACAGATTTTTAAAAAAAGCTAAAAAGTTAAAACGAAAAGATATGTTTTTAAGAAAAGTAACTTTTACTGAAAAAGAGTTTAATTCTTATGTAAATTTAATATATGCAAAAAGATATGCACCAGAAGCTAAATATGTACACCTGAATATGGAAAGAAAAAACTCAGTTTCCGGAAGTGTTAAACTTAAATTAACAGGAAAGAAATATTCTAAAATTCCTTCTTTTCTAAAAGATGTTGAACTTAAGTTTTCAGGAACAATTGAATGTGAAGACTACAAAATGCGGCTTATTTTTTCTAGGATTACTGTTAATGGGACTGAATATAACCCCCAGATACTAGATGAAGCATTTTCTGCATATCAGGTAAAGCAAAAGTTAAAAAAGTCAATGTTTGATTGGTTTAAATTACTTCCAGGTTTAAGAAATATCCAAATATCAAAGAGACGAATAACTCTTTATTATTAAAATGTGATTAATTTATTTTTAGGTTAAAAATTTTGACTTTTATTTTTTTTTGTTGTACTCTCTTTAAAAGATGTAAATAAAACCTGAGGAGATAGCAAAAGATGGGAAAAAGAGTTATTGAAAGCCCTATCCCGGTTGTATTCAAGCAGATATTAAAAAAAAAAATTTCAGGTGAACTTATTATAAATGGGGATGGTTTCAAGAAAAACATGTTCTTTATAAATGGAAGCCTTGCATTTGCAAAAACCTCTGTCATCCAGGAACGGATAGGGGAAATTCTTTTTAAAATAGGAAAAATTGATCAAGATCAATTTTTAAATATTACAGACATATTAAAAACAAAAACAGAAAAATTAGGAAAAACTTTAATTGACATGAATGTTTTATCTCAGAAGGATTTGTTTTTTGGTTTACTTTATCAAGTAAGAACAATTGCTACATCTGTTTTTTCAATGACTTCAGGGGAGTGGGATTTTGTACAGGGTGAGCCGGATTTACCAGAGGATTCTAAATTTGGTATAGATTTACAGGGAATAATTTCTGAAGGAATGGAGCACTCTATTAATGTTTCCTATTATAGAAATAGACTAGGTCATTTGGCTCCAAAGGTAGGAGTAATTCCAAGTTCAATAAATGAACACATAACAAAAGAGGACCTCTCCTTTTTAAACAAATTAAAGGGATTTTCCAGTATACCAAACATTTCAATCACTAAGCAAATAAGATTGCCAGATGATGAATTTTGGAAAAAAATAATATATTATTATCTTTTAAACCTTGTATCTTTTGTTGAAATCACGGTTGACAAAGAATTAGACAAAAACATTGAGGAATTGATAGAGCTTTTTAATACATTAAAAAAAGGTAAACTTAATTATTATCAATTATTTAAAATAAAGAATGATGTTAAGTTTAGTGAAATCAAAACTATTTATTTTAAATATGCAAAAAAATTCCATCCAGACAGAGTTGCTGAAGCTCCAGACCCAAATATAAAAGATAAAGCAAATTATGTCTTCGGATCAATTAATAAAGCATATGAAACATTAAGTAACGCTGATAAAAGAAAGGAGTATGATTCAAAAATATCAAAAGGTGAAACTAATGAAGATTTAAATGAAAATCTTATTAATAAAGCCAAAATATTATATAGAAAAGCGATCACTCTTCATAAACAAGCAAAATTTTGGGAAGCAACAAACCTTCTAGATGAATCAGTTAAATTAGATAATTCAAAAGCTTCATATTTTCTTTTACTTGCTACTTGTCAAATGAATGTTATATCTCTCAGAAGAGCTGCTCAAAAAAACTTTGAAAAAGCTCTTGAACTTGACCCATGGAATGAAGAATCAATGGTTCGAATGGGTTTGCTTTTTGAACTGGAGCAAATGCAGCAGAGAGCGGAGGGTTTTTTTAGAAAAGCTCTTTCAATTAACCCGGATAATGCCATCGCAAGAAAAAAACTCTCTATTTATGATAAGAGTTCTAAAAAGAAATCAGGTTTTTCATTCTTTAGAAAGAAAAAATAAAATACAGGTCTCCTTTAATGAAATTTTTTGTTCTATTTTCAATATTTAGCCTTCTTGTCTTACTTATTAAAACAAAAATTAAACCTTCGCTGCTTTTTTTCTCATTTCTGAGTCTTTTTTATGTTTTAGATCTCATAAAAACTCAAGAACTACTGATCAATTTCGTTAATACCTCAATAATGACTTTGATGATATTATTAGTAGTCGCGAGTATTCTTGAAAAAACAGTAATAATTGATTATCTGGCAAATCTTTTTTTTAAAGAAAAATCATTTAGAAAAACTGTATTTAGGATGTCAGTCATAGCATCTCTTTTTTCAGGTTTTTTAAACAATACTGCTATTGTCGCTTCATTTATAGGTCCTATAAAAAGAAATAAAATCTATCCTCCATCAAAACTTTTAATACCATTGTCATTTGCTGCAATAATGGGTGGAGGAATGACATTAATTGGAACTGCCACTAATCTAATTATTAATGGTTTTGTGATTGACAGAAATCTGGAACCAATAAAAATGTTTGATTTTGCTTTTGTTGGTCTTCCTCTCGTGATTGTTGGAGTTCTATATTTAACTTTTTTTTCAAACAAATTACTACCTGACAACAAAATTCAGGATTTTGATGTGCCGTCAAAATATTTTATTGAAACAAAGGTAATGCCGGGATCTTCTTTAATCGGAAAAACCGTTATAGAAAATAAATTAAGAAAATTAAAAAACATTTTCCTTGCTGAAATAATAAGAGAAGGCCATTTAATCTCACCGGTATCACCAGATGAAGTTATTGAGGATGGCGACAAACTCATATTTACAGGGGATATATCAAATATTCAGGACCTTAAAATATATGACAATTTAAAAATATTTGGAGAAACCACTGATATTTTAAAAAATAACCTCGTTGAGGTTGTAGTTTCTCATGAATCATGGTTAGTGGGGAAAAAAATTCAAAAAGTAAATTTCAGAAGTAGGTTTAACGCAGCTGTTGTTGCAGTAAGAAGAGGTGACAAGAAATTATCTGGAAAAATTGGACTTATTGAATTGAAACCTGGTGATGATCTTATACTTGCCGTAGGTAATGATTATGGAAAAAGAGACAATCTGAAGAGAAATTTTTATTCAATTAATAAACTAAATGTTCAATCAAAATTTTCAACTAATCAAAGTTTTTTTGTTTTTGCTGTTTTTCTATCTGGAATAATGCTTGCCTCACTTGCAATTGTACCACTCTTTAAATCAATGCTGGCAACTCTTTTTGTTTTTTTAATTACAAAATTTATTTCATTGAAGGAAATAAAAGAAAATTTACATATAGATATTCTTGTGCTTATTGGCTCTGCAATTGGAATTTCAAAAGTCTTGTTAAGTACAGGTGCATCAGATCTGATTGCTGATTTTATTATTAAGATTTCTTCAGGATACGGAGTATATGGTAGTTTTATCGGAATATTTATTTTAACCAGAATTCTATCAGAAGTTATTACAAATAGTGCTGCTGCTGCGATTGTATTTCCACTTGCTTACTCAATCTCCCTCTCCCTCGCGGTATCTCCAATACCATTCATAATGGCGGTTGCATACGGTTCGAGTGGAAGTTTTCTAACTCCATATGGATATCAAACGAATATTATGGTTTATAGTGCCGGCAGTTATAAATTTAGTGACTATTTCAAAATTGGATTTCCCTTAGTATTAATATATTCTGCATTATCAATCATTTTAATCCCTCTTTTCTTCAAATTTTAATATATAACATTCTATTTCAAAATTGTATTAAATATTTTTGTTTCTAATACATTGTTTATTCATTATTAAAATATCAGCAAAATCTCAAAATCATTTTTATGATATAATTGTATTTAACGCAGGGGGCTACATGGAGCAAACCATAAAGAGAGTTTTTGTTGAAAAAAGAGCTGGATTTGACATTGAAGCACAAAGGCTTTTATCTGATATTAAAAGTAATCTTGAGATTAGTAATCTTTTAAATGTGAGAATATTAAATCGATATGACCTGTCTGGAATAGAAAGCACAGAAATAAATAGAGTTATTAATCTAATACTGTCTGAGCCTCAGGTAGACGATGTATTTATTGAAAAAATTGATTTTGATAATAACGAAACGGCTATAGCAGTTGAATATCTCCCCGGTCAATATGATCAGAGAGCAGATTCAGCTGCACAATGCATCCAAATTTTATTATTAAAAGAAAAGCCACTTATCTCTACTGCTAAAATATTTGTATTAAAAGGTTCATTAACAGATAATGAACTTCTAAAAGCAAAAAAATATTTAATAAATAGTGTAGATTCAAGAGAAGCTGAATCAACTAAACCTTTAACCTTAAAAAAAGAGCATATAATTCCTGCAGATGTAGAAATTTTAAAGAATTTTAATCAAAAAAGTATTGAGGAACTTGGACAATTTATTAGTGATAATGGCCTTGCAATGTCAAGGGAAGATATTGTCTTTTGCCAGAACTATTTTAAAGAAACTGAAAAAAGAGAACCAACAATTACAGAAATAAAAATGTTAGATACATATTGGTCAGATCACTGCAGACATACTACTTTTGAGACAATAATTGATTCTGTTGCATTTGAAGAGTCTCATTTTACAAAGCCCATTAAAAAATCATATCAGTCTTATCTAGATTCAAAAAAGTTTGTTTATGAAGATAAAGAAAAACAAACTACATTGATGAACCTTGCAATAATTAGTATGAAAGAGATGAGAAAACGAGGGCTTCTAGATGATTTGGAAGTATCAAGTGAAATAAATGCCTGTAGTATTGAACGGGAAATTATTATAGATGGAAAAAAAGAGAAATGGCTTATTATGTTTAAAAACGAAACGCATAATCATCCAACTGAAATTGAACCCTTTGGTGGCGCAGCTACCTGTCTAGGAGGCGCCATAAGAGATCCTTTATCTGGAAGAGCATATGTATATCAGGCTATGAGAGTAACTGGTAGCGGTGATCCAAGAAAAAAAGTAAAGGATACAATTCTTGGAAAACTGCCTCAAAAAAAAATAACTACTGAGGCCGCTTCCGGATATAGTTCCTATGGGAATCAGATAGGTCTTGCAACTGGTCTTGTCTCTGAAATTTATGACGAGGGATATATTGCAAAAAGAATGGAGGTTGGTGCTGTTATTGGTGCTGCTCCCAAAAAAAATGTAAAAAGAGAAGAGCCGCTTCCTGGAGATATTATTGTCCTAGTGGGAGGTAAAACTGGTAGAGATGGAATTGGAGGAGCAACAGGCTCATCAAAAGAACATACTGAAGATTCAATTATAAAAGCTGGTGCTGAAGTACAAAAAGGAAATGCTCCTGAAGAGCGGAAAATCCAAAGACTTTTTAGAAATGAAAAAGTTGCAAGTTTAATAAAAAAAAGCAACGATTTTGGTGCTGGAGGAGTTTCTGTTGCAATCGGAGAACTTGCTGATGGACTGATAATTAATCTTGATATGGTACATAAAAAGTATGATGGACTGGATGGAACAGAGCTGTCTCTTTCAGAATCTCAGGAGAGGATGGCAGTTGTTCTTAATAAGGAGGACGTTGATAAGTTTATTGAATATTCTGCATCAGAAAACCTAATCGCAGTAAAGATCGCGGAAGTCACAGATAATAATAGATTAATAATTAAATGGCGTGGTAAAGAGATCGTTAATATTAGTAGAGATTTTTTAAATACAAATGGTGTAAAGCAAAGTAATGATGTTTTTGTTACAGCGCCGAATGATAAAGAAAATTATTTTAAAAAATATTTAGAAAATAATAAACAGGATGTTAAGAAAAGATGGATTAAAAATTCAGAAAATCTTTTTGGGTGTAGTCAAAAAGGATTAATAGAACAATTTGACAGTTCTATTGGAGCCGGAACTGTTTTTATGCCTTTTGGTGGCAAATATCAGTCAACCCCAATGGAAGCAATGGCTGCAAAAATTCCTTTACTTTCAGGGTATACAGATGCATGTACTTTGATGAGCCATGGATTTAATCCCAAAATAGCAAAGTGGAGCCCATTTCATAGCGCTTTATATTCTGTGATTGAGGCTGTTGCAAAAATTGTTGCCATTGGAGGCGATTATTCAACAATAAGAACTTCACTTCAGGAATATTTTGAAAAACTTGGAAAGAATAAAAAAAAATGGGGTAAACCTTTTACTGCTCTACTTGGTGCTAATTATGCCTTAACAAAATTGAAAATTGCTGCAATCGGTGGAAAGGACTCTATGTCAGGATCATTTAAAGCATTAAATGTTCCACCAACATTGATAACTTTTGCTGTAAACACAGCGTCAGTAAATGATGTAATCTCTCCTGAATTAAAAAAAACAGGCAATACAATTGTTCTTTTTAAAGTAAATAGAGATAAATTTGAATTGCCTGATTTTAATCAGATAAAAACCGGATATACAGAGATTTCAAAAGGAATAAAAAGCAAAAAAATTCTTTCAGCTCATACAATCACAAATGGTGGTATTTCAGAAGCTCTTTCAAAAATGAGTTTTGGAAATAAAATAGGCGTTGAATTAGATAATGATATACATTCAGATCAGTTTTTTTCTCCAGATTATGGCTCAATTCTTCTTGAGATAGATTCAAATTATTTACCAGAAGATGTATTTAAGGAGAGTGAATTTCAAATTATTGGTAAAACAATAAATGATCCTGTTTTTATATATAAAAATTTCAAAATTGAAATTGATAAAATTCAGGAAAATTGGGAGGAGCCGCTTGAATCTGTATTTCCAACAAAGATTAAAGCCAGTTCAAGCATTATTACATCATCACTATATACTCAAAAAAATAAAAAAACAGTAATAACGAAACATGCAAAACCCAGAATTATAATACCTGTTTTTCCTGGAACCAATTGCGAATATGACACTCAATCCGCTTTTTCAAAAGCCGGCGGTATTACGGAAACATTTGTTTTCAAAAATCAAAACAGTTCAGATATAATTAATTCATTAGAGTATTTGAAAAAAAGCATTGATAACTCACAGATAATTGCAATACCGGGTGGGTTTTCCGCAGGTGATGAGCCTGACGGATCAGGTAAATTTATTGCAGCAGTATTTCAAAACCCAGAAATAAGGAATTCTGTTATGAATCTGCTGAATAGAAGAGACGGATTAGTGATAGGTATATGTAATGGTTTTCAGGCACTTATAAAATTAGGCCTCGTACCATATGGAGAAATACTTGAGCCTGCAAAAGATTCACCTACTCTAACATCTAATGAAATTGGAAGACATATTTCAATGGTGGCAAGGACAAAAATCACTTCTGTTCTTTCTCCATGGTTCAACGGTGTTTCAGCAGGTGATGTGTTTTCAGTACCTGTTTCTCATGGAGAAGGGAGGTTTATTGCCAATCCGGAAGTAATTGAAAAATTACAGAAAAACGGACAAATTGCTTGTCAATATGTTGATCTTGAAGAAAATCCTTCAATGGATGTCAGATACAACCCAAATGGTTCATTTAATGCTGTTGAAGCTATTACAAGCCCCGATGGAAGAGTTCTCGGAAAAATGGGTCATTCCGAAAGAGCCACAGAAGACATAATGAAAAACATCAGTGGAAATAAAGATCTAAAAATATTTAAATCAGGAGTAGAATACTTTTCTTAATTAAAAAACATTGAAAAGAACCTTACAAAAAGCATTTTTCCTTTGTATAAATCTCTCGAATTGGTTTTTTCATAAACTCTAATTAATTCTACTTTATTGTTTTCTTTAAAAATAAGTTTGTCATGATATATGGTCCAGGAGAAATTCCCACCTGCATGAATATATTTTTTAAGACTACATTGCTCTAATAAGGCCCCATAAACTTATCGCCATTAAAATGTATCATATGATCAGGATTATCAGCAATCCACACTTCTGTCTCCCATGCTATTTCATTAACAAATTTCCTAAAAGTTTTCACATCTAGAAAAGCTGTTATATAAACAATCTCAGTTTTAATATCTTTTGTAATCTGTTTAAGTTGAAGAAGTCTTGTTTCTGAAATTGGTCCTGAACTATAAACAGCCTCAATAAAATATATCCATTTTTTCTCTTCTGAAAATGCTATTACATCAGGAAGTTCTTCATGAGATATTTCTGGAAGACATAATTCATTCATCTTCTCCTTTTGGACATATAAATACTTATCAGCTGTATCACCAACATATAATAATTCAGCACCATTTCCATAACGAGGTAAAAAACCTTCAATTATTTTTTTTTGTAAAATATTATGTTCACCGTTTGAAAACTTTAAAATAGTTCCACCTGGAATCTTTACTGGAACAATGTTAATAGCACGTTCACGTTTTAAAGTATCTTTAATCAAAGGAATATCTTTTAAATGGAAAGAAAATTCTTCTTTCCAATTTGCCAAACCATATTTTTTCATTATTTCTGAAAAAATTGGATTAACTCCGTATCCCCTAGTAGAATCATTTGTTGCTGAATTAGGAGATGATTTAAGCACTATATTACCAAGAACTAATAACTTTAAATCTTTTCTACGTATGTCGTCATAAGATCCTGATGAAATTTTTTCTTGTAAGAATTTATTTTCCCAAGTTATGATATCTCTTGTTTTCATAGCTCTTGGAGTATTAATGTTTTCCGGTTTTTTTAATTCATTAACTTTTTTTATATTACATAAAGCAAGAAAAGCTCCAACTGTCTTTTCTAGTCGTCGTGGTGTTTGTTCAAGAGGTAATCCAAACAAATCTAGTATTTTCAAACATTCAATATATAATTTTTGAATATTTTTATCTTTTTTTTTAAAATTTCTTGAATTAAGAATTAAAAAATAATCCATACTCATTGAAATAACTCCAATTGACGTAAATACCTCGAACTAGATATCTCAAACCCATCATTAATTATATATTTTTTTATTGTTTTAGCTAAGTGAAATGAAAACATAGGTGCAACAGCATTTCCTATTTGTTTGTACTGATCTGATTCAGTTCCTATGAATGTAAACCAATCGGGGAAGCTTTGCAACCGAGCAGCTTCTTTAACGGTAAGCATCCTTCGTTTACCTGATTCTAGTTTCAGTCTATGCATATCGCTTGTAGCACCAGCAAGATTGCGACAAGTCAAAGTCCTTGCAGGTCTATCAAGATGTAGGTCTCGTGGGTTTATACATTGGGATGCAATTTCATATTTTTTAATATATGCATCCATACTTGGTGTCAAAAAGAGTTTTGGATCTGATGGTTCTTCTATTAATTCTAAAAGCGCTTCTCCTGCCATAATTTTTTCTTTTTCCTTCTCTGGAAACTTGAACTTTTTCTTTGCACCTACAACAATGACCCTTTCTCTATTTTGCGGTACATGGTAGTTTCTAGCATTTAGTAATTTGAAATAAACATTATATCCAAGATTCATTAGTTCTTTCAAAATTTCTTCAAAGTATATTTTGTTTTTATATAACATACCTCGTACATTTTCAAATAAACAAATTTCTGGATTTAACCTAGAAACAGCATCCAAGAAAATGGGAAATCCATCTCTAGAATCATGTAATCCTTTTTGTTTTCCTCTAACACTGAAAGGCTGGCAAGGAGGTCCGCCGATAACTATTCCAGCATCTGGATATTCTTCTCCAACTTCTAGTTTTTTCGTGTGGCAGACACCATTAAGATTATAAGAATATGTTTTAGAGGCATTTTCATTCATTTCATATCCAATAGTACGAAAGCCATTTGCTTCAAATCCTAAAGACAATCCTCCACAACCAGCAAATAAATCAATTACAAGAGGTAAATCCTCATCTATATTAGGTCTCAATAAATTTGAAATGTAATCTGGATAATTCATTATTATATATTACCATTATAACTATTTTTCATCAAGCTGAGTATAAATGGCTAGAACCAAAATAATAAGAGTTGTTGCCCATTGACGGAATTTAGTCCCCTGATGGCTTTTGACTCTGTATCCAACTGAAATTATCACATCCAGGTTGTAGTGATTAGTTGGTTTAGTAGAAAAATCGGAATTTCCGATTTTTCTCAATGAAGGTTCTTTATCAAGTTCTCCTTCATTATAAATATTGATTATGTGTTCATTAATTGTTGAACGTGACTTCTGAAACAATTGGCTCATCTGATCAATGGTCAACCGGACATCTATTTTCCATAATTCATTTTTTCTGGCTACCACCCACGGGTTTTGGCCTTTTTCCCAATTTTTTTATCAAACCTCATATAAAAAACATTAATAGGAATATAAAATCTGGTCTGACACCAAATTCACTTTGATCCAATCATTAAAATTGTTTTTCGAGCCATAGATTGTTAGATTTTAGTCAATAATTTTATTTTGATATGTTTTTATAATAGTTTTCTGCCAATATAGAAAAATGAATAAACATGTTGTACTCTCAATTTCCCAATCTTCAAATGGATTATCTACTTTTAATAAGTATCAAAATATTCTTTTATATATTGATATGCTCTCTTCTGCATACTTGGCCTTTATTACAATTCCGTTTTTATCTAAATATACGACATTCGGCATATATACTTGCCTTATGCTAGTTTTAATTCTTTTTTCAATCAGGGTTTGGATGGAAGCTCTTTGATTTTTGAGGAAAGGAAAAGGCAAGAAATGTACTTGAAAATAGCAGATGCTTCTACCTAATTCGTTTTCGTAATAGTTTGTTTCTAATCATTTGTATTTTTACAATTTCATCATTTGTCAGCCCAAGTGAATGGCCAAGAATTTCTTTGTCATTCTTAGACAACACACTTTCAATATTTTCTTTGGTTTCAAAATTTGTGGCGAACTCGTCAAATTTAGATTTATCAATATACATGTAAGGGATCGGCAAATTTTTAAATTCATTTGGCGTTAGCTCTAATACTCCGCCGCCATAATACCTTCCATCTATTTCAGTGAAGGCTAAAGTGAGTGAATTGTAAAAGGAAAAAATAAAACTGTTTAATTCATAAGGCTCTCTAATACAAACCTTGTAAGCAGAATCTGTTACGAATGCATTTGTTTCATTTTTGAGTAATTTTGGAAAACGATGACTTCTTTTAAAAAAGAAAGCATCGGGCTCAGTAGAAATATTTGGAATCACATACCAATTATCACGCATTTTACATTTATATCTTAATGGAATTTTAAGCTCTTCTCCAATTTTAAGATATTCTTTAAGTTTATTCGATAATCTATCGTCATTCTTTAATTGTAACAATCTCGTTGGACGATTTAATCTCTCTAATTCCAAAAAATCTTTTTCCCTAAAAACGACACTACCATTAACAAATAAACCCTTTTGAATTATAGGTTTTGTATAAAGGGATAAATTGAAATCTTTTTCCGTTTTTTTATCTATTATAAAATATTTGTTTGCAGCAGTTACTATTCCTGGTTTTGAATCACAATAGTGATTTGCAGTTTTTAATCTACTTTTCAGCATATTCAAAAAAGACAGTTCCTCTAAAGTTAAAAAATGGTGTGTCCATTTAACTTTTGATTCGACAAGTAAGTTGTTTTTATTCAGTTGAAATGAATTACTTTCTAAATCACTTTTAGATTCAATATTTGTAAAAAAATCACCTTTATCATTTGCTTTTTTATATGCGAATAACACTATAGTATCTTGTCCTTTGCATTCAAACATTAAATTGCTAAACGTAAATATTTCTATTCTATCAAACTCTTTTTTCAAATATTCCCTAACTTCTTCAGCAAATTTTACTTGCAATAGTTCCGATGGCAAAACAAAGGCTAATACACCATTTGAACTTAGTAATTGATTAGACTTAATAATAAATGTTGTCCAAATGTTTTTTACTGAAGTTTCACTTAAGTTCTCTGATTTATGGATTAATTTACAAGTTTCAATTTGTTTTTCTGTTAACAGGTTTTTTTTTATGTATGGAGGATTGCCTATTATGGCAGAATATTTACTTTTATTTTCGAATTCCAAAAAATCAATAACTTCAAATCTTGATTTTTTATTATTCCATTTCTCCTTTGCTTTTTCTAATTCAGTTAAATTAATATCCAAAGCGGTAAGGTTTATTGATTTTGCAAAATTCCTATTAAATGATTCAATAAAAGCTCCATCTCCAACACTTGGTTCCAATATAGATAAATGAGTTCTATTCTCAAAAAAAGTTTGTACTCGTTTTGAAATAAAATCAGCCAGATATTGTGGCGTATAATATGAGCCTGTATGTTTTTTGTTTTCCATCATTAAACTTCAGACAACTTAATGAAATATTCATCAAAGTTCTTGCATATTTGAAGCAATTTTTTTACATTAACAATGTCAGTAGGATTTACTTCTACTATTTCCATAATTTTTTTTTTTGTTTTTTTGAACTGGTCTAATTTCCATAAAATTTCATGTTGTGGTTTATGAAGTTTTAACTCATAATACATCCAATTACCTAAATCAGAATTTGGTAATATTCTACCTGAGTCTTCTCTTGTAAACTGATTGTTGTATTCATCATCACAAGGGTCAAAAAATCCAACGTCACCTTTATTGAAAACTTTTTCATTATTTGTGGGCCATTTATTTGATTTTGCTCGATTGCAGGACATGCAAGAATAAACCAAATTTGAATATTTAGTAGAATCAATTGTGGACACAAAATTTTTAGGGTTTTGTGGTACAAAATGGTCTACTTCGAATACAGCATTCCCTAATTTTATGTCATCACAATAACCACATCTATTTTTAAAATCGCTCATTAAATCTACTGAGTGTTCTTGATGAGAACTTACCTTTATGATAATTATTTGTCTCTTTGGAGTATGTTCTCGAAATACTGCCATTATTGTTTTCCCTTTTTTAATTGGTCAAGTATTTCTTTTGATTGAGAAACAAAATCATTAAGTTTTGTAATCGCTCCTTGTTGAATTAAATTCGCTGGAATTTGTTTTTCTTCAGGATAGATTTCATCAATATACATATAACATTTTGTTAACTCTTCCTCTTCTTTGGGTTCAATACTACCCTCATTTCTCTTTTTAACAAGTTCAATTATTCGTTTTTCGGTCCTCTCAATCTTAGAATAATAGTTTTGAATATTTGATTGTAATTTAGAACGTAAAACATCTATTTTTTCTGGACTATCTCCATCTAGTACATCTTTTGCATTTATTATATTGACATCCTCTACATTGTCGATTGCATCTTGTTCAAATGAAGTTAGCATTATAATTGGAAAATGTGGTCTATCTGCTAGTAAAGATTCCGCAACTACATCCCCATTAAAATTAACAATACCTGTTTCATCTAACCTAAAATCAACAACAATACCATCAAGGTTCAAATTTGTAATTTCACTAATAATACTCTCGACTGTAGTAGAACTTACTATATCAAATAACACAACATTAAAGTCATCTTTAAATATTTGATAGAAAGTATTTCTCCAACCTTCATCTTCATCAATATATCCTAAATTATATTTCATAGTCTTTTATTTTCTTATTGGAAACAAAAGTTTTACAGAAAAGCCATCATTAAAATTTTCAATTGTAATGGTTGAATTATTATATTCTTCGACAACCGATTTGACAATATATAAACCTAATCCTGTTCCTATTATCTTCCCTCGCTTATCACGTTTGGAGGTTTCATTAACATTAAAAATTTCATCTGGAAGTTCTTTATACTCTTTTACTAAACCAATACCATTATCACTAAACAATATTTCTATAAAATCACCTTTCCTACACCAATTAATTTCAATTGATTTTTTATCTGAATTTTTCTGTTTTAATGAGTTCAAAGAATTTGACAGGAGATTATTGAAAATCGAGTCCATATCAACCTCAAATGCCCTTATATTATTAAAGCTATTTTTATCACCATTAAGTTTTATAGATACATTTCTTTGTCCAACTGCTTTATTCCATGTTTGTTTAAACTTTTCAAAATATACACCAAAATTAAGGGGCTTTCTTTCCCTTTTATCTCTTTTTAGAGAACTTAATGAATAATCCAGCCAATGCTTTAATTTAACGTCTTCCTCTTGAATTAGCCTTAACATATAAAATGGATTATCATTCGGATTCAATTTTTTTAAAGTTGATTCACTTATATGTTTTTTCAATTCTCGGATCAAAAAATCAGTTCTTGGAACTAACCTTGAACGCAGACTTTTTACTTCATGAGCAAAAGACGAGATAATTAAGCCTACACTTGCAAGGTTTCTAAGTAACCTTATTTCTTCATTTTTTTCTTCAAGTTCTTGTTCTAAAATAGAATACCCTTTGGCTAAAGACTCTTCATCCTGAGATACATTAGATTCACTCGAAGTATTCTCTTTTTTTGTTTCTTCATCTGTATTCCTTTCTTCTTCTTTCTGTTCTTCAGCCTCTTTGTCTTTTCTAACCCTTTCAGCTGCTTCTTTAGCTTTTCTTTTATCTTCTTCTGCTTGATTTCTTTTTTTTGCTAGTTCTGAAAAATAATACATAATCGTATTTCTGTCTTTTTCAAAAAAGCTAATAATTTCTAGTAATAAATTTTTAAATAATTCAAACGTATCATTTTCTTGTATACCTTCTCGTCCTGATTTATCCTGAAAACTTGAATTATAAATTCTTGAGATATTAATTGTTCCTGAAATTTGATTTGGTCTAATTCGAAACCCGCCGAGTTTTTGGCCTGCACCACCTGGGCTTTGTGCTTGTCTTTCACCTAATTTCAACCAGTCATCTCCATGTGCACCATATGGGCGAACTCTGAAATCATCTCTAAATATTTTGACCCCTCCAAACTTTTTTAGCCAAGCTTTTCTATTTGCACTAATAAATCCTTTATAGGGATACCTCTTTATGTCTCCTTCACTTTTGTTATCAGAGATTGTATTCTTTAAGTAATAAAAAGTGAAACCGAACTTTCCGATATTATTTATTAATTCGTTTTTAACATTTTTAGAAAACCCTTTTAAATCATGTATGGAAGTTTTTATTTTGAATGACTTTAACTTGATGTCTTTCAAACGATATGGACTACTTTTCATCGTATCAAAATCAAAAACCTCTTTATATTTATTCTCAAGAATATCTATATCTAGTTCATTTCGATGAATTTCAACTATTAATGATTTATCAGAATCATCTAAATAACTTGCTATTACTTTGTAGTCATAATCATCATAATATGCACTATTAACTTTGCCAAAATCCTCTGGTTGTATTGTCGAAAATAAATGAATATCAAAGTCAGATTGCTCTTTAGGAGGAATTAGTATTTCCAAGTTAGAAAATAACTTTTTTATGGCTTCATCATCCCATTCATCATTTAAGTTTGAAATTTTTATAATTGTTCCTGTTTCAAATTTATTTTCTTTTAATAACTCATTAATTCCTGATATTTGTGAAAATTGATTTGTTATCTCAGTAGTTAAATTTAAATCAGGCTCTTCAACTAAATTCGCTTCTACTTCTGAGATTATTGCTCCAGTTTTATCGAAATCTTCCCAATTAACTTCCCAGATATATCCTTTACTAGTTTCTTGAGAAACAGTAAATAATTCTGTTATAACACCTAATCTATTTAGCGCAAAACGACCTATACCTTTAGCTCCAGTTTTAACACGTCCTTTATTTGATTGATGATTTTGCAATTTATCATCCGTTCCAATTGTCATCCAATGCTTTTCAATGACTTTATCAGTCATTCCTGTTCCATTATCAATGATATATATTGATGGATTGTCTGAGTATTCATCGTGATTCTCAAAAATAACAATGCAATTTTTACCATCAGCATCATATGTGTTTTTTACAAGCTCAACAATAGCACCATCTGCAGTAGCAAAATTCTCTTGTCCAATCAATTTTGCCGTACGAGCTGATACTGTAAAAGGTATTTTGGCCATTATCTAAGTTCTACTAATTTAATATTTTCACAACCTTCCTTTAACACAATGGAAGGTTTAGTATCCATTGCCAAAGCAATTAAACAAAGCCACATAGATACATTATTGGCAAAGAATTTTAATATAATTTTTTTTCCTTCTCTTCTTTATTTTTTTCCTGTCAAACAAAAATATTAGAACATATTCAAATTTAAATGTAAAGAATTATATTTTTTTTATCTGCTGCAGGACTTTGTTTAACTTGTCATTTATATTCAAATCAAGTAAAGTATGGTATCGAAAAAGGTAATGAATGAATAAATCAGTTGAAAATATTTTCCCGCTTGCCGATAAACTTAGACCCGACGACATCACTCTCTTCGAAGGCCAGGAACACCTGACCGGCAGTGGAAAAATTATCCGCTCATTTATTGAAAAGGGCGTACTGAATTCTTTGATTTTCTGGGGCCCTCCGGGTATTGGAAAAACTACTCTGTCCAGGTTATTGGTGAAGAGTTCCGGATATCCATCTATTGAATTTTCTGCTGCGGTTTCAAAAATTGCTGAAATACGTGATGTTATGAAAGAGGCAAAGAAGACAAAAGAAGAAACTGGAAAACCCCTGGTCCTCTTTGTTGATGAGATTCATCATTTTAACCGCCATATGCAGGATGCATTTTTACCCTTTGTGGAGCAGGGGGATATTATTCTTCTGGGTACAACTACTGAAAATCCGGCATATAAAATCAATCGAGCCCTATTGTCCAGAATTAAAATCCTTGAATTGTTTTCATTAAATGATGATCCTCTAAAAAATATACTGGAAAAGGGGATCAGATATATCAATGAACAGTTAAACACTAAAATTAAAATTGAGGAAAAAGTAGTAAATACGATTATCAATTATGCAGCCGGTGATAGCCGGAGAATGCTCAATTTACTTGAGGTTATCGTTACAAATTTAAAAAATAGAGATGAAATTGACTTGGATATGATTGATGATGTGATATCAAATCGAATTGGCGGTTATGATAGAACCGGTGACGACCGGTATGGATTAATATCTGCATATCATAAAAGTATTCGAAACTCTGATGTTGATTCCTCTCTTTTCTGGTTATATAAAATGATGGAAGGTGGAGAGGACCCACATTTTTTATTAAGAAGAATGATTCGGATCTCTGCAGAAGATATCGGTTTTGCAGATCCGGAAGCATTAACAATATGTTTAAAAGGGAAAGAGGCATACGATTTTTTAGGATCTCCGGAAGGAGATATTTTTTTAACTCAAATAACTATATATCTGGCTTTAGCTCCAAAAAGTAACTCTCTCTATTTAACTGAAAAAAAAATGAAAGATATCATATCGAAATATAGATCAGTAAGTATCCCCATGCATCTAATCAATCCGGCAAATTTTATTTCAAGAAAAAAGGGAGCAGGAAAGGATTATTTATATGCACATGATTTTAAAGAAAAAACAACTGCAATGAATACAATGCCTGATTCTGTAAAAGAGGAGAATTATTATATCCCAAACAGTTTGGGTTTTGAGAAAAAAATTAATGAAAGGATAGAGTATTGGAAAAAATTAAAGACAAAACTAAAATAAAAATTCTGGCAAAATTTTTAGTTTCATTATTCATCATAATTTTATATATGTCCTGTAGTACATACAAGTATCAAATCTCACCAAAAAATGATGAATCACATAGAATGATCCGCTTAAAAGTTAATTATAAGGACAATAAAAACAAAAATAGTGCTAAAGTCATTGTATTACTAGATAGTAATAATAGAAAATTATTCGTATTGAACCCACTTGGTAGAGTCCATTTTAAACTGATATTAGCTGGTGAAAGTACGACCGCAGTTTATATTAAGAAAAAAAGATACTGGAAAGGTATATTTAAAAATTTTATTGAAAAGTTTTGGGGTATTGATCTTACTTTTGAAGAATTAATTAATGTTGTTCTATCTGGTAAGGTTCCAGATAGTGTAAAACAGAATAAATCAATTAAAATTACAATTATTCAAAATAGTGATAAATCAACAAAAATAATAGAAATTATAAGAGGTCGTGTCTCCTTGAAATTAAAAATTCTAAAAAACAAAATAATTAAAGGAAAAGTTGATTTTAGTATAAAAAAGGAAAAACTAGAGGAAGTTACACTAGAACGAATGTTTGAAAAGTAATCGGAATATATTAAAAAGGGGAGGTGGTACCTCCCCTTTAATCCTTTATTCCTGTCTTTCTAAAACAGGGAAATAATTTGACACTATCTTATAGCCTACAAATAGGATAGAAACCATTGACACTGATACCATGATCTCACCAATAGATGGAAAGTATTGCCACCCTGGTCTTGGTGAATATGCAAAGAGGTATGTATTAAATCTGTTTAAAATCAGTCCTATTATTACCATAGTTGACATTCTGAAAAGACATTTAGGATCATTCCTCTTTTTTTCATTTAAGAACATAATTATTGGAATAATTGCAAAAAGTGATATCTCAATCAAAAACAATAATCCCCATTTACTTCCTAAATATTTTATTTTTCCATAGTATACAACATCCCAAATTCTTAAAATTAGATATATTCCCAGAATCCAAGGCGTAATTTTAACAAGACTACTTAATATCTTTGTTTCCTGTTTCCTTCCAAATGTTTTTGCCGATAGGGTTGATTCAAAAACAACCATTGGAAAACCTACAGCAATTGCTGAGATTAAAAACATCAGGGGCAACCATGGAGTCCACCACAAAATATGTAAATTATGTTTTGCCAGTAACATTACTGAACCCAGTGATGACTGATGTAAAGTTGATATAACTACTCCAAGAATAACGAAAATTATTACAACTTTGTTAAGAACAGGACCAATTATACCTGAAATTGACTTTAAAAAGCCTCTTTCATTTTTAGACCACTGTTCAGTCAAAGTCGGTATAAATTCTATAAGCAACACTACTAAATAGGCCATAACACAAAGAGATACTTCAAATAGTGCTGAATTTCCCTGCCAGTTCTGTGGAAGCAAAGGGTTATAAATCTGCCACCATCTTCCAACATCAAAAAACACTCCAAATCCAGCTAATGCATATCCAAACAGAGCAGTAAGAATAGCTGGTCTTACCAATGGTGAGTATTTTCCCTTATTAAATATATATACAAGTGCAGCAGTTGTAAATCCTCCCGCAGCTAAGGCTATTCCACATACTACATCAAAGGCAATCCATAATCCCCAGGGCATTCCATCAGATAAATTAGTAATAGCACCTAATCCGAATATAAAACGGATTAAAAGAAAAATTGCACCAATTACAATAAGGACAACACCTATGTTAAAACCCTTTGTCCATAGTTTCTTTTTCATTGGGGCTGCATCAATTTTCATACTACACCTCCCCTTTTTTTGAATTTTGTTCTTTTCTTCCAGTTAAAATTTTCACCAAACCAAGAGCTCCAAAAAGGGCCACTGGTGGTATAAAAAACTTAAAAACCCCATGCTGTATTGCTTCTGATGTTTCTACTGGAGACTTTTCTTCTAAAACTCTAAATCCAAGATCTTCAAATTTCACAGGTGAAATATATAATACAGATGTACCTCCAAGTTCTTTCTCACCATAAATATGATTGACATATTTTCCCGGACTGTTTTTAATTCTTTTTTTTGCTTCAAGAATCATCTCTTTCCTGGTTCCATATGTTATTGCACCAACTGGACATACACTTGCACATTTAGTCGATTTGCCAATTGTAGTTTGATCTTCACAAAAATCGCATTTTACTATTTGGGGAGCAGCTTTATCATATTCAAATGCAGGAACTCCAAATGGGCATGCAACCATACAGTATCTGCAACCAATACATTTATTCTTATCATAATTAACAATTCCATTTTTCTGTTTTGCAAGTGCACTTACAGGACAGGCAGATACACAACCAGGTATATTACAATGCATACACTGCCTCTTTACAAAGGTCATTTTCCCTTTATCTTTATGCATTTTTATCAGTGTAAGGTTTTTTGCATCCAGTTCTTTTGGATAATTTGGCTTATCAGGTTCAAGTTTTTTATAAGTCTTACATTCCGTTTGACAAGCTCTGCAGCCAGTACATTTTGTACTATCATTAAGCATTGCAAAATTATTTTCAAACTTATCTTTTTTTGATCCTGCTAATACAGATTTTGTAGATACAGCTAGACCCCCAACTGTAAGGGTTGAGATTTTTAAAAAATCTCTTCTATTAACAGACATTTTTTTATTCCCCTTTTTCGCTTTTTTTAGATTTTGCTATAGCTGCACCAGCTGCAACTCCAGCTGCAACCCCTATTGCGCCAACCGCAATTGCACTTGCTCCACTTCCCTGTTTAGATGTAATTGGTGGATATGCATCTGGTTTCATTTTTACATCTACTTTTTTTAATAGTGATGTTTCAAAAGGAAAATCAGGTTCAACACATCCAATACAGGGGCTGCCACTTCCTATACACCAATTTGTTGAACTATTCCACATTCGGGTAGAACAATCTGCATAAGCTATTGGCCCTTTACATCCTAATTCATAAAGACAACCTTCATCAGAAAAATGTTTTGCAAATTTTCCTTGATCAAAACTACCTCTTAAATGACAATTATCGTGAATTAATTTACCAAAAAATGCTTTAGGACGCCCAAGCCCATCTAGATTTTTTGCCAAATATCCCAATCCTCCAACAAGTACCATTGCTATTGATCCAACTATCCAATCCGGGTGAGGTGGGCAGCCGGGAATATTAACACAAGGCGTTTTTATTCCTTCATTCTTTAATATTTCTGAGACAGGTTTAACTCCTGTAGGATTCGGTTTTGCACCGGGTATCCCTCCATATGCAGAACATGTTCCAACTGAAAGTACAGCCATTGCATTAGGCGCTAGTGTTTTGAGATGTTGTAAAGTTGTAATTCCATGTCCATCTTTTTCACCAACTTCACAATAAACTCCATTATCAAGTGTTGATACAGAACCTTCATAGACTAAAACAAATTTTCCTTTTTGTTCTTTTTGTCCATAATAATCTAAAACACCTATTGCACTATGCCCTTGAGCTGCCATCAGATTTGGGTGAAAAGCAAGGCTGATATGTTTTTTTGGGATAACTTCTCCAAGTAGGAGATCTTGAATTTTTGGACTCAAAGAATTTAATAAGGAAACAGAACATCCGGAGCAGGAGCCTGCCTGGATCCAAACAACCGGTACATGTCCTATCTCTTCTTTTAATATTTCAGTAAAACCGGGAACTCCAAGTAAATGTATACCCGCAGCTGCTCCAGCTCCCTTACTCATAAGTTTTAAAAAACTTCTTCTTGTTATCTTAATTTTTTCTTTCACTTAATTCCTCCTTTTGAAAATTTTTTTCACTAGATAAAACCTCTTGAAAAAAAATGCTTACTTCATTAAGTACCAATTCAATTATTTTTGGTATTTTCATTTTTAAAGGTTCTGATAATTCTAAACCCCATTCAATTTTTTTAGGTTCAACACCAATAATTACACATTCTTTGGGATACTTATTTAGTAATTTTGCCATTTCCAATGATTCAATTATTCCTAATTGATGTAATGAATCATAAGAAATACTTTTGCTTTTAATATCTTCAGGTGAAAATTTATAAATTGTTCCTGGGGGTTCACCTCCATTAACGGCATCAATAATAATAACTTTTTCTCTTTTTGAAACAACATTAATTAAATCAAAACCAGCTGTACCACCATCAAATAATTCAATGTTTTTTGGTAAAGTCATATTTTTTAATTTCTCAAATACATGAATACCAATACCATCATCCATTTGGATACTATTTCCCACCCCAAGGATAAGTATAGGTTTTTTACTTTGCTTTTTTTTCATTTAACTGACAACAAACTTCCCCATTTCTGTACCTTTCGGATTAACTACATGTATTGCACAGGCTAAGCATGGATCAAAAGACCGGATTATTCTTACTAACTCAAATGGATTTTTTTCATCTTTTACTTTTGTCCCTTCTAAAGCTTGTTCAAAAGGTCCCGGTTGTCCGCTATCATCTCTTGGACTTCCATTCCAGGTTGTTGGGACAATTGCCTGATAGTTATCAATTTTATAATCTTTTATTTTTATCCAATGTCCCAGAGCACCTCTTGGTGCATCAGTAATTCCCATACCTTCACCAGTTTCTGGAATTGTGTACTTTGCAAAAACCGGCTCCCCAGGTTTAAGAGTCATAACCCATTTTGCCATTTCATCTGCTACAATTTTTGCTTCAATAGCCCTGGCAGCATGTCTTCCCAGAACAGAAACTAATGCTGAAGGTCCAGCGTTGAATTTTTTCAATACCGAATCAATAATTGTTTTTGTCGGTTCAACCCCTCTGATATAGGCATTTACCTGTCTTGCAAGCGGACCTACTTCGTAAACCTCTCCATCATATCTGGGAGATTTTAACCAGGAATATGCTCCATCTTTTTCTCTGTCCGGAACAGTCTCACCTTTGGATGGATGCAAATCAGAACCTGACTTATACCAACTATGTTTAACTTGCTCAGTGATTTTAGCTGGATCAAAGGTTTCAGGCTTAAGTCCATTTTTAACTGAAGTTCTTCCATTAGGAAACATCCTCTTCCTTTTTGTTAAATCGGGATTACTATCCTGATCAAAAACACCATAGGATAAATAATTGCCACAGCCACCGCCAATTCCAAAATAGTCACTGTAGACCCCGGCAACTGCTAGAACATCAGGTATATATATATTATCAATAAAATGACGTAATTTTTCAAGTTTCCATCTGAAATCCGCTATTTTATCAATAGAAACATTTTCTGTTACTCCTCCAGGCATCATTGCCATATTATGAGGCATGTGACCTCCAAAAATAGCTAATAATTCATGGGCCAGAGATCGCATATTTAATGCATCAACATAATGTTTTGTAGCAGCAATATTTACTTCTTTTGGCAATCTATAATCACCTTCATATCTTGGAACAAACGGAGCAAGTGCTCCACCGTCAATAAATTTTTTCACTTGCATAAGATGTGGGTCTTTACCACTATACCCTGCAACAGCGGTGACATCAACAAAATCCAAAGCAGCCAGGTGATAAAAATGAAGGATATGAGATTGAAGAAAATTACTTCCAAAGATTAAATTCCTTATTATTCTTCCATTATCAGGGATTTTTCCATCAACCCCAAATGCAGAATCAAGATTTAGTGTTGATGCTGTTGAATGTGCCGTTGGACAAACCCCGCAAATTCTCTGAGTAATTCTTTGCGCATCCAGCGGATCCCTGTTTTTTAGAATAAGCTCAATTCCTCTCCATAACATACCTGAACTTTTTGCCTCTTTTACGACACCTCCCTCGACAATAGCTTCGATTTTTAAATGTCCTTCGATTCGGGTGATTGGATCAATTACAATTTTTCCCATTTTCTCTCCTCTCTTTTTTTTTTTGCAATTAACAAATTGATATTGCTAAAATTAACAGTCGAATTAACAATACGATATTGTTAAAAAAAAACATTTGCAATATAACACAATAAAAGAATCTTAAAAAAAAAGCAAGAAAAAACACCGTAATGTTAAAAAAAAAATTATATTTTCTCTAAACTCCCTACAATGTAGCACAAGACGTGCCACGATACAGCTTAACGGTGTTATTGGTTATGTTTTTAACAATTAAAAGGCGGCTTTTATTATTCGCTTATAAAAACTTTAAAAAGATATCAAAAACAATTAATTTTCAGATATAAATTTAAATTATGAAAAAAAATTTATTTGACAATATATTGAGTTTACTAGTATATTTTACAATAGAATAAAATAACACATATTTTAATCAATAAAGGAGAAAGCATGGGTTTAAATATTATTGTATTGGCTAAGCAGGTTCCAGATACCAGAAATGTTGGAAAAAATGCTATGCGCGCTGATGGTACTGTAAATAGAGCTGTCTTATCTGCAATTTATAATCCTGAAGATCTTAATGCTCTTGAACAGGCATTATTGATCAAGGATAAATTTAAAGACACAAAAATAACATTATTAACTATGGGACCACCAAGAGCGGCAGAGATTATTCGGGAATCTCTTTATAGAGGGATAGATAAAGGATATTTGATAACAGACAGAAGATTTGCCGGTGCCGACACACTTGCTACTTCTTATGTAATATCAAAGGCTATATTAAAATGTTCTCCATTTGATATCATTTTATCTGGTAGACAAGCTATTGACGGGGATACAGCTCAAGTTGGTCCGCAAACAGCAGAACATCTCGGTATTTCCCAGATAACTTATGCTGAAGAAATTCAATCTTTAGAAAAAAACATCATTCAAGTTAAAAGAAGATTAGATAGAGGAATTGAAATAGTTAGATCAAAATTACCTGTATTGATAACTGTACACGGATCGGCAGCAAAATGTAGACCAAAAAACGCAAAATTGCTTATGAAATTCAAATATGCAAAAACAAATACGGAGTTACAAGCTTCTAGTGAAGATTATTTTAATAATTTTAAGGAAAGAACTTATTTAAATATAGAAGAATTAAATCTTGATGATCTGGGATGTGATATTGAAAAGGTTGGACTTAAAGGATCTCCTACTAAGGTTAAAGCTATTGAAAATGTTGTTTTTAAGAACAAAGATTCAAAAAAGCTAACAGCAAGTAATCGAGATATTAAAGAACTTATTAAAACATTAATTGACAGTAAGGTTGTGGGGTAATTAAATGGAAAATATTATTGTATATTGTGAATTAGAAGATAATGATATCTCAGATATCAGTCTTGAACTTTTATCAAAAGGAAGAAAACTTGCAGATAGTTTAAATTGTAAACTTGAGGCAGTTGTAATAGGACATGAACTTTCAGAAATTCCAAAAAGAATTATTCCATATGGAGTAGATATTGTTTATATTGCTGATGACAAAAAACTTTCCCCATATTCAACAATCCCGCATACCGCAATCTTTGTAGATATAGTAAAAAAGGAAAAGCCACAAATTGCCTTAATTGGAGCAACTTCAATTGGGAGGGATCTTGGCCCTAGAGTATCTGCCAGATTAGGTGTAGGACTTACTGCAGACTGTACAAACCTTGTAATTGGAGATTATAAAGATAATAAAACTGGAAAGGAGTATAAAGACTTACTGTACCAGATAAGACCTGCTTTTGGAGGTAATATTGTTGCAACTATCGTAAATCCTGATACAAGACCTCAAATGGCAACAGTCAGAGAAGGAGTTATGAAACAGGAGATAACTTCAAAAACATATATGGGAAAAGTTATAGATATTAAGGTTGAAACAATTTTAAATAAAGATGACTTCTTTGTAGAAATAATTGAGAGAGAGATCGAACCTAGAAAAGTCAATTTATCAGGAGCTCAAATAATTGTTGCCGGTGGGTTTGGTGTTGGATCAAAGGAAAACTTTGCACTGCTTGAAGAGTTTGCTGATCTATTAGGCGGAGAATTTGGCGCCTCACGTGCTGCCGTAGATTCTGGTTTTACCGGACATGAGAGACAAATAGGACAAACTGGAGTAACTGTACGGCCAAAATTATATTTTGCTTTTGGTATCTCAGGTGCAATTCAACATACTGCAGGAATGGATAAATCTTCTCAGATAATTGCGATTAATTCTGATCCTGATGCACCTATTCAAAAAATCGCAGATTATGCTATTGTTGGAGACTTAAATGAAGTTCTTCCAAAAATGATAAAGTTTTACAAGAACGAATCAAAATAGGGGTAAATGTGAGTAATTTTTATACAGATAATAATAATTTAGTTTTTCATTTGGGAAATCCAAAAATGGAAAAAATAGTAACTCTTAAAGAAAACAATTTTAAAAGTGATGATGGTTCAGGAATTTCACCAATTAATTTTGAAGATGCAATGGACAATTACAAAAAAGTACTTGAAATCGTTGGGGAAATAACAGGAGATGTTATTGCACCTAATGCTGAAGCCGTTGATAAAGAAGGCCCTACTTTAAAAGACAATCGTGTTCACTATGCAAAAGGTACAGATGAAAACATGGATGTTTTAAAAAAAGCGGGGTTAATGGGAATGACCCTTCCAAGAAAATATGGTGGAATTAACTTTCCAACTACCGTTTATTGTATGGCCGTTGAAATGATATCCAGGGCCGATGCAAGCTTAATGAACTTATTTGGACTTCAGGATATTGGCGAAACTATAAAAGAATATTCTACAGAAGAGATAATGCAAAAGTATCTTCCAAGATTTGCTTCAGGTGAATCAACAGGTGCAATGATTTTAACTGAGCCTGATGCTGGTTCTGACCTTCAAGCTGTCAATATGAAAGCAACATTAGATAATAATGGGGTATGGCGGTTAAATGGAGTAAAGAGATTTATCACAAATGGAAATGCTGAATTATCATTAATATTAGCTAGATCAGAAGAAGATACCACTGACGGAAGAGGTTTATCAATGTTTCTTTATGACCGGGATGAAACTGTAACCGTAAGACGAATTGAAGATAAAATGGGGATTCACGGTTCACCCACCTGTGAACTGGTCTATAATAATTCTCCAGCTATATTAATAGGAAAAAGAAAGTTTGGATTAATAAAATATGTTATGGCATTAATGAATGGAGCAAGAATAGGTGTCTCCTGTCAGGCTGTTGGTATTGCAGAAGCTGCTTATAGAGAAGCCTTTAAATATGCTGAAGAGAGAGTTCAGTTTGGTAAGAAGATCAATAGGTTTCCCGGAGTATATGAAATGCTTACAAATATGAAAATAAAAATAGATGCTTCCAGAACACTTCTTTATGAAACTGCTCGATTTATTGACATATATAAAGAATATGAAGAAATTGCAAAAAGTAGAACCTTAACCCCCGCTGAAAAAAAAGAACTGAAAAAAAACAAGAAAAGAGCTGAAGTTCTCACCCCTCTATTAAAAGGTATTTCAAGTGAATATTGTAATCAGATTGTTTATGACGCTGTACAAATTCATGGTGGAACAGGTTTTATGAGAGACTTTCCTGTTGAACGATTATACCGGGATGCAAGAATAACCAGTATTTATGAGGGAACAACGCAGTTACAGGTTATTGCTGCAGTAAAAGGCATAAGTGGTGGGGTCTTTAATACATTAATCAATGAATATCAAGCAGTTGAGATAAAACCGGAATTAGAGTTTTTAACAAAGATCCTAAATACAATGACTGAAGAATATAAGTCAACAATTATAATGGTAGACGATGCTGATGATGTTGAATTTACAAGTTTCCACTCAAGAAGACTTGTTGAAATGGCTGGAAATATTATTATGGGATACCTTCTTACTTTTGATGCAGATAGAGAAACTGAATACTGGTTTAAATCTCTCGCTGAATTGTTCCTTAAAAATGCTCAGTCCGAAAACAGAGAAAAGTTTTCCTACATAAGAAAATCTCAAATAAAAGATCTGAGCTTGTATAAAAAATTTGCTGTGTAAAGAACTTAAAGACTTGTAAAATTTTTGTGGATTTCAGATATAGTTAGACAGCTGTAAATAATGGATTAAAAGGAAATATCACATAAAAACAATAAATTTATTTTTTGAGCTCCATTCTTTTCTTTGTCGCTTTTATAAAAGAGACAAATATTTGATGTGGTTCCAGAGGTCTTGATTTAAACTCAGGATGGAATTGACATCCAAAAAACCAGGGGTGGTCTTTTAATTCTATTATTTCAACAAGATTTCTTTCTGAATTTTTTCCACTGATCACCATTCCTTTTTCTTCAAGTAATTTTTCATATTCCGGATTAAACTCATATCTATGCCTATGTCTTTCAAATATTTTATTTTGACCATATATATCCATTGCTAATGTATCTTTCTTTAGAACACAAGAAAACTCACCCAATCTCATATTATTCCCCATAGAGTCAATGTTCTTTAGTTCTTTTAATTTCATGAAAACTTTATTTTCTGTAGAAGTGGAAAATTCTGTTGAGTTTGCATCTTTATAGCCAACAATATTCCTAAAGTACTCAATAGTAGCAACCTGCATTCCAAGACATATTCCAAAATATGGAACTTTTTTTGTCCTTGCATATTCAATTGCCTTTATCATTCCCTCAATACCTCTGTTTCCAAATCCACCAGGAACAAGAATTGCATCAGAATCGGCAAAAGTTTCATCTAAATTCCACTCCAAAAGATTATCAGCTTCTACAAGGTGTAGCTTTACATTAACATCATTTTCTATACCACCATGAAATAATGCTTCATACAGGCTTTTGTAAGAATCATTTAACTTAATATACTTCCCGACAATACTAACAACCACCTCTTTTTTCTTTTCTAATGCTTTAATTCGATCTATCCATTTCTGCCAATCAACAGAATCATCTTTTTTCTTTTCCAGTTTAAGTTTTTTTAATATTGCGTTTCCTAATCCTTCATTTTTGAATATAAGTGGGATTTCATAAATTGTTTTTACATCATATGCACTAACAACATCTTCCTCTTTTACATTTGTAAACAATGCTATCTTTTTCTTTATATCCTGAGGAAGTGGAATCTCTGATCTACAGAGAAGAATATCCGGTTGAATACCTATACTTCTCAGTTCCTTTACACTATGTTGGGTCGGTTTGGTTTTTAATTCGCCAGCTGTTTTGATAAAAGGAATAAGAGTTAGGTGCATATAAAGCACATCATTGTCTTCTAAATTTAATCCAACTTGTCTAATCGATTCTAAAAAGGGTAAGCCTTCAATATCTCCAACAGTTCCACCTATTTCTACAATAACAACATCTGCTTTCTTTTTTAAATTTGTTATCTTTAAGCCAATTTCATCAGTAACATGAGGAATTACCTGCACTGTATTTCCTAAATAATCCCCTCTTCTCTCTTTTTCAATTACTGTGTTATAAATACTTCCTGCAGTCCAATTATTCTCTTGTGTTGTTCTTATTGTGGTAAATCTTTCATAATGACCAAGGTCAAGATCAGTCTCTGCTCCATCATCTGTGACAAATACTTCACCATGCTGAAACGGGCTCATAGTACCAGGATCTATATTTAAATAAGGGTCAAGTTTTAATATTGTTACTGTATAACCATATGATTCAAGTATATTTCCAATAGATGCCGCAGCAACACCTTTTCCTAGAGATGACAATACACCTCCAGTAACAAAAATATATTTTGTTTTAACCATTTTTTTCTTTTATTAATTTTTCGACAGTTTCAATATCTGATGGAACATCAACTCCGATTGATTTATATGATGTATCTAAAACCTTAATTTTAATTCCGTTTTCTAAAAACCTTAATTGCTCAAGTTTTTCTTGATCTTCTAATAAAGAAGTCTTTGCTTCTATAAATTTTTTTAATGTGTTTTTTTTATATCCATATATTCCAATATGATTTAAAAAATGATCAAAATTTGTATTTTCAATATTCGGTATCGAAGATCTCGAAAAATATAACGCATATCCAAATATATCAACTACTACTTTAACTATATCTGGAGACCTGAAATCTTTTATTGAATTATTATGGAACGCAGCTGTCACTACTTCGGAATCCTCATTGGATAGAGAGTTAAACAACTCCTCGATTAGTTTTTCAGGAATTAATGGCTCATCTCCCTGAATATTAACAACAGCGTCAATATCCATATCTTTAACAACTTCCCACACTCTGTCTGTTCCTGAATTATGTTCAGTTGACGTTATTTCTACAGATCCACCAAATCTCTTCACCTCTTTAGCAATGCGAAGATCGTCAGTGGCAACAATAATTTTATCAAAGAGTTTTGTATTTGCAACTTGAGTATATACTCTCTCTATCATAGTTTTTCCAACTAATTTAACGAGAGGTTTTCCTCTAAATCTTTTTGAATCAAATCTAGCTGGTATTACTGCAACTATTTTCATTATTAAACAGCTTTCAATTTAAGAAAAGGATTTTTCTTCTTCAATTTCTGCTTCATTATTTTCTTCAAGAGCTTTTAATTCCATAAGACAAGTTCCTTGAAAAAAAGCACCTTCTTCTATAATTAGTTTCGGAGCTATGATTTTTCCAGTCACTCTTCCTTTTGAAAAAATTTCAACCCTATCTTTTGTGTTTATAGAACCCTTTACTTTACCATTTATAGAAACACTTCTAACTTCGATATCAGCCTCAACATCACCATTTTCTCCAATAATTAAAGTATTGCCAGACAGTATTTTTCCTTTAAACTTTCCATCAATACGAAAAGAATCGTTAAATCTTATATCCCCTGTGATTTCTGTATCTTTATCAATGAAACCACTGACTTTACCAAAAACTTCATTTTTTGTCATTATCTACCCCCATAGTTCATTATTTGTTTTTCCCGACAAAGATATCATACAGCCTGTCAAATTCTTTCAAATCATTAAAACCAATAACAATCTTTCCCTTTCCACCCTTTGAATAATTTAAAGATACATGTGTTGAAAATATTTTCTCTAGTTTTTCCTGTACTTTAATTATATCCGGATCTATTTTTTTTACAACTTCTTCACTTTTTTTGTAAAAATTATTTACTAATAACTCTGTTTTTCTTACTGAAAGTTTATTTTTAATTATTTCATAGTAAACAGATAATTGATCATCCTGCTGTTTTAAGGATAATAATGCCCTTGCATGTCCTTGAGAAATATCTCCTGACACAACACCTTGTTTTATAGCTTCAGGTAGTTTTAATAATCTTAAATAATTTGTTGCCGTAGATCTATTCATACCCATTTTATCTGCAACATTTTCATGATTGATTTTTAACTTTTTTATAAGAAAATCAATACCTTCACCAATCTCAATCGCATTAAGATCTTCCCTTTGAATATTTTCTATTAATGCATTTACTGCAACTTCATCATTTGAATATTCTCTTATAATAATTGGAATTTTTTTCCATTTTAAATATTGAGCCGCTCTTAATCTTCTCTCTCCAACAATCAAATAATATTTACTTTCTCTTTTATATACAATAATAGGCTGAATTAATCCCGATTCCTTCAACGATTCGGCTAATTCTTTTATCTTTACCTGACTGAAATTTTTTCGAGGTTGAAATGGATTTGGATATATTTCCTCTACGCCAACCTCTATAACATTCCCTTCTATTTCTTCTACAGGTTTATTAGAAATAATTGCATCAATTCCTTTGCCCAGAACTCTTTTTTTTGCCATTTACAAAATCTCCTTTGCAAGAGAAATATATGATTTCGATCCTGTTGATTTAATATCATATAGTTGAATTGGCTTACCAAAACTTGGTGCTTCGGATAATTTGATGTTTCTTGGAATTATTGTTTGATATACTTTTTCTTTAAAATATTCCCTTATCTCTTCTTCAACCTGTTTTGACAAATTCGTCCTTTCATCATACATAGTTAACAATATTCCAAAAATATCTAAATCTTTATTAAAATTTTCTTTTATTCTATTTACAGTATTTATCAAATCAGAAAGACCTTCCAAAGCATAATACTCTGTTTGAATAGGAACTAGCACTCCTGTTGAAGCTGTCAAAGCGTTTATTGTCAACAAACTCAATGAGGGCGGAGAATCAATAAAAATATAATCATAATCATCTACAACAGTACTAATAATGTTTTTTAAAAAATTATGATTATTCTCTTCTAAAACATTTTCCATTTCAAATCTGGCAAGGTCTCTTGACGAAGGCAGTATCTGCAAATATTTCAATTCGGTTTTCAACAAAACATCTTTAATATTAGCATCCCCCGAAAGAACAGAATATACATCATTCCTCTTTTCAGCTTTATCAAACCCGAAACCTGTGGTTAGGTTTCCCTGAGGATCTAAATCTACTAAAAGAACTCTTTTTTCAGCAATTGCAAGAGCTGCACCCAAATTTACAGATGTTGTTGTTTTTCCAACGCCACCTTTCTGGTTTGCAACTGAAATTATATTACATTTTTTTAATTGTTTCACGTGAAACTTTCTCCAATTTAATAATTTTTAATTTATCTTTCGATGGTATATTATATACATACTTTTGAATATTATCTATAGCAAATTTAGTTTTTTTTATTTTATCCTCAATTGTAATAAAAACAATCTCCCTAACAAGTCCGGTTTTTATAAATTTTATTAACTCATAATTATCCGGGAACCCTCTGGCTATTAAAGAAATTTTCTTTTTTCCAACTGTTTCATTAAAATAATTTTTAATCCCGCCTTCAAAAACCGTTACATTCTCCAATTCAAGATCGAATATAAATTTGTTTAAATATACGGTTTTCTTTTTTTTTGTCTCTACTAGAGTAAAGTTTTTATTTTCATTAACAATAGCTAGCGGAATCCCAAGTAATCCATTTCCACTTCCTGCATCAATAATATTATTAAATTTTAAATATTTATTAAACATTAATGTTTCATCTATAATTTTTTCAATATTATCAAAATTTAGTTTTCGAGAGATTAAATTAACCTCCATATTATATTTAAGTAAAAGATCAATATATTTTTTTATTTTTTCTTTTTTAAAATCACTCATTGTTTTCCTCTGATGTTTCACGTGAAACTATTTCTCTTTTTATTTTTTTCTTTACAAATAAAAAATATACAATTGAAATAACCCAAATATATAAAGCTGCTGCTTTGTGTTCAGAAAAAAAGAAATAAGGTGCTATTAAAATTATAACTGCAATAAATAATAAAAACATTCTTTTTAATTGTAATTTCATTTCTTAAGAATATATCCTTATTTATTTTATTGTCAAGCCTTGACACTTAATAGAATTTTTAATATTATAATTATGTTTGTATGAGAATAAATAAAAGTTTTTTAAATGTTTTTCCACAATTGTTGAAAATTTTGTGGAAAATTTTTGGTTAAGATGAAAGAATTTTTATCACTAAATGAGTATCTCTTAAAAAAGTTCGGGAAAAATACCTTTGATAAATGGATAAAACCATTAAGTCTAATTGGAAAAAATAATAATATTATTTTTTTAGGATCCCCTGACAAAAATAAAATAATCTGGATAACAAGTAATAGTATTTTAACAGATATAAATACTTATACAAAAGAAACATTTGGATTTACAATTAAGGTTGTTCCTCTTTATGAAGAGGATTCTAATTTTTTAGAAAATAATACTAATGAGAATAATTTAAATCAATCTAAAACTGAAAACAATTTAAATTCAAATTTAATTAAAAAATTTACATTTGATTCTTTTATCCAAACAGAATCTAATCAATTCGCTTATTCGTTTGCATATAATGTTTCTGAATTTCCAGGAAAATCATATAATCCACTATATATTTATAGTGATGTTGGTCTTGGAAAAACACATTTGCTAAATGCAATCGGAAATAAAATTCTTAAGAATAATAAAAATATGAAAATTCGTTGCCTTACATCAAGTGAACTTATGTATGAATTCAGTGAATCTTCAAAAAATAAGAAAAGAAATGAATTTATTACTAAATTTGAATCTTTAGATGTACTTTTAATTGATGATATTCAATATATTACAAAATGGGCTGGTACAAAAGAACAGTTTTTTAATATTTTTAATAAACTTATTAATATGGAAAAGCAAATAGTTATATGTTCAGATACCCATCCAAATGATATACCTGACCTTGAAGAAAGATTTAAAACTAGATTTATTATGGGAAATATAGTTGATTTAAAACCATATGATCTTGAAGGACGTCTTGCTATATTAAATAAAAAAATTGAAGAGAGAAAAAGAAAAATAGATTATGATTTTAAATTCACAGATGAAGTTATATTTTTTATAGCAGAAAAAGTCTCAAGTAATATAAGAGCTCTTGAAGGTGCTTTGAATAGATTAATTTCTACTGCAAGTTTAAAATTTTCAGATAAAAAAGGAGTAAATATAGACATAGCATTTGCTAAAAAATCGCTTGAACCATTTATTAATATAAATAAGAATAAGGTTTCGTTTGATTCGATCAAAGAATATATTTCAAATAAATATCATATAAAAAAATGTGATTTGGTTTCTAAAAGTAATAAAAATGATATAGCTTTTCCTAGACAGATCGGAATGTATCTATGTAAAAGACTCTTAAAATGTACTCTTGTTGAAATAGGAAAACATTTTGGAGGAAAACATCATACTACTGTTTTACATTCAATTAAGAAAGTTGAAAAGAATATTGAACTTGATTCAGAGTTTTCAATAATTGTTAATAATTATGAGGAATACTTCAAATAATTCAATGTTTTAAAGTTTTCAACATTTATATTAGATTTTCAACACAATTTTCAACATGTCTTTAGTGGTTATCTATAACATTTTTAAATACTTTTCAACAATTCCACACTTATATTTGTTATTATTAGTTATTAAAAATATTTTATATATATAATAATAAAGATTGTGGAAAATAAAAAAACAACTTTATTTAAAAACTTTTATTTTGTATAAATTTTATAATATTACTTTTTTTCATTGTTTTTTTATAATTTTCTTTATATAATGATTATGTTATATATTGTGGAGAACAATAAAATGAAGTTATTAATAGAAAAAGAATTATTAGCAAATGAATTAAAACTATTTGTAGGAATATTTGAGAAGAAATCAATGATGGAAATTTTACAAAATATAAAAATCACTGCATTTCAACATGGAAATATAGAATTAATTGCTACAGATCTTGAAATAGGACTATCCACTAATTTTGAAGCTCAAGTAACTGAAGAAGGATCTTTTACAGTAAATGGAAGAGATTTTTATGATCTAATTTCTAAAATGCCGGAAGGTAATATAGAAATAGAAGAAAATAATGATTTACAAATTGTTATAAAAAGTAGTTCAAAAAAAAGCAAATATAAATTGATGGGAATGCAATCATCAGATTATCCGGAACTACCTAGTTCAGATTTTAAAAACGCACAAAAATTAAAAATGTCGTCTTTTGCATTTATGATTAATAAAAATTATTTTATTGTTTCTTCAGAAATGAAGTTTAATTTAAGTGGAGCTCTTCTATCAATTTATAGTGAAGATATACAGATGGCTGCAACCGATGGAAATAGATTATCATTTACAGGAAATTATGAAAAAAAATATACAGATGATTCTGTTGATTTTATAATTTCAAAAAAAGCACTCTTAGAATTACAGAAATTTGGAACAGAAGGTGATATATTATTAAGTTTTGACAAGAATAATATATTTTTTAAATATAAAAATAGAATCTTATCGTCAAGAATTATTGATCAAAAATTCCCAAACTATAGAGCAGTTATTCCCGAAAAAACACTTTTTTCTGCAATTGTAAATAGAGATGACCTGTCTGATATTTTAAAACGAATTTTAATTTTTAAAACAAGAAATAACAGTATAATTTTTAATTTTTTTGAAAATAAATTAGTTCTGGATAAAACCTCATCTGAAAAAGGAGAGGCATATGAAGAAATTGCTATTAATTATAGTGGAGAGAATATATCCGCAACCTTTAATGGTGTTTTTATTCAAGAATTTTTAAATCATGTAAGTGCAGAGGAAGTAGAGATCTCAATGAATAATGATGATAGTTCATTTATTTTTAAACCAATTTCCAGTGATAATTTAGACTATTTGTATGTAATTATGCCATTAAATATTTAAATAGGTAACACTAAAACTTGATTGTCTCCGAACTATATATAAATGGTTTTAGAAATATACACGAAAATAAATTTAATTTTAGCAAGAAAAAAAACTTAATATTTGGTAATAATGGAGTAGGAAAAACATCAATTTTAGAATCTCTATTTTTATTAGCTTTTAAAAAATCATTTTTAAATATAGGTCTAAAAGATATTGTAAATTTTGAAAAAAATGAATTTTTAGTAAAAGCAAAAATTATAAGTGACTTTAAAGGGATATTAGAGTTAAAAGCGATCTACTCGAAAAACAAATTAGATGTTTTTTTATCAAATAAGAAAACAAATATAATTAATATCAATGAGTATTATTACCCATTGTTTTTTTCATCATCTAATTACACTCAATATATTGAAAATAATACATTATTAAGAAAACTTATTGATAGATTTATTTTTGGAATTAATAATATCTATTATAAAGATCTTATAAATTATAATAGAGCATTAAAAAACAAAAATTATCTACTTAAAACAAATTTTTCAAAAATGGAAATAAGCAGCTGGAACAAGGTTTTATCAGAACTGGTATTTGTAATTATAACTAAAAGAAAAAATTTTATCTTAGAATTAAATAAATTTCTGAAAAATATAGAAAAAAACATGGAAATAGTTTATTTACCAAACTTTATGGATAATGAAAGTTTTAATAGTAATGAAATATATTTAGAATATGAAAAAATAAAAAACAAAGAAATTATTCAACGTAGAACACTTAAAGGCCCCCATCTTGATAAATACTATTTAAAAAAAAGTGAAAAAAACTTGAAATTTTTTTCTTCAGGAGAAAAAAAAATAGGATTACTAAATATATATATATCTTTTTTAGAATGCTTTTTTTTCAAGAAAAAAGAATATCCTGTATTATATACAGATGATTTTGATACAGCAATTGACAAAAACAACATTGAAATAATTCTAAATAGGTATCCTGATTTACAAGTTATTGCAACGTCTGTTAATAAGAGTAAAAATTTTGATTATTATATACATCTTAATTCAAATTATAGATTATAAAATTTGACCATAGATATGGATGGGAATAAGAAATTTTCAACTTTTTATCTATGATATTTATTTTTTTTATAAATTCTAATTTTGCAAATCTTAAAGCATTAGAAATTGCACTTTTTGAGTAAGATTTATATTTATTTAAATATTTATAAAAAATAGGTAATAAAGTAGAATTGTATTCATCTACAGGCCATAAACTCACAATAATAGATTTAGTACCGGCATTTTTAAAAGCAGCGACAATACCATTTAGACCATTTATTCCAATAAGATTATTTTCTGAACTCTCACACGCACTAAGTACAACAAGACTGTTATTCAATTTTGAATTATAAATATTATGAGCAAAACAAGAATTCGAAAGTCCTTTATCATTTGAAAATAAAAATGATGAATAGAATGGAAACTCTGCATTTTTTACATAGTGTGTAGCTATATGAATAATATCAGTTTTAGAGGAATATTTTTTAAAATTTGAAATAGTTAAATCTTTTTTTGTGAAAGAAAGGATTTTCATTTTTGTAAATAATCTTTTTATTGAATTTAATTCAAAATTAGTTGATGGAAGAGGAAGAAAAACAGAACGCATATTTTTTGAAATTAAAGGATCACCATAAAATAATAATTTATAAGTCTTTTTTTTATATATATTTTTTTCATTATTTAGAAACTGAAATATTGAGAAATAATAAGAAATTGAATATTTCTCTATAAGATAATTGTAATTTTTATATTGTGAAAAAAGAATATCTGAAAAAACTATACGTTTTTTGTTATTTACAATTAGAGTTTCAAATGGAATTTTAAATAATATTTCATCGGGAATAATAAGTAATTCCATAGTTTTATCATTTTTTTCAAGTATGGTTTTTAAGAGTATATTATATAATTTTTTTGCAACTTTAGTTTTGAATTGAACTCTTAAATAATCAACATTCCCCATAGTAAAATCATCTAATGTATTTGAAAAAGACTTAATTAAAATGTGTAATTCACTCATTATCTCCTTTTTTTTTACTATATCATATTTTTTTCTTGTTATATATACGGCATATAGGTCGTTTTCAACAATAATATACTTTATTAATAATTGATTTTTTAGTAATCTTCTTTGAATTTTTTCTATTTTCAAATTAGAAAATTTAAACCTTTTGTAACTATTTAAAAAATCACTATCTAATTTGTTAATCTCCTTAATAATTTTTCTTTGTTCCTGGTCCATAACATTTTTTTTTTCATCATTAAATAAAAACTCTTTTACTTTTTTTATAGAATAAGAATTATAATTTTTAGTTTGTATTTTACTTCGATTAGTAAAATGTTTTAATTCATTCAAATAAATAATTTTTTTAATTAACTTTTTTTCATTTAAAGAAATAGTAAACACACTGATTCTTTTATATATTCTATCAATATCCTCTTTAAAGTAAAAATATCTATCCTGAGTAGAATTTTTAAAAATTTCTTCTATACTTTTTAACGTTCTGTTATAATAGATTAGAGCGTATTTTTTATTATTACTTTTTTCAAACAACAAAGCTTTCAAATAATAATAATAGTAATAATATCTATAATATGGAGCATATATATCATTAATTTTGAGAATATTAGTTTCAGCTTCAATTAATTTATTTTCATTAATTAGTATTTCTGTATAATAACTAATTATATGTAAAAAATTTTTAAAAGATCCAGTTTTTATTTCAGTATGTATGATATGTTTCAAAATACTTTTTGATTTATCCTTTTGATCAAGATTAAATAGAATTTTTGATTTTAAAAAAAAAAGCTCCTTTCTGTGTGAAGAATTCTTATATTCAAGGTTATATTCTGCCTTTAAAATATATTTTAAAGCCTTATCATAAAGTTTTTTATCGTAATAATCTTTACTGTAGAAAAGATAAATATAACTTAACAATTTTTTATCCTTACTATTATTTGAAAAGTCTAATGCCTTAGATAAGAATTTTTTAGTTAAATTTTTTTTATCAATTAAATAAAAGATATTTGCAATTTCCAAATATGAGTTTCCTTTAAAAGTGCCTTTTACTTTTTTTGAATATACTATTGATTTAGCAAAATAATTTATAGAATTTAAATAATCTATTCTTTCCTTATAATAAACTCCAGCATTGAAAAAACTTTTTTCAAGACCTGAAAAATCATTTGTTTTATTTTGAATATTGATTAGTTTCTTTAAGTAAAAAAGCTCTAAATATCTTTTTCCATTTCTGAAATTATTTTTATAGAAATCTACTAAAGATAATAATGATAACTTTAAATCCATATTATCTAAAGAACTATTTTTTGCATTTAATAGCAGCCTTTTTCTATCCTCTCCCGATTTATACATGGACATATTATAGTAAATTGCTGATAATAAAGGCCGATACTTAGTTTTTTTTAGTAATTTTTCAAAAAAAATAAAAGTATCCTGTTCATTTTTCAATTTTTGAGAATAATAAAAAATACTAAATAATAATTTCTTTTTATTTATAACATTTTTTATAGGCTGATTTAATATAATATTTTTTAGTTCTACTTGTGTTCTAAGAGGCTTTTTATACTCTGTAAAAAGAGTAATGGAAAATAAAAAGAAATATATAGTAAAAAGATAATACTTCATTCAATTTTATAATAAAGGATTTTTCTTTTTTTTACAAATGTTTTTATTGATTTTTTTTTATTATCCATCTATAATTATTTTCTATGTTGAGCTAATAATCGGTTAATTTAGGTAATAAGGAAAAAATGAGCATTAAAAAAGTAAAAGAATCTTTATCAAAAAAATATGAGTTTATAAAACTAATAGGAAAAGGAGGATTTGCAGAAGTATATTTAGCAAAAGATAAAATTCTTGAAAGAGATGTTGCAATAAAAATACTGCTTCCGCAACATGCAGGCGATACAGAGGTAATTGAACGGTTTATCAGAGAAGCTAAACTATATGCAAAATTTGATCAAAGAAATCTTATTCCAATTTATGAAACCGGCATAGTAGAAAATAATGCTTTTTTGGTTATGAAATATGTTAATGGGTTTAGTTTAAAAGATATTATAGAAAAACAAGGGGCTTTACAACCAGATCTTATTATAAAAGTAGTAAAAGGAATGGCATCGGCCCTAACCTATATACATGGTAAAGGTATAATTCATAGAGATATAAAACCGGCAAATATTCTAATTGAAAATGATACAAATAGGGTTTTTCTTGCGGATTTTGGAATTGCAAGACCTATATCAAGTAAAACTCTTACTCAGACAGGTATGTTAATTGGTACACCCTATTATATTTCTCCTGAACAAATTAAAAGTGGAATCGCTGATAAAAGATCTGATATCTATGCATTAGGGACGACTTTATATGAATTAATTTCAGGGAAGCCTGTATTCAAATGCGAAACCCCTATTGAAATACTTTATAAACATGTAAATGAGGACCCAAAACCTATATCCAGCATAAATCCAAACATAACAATGGAAATGAAACATATTGTTGAAAAATGCCTTGAGAAAGATCCAAACAACAGATTCCAAAATGCAAATGAAATATTAGACCTGATTGCATCTGGAAAAACAACAAAATTTGGTAATATTTATAATAAAAAAGGGAATAGATTTTATAAAAGTACGATTTTTAAACTGAGTTTAATATTTTTGTTTTTTATTAGTGTTGCTCTAGTGTTATATCAATTTACACCAATTTTGAATTTTTTAAAATCACAGCAAATTGAAAACAAAAATGAAATCGTTAAAAAAGAAAATGAAAAAACAAAGATTAACAATAAAGAAATCAAAAAGAATGAAATTAAAAGTGAAGAGATTCCGGAAAATGAAACTGACAAAATTAGTGAAACGAAACAAATTAAAAATCAGGTAAAGGAAAACATAAACAAAAATAAAAGCATAAAACAGGAAAATAATGTTCTAATAATGGGAAAAACAGAACTCCCTAAAATATCATTTGTTGAAAATAAATATAAAGAATTTTTTGCTCTTTCAAAAAAATATTATAAAAAGTCTGACTTTATTTCAGCAGACAAATTCATTAAAAAGGCAAAAAAGTACAAAGAAACATTAGAATTATATCAACTTGATGAAAAGATCCAGGACGAATTGAAAAAAAAGTCAGAAACAAAAGAAGAAAAAAAGACTTTTCCTAAGAAAGAACCTATTAAAAGAGTAATAAAGAAAATAAGTCTTTTTAAATTGAAGCCAGAATTGACTAAATTATATATGGCAAAAATTGATAGAATTAGAATTATTGTTTCAGAAAACAAGGTGTTTTTTATAAATAAAGTTTTGATTGAGGGACAATTAACAGTAAAAATTCGAATAAATGCATATGGGAAATTATCCTTACAGGAAATTAATCAGGAAAATTTAATCATAACCCCTCTTATATCGAAAAAACGAATTTTAAGAGGTATTTGGTTGAAACTTAAAAACATACGATTTCAACGGCCGGTTGATAAAAAGGGAAATATGGTTATTTTAGAAAATTGGAGAGTAACCTTTATAGTATCAAAGTTTAAAAATAAAATTATTTTAAGGAAGGTGTAAAATGCTTAGTAAATTATTATTGAAAAAAGTAGGAGTATTTACTTTAATTGCTTTTGTTTTCCTAATTGGAACAGCAGAATATTCATTTGCCAGTGAAGAAGATATATTGCTTAAAGCAAGAAAATATTATCAACAGGGAAACTATGATGAATCAGTAAAGGTACTTCAAAAATTTATTGAAAACTTACGAGCCATTGTAGAACAAAAAAAAAATGTTGCTGAAGCATTTTATCTTCTTGCCAAGGTGTATTACACGGTTGGAGAAGATGCTGAAGTAGAAAATAATCTAAAAAAAGTATATGAAACATTTCCCTCCTTTTCAAAAGAGGAAAATGATATTGAATTTAAAAAAAAAATTGATAAAATCAGAAAAGATATGGGCTTAAAAAAAATTCATTTACAACCAGCAAAAAAAATTGAACAAAAAAAACCTGTAAAAAAAGTTATTCAGAAAGAAGGAAAAAAGA
Source organism: uncultured bacterium (assembly GCA_965371805.1). Lineage (GTDB taxonomy): Bacteria > Acidobacteriota > Aminicenantia > UBA2199 > UBA2199 > JAOZTV01. The sequence goes on along the minus strand of CBDUZW010000002.1, from coordinate 67,052 downwards.
AAAAAAAATTCCCGGTTTTACTGGTAGTCGGTGGCGTCGCTTTAATTGCACTTTTAGTTATACTCCTTTCAAAAAAGAAAACAGATAAAGAGGAGCTATATGATATTCGTGGAAGGTGGACAATAAGATTTAATGCTTTTAGTGAGAATGTAATTTTTCGTTTAAACTTCAGCGGAGGAAGAGAAAACGGAACATTTATAGATCTAGAAGGTGATACAGGCACATATCATGCTACTAGAAATTCAATAATATTTGAATATGATCTATATAATATTTCCTTTAGTGGTAATTTAGAAAATAATGATAATATGCATGGCTCATATAATGCCGATGGAACTTCTGGTCCTTTTACTGGAGAAAGAGGATTTATACAAGCAATCAGCAGTACAAATTCATCAATAAATAACTTGAAAATAAAAAAACGTAAATAGATTTTTATAAAATATTTATATTAGATATAAAGTAATATAAAGATGAATGTTTTTTGGATATAACAGTAATTTTACCCTGTGCTGGAGAAGGGAGTAGACTTAATTTAGGATATCCAAAAGAATTATATGAAATATTTCCCGGGAGGAAACTTATTGATTTCTCCCTCCTTCATATTTTAGAAAGCAGCAAAAACAAAGAAATAAAGATAGAAGTATCGGTAGTAATAACTGCAGAAAAAGAAGAAGTATATAATTATGTAAAAAAAAAACTTCCAACACTTAAAGTTAATAAGGTCTATTTTAATAATAATTATTATGAATGGCCTGGATCAGTTTATTCAGCGATGGAAACATTTTCAGAGTATAATTTTGTACTTCTTCCAGACACAAATCTGAGACTTAGTAAAGAAAACCATTATTTTTCTGATTTAAATGAAACTCTTATTGAGACTGGAATAAACAAGATGAAAACACATAATGTGGTTTTTGGTTATATAAAAACAAAAAATGAAGAAAAAATAAAAAATCTAGGAGCTATGAGGGTTAAAGAAGATAATATTGTACTTTTTAAAGATAAACCTATAAAAGATTACATTCAGTATAATAGTTATTGGGGATGTTATGGATTTAAAAAAAATGCAGCAAAAGCTTTATATGAATATTTGATCAATTCTGTTTTAAGTGATAATGCAGAAATAAATTTAGATTCAATATTTAAATTTGGTGGATTTCAAATAAATTCATTTAATGATCTTGGAACATGGAAAGGAATTGATGATTTTTTACTTTCTGAAACTAATAGCTGCAGCAGTATACCCGGCAAAACTTAATAAGATTTTTAAAAAAACATCATAATGGTAAAAAGATATTGATAAAGACCTGTGAACTGCGAATTCAGTTAAAACAGCAGTAAAAAGAATTAATATAATCGGGATTAAAGATCGTCTATTCTTATTTTCAAAAGAATAAACAATCCCGATAGATATAAATTCAAAAAGAGAGAGTTTCGATATAAGAAGAGTTTGGGAACGGATCATAAAAAAATATAAAACAATCCCAATAATAAGCAGAATTGTTGTTGTATTTACATCATTCCTTTTTAGCAAGACTTTTATCAATACTAAGATGAAAAAAGGGATCAACACTCCATAAATTAAATAAGTTATAATATTTGTACCAAGAGGGGTTTTGACAAATATATTTATCTCATTTTGGAAAAAATGTATGAAAACTATTATAACACTGAATATAATAGAGTATTTAAGTTTTTTCACTCTTAACTTTCTTTAGATTTTTTTTTTTCTTCTTTTTTTTTTTCCTTTTTGTTCTCTTCTCCAAATCCTTCTAAAGTTAAGATTTTTTTCTTTAGTTCATCAAATAAAGATGTATTTTCTTCTAAAAGTTTTCTTACAGCCTCTTTTCCCTGTCCTAATTTTTCCTCTCCATATGAGTACCAGGAACCGGTTTTTGAAATAAGTTCATGTTTAACTGCTAAATCTATTATATCTCCCTCTCTCGAGAGCCCCTTTCCAAAAAGAAGATCAACCTCAGTTAACTTAAATGGAGGAGAAACTTTGTTTTTTACAATTTTTATTCGTGTTCTTCCACCAACTATTTCTGTTCCACTTTTTAGTGTTAATATTTTTCTAACTTCTACACGCATTGAACAATAAAACTTAAGTGCTTTTCCACCAGTTGTTGTTTCCGGATTGCCCATAAAAACACCGATCTTATCTCTTAATTGATTTAGAAATATAAAAGAAGTTTTTGATCTTGCGACAAGAGCGGTAAGTTTTCGTAGTGCCTGACTCATTAATCTTGCCTGCAAACCCATATGGCTGTCTCCCATATCTCCCTCAAGTTCAGCCTTAGGAACAAGTGCTGCAACACTATCTATTACTATAATGTCAACGCCACCTGATCTGACAAGAATCTCTGCGATCTCAAGTGCTTGTTCACCATAATCGGGTTGAGAAATATATAGTTCGTCTATATTTACACCGAGGTTTTTTGCATAGATTGGATCAAGGGCATGTTCAGCATCTATAAAAGCTGCACTACCACCCGCTTTTTGTGCTTCTGCTATTGTCTGAAGTGCAAGTGTTGTTTTTCCTGAAGCTTCCGGCCCGTAGATTTCCGAAACTCTTCCACGGGGAAAACCACCGATACCACTAATTATATCAAACGAAAGACATCCGGAAGAAATAGCAGGAACCTTTACAGCACTATCTCCCCCTAATTTCATTATTGCTCCTTTACCAAATTGTTTTTCTATCTGTGAAACTGCATTATTTATAGCTGCTTCTTTTTGATCTGTATTAGCCATTCATATTCTCCTTTTCTAATAAACTCAGGTTTAACCTAAAAACTCAACTTTTTCAAATTCATCATCCTCTTTTCGGTATGATTCAATTAACTCTTTTAATGAGCTAAGCATATTCAATAGGTCGTTTTCAATCTCCTTTCTTTTGAAAGTAAGATTTTTTATTTCACTTTTTAAATCTTTTTGTCTGTCTTTTGAATAATTTATAATTTCTTCAGCTTTCATCTCAGCTTCTTTAATAATAAGCTGGACTTCTCTTTCTGCATTATTTTTTATTTCTTTTGAAAACTTTTGAGCTGATATAAGTGTATCTCTTAAAACATCTTCTCTGTTTTCCAGTTTAATAAGATTGTTTTTTATTAACTCCATTTCTTTTTTTAAGTTTTCTTTTTCACTAATTTCATTTTCAATATTTTCCGCAATCAAAAGTAAAAAACTTGTAACTTCCTCTTTATCAAAGCCCTTCACTTTCGTACTGAATTTTTGTGCTAAAATATCCTGAATTGAAATCTTTATTCCAGTATTTTTCATGGTAAATAGCTCCTTTTTTGAAGTAAATCAGCAGCAAAATCCTTTAATACTCCAGAAAATAATGTATCGACAAAGTACAAAGTAAAAAGAATTATTATTGGAGTTATGTCAATTCCGCCAATAATTGAAAACGGTATGACCTTATGAACATATCTGAAAATTGGATCTGTTATTTTCCTCAATATAGATATAAACTGATTATTAGGGAGTGGACCCGCCCATGAAAGAATTGATCTTACTATAATAATGAAGATAAAAATTTGTATTACCATACTGAACAGGTTTGAAAAGGCTAGAAGAAAGTGCCCCAGGAATGAATCCATATTTATCTTCTTCCAAACAGAGCGGTTCCAATTCGTACCATCGTTGAACCCTCTTCTATAGCAATTTCATAATCATAACTCATTCCCATAGATAAATGTTGTATATTGAAGTTTTCCAAATTCATTCCATTTATTTCGTCTCTCAATTCTCTAATTTTTTTGAAATAAGGACGGGAATCTTCCGGATCATCAACTGACGGAGGGATTGCCATCAATCCAATTATATTTACTCTATTTAAATTTTGAATATAGTTTAATGCTTTTCGAAGTCCATTTACAGTAAATCCAGATTTTGTTTTTTCCTCACCAATATTTATTTCAATAAATACATCTCTATTATCAAGAACTCTTTTATGAATATGTTCAATTGACTTTACACCATCAACTGATTGAATGAAATCAAAATTATTTAAAATTCTATTAATCTTATTTTTTTGCAATTTTCCAACAAAATGCCATTTTATATCAAGATCTTCCAGGTCATTTCGATGAATGTCAGCTTCTTGAGTCTTGTTTTCACCCATTATCTTAATTCCACATTCATATGCTTCTCTAAGTTTTTCTGAAGAATGTCCTTTACAAATCCCTACAATTTGTATATCTTTAACCTTTTTTTCAACTCTTGCACAAGCAGAAGCTACTTTATCCTGAATTTTTTTGTAATTTTCTGTTACAGTCATTTTTTCACCTACTCCATAAAATTATATACAGTAACATTATACAATAAAAAAAATATTTTTAAAAGTTTTCTTTTTTTTTAAAAATTCTTTACCGATTGAAATCATTATCGTATAATATCAAAATAGAATACTTTTTTAGGGGGAAAACATGAAAATATTGGTAATTGGGTCAGGTGGTAGAGAAAATGCTCTAATCTGGAAAATAGCACAATCAAAAGCAGTTGAGAAAATTTATGCTATTCCAGGGAATCCAGGAGTTAAAGATATTGCTATTTTAAAAGATATAAATCCTTCAAATATAATCGAAATTGCAGATTTTGCAAAAGAGGAAGGAATAGATTTGACTATAGTAGGTCCGGAACTACCACTTTCTCTCGGGATAGTAGATACATTTAACAAAAGGAATTTAAAAATATTTGGCCCAACTCAAAAAGCATCCATTATTGAAAGTTCAAAGGTTTTTTCAAAAGAGTTTCTATTAAAAAACAATATTCCAACAGCGAAATTTGAAACATTCAACTCTGCTATGGATGCAATAAATTATCTAAAAAAAATTAAATTCCCAGTAGTTATTAAAACAGATGGTCTTGCTGCAGGTAAAGGTGTTTTCATATGTAAAACTCTGGGTGATGGTCAAAATGCGATAAAAACGATTATGCTTGAAAACAAATTTGGAAAATCCGGGGAAACAGTAATTATTGAGGATTTCCTGGAAGGTCCCGAAATGTCTTTTATTGTGATCTCTGATGGTAAACGTGTTATTCCATTAGTTTCATCAATGGATTATAAAAAAATATATGAAAAAGACGAAGGTCCAAATACAGGAGGGATGGGAGCAATTTCTCCCTCTCCAAATATTGATAAGGAGTCATTTGATTTTATAATGGAAAAAGTTATATACCCGACAATAAAAGGTATGAAACAATTAGGACGTGAATTTAGAGGGGTTTTATATGCAGGGTTGATTATGACCGAATCTGGACCAAGTGTTCTTGAATTTAATGCAAGATTTGGGGATCCTGAAACTCAGGCAATAATGCTTAGATTAAAAAGTGATATTGTCCCAATATTAGAAGGATCAGCTGAAGGGAATTTGTTTGATGTAAGTATTGAATGGGATACTAGAATCTCTGCTTGCGTTGTTTTAGCTTCAAAAGGTTATCCGGGAAAATATGAAAAAGGAAAAAAAATAAATGGATTGGAAAGGGCTAAGTCAGCAGAAGTAGAAATTTTTCATGCAGGAACAGAGTTGAAAGATGATGGAATATATACCTCTGGAGGAAGGGTGTTGAATATTTGTGCAAAAGGAGATAGTTTAAAAGAAGCGGTTGGAAGGATATATGACTCAATCGCTTTTTTAAGTTTTGATAATATGTATTTTCGACAGGATATAGGGAGGAGTAAATGAGTAAAATAGGAATAATATTAGGTAGTGATTCAGATTATCCATACATAGAAAAAAGTATTGAGTTTTTAAAAAGTAATTCAATTGGGTTTAAAATTGAAGTGAGTTCAGCTCATAGGACTCCACAAAGAACTTTGGATATTATTAAAAATTTCGAAAATTCAGGAATTGAAGTAATCATTGCTGCTGCCGGCGGTGCGGCACATCTACCGGGAGTGGTTGCTTCTCATACATTATTGCCGGTTCTTGGTATTCCAATAAAAACGGCATTATCCGGACTGGATTCATTATATTCAATTGTTCAAATGCCTGGCGGAATACCTGTTGCTACATTTGGAATCGGAAACTCAGGTGGTTTTAATTCAGTTCTGTTTGCATTGGAAATTCTTGCTTTAAAAGATAAAAAAATAAAAGAATTTCTTATTAAATTCAGGAAGGATCAGCAAAAAGAAGTTATTGCAAAAAGTGAACGTTTGAAAGAACTTATTTCCAAATAAATTTTTATGAAATTTTTTGTCAGCTATTTTGGATGCAGATCTAATCAGGCAGAGGTTCAGGATTGGGTCATAGATCTGGAAAATGAAGGCTTTGAACTTACTACGAACCAATCAGAAGCGAAATTTGCAATCCTCAATACTTGCAGTGTTACTCAAAAAGCTGAAAAAGATGTCTTAAAATTTATTGAAAAAAATTATAAAAAAACAAATATAAAATGGTATATTGCCGGATGTTCTATCTCAAATAATAGAACTGTTCTTTCAGAAAAATATAAGAGTTATGGTTTTTTCGATAATGAAGAGAAAAAAGCGATTGTATACGCGATAAAGAAAGATTTTTCTATAGATAATACTCTTATTTATCATTCTTCATTTCGATCAAGAAAATTCCTTAAAATTCAAGATGGATGTAACCATAGATGCTCATATTGTATTGTTCCATCTCTTCGGGGAAAACCAAAAAGTTTGTCAATAGATGACATCAAAAGGAGAGCTGAATATTTCTCAAGCCTTGGATATAAAGAGCTGATTCTTACCGGGATTAATTTGTCATCTTATGGTTACGATCTTTTTCCAAGGATAAATATACTTGATGTTTTAAAAATACTTCAAAAAATTAAAGGAATCGATCTTATTAGATTGAGTTCATTAGATCCAAGATACTTAGATTTTCAATTTGTAAAGGGTTTAAGTAAAATTGATAAATTAGCATTGAGTTTTCATTTCTCTTTCCAAAGTGGCAGTAATTCTGTTTTAAAGAGAATGAATAGAAATTCCAAGGCAAAAAACTATTTAAAAACAATGGATGAATTTAAAAAATTTTTTCCTGATGCAAACTATGGTAGTGATTTTATAGTAGGCTTTCCAGGCGAAACAGAAAAAGAGTTTTCTGAAACAGTAGACTTTATTGAGGCAAGTAATTTAAATTATCTCCATGTATTTCCCTATTCCCCAAGACCTGGAACAAAATCAGCTGTTATGGAGGATCAAATACCCTTCCAGATTGCCAAAAGGAGAGCTGGAGAATTAAAAGAAATTAATAAAAACCTTAAGTTTAAATATTGTGAGAGCAATATAGATAAAATAGTTAGTGGAATATTGATTGAAGAATCTAAAGATTTTTCTCTTGTAGTTACATCAAATTACCTGAATGTAAAAATCCCTCCAAGTAAAGGACTAAAAAAGAAAAAAATATTTGTACAAATAAAAAGTCTTATAAATGAAAACCTTTGTGAAGGGATCCATATAAAAAATTATAAAGTTAAATGAAAAAAAACAATTCTTCTCATCTAGGTCAAAATTTTTTAATTAATAAAGGAATTGCAGAAAAAATAATAGAAGAATTTTTTCCGGTAAGTGAAAGTGTTCTTGAAATAGGTCCTGGAAAGGGTGTATTAACAGATCTGATTATTAATAAAGCAAAATTATCAAAAATTAATCTGGAATTATTTCTAGTTGAATTAGATAGTGCTCTAGCGGAAAAATTGGAAAAAAAAGCTGGTGTTTTTAGTATTCTTAATAAAAGTATTCTTGAAATAAAGGCAGAGGATTTTAATAACAAAAACATACAACTTATTGGAAATGTTCCCTATTATATATCAAAAGAGATCTTAAACTGGATTATAAAAAACCACAAATATATTAAATCCGGGGTTTTGATGTTTCAAAAAGAGTTTGTAGATAAATTATTAAGAATAAACGATCCAAAAACTAAGAATGCTCAAAATTTAATATTCAGCTATTTATATGATTCAAAAAAAGTTGCTTCAGTCAGTCCGGGATCCTTCTATCCAATCCCGAAGGTTTATTCAAGCGTTTTTAAGTTTAATAAATCTAATAAAGAAGAAAAGCTAATTAACAGTGAAGATTTTTATGATTTTTTAAAAACATGCTTTCTTAATAGAAGAAAAACACTATCAAATAATTTATCTCATGTATATAAAAATAATATATTGCAAATCCTCGAAAATATCAATTTAAAAAAAAGTGTAAGAGCTGAAGAGCTTAATCTTGATAAATTCATCACTATTTATAAAAAAATTAATAAAAAGACAACCTTATAAAAAGAATTTTTCATCCTTTTTTTTTATTTGACAATAATTTCTATAAATCTTATTATTTAGAAATGGCGACAGTAATTATTCAGGCTAGAATGGGATCAACCAGACTTCCGGGAAAAGTTTTGAAACATATCTGCGGAAAACCATTGATATCATATATTGTAGAAACATTAAAACTTTCCACAGTAATTGATAATATTATTATTGCAACCAGTATTAATAAAGAAAATGACAAAATAGAATCATATGCAAAACAAAATAGTATAAAGTGTTTTAGAGGTTCGGAAGAAGATGTTCTGGAAAGGTTCTACCAGGTATCACAAAAATATCCTGATAAATATTATTTTAGAGCAACAGCAGATAATCCTATCCTGGATATTAAAAATCCTGAAATAACACTTAATTATTTAATAAAAAACAATTTGGATTATGCAGCAATTAAGGGAATGCCTATTGGAACTATTCTTGAATGTTTTACTAAAGAGGCATTAGAAAGAACATATATTAATGCAGTTACAAAAGAGGATAAAGAGCATGTTACTCTATATATGAAAAAAAACAAAACCTTTAATAACGGGTATTTAGATGCTGATGAAAATATAAAATTTCCAAATATGAGACTGACAGTTGATTTCCCGGAGGATTTTGACAGGGCAGACAAAATTATATCCAGTCTTTACAGAAAGGGAATACCAAAAATTGAAGAAATCGTGAGTTTTGTTAACTCAAATCTCAGCTCGAGTTAAAATGATTAAGGAAATCGCTAATTTAATCAGAAATTCAAAAAGAGTGGCTGCATTTACAGGAGCTGGAATATCAGTTGAAAGTGGTATTCCCCCATTTAGAGGCAAAGATGGTTTATGGAACAAATATGATCCGGTTTTTCTGGATATAAATTATTTTAAAAAAAATCCAGAACAATCCTGGCGGTTGATTAAAGAAATATTTTATGATTTTTTTGGAAATGCAAAACCAAATGCAGCACATATAGCATTGGCAGAAATGGAAAAAATGAATTATTTGCAGACAATAATCACCCAAAACATAGATAATTTGCATCAGGAAGCTGGAAGTAAAGAGGTTTGTGAGTATCATGGAACCTCAAAAACATTGATTTGCCTGGAATGTAGTGAAAAATGTTTTTCATCTGAAATTGATCTGAATCTAATTCCTCCTGTCTGCCCTAAGTGTAGTGGGCTTTTGAAACCTGATTTTATTTTTTTTGGTGAGCCAATTCCTGAAATAGCACAATCGCGTTCATTTTTGGAAGCCAGAAAATCGGATGTTTTTATCATAATAGGAACAACAGGTGAAGTAATGCCTGCGTCTATGATCCCATATATTGCAAAGGAAAATAAAGTAAAAATAATTGAAATTAACACAATAAAATCAAATTATACAGAAAGTATAACGGATTTTTTTTTACAGGGCAAGGCTACAGAGATAATGAATGCTCTTCTAAAAGAATTAACATAATCAGACGTTTATATGCAGAATAGAAAAGTTAAATTACCCCTGTTTTTTTTTTTTGATTTTTGATAGTATATATTCTAAGGACATAAAGTGGATAAAGATAAAAAAATTAAATCAATGTTTTTTGGAAAGAAGTTGCCATCACTGCCAATTATTTTTACTGAACTTAGAAGTTTGATGGATAAACCATATGTCTCAAATAAGCAAATTGCAGAAGTAATAAAAAAAGATCAATCAATGATGGCAAAGATCTTGAAGTTATGTAATTCTCCTCTTTATGGAAAAAGACAGGAAATTACAAACCTGACAAATGCGGTTACATATCTAGGTTTTAGTACTTTAAAGGGAATTGCGTTACAGATCTCACTAATAAGTATGTTTAAAAGTAAAAACAAGCAATTACAGGACTTTAAACCTGCTGCTTTCTGGGGACACTCTATAGGAACAGCATATTTTTCTGAATTGCTGGCTGAAGAATTAAAACTTCCAAAAAATGAAAACTATTATATTGCAGGATTATTACATGATATTGGCAAACTTTTGATATTTCACTTATATCCCGATGAATTTGAAGATATTGTATTAGAGCAATTGGGATCTGATAGCTATAATTATGAGGCAGAAAAGGAAATACTCGGTGTTGATCATACTGAAATTGGATATTTTTTAGCTGAATCATGGAAATTTCATAAAGAAATCAATAATAGTATTGGCTACCATCATAAAATGCTTGGATCCAGAATGGATTTGGTTACTTCTGTTGTCTGCATAGCTAATGAATTTGCAAAAAGTGGAGGCTTGTGTTTGCCCTGGGATAAAACTATTGATATTGAATCCTTTAGTGGCTGGGAATTTTTAAAAAATAAAAGTAAAAAAAATATTGATGTAAGCGGAATAGTAAAAAAAATTTTTGATAAGACTGACAGTATCAAAGAGGCTGTCTCGGATTTGTTAAAAGAAATATAAAATGGCCATGAAGCAATTACAGTCCTTATTCGGAAACCTTATAAATGACAAAAAATTCTTTGATCTGAAAAGGCTAATGAAGCAATCTCACACAAAGCCTGCTGAGTATTCTATAAGGATTGGAATAAAAAATTATTTAAATGAAAAGCGTTCTATAAAAACAAGACTTTTTCTTGTTATGACATTATTAGAAATTACCCAAACAAGCCTTGACTCTAAAACTCTTCAACAAATTTGCACTCTTATGCTTGAACTTGGGACACCGTATACTCTGGATTATTTTTCAAAAAGCTATAAAATAGATCTTCAAATATACCAAAGTATTACTGATGTGATACAAAAACAGTATTCAAACTATATTAATGAGGGCAAACAGGTAGAATTAACAAAATTAATGGAGATTAGTAAAGTAAAACCATTAGAGAGTCTCGTTTTGAATGGATATAAAATTTACTTAGAAGAAGGAAATATAATTAGTTTTGTTAATCTAAAGAAGAGAACAGAAATTGAACCTAAAAAAGAGCTTATTCTTGATGTCCTCGAATTCTATGATACAAAAAGTGTCTCTTCTAATAATGAAGGAGAAAAGGATAAAGAATATTGGAAAAAAAGAATGGAGAAATTATCAAAAGTCACCGGTGTTAATTTAGAACACTAAAACTCATTATTGTTTATAATTAATAAAAACATTTTTGCAAATTAGTCTATTTTGTGATAAAAATAACAATTGAATTCTCGCATTTTTTTTATAAAAAGAGATAAGGAGTTTTAGATGGCTGAAAGTAACGAATTGAATCGTGAAGATGTTAAAAAATTTGAAGAAAAATTAAAAACTAAAGGAAAAGAAAGAGGGGCTTTGATGTCTCTGCTTCAAGCAGCTCAGGAAACATATGGATATATCCCAAAAGAGGTGATATACAAAATAAATGAAGAAACAGATGTGCCTGTTGCTGATATTTATGGTGTAGTTACTTTTTATTCACAATTCAGAATGGAACCAATGGGAAAAAACATAATCCGAATCTGTGAAGGTACTGCATGTCATGTAAATAATGCAAAAAATATTTTAGCTTCAATTGAAAATGAATTAAAAATTAAAGTAAATGAAACATCAGAAGATGGAATTTTTACACTAATCTCTGTTGCCTGTATCGGATGCTGCTCACTCGCACCCGTTATAATGATAAATGATGAGACATTTGGGAGTTTAACTCCGGATAAAACGGTTAAAATTTTAAACCAGTTTAAAAAAAAAGAGGGAGTTAAAAAATGAGAGAAATAAAAGTTGGACTGGGTACATGCGGTATCTCTGCTGGCGGAAATCCAGTTTTTAAAACCCTGCAGGAAGAAATCGAAGATAAAAAAATTGATATCATTTTAAAAGAAACTGGTTGTATGGGAATGTGCTATGAAGAAGTTCTTGTTGAAGTTGTTGATGATGAAAAAAGCTACCTCTATTCTCAAGTCACTTCTGATAAGGCAAAAGAAATAATATCCAGACATATTATTGATGGAAACCCTATCGATGACTGGATTATTAGAAGTGAAACAATAACAAAGGAAGATTCCTTTTTAAATAAGCAGAAGAGAATAGTTTTGAGAAATTGTGGAGTTATAGATCCGGGTTCAATTGATGAATATATTGAACTGGGTGGATATGATGCAATAAAAAAAGTTCTAAATGATCTTTCTCAGGAAGATGTTATAAATATTATAAAAGACTCCGGATTAAGAGGACGTGGTGGCGGAGGTTTTTCAACAGGCCTGAAATGGTTATTTGCCCATAATGCAAAAAGTAAAAAAAAATTTGTTATATGTAATGCTGATGAAGGAGATCCAGGAGCATTTATGGACAGAAGTGCATTGGAAGGAGACCCCCACTCAATTCTTGAGGGAATGATGGTAGCCGCTTATGCAGTTGGAGCGGACGAAGGTATTCTATATGTTAGAGCCGAGTATCCAAAGGCTATTGCCCGGCTGAAACTTGCGATAATGCAGTGTAAAGAAAAAGGTTTACTTGGAAAAAACATCCTGGGTAAAGGTTTTAATCTTGAAATGAGAATAAAAGAGGGAGCAGGTGCTTTTGTCTGTGGAGAAGAGACTGCATTAATTGCTTCTATTGAAGGAAAAAGAGGTATGCCGAAATTCAGGCCGCCGTTTCCTGCAAGTAAAGGGTTATGGGATGAACCGACAAATATAAATAATGTTGAAACGTATGCAAATATTCCATGGATAATTTTAAATGGTGCATCAGCCTATAATTCAATGGGAACTGAAAAGAGTAAAGGGACTAAAGTATTTGCCCTTGCTGGAAAGATAAAAAAGTCCGGTCTGGTAGAAGTACCGATGGGAATGACAATAAAAGAGATCGTTTTTGATATTGGCGGTGGCATCAAAGATGACAAAAAATTTAAAGCAGTGCAAATGGGAGGCCCCTCCGGAGGTTGTATCCCTGCCAGTATGACCGATTTGAAAATTGATTATGATGAAATAAATAAAACCGGAGCAATTATGGGTTCCGGCGGTATGGTTGTATTGGATGAGACAACATGCATGGTTGATGTTGCAAAATTCTTTTTAACCTTTACTCAGAATGAATCCTGTGGGAAATGTACATTTTGCAGAATTGGAACAAAAAGAATGTTAGAGATCCTTACCCGTATTACTGAGGGGAAAGGAAAAATCGAAGACATTGATTTACTTATAGATTTGTCAAATAAAATCAAAGACTCCAGTCTCTGTGGACTTGGACAAACTGCTCCAAACCCTGTATTAACCACATTAAAATACTTTAGAGAAGAGTATGAAGCTCATATAAACGAAAAAAAATGCCCTGCAAAAAAATGTGCAGAATTAATTACGTATAAAGTAGTTGAAGATAAATGTATCGGATGTACTGTATGTGCAAGAAATTGTCCTACAAAAACAATTGATGGAAAAGTTAAAGAAGTGCATTTTATAAACCAGGAAGGCTGCATAAAATGTAGTTTATGTTTTAGTGCATGTAAATTTGATGCAATAGAAATTATCTAAGGGGAGAAAGATGGATAAGACAAAGATTACAGTAAACGGAAAAGAGGTAATAACTGAAGCTCATAAAACTATTTTAGAAGTTGTGCATGAAAATAAACTGGATACAATTCCTACCTTATGTCATGATAAAAGATTAAATCCTTTTGGATCATGTTTTTTATGTGTTGTAGAGGTTGAAGGGATGGGAAAACTTCTTCCTTCCTGTGCGACAATCGTAAATAATGGAATGGTAATAAACACAAAGAATGATAAAATTTCAGCATCAAGAAAAACAGCACTTGAATTATTAATGTCCAATCATTATGCTGATTGTATAGGACCATGTGAAGAAAGCTGTCCATCTCATGTTGCGGCACAAAACTATATTGCCTTGATTTCAATGGGAAAAAATATTGAAGCGGTGAAAGTAGTTAAAGAAGATAATCCACTTCCGTTATCTATAGGAAGGGTTTGTGTTAGAAATTGTGAAGATGGATGTAGAAGAGATATAGTAGATGAAACTGTTGGAATAAATTATTTAAAAAGATATGCTGCCGATATTGATGCTTATAAAAAATGGACACCTGAAATTAAAGCAAAAAAGAATAAAAAAGTTGCAGTAATCGGCGGTGGACCTGCCGGACTGACTTGTGCCTACTATCTTACTGTTGAAGGTTATTCGGTTACTATTTTTGAAAAATTACCTGAACTTGGTGGTATGCTAAAGTATGGAATTCCTGAATATAGATTACCCAAACAAATATTAGATGATGAAATTAAATGGATTACCGATCTTGGTATTGATGTAAGACTAAATACAGAGATGGGAAAGGATTTTACAACCAATACCTTGATTAGAGATGGCTTTGATTCAATTTTTATAGGAGTGGGTGCTCATAAGGCCAGTTCAATGAGATTGAAAGACGAAGACAAGATTGATGGAATTTTTAAGGGAATTGATTTTCTCAGACAGATAGAAACCAGAGAATTACCAAAACTGAAAGGAACTGCGGTAATTGTTGGTGGAGGAAATACAGCAATCGATGCTGCTAGAAATGCTTTTAGATGGGGAGCAGAAAAAGTAAAAATGGTTTATAGAAGATCAATAAAAGAGATGCCTGCTCATCATGAGGAAATTCATGCAGCTCAGGAAGAAGGAGTTGAAATTCTTTTCTTAACAAACCCGAGCTCAATAAATAGTGAAAATAATAAATTAACCGGAATAGAGTGTTTGAAAATGGAATTAAAGTCAGATGGATCCGGTGGAAGACCAAGACCGGTCCCAATGGAAGGTTCTGAATTTACGGTTGAATGTGATTATTTAATCGGTGCCATTGGACAACAGGTAGATACAAGTTTTGCCGACAATGAAAAGTTTTTGAAATTAACAAAATGGGGAACAATTAATGTTGACGAATCTACTTATGAAACCTCAATTGAAAAAGTTTTTGCCGGTGGTGATGCAGTTTCTGGACCATGGACAGCAATTGGGGCGATCGCTCAGGGAAAAGAAGCAGCATGGGCAATAGACGGATACATACAAACCGGTAAGGCGAAAAAAATTGAGAAGCCATTTAATAGTTTTAAGCATGTTTTTAAAGATGTAAAAAAAGAGGAACTCTTTTTTGCAGAGGATATACCAAAAGAGAGAATGCCTGAGTTGGCTCCATTGGCAAGAAAATTCAATTTTGATGAAGTTGAACTTGGATTATCTGAAGCGCAGGCTTGTAATGAAACGGCTAGATGTATTGAATGTGGTTGTTCTGAATTTGACGAATGCGATTTAAGAATCTATGCCAATGAGTATGGTGTTGATGTGAAAAACTTTATCGGTGAAATCAATGAGTATAAACCGGATTTCAGTCACCCATATATTGCAATGGATCCTAATAAGTGCATTGAGTGCGGAAGATGTGTTAGAACCTGTAAAGAAAAAATGGATATTTCCGCTCTTGGTTTTGTAAATAGAGGATTAAGCTCAATAGTAAAACCTGCATTGGAATTACCATTATTGGAAACAACCTGTGTTTCTTGTGGGAACTGCATTGACACATGTCCAACAGGGGCAATAAGTGAAAATTTTGCCTTCAAAAATCTTGGGAAATCAAAAAAATTAAATCAGGAATCCATATGTAATTTTTGTTCAATTGGATGCAAAATAAATATAAAATTAATTGACAACGATACTTATTTTGTTTCAAATTCAACTGATAGTATTAAGGATTCTGTCAATGATGGTTATTTATGTGCAAAGGGAAGATTTGGACACAGATTTTTTATGGAAACAGACAGAATAAAAACTTCAGTAATCAGAGAAAATAATGAAAGCAGAGAATATGATCTTGAAAATTCAATAAAATATGTTGTTGAAAACATCAATATGGCCATTAAAAATCATGGCAGTGACTCGGTAGGAATTTTTGTTTCTCCAAAAGCATCTAATGAAGAATTATATCTAGCTCAAAAACTGGCAAGAGTTGGAATTGGAACCAATAATATAGGCTCTATTACAAGTTTATGTGATTCTGAAAATTATCTTGATAGCCAAATCGGATATACAAAATCTACTATCAGTTTAAATGATATTGATAAATCAGACGTCATTATTAATATTTCGGATAATGAAAATGAAGAAAACCTGATCCTGGAGTACAAAATTAGAAAGGCACAGGAAAAGGGAGCTAAATTTATCCAGGTTGGTTCTTTCAATAAAAGAGCAGACCTGAACTATACCGGGAATTATGAAAAATTTATTAATCTGATTAATGGGACCATGAATCAAATACTCTCTTCGGAAAAATTAGAAATTGATATTGATAATTTTGTAAACTTCAAAAAAAATCTTTTACACTATTCAGAAGATAAATTAGGCTGGCGAACAGGGTTCGAAAAGAATTCAATTGAAGAATTCATTAAACTGCTGGCAAATAAAAACAACAAGATAACCTTCATTGTTGAGAGAGAGGATTCTTTCTATAAAAAGCAATTACTGATTTCAATTATGAATTATCTATTATTAACCGGAAAAGTTGCAGAAGAACATAGTGGAATTATTCTGGGTAGTAAATATACCAATAGTGCCGGTCATATTGATATGGGAGCCCGGGCAGATTATCTACCTGGAATTGTAAAAGAATTTGAAACTGAAGAGATACAGAGAATTTCAAAAGAATGGAACAAACCACTGGATACAATTTTTAAAGATGTAGATCTTGAAAATAATTTAAAAAACGGAAAAATTAAAGCGGCTTTTGTGTTTGGCGAAAATCCATATGCTCTAAAAAAGTATAAAAAAACCTTTGAAAACATGGACTTTGTTGCAGTAATGGATATTTCAAATACTGAATCAACTGATGCAGCTTCTGTTGTAATTCCTGCAACGACTTATCTTGAACACTGTGGTTCTTATACATCAATGGATGGAAGTGTAAATAAAACAAATAAAATATTGAAAACAGATCTTCTTGAAAATTGGAGACTATTCGCAAAATTATTAAAAACCTTTGATGATACTCAGAAAAACTATAAAACAATTGATGATGTAGATGCAGAAATCAAAAAAGTTAATAGATTTTATGGCACTGAAAAAATTATTGGAAATAAGTGGCTGACAGAAAGCGGCAAACCTTCATTTATTATTTCTAAAATTCCGCAGGATGATACAAAGGTAAAATGTTATACAGTTAATCCTGATTTAAATGTATCAGAAAAATACATAAAGAATGTTCTAAAGAAAATAGAAAAAAAATAAGATAAGAAGGGGGAGGATACCTCCCCTTTAGTTTTTCTGATTTGACAGAACAAAGCTAACTAACTCAACCCTGCTTTTTACACCAAGTTTTTTATAAATAGCGGTGATATTATTCTTAACTGTCTTGGTTGAGCAGAAGAGTATATCTCCAATAGCCTCATTGGTTTTGCCCTTAATTATTAAATCTATTATCTCTTTCTCTTTTTGACCAATATGATATTTTATAAATAATTCCTTGTCTTGTTCAGAATTGGATTTATCTTTTAAAAACAAGTGATGATTTTTTTTTAAGAAAAATTGAATATAAATAATGGGTGGAATATTTGCAAAATAATAACAAATAATAATAAAATAATGTATATGAATGCTACTTTTAAAGAGTACTGAGGGCAGGTGAAAAAATTCAATTAAAATTATTAAAAATGGGAACAAAAACAAATATTGAATTCCTAATATAATTGAAAAATTTTTAATTATATTCGATTTAACCTTATTATGAAGAAAGACTAATACCAGAAATGGATAAAAGGCAAATATAAGTTCAACAGTATTTATGATTATAAAAAAAATGCTGAAGTTGCTGCTTTGCTTTGTCTCAGCAGCTTTAATAGACACAAAAAAGAAAATTAAAAAAGCGATTGCCTGTAGTATCCAATATATTATTTTCAATAGTTTTTTTATCGGTTTTTGAATCAACTCTCCTGTCCAGATCAATAAATAATATAGACTGATTATATTTAGAGGAAAAATAATTGATGATAAAACCATATTTAAGAAATGTGAATCCTGAATACCGATCTGTGCAAAAAAAATACGGGTACTAAAGGCAATAAATCCATAAGAATAAAAAAATACAATATAATAGGAAAAACTATTTAAAAATTTTATCGGGTATTTTGTCTTTAGCAGAAAAGATTGATAAATCATTAAAAGCGGTACACCAAGCAGAAGAATATATATTATTATTGAGAATAAATTCATTATCCCATTTTATAACAAAGTTATTCTTTAAAGTAAAGATAAAATTATTAAATATAACCGGGACCTTGGTCCCTTTTTTTAGATTGGGACTTTGGGGAACTATTTAATTAAAATTATTCTAATACAATCTTACTTAGAAATAAAATAAATTAAAAGGAGATTTAAAAATGAAAAAATTTTTATTATTACTGGTCATTGTATTAATCTGGACAGGATTAAATGGAAAAAAACTTTCCAGACTTTCTGAATTGACAAACCCTAGTATTATGAAGTCTGATGGAGAGCAGATTTATGTGTTAGATGGATACCAGATATCCATTTATTCTTTGAAAGATTATAAGATGTTAAATAAGTTTGGAAAAAAAGGAGAGGGTCCGGGGGAACTGCTTGCTCAACCGGACTTACCTCTGACAATGTCATTAGAGAATGACTACATAATTGTAAATTCATTTAATAAAATTGTATGTTTTTCAAAAAAGGGTGCGTATATAAAAGAAAAAAAAATCCCATTTTTGGCAATGCAGGTATTACCATTTGGAAAAGGATATGCTGCATCAAAATTCAGTAGAAATAGTGATGGAAGCGGAACTTTGGACATAAGTCTATATGACGCCAAGTTTAAAAGTATAAAAACTATAAGCAATTCCAAGGTTTTAAATGATCAGGGAAAAGGGAAAATATCGTTTCCTATTCTGGGAGCTCACTTAAGAGTTGCAGACAACACCTTATTTATAGTTGATCAAAGGAAGGATTTTCAATTAGATATTTATGGATTAGATGGAGAACAAATTAATACAATAACAAATAAGTATAAAAAAATTAAAATTACCAAAGAATATAAAAAAGAAAAAATGGAGTGGCTCAAGTTACAGCCTGCATTTAAAAGAGCTCCGGAAAGGATAAAAAAAATGATCTATTTTCTGGATTTTCTTCCTGCCATAGATCATTTTTTGGTTAATGACAATAGAATCTATCTTCAAACTAGTAATCATAAAAAAAAAAAGGTTGAGTTTTTTATTCTCAACAAAAATGGAAATATAGAAAAACAGGTCATGTTGCCGAATGCGAAGATTGAATCCATAAGACCCACACCTGCTGCAAACTATTTTTTTAAAAAAGGTGCATATTATTTTTTAAAAGAGGTAGAAGAAGAGTGGGAATTACATAGAGTAAAACTTTAAGACTCTCCGCTAAAAAAAAACAGGATGGGGAGGAAATATCCCTTCCTGGATCAAAAGGAATTGAATTCTCTCCAATATTAGTATAAAATTAATGTAGAACATTTTTATGATTTATTTATATATATCTGAGAATATTAAGCTCTGTCTAACGGCGGAAGCTTATCTTTATATATAAAAATGATTCATATTAGATAATAATCTATACAGGAGGACAAGATGCCGTTAATAACATTCGAATCCGGAAAATTATCCGAATCCGTTAAATCAGAGTTAATTCAAAAACTGACAGATCTATCAGCAGAAATTACCGGAATACCTAAAGCTTCATTCTTTATTTCAATTCGTGAGATGCCTGATGAAAATGTTGCCGTTGGAGGAAAGACAGTTAAAGAAATTAAAAAAGAATTTGGTCTGAAATAATTTAAAATGACAAAGAATTTTTTTTGTAATTTGGGAATAATAGAGTAATTCAATTACTAACACCAAACAAAACCCAAATTATGCCAGTATTTTTTTTTATTGGCGTTTTTTTGATTTCTAATATTTGCCAAAATAATCTAATTATGGTATTTATTTGATTGATATGCCTAAAATACTAAATAATAAATTAATTGAAAAGTTTAAAGACAGAGAGTCTTTCAGTCGAGAAGAACTTTTTGACTTCTATCTTAATTATGAGCCTGATTTAAAAGAAGGAACATTTGGATGGAGGATCTACGATTTAAAAGAAAAAAGTATTATCAAACCAATTAGAAGAGGAGTTTATACTATTTCAAGTAAATCAGAATATAAACCCGATCTATCTTCCGAACTTATAAAACTTTCAAAGAAGATTAATGAAAAGTATCAAGAGGTTAAGTATTGCATTTGGGAAACTGATTGGGTTAACGAATTTTCTCAACACCAAACTAGCAAACGTTTAATTATTATTGAAATTGAGAAAGATTTTGTTGAATCTTTATACTATTGTTTAAAGGATAGTTTCAAGTATGATCTGTACTTGAATCCAGATGAAAAATCAATAGACTTCTATATCTCTGAAAGCAACTATCCTGTAGTAATCAAGAAATTAACCACCCGGTCTCCAATTGGAAAAAGAACTGAGAATAAGTTGAATATTTCAATTCCATTAATTGAAAAAATTCTTGTAGATATATATACAGAGGCTAAGCTATTTTATTTTTATCAAGGATCAGAACTTATGCACATTTTTAAAAATGTCAATAATAGCTATACAATCAATTTTACAAAGCTATTAAGTTATGCAAAAAGAAGAGAAAGAGAGCAAGAGATAAAATCATTCATAAAAAACAACACAGATTATCTACTATAGAAAGAATAAATGATTAAAGAAAAGAGTTTTTCAAATAATTGGTTAGAATCTTTTAAGAAACAAAAGGATCATAAAATGGTCCAGACCAATATTCTGGAAAAAATGATTTATGCCCTTCACCTGCTTGAACAACTAAAATATAATGGACTTGAATTTGTATTCAAAGGTGGTACCAGTCTGGTACTTCTACTTGAGGGAGGGAATAGATTCTCTTTTGATATTGATATTATATGTAATACCGAACGAAAAGAACTTGAAAAAACATTATATAAAGTCATTAAAACTTCAAAATTCACATCTTTTACGTTAAATGAACGCAGAAGTTATAAGGCTGGTGTGCCAAAGGCACATTATTCTTTTGCATTTGAATCAGTTTTCAACACAAATGTTCCGGGAAATATATTACTTGATATTTTGGTTGAAGAATCTATTTATCCTGAATTTGTTGAGAGTAATATTCAAACAAAGTGGATAGAAACAGATGGTATTATTACAGTCAAAACACCTTCTATTGACTCTATAACCGGAGATAAACTAACTGCTTTTGCACCTAATACGATTGGGATTCCATATTACAAAGGAAATGAACTTTTCACTATGGAAATTTGTAAACAATTATTTGATTTAAGTAGATTATTTGAAAAAATCTCAAAAATAGATGTTGTATCAAAAAGCTTTAATGAACATGCAAAGCAGGAAATCGCTTTTCGAAAAAACAAAAATGACAAAACAAAACTAACTCCAAATATAGTTCTTCAAGATATAATTGATACTTGTTTAATCATAACAAAAAGAGAATCAAATATAGAAGAACCGGCAAAATCAAATTATAAATTATTAAAGAAAGGAATCAAGTCTTTTGGTACCGGTTATCTTATGTCAGGTAATTTCAGAATTGAAGACGCAATAATGGTTTCATCAAGAGTAGCACATATAGCAGTCAAGTTATTGATTGGTGATTTAAATCCAATTAATTATTATAAAGGAGAGGATATTAAACTACTTACAATCGAAGACCAAAATTGGAACTTTTTAAATAAACTGAAAAAACAGCCGGACAAATCATCATTTTACTACTGGTACCAAACAATACAAATTTTAACAAAAAAGGAAAACAGAATATTTGGTTGATAAATTTATGGCTGATATTTTTAAGATCCCCAAGTGGGTGAATATATTGATGAAAATAAACTGAAAACTTTAGGAGCAAACATGAGAAAAGTCGTTATTTATACTATTATTAATCTTTTATTAATCATGATTTGTGGAAATTTATACTCTCAACAGCAGGCTAAAATAATTTATATTGCTAATGAGGGGTTTTTAATTGAAGTAGATAAAAAAAAGATTTTAGTAGATGGTCTATTTGATACAATTAAAGGTACTTGGTGTGATTCCCCTACTGAGAATATGGTAAAAAAAATGGAAAAGTCACTTCCACCTTTTGATAATATTGATATTATAGCAATCACTCATAGTCATAGGGATCATTTTAATGAAAGGATAGTTGTAAATCATCTATTAAATAATCCTAAAAGCATACTTCTTTGTCCTGAAGAGGTAAAAAAAATTCTCTCAAAAAACCCCAACTATAAAAAAATTAAAAAAAATATAGTTTCAATTACCCCGGATTCATATAAGAGTGAAAAAAAAAATATTTCAGATATCGATGTTAAGGTTTTAAGGCTGGAGCATAGCCACTATATGATTAAAGACAAAAACACAGGAAAAAAGGTTAACAAACACAGGAATGTTGAAAATATTGGATTTCTTTTTAATATAAATGGATATAAAGTTTTTCATTGTGGAGATACAAATCCTATGAATGAAAAGGAATATAGAGGATTTGCTCTATATAAAGAGAACATTGATTTGGCCTTTTTAGAAAGAATGTTTCTTTCCAGGGGAGAAAATTCCTTTAAATGGATCGATAAAAATATTAATCCAAAAAGTATTATATTTATGCATATTGGCCCGGAAGAAAAAAAAGCCGTTATTGAAATGTCAAAAAACCAGAAGAATATAAAAACATTCAACTTGAAAATGGATTTTGCTACCTATCAAAAGAATAAGTAATATTATGAATACCAAAAAACTTATATACTACTAAAAAAGGAGTCAAACTATGCGACAAAAAACAATTTATTTTATGATTTTACTTATGATTTTTTTCTCAAATGTTTTTGCTGAAGAGAATCTTAATAAAGCACTACTTGATGCAGCAAAAAAGGGGAAGATCGATCTGGTAAAAAGCTTACTAAGCAAAGGTGCTGATATAAATGCGAAAAGTAAAAGAGAAGGAATAACACCATTGATGGCAGCAATGTTTAAATACAATTCAGATGTTTCAAAATTTCTTATTCAAAAAGGAGCAGATGTAAATGTAACAGATAGAGAAGGGGGGACCGCTCTAAGTGTTGCATCCTTTTTTGGCTGTCAAAACGGGGTAAAGCTATTACTAGATAATGGTGCAGAGTTGAATAGCAGATGTAGAAGCAGTTATACTCTTGACCTTTCAGCAAATTTTAGCGATAAACTGACCCCGTTAATGTTGGCATCTATCAGAGGACATAAAAAAATTGTTCAAATGTTATTGGATAAGGGGGCCAAAATTGATGATAAGACAGAATCTAAGATAACGGCATTAATGTATGCAGTGATGGCGGATAAACTGGAAATTGTAAAAACCTTGATTAAAAATAAGGCAAATATCCATGTAAAATGTGAAAGAGGGCAAACCTTATTAATGAGAACAGTTAATAAACGCAAAAACCATTTAAAAATCGCAGAGCTCTTAATTGAAAAGGGTATCAAGGTTGAAGATATAGATAAATATGGTGTAACAGTATTAATGAAGGCAGCAGCTTATGGAAACTATATTGACTTGCTCAAATTACTGATCGAAAAGGGTGCAGATATAAATGTGGTGGCAAAGGGAGGCTTTACACCTTTGATGGGAGCGGCAAGTCTGGGTATTGTTGAGGTTGTATCATTCCTAATTGAAAATGGTGCTGATATAAATGCAAAAAATAAAGATGGAAAAACGGCCCTTAATAAGGCGGAAGAGCGTAAGAAATTAAAAATTGTAGAACTGTTGAAAAAAGCAGCTCCTAAAAAACAGAATTATTCAATTAATTAACGATGAGGACATTGACTATTGTCATACAAACTTTTTTAAGGAGAATTTCAAAATAATTGCAGCTGGCAATTTTTTGATTCATTATAAATATGCAAAAGTATAAACTTATTTTTGATTTTGACCAGACCCTGGGTTATAGGGATGGTATGTGGACCGTAACTATTTTTGAATTATTGCAGGAAATGGGATATACCCAAATTGATATTGAGAATATAAGAAAATATATAAGAACCGGTTTCCCCTGGAATAATTATGAGATTCCTCATAAGGTATTATTTAAAGGCTTATCATGGTGGCAATATTACGAGACCGTTGTTGTTGACATCCTGACCCAAAACAAGCTTAATCAGGCAGAAGCAATTAGATTATCAAAACTGGTGAGAGAAAAATATTTAAATATTAATAAATGGCATCTATATGAAGACACCTTTCAGGTGTTAAATGATTTAAATAATCTGGGATATGACTGTTATATATTGTCAAATCATGTGCCGGAACTGGAAGATATCGTATCAGGATTAAATATCAGTAAATTTATTCAAAAGGTTTATAATTCAGCAATAATCGGATATGAAAAACCGAATTCAAAGATATATCAACATGTGATTGAGGATTTAAATGTAGATCCGCCAAATATCATCATGATAGGCGATAACTATATTTCCGATATAACGGGCGCAAGAAGTAATGCTATAAAAGCAATCCAGGTAAGAAGCGAAAATGAAAACAATTATAAATATTATTCAAAAAATTTAATGGGAGCAATACCGATAATCAAACATCTGTCGGTGATTGGTTAGGTTTATAATCAAATGGAAAAGGTAAAAAAAAAATATCAGATGCCTGCGGCATCAATCTGTGGGGAAAAATTTGGGGAGATTGACTATTGGGATTGCTATCAAATTACAAGGGAAAGTGATATTTCTGTAGATAATGCTACTACTGAAATATTTAAATCACCAAAGTGGGTCGATCTATTGATGAAAATAAGGAATGTAATTGTAAAGTTTTTTGGATTACGATCTGAGGACAGGCAGACAGATGGGGTAATTGGTCATTATGAAATTGGGTCTAAGGAGTCATTTTTTCCAGTACTTGATAGAAATGAAAAAGAAATTGTATTTGGCGAAGATGACAGGCATCTAAATTTCAGAGCTTCAGTAATGGTAGAAAGAATTGAAAATAAAACCAATATCTATTTAATGACTATTGTAAAATTCCACAATATATGGGGCAGGATCTATTTTATCCCGGTCAAACCATTTCATAAATTAATTGTCAGATCAACATTGAGGAGATGTAAATGAATACAAAAAAACTCATATCATTTGGAAAGGGTTTTGCCATAGCCGTGTTAATATTGGGGATTATCCATGATATTGCAACCTTCACACCAATAATCCAGGAAGGTCTGGTTTCATTAAATTCAGAAAACTTAAATGCAATGATATATATGAGCCTGATATGCGGTACATCCTTCATATTATCAGGTTTACTAATGTTCCTGTTTTTAAAAAAACTAATAGAACTCCCCTATCTGATACTACCTATCCGGATAATAGGAACCTACCTCTTAATATCAGGAATTCTCTCAGTAATCTTCATGCACAACAACCCCTTCGCCTACATAGCCCTATTACTAAACGCAACACTCTTCACAATCACAATATTACTAAAAAAAAGGCTCTATTTCTAAATTGAGACCTTTTATAAAGCTTGATAACACTTGTTTTTGAGATTTTATGGTAAACTTTTGTAAATGCAGGCGATAAGTACATTAAATAGACCTATCCTTTAGTATAAAAAATAAGGAGGATTCAAATGAAACAAAAAAATCTATTAAGTGTTATGGTTTTATGTGTACTGGTATTGTTTTTAAATGTGAATGCTGCGAACGCAGATGCAGCAAAGGGAAAGGAGGATTTAAACAAATCGAAGTTATCTCCTGCCCAGCAATTTTATTATAATTTCAAAAACAATATTATTTCTGATTTTAAAATAGACATTAATGTAAAAAACCAGGATTATAAACATCTTTTTAACGGTTTTTCAAGCTTGTATAAAATACCATTTGTTTATAAAGTGAAGAAAAAAAAGACTTTTACTTTTAAAATTACTAAAGGACATGTAGATTTGATAGTTTATTATATGATAACAAGATGTAATTTAGAAATTGAAGTAGATGGAGACAAAATAGTTATTAAAGATAAAAAAGAATAATTAGATATGCTCAAAAAAAATAAATATATTTTTTACATTATATTTTTATTACTATTTATTTCTATTAAAATATCAGCCGGTATTTCAACTAAAGACAAGACAATAAATAATCCGGGTAAAACAATATCTGCTCATGAGTTTTTACTAAATTTGAAAAACAAAAAATATTCTGGGGAAGTAGTAAATTTTGAGTTTATTAAGACGGATTTTTTAACTATTATTAAACAATTCAGCAAAAAATTTAAGCAGAGCATATCTGTATCTCCAGATATTAAAAGAACTATTATTACCAGTCTGATATATAATATCCCGATGGACCAGGCATTTGTTGTGTTTATGGAACAAAATGAATTAGAGGCCATTGTAAAAAATGATATCGTTTTTATTAAAAAAATATATAAAATCAATTTGGTTGTTTATATTGGTGCTTTTATAGTTTTTATGATTATGGTGTTTTTAGGATATATATATATTAAAAAAATATCTGGAAATAAACAAAAAACTATCTATCAAAATAACACTGTAAATCCTATATACAGTGAAGAAGTTTTAAGTAAATTAATTAATCTATTTGAAGTAAAGAAAATTTACCGAAGGGAAAATTTTACTCTCAAGGCTCTTTCAGAGGAATTATCTATACAACCCTATGTACTTTCGCGTATAATCAATGAAAAAATGAATAAAACATTTTCTCAATTATTGAATCATTATAGAGTAAAAGAAGCGAAACAGCTGCTTTTAGAACCAGATAAAGAAAAGCAGAAAAAAATACTGGATATTGCTTATTCTGTCGGGTTTGGAAATAAGGCAACATTTAATAAAATCTTCAAACAATATACGAAGTTGACCCCATCTCAGTTTAAAGAAAAAGGTAAGGGAAAAATATAATTCTAAAATTTAGATTAATTAAAATCCATCAGGAGGAAAAATAAGCCATGAATGTATTGGAAATTCCATTTAATAAGTTTATTGAATTAAAAAAAGCGGATCAGGACGAATATATACTTAAATTAGAAGAAAAAAAAGAATTTTTGAATCATCTGGGTACTTTTCATGCTGGTATACTTTTTACCCTTGCTGAGGCAACAAGCGGCGAATTCTTATTAAATAAATTTGAAAATTTTAAATTAAATATTATTCCGGTCGTTAGAAAAGTTGATGTTAAATACAGTAAACCAGGAATTGGAACTGTTTACTCAAAAGCGGATTTTGTAGATTCAAATGTTGATGAGATAATTGATAAACTATTAGAAAAAAAAAGGATTATAATTAAAGTGAGAGTGGATATTTATAATGAGAACTTAAACAAACTATTAACGTCAGTTTTCGATTGGTTTATTATTCTTAATTAAATAAGTATGTGAAAAAAAGTGTTCTTAAATATATTTTTTAAAAAATGGAATTAATAAAATGAGTAATGAAAAAACATTAAAGAAACTTGAAAACCATGAACATCCATGGGTGGCTTTGGCTTATAGTACTTTTTTTACCGGATCGCAAAATAAATCTGAAAGAGAAAGGCTGGTAGAAAAAACAATAAACAATCCTTTAATTAAAAATATTATTGATGAATGCATGAACTGGCCGGGATATACTCTGAAAAGACATAATGATGCAAAACATATAATACAAAAAATAGGATTTCTGGCTGATATTGGTTTAGATAATAAGACAAAGGAAATTGAAATTATCTCTAATAAACTGATGGAAAACACTTCTGAAAATGGGGCTTTTCTATCAGAGATATTAATCCCCTATGCTTTTGGCGGAAATAATAAAGCGGAATGGAACTGGATTATCTGTGATTTTCCTTTAATTACAGAAGCTTTAATCCGGTTTGGTTTAGCAGAAGATAAGAGAGTTTTGAAATCAGTAGAATTAATTGAGAATCTGGCAAGTGTTGGAGGGTGGAAATGCTCCTCTTACTATGAAAAATTTAAAGGTCCTGGCAAAAAAACAGATCCATGTCCTATTGCAAATTTATTCGCCCTTAAGGTCCTTGGGCTGTATAAAAACAAATTGAATTCAAAAGCTGCTGAATCAGGAATTAATATGATGCTTGATTTTTGGAAAAAAAGAAAATCAACAAAGTATTTTTTATTTGGCATGGGGACAAAATTTAAGAAACTAAAATATCCTTTTGTCTGGTTTGATATTTTACATGTGACTGAAACATTATCCTTATTTCCATCCATCTATAAAGATAAAAGATTTTTAGAATTTTGTGAAATAATTTTTTCAAAGGTTAATGAAGAGGGATGGTATAAACCGGAATCAATCTGGATGGCATATAAAGGTTTCGATTTCGGGCAAAAAAAATTTAGTAGTGCTATGATAAGTCTGGCAGTTCAAAGAATAAAAAAACGTGTTGGACTGATATAAAAACATAAAATATTTAAATAAGGAGTAAATCAATGAATATTTTTCCCAAACCAATTCAAAATTTACCGGCAGCAGATATTCCAATTAATGGACTAAAAGCATATTTATCTCAAGGAGAAAACCACCAGATCATTTTTATGGAATTTGAAAATGATGTTGACTTACCTGAACATTCTCATGAAAGCCAATATGGGATTGTACTTGAAGGGAGAATAGACCTGACAATTAATGGAGTGAAAAAAACATATAAGAAAGGCGATCGATATTTCATAGCTAAGGATACGATTCATTCAGGAAAAATTTATGCCGGATATGCAGATATGACATTCTTTAATCAAAAAGAGAGATATAAGAAAAAAAAGGAGTTTATATTAAAATGAAGAAAAAAATAGCGATAATTTCTGATATTCATGGGAATTCCTGGGCATTGAGGGCCGTTCTTGATGATATTCAAGATAGAGGCATCGAAGATATTATTAATCTTGGGGATAGTCTCTATGGTCCCTTAGATCCAAGGGGAACTTTCAATTTATTAGATAAAAATAAGATAATCAGTATTGCGGGGAATCAGGATAGAAATATTCTTGAGAATTTAAACTCAACATCGGAAGTCAGTACGATGGAGTATGTGAAATCTCAGATTGATAATGATGCTGTAACTTGGTTGAAAAAACTGCCATTTCAGTTAATTCATAAAAGTGATATTTATTGTTGTCATGCGAGTCCGGAAAATGATTCTGCTTATTTACTTGAAAACTTACAAGCTGACCATATAGCCATAAAGAGTGATGAGGAAATTGATGAGATACTTAAAAATATTGAACAAAAAATTATACTGTGTGCACACAGCCATGTTCCCAGAACAGTAAAAACGTCAAAAAAAACAATTATTAATCCCGGTAGTGTCGGCCTACCGGCCTACGATGATAATTTACCAATCCCCCATAAGATGGAGAATTTTAGTCCGGGTGCAAAATATTCAATAATAACTTTCTCTAGAAGTAGTATTAATATTTCTCAGGTTTCAATTTCTTATAATTATGAAGCAGCAGCAGAAATGGCAGAGAAAAACAAAAGAGTTGACTGGGCAAAATGGATAAGATTAGGAAGGGCATAATGGTGAAACATGAATTGTGATGAAAATATGAATAAAAAATTATTTAAAAGGTTAAATACTGTTTCTGGATTAATTGTTGAAAACTGTGAATTTATAAAGTATAGTTTAAAGAATTAATAAAACTATAATTAGAACTCAATAATGGAGAAATTTAAATAATGTGTGAAAAAAAGAATAATACTCATAGCCTACACAAAAGACTGGAACAGGATGGATACAATATCCACTACTATATGTCTGGTTCCAATCAAAAGGAGTTAATTATATTTCTACATCCGGCATTTGCGGACCATAGAAGCTTTGATCAGCAAATTGATTTTTTTTCTAAAGAATTTTCTGTCATAACAGTAGATCTACTTGGGCATGGCTTGTCTCAGTCTCATAAAGGAAAAGATAAAATAGATAAGTCTTCAGAGCATCTAAAATTAATAATGGAAAAAGAGAGATTTGAAAAAGCACATTTTGTGGGTGTCTCAATGGGGTCATTAATTACACAGTATTTTGCCTTGCTATATCCGGATAAGGTAAGTTCCATAACTATTTTGGGAGGCTATGATATAAGTGCGGATAATAAAGAATTATTAAGGGCTCAACGGTCAGAAAACATAAAATGGATATTTAAGGCATTATTTTCAATGAATTCATTTCGCAGATATATATCTTCTGTTACCGCAAAAAAACCGGAATCTAAAAAAAGAATTTATGAAATGGCAAAAATGTACAAACTAAAATCATTTAAAGTGATGTCTGGACTGGGAAAGGTTATAAAAAAGCGGGATTACGTCATAAAAAACTATCCTATGTTGATATTATGTGGCGAAAGTGACATTGATCTATCCAAAAGAATGGCCCAATCCTTTCATGAAAGTGAAGCGAACAGTGTGTTTGTCTTTATAAAAGGTGCCGGACATTGCGCCAATATGGATGCAGAAGAGGAATTTAATAATATATTAATGAACTTTTTACGGTCTCAATTACAAGAAAAAAAGAAAAAAAAGGAGTTTAATTAAAATGAATATGGCTCAAATGGGAAAAGGCAAGAATAAAAATTTTTTTGGTATTATTCGGAAAAATATAGATAATTTTAGAATATTCCCAATTTTGATTATTATAATATATATCCCCTTTCATATCCTGGAAGAGGCATTTGGTAATTTCCCTGATTGGATGAGCCGTGTCTATGGATTGCCCATTAGTCTAAATTATCCTCATTGGTTGATTAATAATGTTTTCTTTTTTGGTGCCCTCACCGTTGGCATAATATTCTTTCTAAAAAATGACAAGTATATTTATCTTGGAATTGGGATTTTGTTTTGGGCGATGATGAATAGTTTTGAACATATAATTGGTAGTCTGATTTTTATGAAATTATCACCCGGGTTTTTTACAGGTTTAATGTTTTTATTTACATCTATAATTGGAATTGTAACACTCATCAATAAAAAAAAAATTACTAAAAGGGTTTTTGCTGCTTCAATTTTATCAGCAGCTCTATACTGGGCCATCCCTATTGGATTGATTGTTTTAACAGGAAAAATATGGCTAAGTTTACTATACTAATATTTATTACTAGATAATTACCACAGAAAGAACTCAAAGTTATTAAAGGGTTTATGCCTGAAAAGATAGATGGTATGATAGGAATTTAAATATAAAATTAATTTTTGGTGCCAGGCCGATTTTTTATTATTTTTTTATATAATGCTTTTTTTTTGCAAAAAAGGTATAATCCTGAAACGAGTTTTATAAACAATTGTGTTTAGCTCAATAAATTGGAGGTTATGTATTATGGAAAATTATAAAAAAATAAAAATTGGTAAGATTGTTACAGAGGATTTTAGAGCTGCAGAAATTTTTAAAAATTCAGGCATTGATTTTTGTTGTGGCGGAGATCAAAGCTTAGAAGAGGCATGTCTTGAAAAAAAACTGGATATATCAGTATTAGAGAATAAACTAAAAAGTCTGGAAGATACAACTACGGACAGTTCACAAAATTATAAAGATTGGGACTTAGGTTTCTTATGTGACTATATCGCGAATACACATCATAAAACTGTTCTAAAATTATTACCGCAATTAACAGCTTATACTCAGAAAATCTCAGATGTTCATGGATCTCATCATCCCGAATTAATTGAAATTGCTGAAATATTTTCAGAAGTAAATACTGAACTGCTGGAACACCTAAAAAAAGAAGAAGACGTTTTATTTCCGGCAATTAAAGATGTTCTAAAGACAAATTCTTCAAAATCACACGAAATAATCCTTTCCGAAATTGAAAGAATGAAGGGAGAACATGAGTTTGCCGGTGGCGCAATTGATAAGATAAATGTTTTGAGTAAAAATTACAAATTACCGGATGATGCATGTAATACCTACCAGGTAACATTTAAGCTTCTGGAAGAGTTTGAAGATGACTTACATATTCATGTCCATCTGGAAAATAATATACTCTATCCAAAAGCTTTAAAAATTTTTAAATAGTACAAATATATAAAAAAAAAGGTAATGGCGCTTTCTTTATAATACCATTCCTAATTTAGAAGGAAAAAAAATGAAATATATCAATCATGTATCTCTTGTTAAACAAAATAAAAAAAGGCATATTAATTTAAGTCTAGTATTATTAGTTTTTTTTGTCAGTATGACGCTAAACGTTCAGGCTAAGCAGATAGAAAGATTTAAAGAGATCAAACGGATTTATAAGACAATGAGTCCTAAAATAGTTAGTTTACTAAAGCTGAAAAAGAATGATTTAAATATTGAAGTAGAAAAAACATGGTTGTCAGCAAAAAAAAATGGACTTCCTTTAATAGAAGAGGATCCATTGGATTCAGAATATAATTATATTACCTTCATGTTTCAGGACAATCTAAAAAATAAGGATATTTCTTTTGAAGTAAAGGGGATCTATGATGAATACCGGTTTGGAAATAAAAAATTATATCAGTTGGAAAATACTGATTTGTTCTACCGGACTTATAAAATGCCCGGGGATATATGTTTTTCTTATCGGTTTATTATTAAGGATACGGTTTCTAAAAAAGAGACTAAATCCATTGATAAATATAATCTAAACAGAATTCCGACCGGGGAAATTAATAAATTTACTTATTCTGTTTTCGATCCACAAAAAAAGAAACAAGACTGGAATAGAAAAGGGGATCATAAACTAAATAGCCGGGTAGAGATCATAAAATATAAAGATAAGATTGTAAACAAGGAAAGAAATATCTATGTTTATTTACCTCCCGGCTATAAAAAAAACCGAAAAATGCCTTATCCGGTAATTTATCTTTTCGATGCATTTATCTATCGTAACCGTATTGAGGTTCCAAATGTATTAGACAATCTTATAAGACAGAAAAAAATCAAACCCATGATAGCAGTTCTATTTGGGACTTTTCGTAAATCAAGAAAAATCATTCTACCTTTGAATTTTAAATTTAAAGATGAGTTTGTTCAGGATTTCCTACCGATGATTCGTAAAAAGTATCATACAAGTCTTAAACCTGAAAACAATATAATTGGCGGTATTAGTTATGGTGGTCTAGCAGCTGCTTTTATAAGTTTCTATCATCCCCGGATTTTTGGAAAGGTATTATCTCAATCCGGTTCATTCTGGCGTGGCTTAGAGTTAAAAGATATGTCTGGAGAACAAATAAGAGTGGACTGGTTAATAGAAAAGTATTTAAGAGCAGATAAAAAGGGCTTAAGACTGTACCTTGACTGGGGTTTACAGGAGAATAAGGTACTTGGAAGTAATCGAAGAATGGTCAAAGTTCTCAACAAAAAAAAATATGCTTTTAAATTTACTGAGTTTAATGGTTGGCATGACTGGTCAAACTCAAGAAAGACATTTCCAGAGGCATTAATGTATTTACTAAAATAAGTTTATGGTTTTTATGGAGAGAATAAAAATGAATGACATTTTAAAATTTTTGTTTTTATGATATAGTGAAAATGAGGATGATTTTAATCAAATGAAATTTGAAAATAAATTTAAAGAGGAGTTAATATAAAATGCCGCATTGTAAAATTGAAATCACACAGAACCTCGTTGGTGATATTAATGTCAAGTCACTGATGAAAGAAATTTCCAATGGTTTAAATAATAGTAATCTATTTAAGAGTGATGATATTAAAGTGAGAGTTTATATAATTGAGCATTCTTTTATGGGTATTGAGGAACAGGATCACTCATATGTTACTGCAGAATTAATGATACTTAATAGAAGAACTGAAGAAATAAATAATGATCTATTGGATTTTGTACAAAATGTTCTACTAAAATATTTCGAAAAGCCAAAGTTTAAAACCAGTATAACCTCCAGGCTAACATTACTTGACCCGAAATACTATAAAAGAGCAATGTTATAACCCTCTTACCTTTAACTAAAAGGCAAAGACAATGACAATGACAAGGTATATATCAGTATTAAGAGGTATTAATGTTGGCGGGAAGAGAAAAATTCTAATGGTAGACTTAAAAATGCTATATGAAAAATTGGGTTTTTCAAATATCACTACTTATATCCAAAGTGGTAATGTATTCTTTGATTCGGATCAAGAAGAAAATGAAATTAGCCGAAAAATTGAAAAAGCTATCATTGATCATTATGGATTTACAGTTCCTGTGATTATCCGGACCCTCGCTGAGATGGAAACGATATTTGCAGATAATCCCTTTCTCAAATTACAGGATACTAATATTGAAAACCTTCACTTGACATTTTTATCTGAAGCCCCATCTTCTGAATTATTAGACAAAATAAAAAAGGTTGATATAGGATTGGATAAAATTAAGATCATTCATAATAATGCTTATATATACATTTACGGAAAATTTCTTGAATCCAAAATTTCAAATGCACTTTTTGAAAAAAACTTAAAGGTATCGGCAACAAACCGAAACTGGAGAACAGTGAGTAAATTAGTGGAGATAGCAAAAAATGAAAGTGAATAATAGAGTTTTAATACCAATTTTACTACTGATTGTATTAATTTCAGGATGTAAAAAAGTAGATGAGCTTGGTGAAGGAGACTATATTGTATTTGGAAGTTCTTATGGAAACTGTATTACAGACTGTATCAGGGTGTATAAACTTGATAACACAAAAATCCAAGAGGATGAGGATTCTACTTATATTGGTTTGGTTAAATATTTAATATATAAATTTAATGGCACAATGACTTTGGATGAAATTAATTTTAATCAGGTTAAACATCTCTTAAATGAGATTCCTTCTGAGTTAAGTTCTGGTACAAATAAAATCTTTGGTTGTCCTGATTGTGCTGATGGAGGTGCAATTTATATTGAAGTAAATATTGATGGTGTCAATTCGAGGTTTTTACTTGATGGTGGATATTCCAGTGATCAAAGTTTAGAAATCAGCGTATTCAAGTTAAAAATTCTGGAGGCAATAAATATATTAAAAAATTGAGTTTTTAATATATTTAAATAAATCACATGGAAAATAACACACATACTTGTCCTGTTGGGATGGCAGGAGGTCTTGATAATTCCTTCAGGAAATTACTTCAAAACCCTTATAAAATATTGCAGCCATATATTAGTAAAGGTATGACTGTTCTAGATTTAGGTTGTGGTCCCGGTTTTTTTTCAATAGCAATAGCAAAATTGCTGAATGGTTCTGGAAAAGTAATCGCAGCAGATTTACAGGATGGAATGCTTAAAAAAGTAGAGAAAAAAATTAAAGGAACAGAATTAGAGCAAAGGTTTGAATTACATAAATGTGAAAATGAAAAAATTGGCCTTACAGAACAGATTGATTTTGTTTTAGCTTTTTATATGATTCATGAGGTGATAGATCAGGAAAAACTGTTTGAAGAATTAAAATCAATTTTGAAGCCAAATGGAAAGATTTACATTATTGAACCAAAGATCCATGTTTCAAAAAAAGCCTTTGCCGCTATGATTGACAGGCTTATCAGTATGGATTTTGAAATTATTGAGAAACCTAAAGTGTTTTTTAGCAGGGCAGTTTTAGTAACAGCTAAGAAATAAATATGGAAATGTGAAACAAAGGATATGTTTTTGATGTTTAAACAAATTTGAGGGATGGTAACATGATAAAATTGAGAAATCTGGTTATAATAATAATTATACTTATAATTGTGCTTTTTGCACTTCTAAAACTTGGTGTTTTAAGGACACTTGAAATTGATTTTGTGCAAAAAATAAATAGGATTTTGATTGGCAATGAAATGATTGTTAATGCTTCTAGTGAAATTGATTTAATGAAAATCAAAATTAATTCTGCAAATTCAATAAATTCTGTTTTTGTTGATGGGGAGTTTTTAGATAATATTGGGAATATATCTAATGGTCCTAAATTTGATGTTTTTTATGAGAACATTCTTATAGGTAAAGCATTACACAGTAATAGCAAAGATTGGTATGTAAATAAATTTGAGTTCAAATTTTTCAGGCAAAAAAAAGAAGTTAAATTTACATTCTCAAGTAGAGGGAATAATAAACATGATAGTTATATTTGGATTACAAAAGTAAGAGGGAAATCAATCTATCAATCATTTGATTCAGATGGAAAGCCACTAATGAAATGGACAGACTAATTAAATACAATATTATTTCCAATTGTGGAGTTTGGGATAGATTGGACTATATTGAAACTTTTAATTGGTATGCTTAATCTTACTATTTATTGGATCTTGATACTCCTGTTAAAAGAAATTAAAATCATTTTTTAAACTAAAAAAATTAAAAAAATTTTTAAAGGAGAAAAAATGGTTAAAAAAAACATAGAAATTCAAACAAGAAATTATTTTAATAATGGACTCTGTTGTTCTGAATCCATTGTTAGAGCAATATTAGAAAATCATGAATTGAATGTCAATGAAAATATTGTAAAAGCTGCTTCAGGATTTTGTGGAGGAATTGGCGGTAGTCATGAAGAGATTTGTGGCGCATTATCTGGTTCTATTTTAGCACTTGGCTTTTTATATGGACGATCAAATCCAAATGAGGATAATGATAAAGTAAAATTTATATCATCAGAACTCCTGAAACTCTTTAAAAAAAAACATCAAACAACAAGGTGCTCTAAAATTCTTGACAGTTTCGGGGAACAGAATGATAGTGAAAAATGTTGTGCATTAACAGCAGAGACCTCAAAACTTGTACTAAATTTAACAAATCAATACTGTTAATTAATTATTTTGCTTTGCTATAAACCAATTAATTAATTTTCTGGAGATACTGAGGTCATCAGGAACCAATGGGATTCCCTCTTTATTAAACCATCTGGCATCTTCCAGTTCATCATTATCTGTTTTGATATCACCGCTTTTATATTCAGCAGTAAATCCGATCATCATAGAATCTGAAAATGGCCAGTACTGACTTCCAAAATATTTTATGTTTTGAACTTCAATATTCGCTTCTTCTTTTATTTCTCTGCAAACACATGTCTCCAGGTCTTCTCCCGGATCTACATATCCAGCCAGTACAGAATACATTGATTTAGGAAAATGATAACCTCGCCCCAGGAGAATTTTATTATCCTTTATTACTGCGACTATAACTGCCTGGGACAATTTAGGATAAATTGTATTAGAGCAATTAGTACAATTTTTTGCTCTTTCCTTCTTTGAATCATTCATCATAAACCCGCATCTATTACAGAATTTGTTTTCCTGATGCCATTTGTGTATATAAAAGGCATATCCAGCTATAAAAAAAATATCATCATCCAGTTTCTTATATAATGTTCTTAATTTTTTAAATTTGAGAATTTCTGATGGGAAGTGTTCTATTAATTGGCCTGAAAAATAATTTAAATTATTATAAAAGCCAAGATATGTTTTATCACTGATATTTGTGTCTTTAATTTTTGGGATTTTTACTGTCTCTTGATTTATTTCAACTAGAAGCTCATCTCCCTTAAAAAGAAGATATATCGATTTCAATTTATTGTCTTTCAATTCTGCAATTTGTTTTTTAAAGTTATTTGGTAAGATCATTCTCTCTCCTAATTTTTCTCATAAATTTTCAATAATCCATTATTGATTCGTTTTATACCTTCAACCATATCCGAATCTTTTATATTTGATATAGATATTCTTATATGATTATTAGAACCCTTGTTAATATAAGAATAACCGCCTGGAAAGACCCGAACCCCTTTATCCAAAAATATTTTAAATATTTCACTGTCTGACATATTGGCGTTTTTCATGGTTATCCAGATAATAAACCCTCCTGATGGCTCAATCCAGGATACATTTTTAAATTTAATATGGTTTTTCATTGTTTTAAGAGCTAATACCATTCTCTTTCTGAATATTCTATGTATTTTCTTTATATGCATATCATAAAAGCCATTGCTGCCAAACTCCGCTAAAGCTGCCTGCACAGGTAAATTAGAGCTGATATCTGAAAATATTTTTAATGAAACCAACCTTTCAATACATTCTTTATCAGCTGCAATCCAGCCTAACCTGATACTGGGAAAGAAAACTTTTGATACGGAAGAAATATATATGACAATCTTATTTTTATCCATTGACTTAATTGGTAATGGTACTTTTCCAAAATATTTCATTTCTTCCTCGAATGCATCTTCTATTATTGGACAGTTATATTTTTCACACAAATCAAGTATTTTTTCTCTTTTTCTATGGGAAGTAGTAATTCCAGTGGGATTATGAAAATTTGGAATTGTATATAAAAAACTTGGATTACTATCCTTCAATCTACTTTTAAGTATACCAATATCCATCCCATTGCTTTTCATAGGAATACTTATAGGATTAAGTCCTTTGGCTTTTAAAAGAGGAGGAAAAAGAAAATATGTTGGATCTTCCACCAGGACGTCATTTTTTTTTTTTGATAAAAGGCTTAAGATAAGGTTAATGCTATTTTGTGAACCATTTGTTATCATGATTTCTGATGAAGAAACATTAATGCCATGTATCTGCATCCGTTGTGCAAGGAATTCTCTCAGAGGCAAAAAACCCTGTGGATCTAAAAAATTGTAGAAATTTTTAATATCATTCATCATTACTTTATTTAAACACTTCCTAAATTGATTAACAGGAAAAAACTCCAAATCAAGGGATAAGCTGGACATTTTAATAATATTGTCAGAATTACTCTGTCTTGACAGCGACCAAAACCCTTGATTTGATTCATGTAATAATTGTGCTTGGGGATTTGATACTTTTTCCCAGTTTATAAGGCTCTTCTTTTGTATATCCTTGTTGGATATAAGATCATGTTTTTTTCTAACAATTGAGTAGGACCCGGACCTGCTGTCAAGATATCCTAACGCCCATAATTCTTCATATGCTTTAATGACAGTAGATCTGCTAATACCATGTTTTTCCGCTAAAAGTCTTGTAGATGGCATTATATAGCCATGGGATATTATATCATTATCAAACATATCTCTTAGTTTGGAAATTAACTGCTTATAAATAGGTGTTTTACATTTTCTATCCAGATTGATAATTATCATATAGAATTCTAATCCTTATCCTATATACTTGCAACCACCAATTTTTGTTCCATTACGGCATACCAATTAATATAATTCTACCTATTCATTATTTTATTATATTGAAATGGCTTTATTCTGAATAGCGATCCTTTATTATTATAAAAAAAAACCATCTATTTTCAGGAGCGGGTAATTATGAGATTTATTTATTTTTTTTTTTATAAATTGAAAAATGGTAATGTGCGTGATATTATTAAATTTAAAAGGAGACATTTTGGCTAAACAAAACATCGCATTTCAGAATATTGATTGGACAAATATTCCTAAGACAGAATATAGGGGTGAAGTAGGAGTCGCTTATTGGCAAACTATTGAGTTTCAAGGGTTACGAATTAGAATTGTTGAATATTCTAAGGGCTATATTGCTGACCATTGGTGTGAAAAAGGACATATAGTGCAATGTTTGGAAGGAGAATTTGCTAGTGAATTTAAAGACGGGACAAAACATGATTTAACAAAAGGCATGACATATGTTGTTTCAGATGAATTAAATTCTCATCGTTCCATTACAGAAAATGGAGCAAAGTTATTGATTATTGATGGAGATTTTTTAAAACTCAATACTTAGTAGAAAATGACAGGACATGAATTTTTTTATATTGGACTGAGTTTAATGCTGGTGCATGAAATGGATGCTATTAGATGCAAAGAATGGCATATCTTTCCCGGCCTCTCTCTATTAAATGACAGGTTAGGATATTTTGTCTTTATGTTAGCACATGTCCCTTTATTATTTTTTTTATTTTATGAATTGAATAAAGTTGATAATGAAAGATTTATCACATGGCTTAGTATTTTTTTTATTATTCATCTTGGATTACACATATTGTTTTTAAAACATAGAAAGAACAGGTTTATAGACTGGATTTCCTGGACAATCATATCAACGATTGCAATATGTGGGCTAATTGATATTATTTTTTTCTTTTAAGATAAAAATGCTTGAGATATTTTTAATAAAGTGGTATTTAATAAGAGGAAAGATAAATAGAGGTAAAAATTGTGAAAATTAAATCACATAGGAGATCAAAGTGAAAGAACTTATTGAAGAAGTATGTAAGGCATTGGTTGATAATCCAGATGATGTAAAGGTTTCTCAGATTGATGGTGAAAAGACAAGTATGATCGAATTAAGAACTCATAAGTCCGATCTTGGCAAAGTCATAGGAAAACAAGGACGTACTGCACAGGCAATGCGAACCATTCTTGCTGCTGCAGGAATGAAACAAAAAAGACGGTATAATCTGGAAATATTAGAACCTGATGATGATGAAAAAACCGAAGAAAAAAGCTGAAGGTTTTTAAACAAAAAGTTCTCTAAGTTTACAGATTATTTTTTAGGAAAGGATATATGCTTATAACACAAGTGCATGGAATTTAATACGATATTAAAGGATTTTCTGAAAAAAAATTAATGGATAGAAGATTTTTTACAAAATATATTATTGAATAAGATTAGATTTTTTGATAAAGTACATTTTTTATTGTCATCCCCATACTTTCAAGAGTATATGGTTTTTGAATATAATGTTTTGCTCCCATTTTTAATGCCTCTTTTACTCTAATAGATTCTGAATATCCACTTGCAATTATCACTTTCATTCTGGGTGATATTTTTTTGATCTCTTTATATGTATCAAGACCGTCTATTCCCGGGTCCATTATCATATCTAAAATGCAGAGGTCAATGGGATTTTGTTTTAAATATTCGATTCCTTCTTCTCCACTTGATACAGAAGAGACGTCATATCCAAGTTCATTAAAAATGTCAGTTGCAATTTCCCTCTGGGTTTCTATATCATCTATTACTAATATTTTTTCCTTATTTCCTGAATATTCAGAAAAGGTTAAAGATGCTGGTTTTTTTTGTTTTTTTTGTTTTGAAACAGGCAAATACACTTCAAAATTAGTGCCGATTCCCTCTTCTGTTGATACGTCAATGAACCCATTGTGGTCAACAACGGTACCCCAGACAACTGCCATTCCAAGACCGGTGCCACTCATACCCATTTTCTTTTTTGTGTAAAATGGCTTAAATATTTTGCTTAGATCTATTTTTGATATTCCTATGCCATTATCAGAGATTTGTAACAGGATATATTGCCCCTTTTTTATAACATGAAAACAACCTTTTTTTTCATGTTCAACATTTTTAATCTCAGTTGAAATGATTATTTTTCCATTTGATGTTATAGATTCAGCTGCATTTGAAACAAGATTCATTATTGTCTTTGACAGATGTAAAGCAGATCCTTTTATATTAGTTGATTTGTCTGTCAGGTTTATCTCTATCTCAACATTTGGGTGATACTTTTTTAGTTTTTCAAATACAGGTGAGTTAATATATTCCAAAATGATATCATTTAAGCTTTCAATATTAGTAATTGCAACAGCTCTTCTTGCTAAGGTT
Organism: uncultured bacterium; assembly: GCA_965371805.1. Classification (GTDB taxonomy): domain Bacteria; phylum Acidobacteriota; class Aminicenantia; order UBA2199; family UBA2199; genus JAOZTV01. Next base: position 25,295 of record CBDUZW010000002.1, on the reverse strand, counting down.
AATAAATCTTGAATAATTGCCTTTGCTTTTAATCCTGATTCTTGTATCGATAAAACCCGTTTTTTAACAGGAGTATCAGCAGGTAGATTTTTTAGAATTAAATCAGGGTAACTGACAATTGCTCCAAGTACATTATTTAAATCATGTGCGACCTTGCCGGCCAGATTACCAATAATCTCTGTTTTTGCCAATTGTTCAATCATTTTCTGGGTTTGCCAATGATCAATAACACTTGCGATTGTATTAGAAATGATGGAAAGAACATTTAAATCTTCCAGAGAATATTTATTACTTTCTGTGTAACTTTGTAACACCATGACTCCAATTATTTTATCATCAGTAACTTTTAGTGGTACTCCGATCCATGACTTGCAATCAACGCCTACAAGTGATACACCATATGATTGATACATTGTTGAGGTCATTGTATCAGTTAAAAGTAAAGGTTGTTTACTCCTATACACATAATGAGTAACACTTTTTTTAAGTTCTAATAAGGTATCTGGATCGACATACTCTTGTGGATTAATGTCAACTATATATGGAAATGAATAAACCCCATCATCTTTATTTTGAATTATTGCGATATAAAAATTTTTTGCATCCATCAGCAGGCTTATCTGGTTGTGAACAATTTCTGAAAGTTCAAAAAGAGTCATTTTACTCCTGCTGACATTGGAAATATTTAATAAAGCATCCTTAAGTTTTTCATTTTTTTTTATATCTGAGACATCTTTTACTATACATACAATACCTTCTATTATATCAATGTTATCTTTTATTAATGAACAGGAAATAATAACCGGTACATTCTCTCCATTTTTTTTTTGGAAAATTGTTTCAATATTTGTATGTTCATTTGAGATATCTACTTGATTTAAGAAGTCGGTATAGCTCAGGTCGTTTTTAAGAAGAATACTTAATGGTCTCCCGCATAATTCGTCTTGAGTGTATCCAAAAGATCTTATTGTTGATTTATTTACAGAAATAATTTCTTTATTTTTATTTATTAGAATAAGGTTGTCAAACATAGTGTTGATAATATTATCAGAAAAAATTTTGGGAGTTATATCAAGTGATTTATATTTTACTAATCCAAAAACAGTAAATATTCCACATGGGATTCCAAAAAGACTTCCAATATTAGAAATATTTGTTATTTTAAACAAAAAATATACTAATTCACTTGAGATAAATGCAAAGATAAATGTTATTGTACCGCCAATAACGATTATTTTCATTTGTTTGATCCGAATTAAATTTTTAGATTTTTTAATCATACTAAAACCGATAAAAATTGAACCTAAATTAATGAGGAGGGTAAATAAAAAAAATGAATATGTCCAAATTGAGTCAATCCAAATTGCCTTCCATCCAAAGTCTTTCAATTCAGGTATACTCATCAAGCCCTTCCATTGAGCAATAAAAAGCATTAATGGTATTCCAAATAAAATAATGAAGATTACATTGTTGGTTTTTCTCTTGTACATTTTTGAAAAAAGCAGTATAAACCAGAACATTGTACTACTGAGAAAAATCCATCCAATACTTGAAAGGTTTAGATATAGAGAAGCTGAATTTTCAGGTATTGATATATCTAATAAAAATATTTTAAAAAAACTCCAAAAGAAAAATATACCCAGAAAAACCCCAAAGACTTTTGCAACAGTATATTTAGGTGCTTTGATTAGCAAAATCATTAATAGAGAGAGATATATTATTGCAGATAAAATATTTAGAATTTGCATTAAATTCATTGAATCATCCCTATTGTTTCATAAAACATATTTAACTCTTAAAATCGCTCAGGAAGCTCTTAAATATAAATTTAACATAAAAACATTTTTATTTCAAATTTATGTACATATTTAGAAAAATATTAGATAAAAACTTGGAATGTTTCAAATATTAAGGGTACTAAAGAGGAAGAATAATGTAAGCTATATATTAGCAATTTACATTATTCTCAAAAGGTTATATAAAATTTTTTTGGTTTTTCAACAATTAATTCAGAGAGAATAATTTAATGTTTGTTTTCAAAATCCAATAGATGATTTTTTAGCTTAAAAACTGTATAATACTAAATAATGATGGGTATTATATATATAGTCGGTGCAGTACAGGCTCTCTTTTTTTCTGTTTTAATAGGTTTCAAAAAAAATAGAAATAAGGCTGATAGTTTTTTAACTGTATTTTTTTTAATTATGATGCTCTCCTTTCTTTTTGCATATTCTAATCTCTTCGAATTTTATAAGAGCTTTCCTCTAATTATGCCGGTTATAGTATTGGTGCCTCTTTTATATGGACCTGTTTTGTATTTTTATGTATATGAATTGAAATCAGTAGAAAATAAAAAGAGAAGATATAGGTATCATCTGATTCCCATATTTCTTTTTTTTCTGTTTATGTCTCCATTATTTCTAAATAAAGCTGCTATGTTGAAAAGTTTTACAGACAGCTTTATTGATCTCCCTCTATATGTAAATCTTGGTGGCAGTATTCTATATCTCTCTGCCCCAACTTATTTTGTATTTATACTCATTATGTTACGAAAACATAAAAAAGATATTAAAGATTCCTTCTCGTATAATGAAAATATAAATTTGAATTGGATGAATTATTTGGTAATCGGCGCTATTTTACTTTGGATACCGGAAATAGGAAGGATTATTTATATTAATTATTTTTCTGATTCCTTTCTTATTAATTATACTCATATTGTTAAATCATCTCATGTTGTTTTTATTTTTCTGGTGGGGTTTTATGGATTAAGGCAGGGAAACATTTTTACAGAGGCTGAATACCAAGTTAAAAATAGTGGTGATGAGAAATCATCGGAATGCATGAAGGTGGAAACACTTCAATCAAAAAAAAAAAAATTACAGATTGACAATAATTGTGAGATTTACAAGAAAAAACTTTTAGATTATATTCGAGATGAAAAGCCATTCCTGAATAGCAATTTGAAGCTTCTTGATATTGCTGTCAATTTAGATATCCCTCCCCATATTCTTTCAAATGTAATCAATGAAAAATTAAATAAAAACTTCTTTAACCTGATTAATAGTTATCGTGTAGAAAATGCAAAAGAAATACTCAGCGATCCAAAGTCTATCAATTATACAATTTTATCGGTTGCGTTTGACTGTGGTTTTAATTCAAAATCTTCTTTTAACCGCATATTTAAAGACCAAACGGGGCTAACACCTTCAGTGTATCAAAAAAAAAACCTTTTAAAAAAATAATTTTTACCTCTTTTTAGAGTTTTATAAATAATTTTCTTGTTTTTTAGCAAGAAATTATTTACTAAGACTCTTGCTTGCAGTTTATCTGCGCTAGTTTATTAAAAACACAAGTCAGATTATTTTATAAATTGGTGCCAAAACATAAAGTTGGGACGAATTATACTTTTACTTATTTTATCATTACATTTAATAAAACTAAAATGGAGGATAAAAAATGAAGGAAAAGGTTCAACAAAGTTTACGTGATTCAGCATTAAATCGCTGGTTAATGGTTTTTCTTGTTAGTGCACTGATGTTCGCAACTTACTGGTTTCAAGATTTTTATGGGGGTATAAAACCTCTCCTGGAAAGTCAATATGGTTTTACCTCCACACAATTTGGAGATATGCTCCTGGCTACATCTTTTGCCAATATGGCCGGCATGGTTATATTTGGAGGAATGTTTCTGGACAAATTTGGAATACGTCTTACGGCAATTATTTTTGGTGCTATTGCAATTATTGGAACAGTCTTAAGTGCTCTTGGGGCTGCTGGTTTTTTTGGAGATGCATCTTCAGATAAATTGCTGTATATGACTATTGGAAGAGTTATTTTTGGTGTGGGGCTTGAAACTACCTGTGTATTAATAAGTAGAACTATTGTTAAATGGTTTAAGGGTTATGAGCTTGCATTGGCTATGGCTATTAATATGGGAATCGGCAGACTGGGTTCAGCAATAGGAATTGCGGTGTCACCAGATATTGCAGGTAATAATGCATCGGCAGCAGTTACATTTGCAGCCGGTCTGGTATGTGTCGGCTTTATATTCATTATGATCTATCTATTTTATGACATAAAACTTGATAAGCAACTTAGTGTTACTGCTAAACCTGCATCTAGTGAAGAGCAATTTAAGTTTTCTGATCTTTTTAAATTAATGAAAGATAAATCGTTTTTATATATTACATTTTTATGTGTTGCATTTTATGCTGCAGTCTTTCCTTTTATTCAATATGCACCGGATATTTTAATTAATAAATTTGGCTTCACAAACACCCTTCCTTCCCAATGTCCAAAACTATCACTATTTGGAAGTGAGGCCTTAGGAAATGCAAGTATTTTTGTTGTTTTTTTTATCTTTGGAATTGCATTCCCATTAATACCTGCAAATATCAAAGACAAAAAGAAAAAAATAATCGCCTTAGCCAGTACCTCTATTTTATTTGTCTTATTTATTTCATATTTTTGGGGAGCATTATCATTCTGGTTGAAAAATGGTGCAAAAACGGCTGCTTTAATACCACTTGGAACGATCCTGTTCACACCAATTTTTGGTAGAATGATTGATAAAAAAGGAAAAGCGGCATCCATGATGATGATAGGAGCCGGTCTTTTAATCTTTGCTCACATTTCATTATCACTTCTAAATAGTTTAATTCTATGCTACTTAGGCTTGTTCTCTCTGGGAATTGCTTTTTCACTTGTACCAGCAGCGATGTGGCCTTCTGTTGCTAAAATTGTCCCGGAATTTAGATTAGGAACCGCTTTTGCGACTATGTTCACGATTCAAAATTACGGTTTTGGTGGATTAAATAAATTAATTGGAAAAGTTGTTGATGCTGTAAATCCAGATACTCTTGAAAAAATAAAAAATATTAGAGAAGCTCTTGAGGCACAAGGGCTTAAGGGAGTTGCTATAAGTGTCAAAATAGAAGAGATGAGACAAGCAGGAACCTTGCCCGTCAAAGACTATACGTACCCAATTTTAATGCTGGTTGTTTTAGGAGTCATCTCAATCTTTCTAGCAATGGGTTTAAAAAAATCCAGTGAAGAACAAGGTTATGGTCTATAGTTTATGTACTAAATAATAAAGATCTTGCCGGGCATTTTCGAGGGACTATTAATACTTTTGGGTGCTAGGCAGGATTTCTAATTCCTGGAGAAAACTAAACAACAAGTTTTATTTAAATAGTGAAAATAATTCTGATAAGCCTTAATAAACAATTCATAATGGTTTTGAAGCTCACCAAGGTTCAATCTTTAAATGCCCTTTTTATCTATAATGATGTAAACCATTCATTATGTTCAGACGTCTATAGACTTTAGAGCAGTTTATGGCTCATTGAAATTAATCAAAAAAAGGAGATAAATTATGAGAACAGCTTGTGTTATTATGTTAATGTTATTTTTGTTTTTAACAGGTTTTGTATTTGGAGAAAAAGTTGCTACCTTGCCTGAGCTAGTAAACCCTTCATCATTTGCACACCCAATTTATGTAGATGAGGATAATATTTTTATTACAGACGGGATTAAAGTATTGATCTATTCTACAAAAAATTATAAATTAAAAAAAATGTTCGGTAAACCTGGAGAAGGACCTGGAGAATTTATAGGATCTGATGGCGGAAAAGCTGTCACTGCAACTGTAACTCAGAAAAACATTGTGGTTTCAAGTGTGAATAGGATATCTTATTTTACAAAAGGTGGAAAATTCATTAGAGAAATAAAAACCTCAAACGGTTTCATATTCATTACCTTTGCTGATAAATTTGTAGGGAACACTTTTATTACTGAGAATAAGAATACTTTCGCCGGACTTAATTTCTTTGATGCTGAATTTAATAAAATTAAAGAATTGGCAAGATCCAGCCAATTTTCCCTGAGAACCAAGTTTAGTCCATTTTTTATCCATAGAGCCAAACCAATTGTATATAAGGGTAAATTATATGTAAACAATCCCAATACCGGGATTATCGACCTATATGATTATGAAGCAAAAAAACTAAAATCCCTCACTTATGATTTCGAAAAAGTAAAAATCACCGAAATAGATAAAGAAACAATAATGGGTTTTTACAAAGACGATGTTAGAATAAAGCAGTTTTTTAATCAGGTTAAGAAATTAATTACTTTTCCTGTTTATTTCCCTATGATAAAGACTTACCATATTTCAGATAATAAACTATATATTTTGACATATAAGAGGGAAGGCAAAAACAGTGAATTCATTATTTTAGATATAAATGGAAAGTTTATAAAAAAGGTCATGTTTCCGCTTTCAGATGTTAATTTTTTAGAGACCTGTCCCTATACTATCTTTAAAGGAAAAATTTATCAATTGATACTTGATGAAGATTCAGATCAGTGGGAATTGCATATTGATGAGTTGAAATAGTATCCTTTAATTTACCGGCTTCATTTGTTTATAGTTGTGACCCAAGCCAGGATATTTCTATTTGATTTCTAAAATCGGTATTGCTTTTTTTTCTTACTTTGTTTATTCTTTAGAAGAATAAAATGGATATTATTTTTAAATTACTTATTGCAGGTATTTTGGGTGTCATTGGCGGGCTCATTAGTATAAAGGTCCGCAGTAAGAGTTTTAATAAGAGAATTTCATTTTGCCCCACCTGTAAAAAAAAAGTAAATGTTAGTTCTGATCTGGAAAACTCCAGGCTTGTTTTGGCGTGTACAAATAATTTATGTAATGAAAGTACATTTTTTAAAGTTCGTCCTAGTCTTCTTAGTCTGTTTGGCCTGATACGATTTACTCTTATTGTTTTTTGTGGTGTTTTTTTTTTTTGTACTACAATGGGATATAAAAATTAAGGAATTTTAAATGGATGATAAGGATAAAAAAAAATTCAACTACCTCAATGGAGCACATCCCCAATATATTGAAAACCTTTATAGTGAATATAAGAAAAATCCGGATGCGATGGAGTATGGTTGGAAAAAATTTTTTGAAGGTTATGATTTTCAATCTATACATTCCGGCACAATAAGAGTTGGAGACAGTAACAGCCCTCAATCTTCAAAAGAGTTCAGGGTAATGAATTTAATCGATGAATATAGAAGAAGGGGACACCTTTTTACACAAACCAATCCAGTTAGAACCAGAAGAGAATATTCTCCGAAACTTGATATTGAGTATTTTAAATTATCTGAAGAAGACCTGGATAAAGTGTTTGAGGCAGGAAAGGAAGTTGGACTTGGTCCGGCTCCGTTAAAAGAGATAATAACCCTTTTGAAAGAAACTTACTGTAAATCTATTGGAGCTGAATACCGTTTTATAAGACATCCTGAAAAACTTAAATGGTTGGAAAAGAGGATGGAGTCAACAAGAAACTGTCCTGACTTTTCCTCAGAGGAGCAGAAACATATTCTGGATAAACTAAATCAGGCAGTTGTATTTGAAAGTTTCCTTCATAACCGTTTTGTTGGACATAAAAGATTTGCTTTATCTGGTGGGGAGAGCATAATCCCCGGACTTGATGCAGTAATAGAATCCGGAGCTGAACTGGGTGTAAAAGAGTTTGTAATTGGTATGCCCCATAGAGGAAGACTTAATATACTTGCAAACATAATGGGGAAGCCCTACAGGAAAATTTTTACTGAGTTTGAGGGCAAGGATTATTCTTCTGATTTTTTTATTGGGGATGTAAAATATCATCTTGGTTATACAAATAAAGTTAGAACAAGACTCAATAAAGACGTTTTATTGAATATGATGCCTAATCCTTCACACCTTGAAGCTGTAGATGCTTTTACACAAGGAGTTGCCAGATCTAAAATTGATCACAAATATAATGGTGATGTAAATAAAGTAATACCTATAATTATTCATGGAGATGCTGCAATTGCCGCCCAGGGTGTGGTTTATGAAGTGCTCCAAATGTCACAACTGCAGGGTTATCATACTGGTGGAACTATCCATATAGTCATCAATAATCAAATAGGTTTTACAACAGATTATCTTGATGGCCGTTCCAGTACCTATTGTACAGATGTTGCAAAAGTTACACTATCTCCTGTATTTCATGTAAATGCTGATGATGTTGAGGCAGTAGTTCTTGCGGTTCGTCTTGCTGTTGAATATAGACAAACTTTTAATACAGATGTTTTTATAGATCTTCTTGGGTATAGAAAATATGGTCATAATGAATCTGATGAACCCAGATTTACTCAACCAAAATTATATAAGGTTATTGCTGACCATTTGGATGCAAGACAGATATATGCTAAGAAACTTATTTCTGAAAATAAAATTGAAAAAATTTATGCAAAAAATCTGGAGAAAAAATTTAGAGAGAGATTACAGAAAGATAAAGAAATTGAAAGTACAGATATAATTGATATAGAACCTCCGGAAATTGTTGATGATTGCTGTCGGCGAACCGGCAGTTTTGATTTTGAATCAGAAGTCAAAACAGAAATCTCTTCAAACGAACTAATTGAAATTGGGGAAAAGATATTTATGATACCTGATGATATCGATGTTTTAAACAAAATCAGGAAATTGTATAAAAGCAGGGGGCAAAAATTATTTGATCAGGCTTCTTTTGATTGGGCAATGGGTGAGGCGATGGCTTTTGGAAGTTTGCTTAATGAAGGAACTTTTATTCGTTTTAGTGGACAGGATTCTCAAAGAGGAACTTTTTCACATCGTCATTCAGTTTTACTTGTAGAAAATACTGAAGAAAAATTTATACCTCTTAACAATATTTCTGAAAAACAGGCAAAATTTGAAATATACAATTCATTACTCTCGGAATATGGGGTTCTTGGATTTGAATTTGGTTATGCAAGTGTTTATGTGGACATTTTGACGATATGGGAGGCACAGTTCGGTGATTTTTCCAATGGTGCACAGATAATTATAGATGAATTTATTTCATCATCTGAAGCAAAGTGGGGAAAATTAAATGGACTTGTTTTGCTTTTGCCTCATGGTTTTGAAGGACAGGGCCCTGACCATTCTTCAGCTAGGCTTGAAAGGCTCCTCCAACTTTGTGCAAAAGAAAATATGATAATAGCAAACTGCACAACACCTGCAAATTTTTTTCATTTAATCAGGAGACAGATGAAATTTCCTTTCAGAGTCCCACTTATAATTCTAACCCACAAGAGTCTTTTGCGTCATCCCAAATGTATTAGTGATATAAAAGATTTTACAGAGAAGAGTTTTTGTCTAGTAATTGATGATAGTGATATTGACTCAAAAAAAATTCAAAAATTGCTGCTGTGCTCCGGGAAGATTTATTACGAACTCATAAAATATCGAGAGGATAATAAAATTGACGACACTGCAATAATCAGGCTTGAGCAATTATATCCATTTCCTAAAAAAAATATGGATCTAGTTTTTGAAAAATATCAGAATGTTTCTGAAACTTTATGGGTCCAGGAAGAACCTGAAAATATGGGGGGATGGACTTATATTTGCCATAAATTACATAAAAACAATATTAGACATGTTTCAAGAAGGGAAAATTCTTCCCCTGCCAGTGGGTTCTATTCCATGCATATTAAGGAACAGAATCAAATTATTGAAAAGGCTTTCGGAAAGGAATACTCTGAAGAAGAGTTCAAGTTTATAAGTTATGAGGGAGGTAAAAATGATAGTTGAAATTAAGATCCCGGTCATAGGAGAGTCAATAACTGAGGCAATTATTGCTGAATGGAAAAAATCAGAGGGAGATTATGTAGAAGAGGATGAAATCTTATGTCTTATTGAATCAGAAAAGGCTACACTAGAAGTACCCGCAGATAAGTCTGGGGTCCTGAGCATAAAAGCTGCATCTGGAGAGACAAAAAACATTGGTGATATTATAGCCTTAATCGATACAAGTAAAAGTGAAACAAAGATAATTGAAGATAAAGTAAAAGATGTTGATCAGTCAGAAACTGTAAAAGATACAGCTAAAAAGGTCTTCTCAACTTCAGTAGCGAAACAGATATTGGTTGAAAAAAATATTCCTCTAGAAAGTGTTAAAGGTACTGGTGATGCTGGTAGGATAACTAAACAGGATGCTCTTAATTATATTTTCGAGTTGGAAAAGAAACAGAATAGTTCTGTAGATAACGATGTAAAAGCTGAAATTTCAGATCCTGTTGAAACCCGGAAGAAAATGACAAGCCTTAGGAAGACTATTGCGCGTAATCTAGTTGCTGCAAAAAATGAAACAGCAATGCTTACAACTATAAATGAAGTTGATATGAGTGCAATTTTAGATATGAGAAAAGAACTAAATGATGAATTTCAAAATAAATATGGGATTAAACTGGGATTCATGTCTTTGTTTGGAAAGGCCGTTTGTCTGGCTTTGAAGGATATGGAAATAGTCAATGCAAGAGTTGAAGGAGATGAAATTGTTTATTCCAAGCATGTAGATTTATCTATAGCCGTTTCGACTCCAAAGGGACTTGTCGTCCCTGTTATTAGAAAAGCTGATTCAATGAATCTTGCGCAATTGGAAAAAAGTATTCAGGATATTGCAGAAAAAGCACGATCAGGAAAACTGACACTTGCAGAAATGACCGGGGGTACTTTTACAATAACAAATGGAGGTGTTTTTGGTTCTCTAATCTCTACCCCAATTATAAATCTACCCCAATCGGCTGTTCTTGGCATGCACACAATACAAGAGAGACCTGTAGCTATTGATAGTAAGGTAGTTATAAGACCAATGATGTATATTGCACTCTCTTACGATCATAGAATTATTGATGGCAGTAATTCAGTTCTCTTTATTGTTCATGTTAAATCACTTCTGGAAAACCCAAAACGTATGTTACTTGAAATATAAGAGCTGTCTTCAATTTTAATTGCAAACATTTTTTTTAAAGCTATTATATGAGGAATTACATAGATTTGATTTTTTTGTTGAATTTTGAAAAAAACTAATACACTATTCCATAGAACTCTCTTTAGATAGGATGGTGAGCATTGAAAAATAATAAACTGGATTTTTTAGAGACAGAGGAACAAAAAGACATATATTCTAAGGGGCAGAAAGCAGGATTAAAAGTTCTTTTAATATATCCCAAATGTCCGGATACTTTCTGGAGCTTTAAATATGCGCTTAAATTTATTGCTAAAAAATCAACTATACCTCCATTGGGTTTGATAACTATTGCATCTATGCTACCTCATAATTGGGAAACAAAATTAGTAGATCTAAACATAGAATCTCTAAGTGAACGCAATTTGAACTGGGCTGATATTGTATTTATAAGTGCCATAAAAATCCAGACTAATTCTGCTCGTGAAATAATTAAGATATGTCAGGAAAGGGGGCTTAAGGTTGTAGCAGGAGGACCACTTTTCACGACAGAAAGTAGTGATTATAAATTTGTAGATCATCTGGTTTTAAATGAAGCAGAGTGTTCACTTGGTCCATTTTTAGATGATTTTGCAAGAGGAAAACCACAGGCTCTTTATAATTGTCAACATTTCCCTGAGATCAAAGAGACTCCTTGTCCAAAATGGCAGCTGGTAAAAATGAAGAAATATGATTCAATGTGTATACAGTATTCAAGAGGCTGTCCTTATGACTGTGAGTTTTGTGATATCATTGTTTTAAATGGGCAAACGCCGCGAAATAAATCAGCAAATCAAATAATAAAAGAACTGGATTCGCTTTACGATATGAAATGGAGGGGGAGTGTGTTTTTTGTAGATGACAATTTTATTGGTAATAAAAATGTACTTAAAAAGGAGTTACTGCCCGCTCTTATTGACTGGATGAAAAAGAAGAACTATCCATTTAATTTTTTTACAGAGGCATCAATAAACCTTGCTGATGACGAGGAATTAATGCAGATGATGATCTCTGCCGGGTTTGAGAAGGTTTTTATCGGAATTGAAACCCCACATAAGGAAAGTCTTATTGAATGTAATAAGTTTGCTAATGAGGACCGTGATATGATTGCCAGTGTAAAGAAAATGCAAAATTATGGTTTTGAAGTTCAGGGAGGATTTATAATTGGTTTTGATAATGACCCTCATTCTATATTTGAAAAACAGATAAATTTTATTCAACAGAGTGGTATTGTTACAGCAATGGTTGGATTATTAAGTGCTATGCATGGGACCCGCTTATATAAGAGACTAAAAAAAGAAGGACGATTATTACAGATTACATCAGGAAATAATACCGATTTTTCAGTTAATTTTATACCTAAGATGAAAATCGAGACTTTAATAAAAGGATATAAAGATGTTTTAAATGCTATTTATTCGCCAAAGGAATATTATAAGCGGATACGTGTTTTTTTTAAAGAATTTAATTATAAATCTCATACCAGCAAATCCAAATTGGCTTTAAGCGATATTAGAGCATTTATCAGATCTATATGGCGTTTGGGCATAATCGGCAGGGAAAGGGTTTACTATTGGAAGCTGGTTTTCTGGACTCTTTTACATCATCCTAAACTATTGAGCAAAGCAATTACATTTGCAATATTTGGTTTTCATTTTAGAAAAATATTTAAAATTCGTTAAGCAGTTTTCTGATTAGTAAAAACAAATGCTCAAAAGAGAGTAATATTTAATATCAATAATTTTTAATTTAGGTTATAATTTGCCTCGAAATGGAAATACTTAATATAATCGGTTATGTTGCATCAGCGACTATTGCAACGTCAATGGTAATGAATTCTATTCTTAAATTACGTTGGATCAATTTATTTGGAGCCTCAATGTTTGCTATTTATGGATTTATAATTGGAGCTTTGCCTGTTGGTATTTTAAATTCTTTTATTGTATCAGTGGATATTTTTTATTTGATTAAAATATATAGTAAACAAGAATACTTTAACACTCTTGATGTAAGAAATGATAACAAATACCTGATCGCTTTTCTGGATTTTTATAAAGATGAAATAAATAAGTTTTTTCCTGGTTTTGAGTATAAACCTGAATTAAATACCATTAGCTTTTTTATTTTAAGAGATATGGCTGTGGCCTGTATAGTATTAGGGCGGGAAATTGAGGAAAAAACATTGTATATAAGCCTTGATTTTGCAATTCCTGAATACCGAGATTTTAAACTTGGGAATCATATTTATGCAAAAAAAGACAATTATTTTTCTCGTTTAGGATATGAAAAAATCTGTATAGAATCTCGAAGTATAAAATTTTCTAAATATCTAAAAAAAATGGATTTTACTCAACAGGAGATAAAAGGAAACATATTTGTTAAAAACATCTCTATATAATTGAAAACGATTGAACTTTACACAGTTAGAATGGGTATATCGGGCATTGTACTGCTATACCGCCACATATGCTTTTTAATTATTTGTGGGTAATTGAAAGGTTAATTAAACGCATACGAATATTGACAGGATAAAAAAATTATTATATATTGATCTATGATATTAAACTGGAAAAGAGAATCTGTAGCAATCGCCTTACTCATTTCATTTGGGCTATTACTATTCTTGGCTCCCGTAAATGATGATCCTTCTTTTTCCTTTACTCTGGGATCCTTTTTTCTCTTTCTATTTTTTTTGATTATTTATCCGGTATTTTTTAATCATCGGAACTTTCAACCCAAAATTTTTATTTCCAGGTTTAATACCCGGGCCCCTCCAATCAATTAATTTTCACATCCGATCGGTTATCGGCAACTTGTCGAAATTGAATCAACGAAAATTTACGGAGGTAAACATGAAAAATCTAAGAATATTTGAATCAAAAATAAATGATATAAAAGAGAGATGGCTTTTACTTAAAAATTTGTGTGATAGGGATTTAAGAAAAGAGGCCAAAAAATTAAAGAGAGCAGTTCAACAAGGCGTATTGCTTCAAGAAATAATAATTGAGACTTATGCTCTAGCTTGTGAGGTGAGTTGGAGGGTTTTAAAAATGAGACCCTTTGATGTTCAGATTGCTGCAGCGATTGCCATGCATCAAGGAAAATTAATTCAAATGGATACTGGAGAAGGAAAAACCCTGGTTGCCGTCCTTCCGGCCTTTTTAAATAGCTTGGCTGGAAAAGGAGTCCATGTTTTGACTTTTAATGATTATTTGGCCCGCCGAGATGCTAATTGGATGCGACCAATATTTGAATTTATGGGAATTTCTGTCGGCTATATTCAAGAAGAGAATACGATAAAAGAGAGAAAAAAAGCTTATCTTGCTGATGTGACTTATCTGACTGCTAAAGAGGCAGGTTTTGATTTTTTAAGAGATCAACGATGCCAAAAGGAAGATGACGTGGTCCATCGCCCCTTTCATTTTGCCATTATCGATGAAGCAAGGGTCCCCTTAGTGATTGCAGGAGATATGTCTATAAAACGGATTGATCTTTATCAGTTGGCCAAATTGGTTGATCAACTTAAGGCAAATCAAGATTATGAAACTGATGAATACTCTCATAATGTGAATCTCACCCATATTGGGTTGGATAAATTGGAAGATCGATTAGATTGTGGCAATTTGTATAAGTCTAAGAACAATCAGCTATTGGCAACCATCAATTTAGCTTTACATGCCAAATTGCTGTTGCATCGCGATGTGGATTATATTGTAAAAAATAAACAAATAGAATTGGTGGATCATTTTACCGGTCGTATAACCGATAAACGACGGTGGCCTTATGGATTACAAACCGCCATTGAAGCCAAAGAAGGGTTACGGATAAATCCAGAAGGAATTATTTTAGGGTCCATCATCCTACAGCATTTTCTGTCAATGTATCCCAAACTCACAGGGATGACAGCTACGGCCGAATTGGCTAAAGAGGAGTTTGATACTTTTTACCATTTAAATGTTGAAGTCATTCCACCCAACAAACCTTGTATTCGGAAGGATTTACCAGATGTGGTTTTTACCCATCTTGATGCAAAGATCCCGGTCCTTATTGAAGAAATTTTAAAAACTCATCAGATCAAACGGCCAGTTTTGGTGGGTACAACCAGTGTAAAGGAATCTGAAATTTTGGCCCATTTATTAAAATTAAAAGGGATACCCTGTAATGTGCTCAATGCACGAAATGACGAATTGGAGGCCACTCTGATTGAAGAAGCTGGGGCACTGGGAGCCATTACTATTTCAACTAACATGGCAGGGAGGGGGACCGATATTCGTCTCGGTGGTAAGGACCAAATTGATCGAGATGAGGTTTTGGCATTGGGAGGATTGTATGTGATTGGAACCAATCTTCATGAAAGTAGACGGATTGATAATCAGCTTCGAGGACGGGCTGGAAGGCAGGGGGATCCGGGTTCATCTCGATTTTTTATCAGTATGGAAGATGAATTGATGATAAGATATCATCTCGAGGAACTACTGTCTGCTAAACTCAGAAAAATTAAACAGGATTTTCCTTTTAAAAACCCTTTAATTGTAAGAAAAATTAAAAGGGCACAGAGGATTGTTGAAGGTCGTACTTTAACAGCAAGAAAGACATTACTTCAGTACACCTTTATGGTCGAAGAACAAAGGAAAATAATCCAACAAAAACGGAGAAACATTTTATTTGGACGAGAAATGCTCACTTTGGTTGCTAAAAGATCTCCTCAAAAACACCAAAAATATTTTAAAATGTTTGGAACTTCACTCATGCAGCAGGTCGAAAAGGAAATAACCCTTTATTTTATTGATAAACTTTGGGCTGATTATCTCTTACATATCAGTCACCTTCGAGAAGGAATTCATCTTTTTGGCCTGGGTGGGAAAAGTCCTATCTTTGAATTTCATAAGGTCATTATTCAAGATTTTGATCAAATGCAAAAAAAAACAGATGATAAAATTGTAGAAATTTTTAATTCAATAGAAATAACCAAAGATGGAATTGATGCAGAGAAGGAAGGATTAAATACGCCTTCTTCTACCTGGACCTATATGATTGATGATAATCCATTTGAAAATCAATTGGTTGCTGCCCTGATTTGTAATGCACCATTTACCTTTCAAGCAGCCCCCTGGTTAATGCTGATGACGCCAATTATCCTTGGCTATCGATTGTTTAAGAGGTTAAAAAGTAAAAATAAACTCTAAATCCCTGATTGGAAGCAAATAGGAGCATGGCAACGATTCGTACAGCAGACTGCAATAGATGGCAAATAAGCCCGTGATATAGGTCTTTCGGTGAAATGAAAAAATCATCATGTTTTAACTAACTTTTTTAATTTCTCTAAAATGTGATGTCGGATATTACTGTGATTTTTTTGCCAATTGCAGTACAGTTAAGGAATCGTTGCCATCCCCCAACTTAACGCATATTTGGGGAGGTTTTTTCATGAAATACGTTCAGCCTATCCGGGATCTGGGGCAGTCAAAAAAATTAAGGCAATATTACGGGCGCACAGTGTGAGAAATTATTTTTTGTTTGTTATGGGGCTAAATACAGGCCTTAGAATCGGGGATATGCTGAAACTGAAGGTTAAAAATGTTCGGAACAAAATCATATAGATATATTAGAAGAAAAGACCTGCAAGGTCAAGAAGTTTAAACTTAATGCAAGTATACAAAATGAGATCCTAGAATATATTTACCTGAAGGAGGATGAAGAATATTTGATTCCTTCAAGGGAGGGGGTGAAACCCCTTTCACGATTTATGGCTTATAAAATTGTAAAAGATGCCGACAATAAAATTGGATTAAAAGAGATCGGAACTCATACGCTCCGGAAGACATTCGGTTATCATTTTTATCAGAAAAATAAAGATGTGGCTCTATTGCAGAATATATTTAATCACTCAGCACCCTTGATTACGCTTAGGTACATCGGGATCAACCAGAATATTATGGATAATGCTCTGGATGATTTTAGTTTGTAAACCACTACTTTTTGTCAAAATGCCCCCGCTGGTCCAAAATATGTTATGTCCTTCATATAGGAAATAATCCTTTTTAACAAAAAAACATTCAAATGGTCATGGGAAATTTACCCTAAATGTTTAATAAAACCCAAAAATATGTTATTATAAGGTTTCTGTTTTATCAAATTTAATTTGATGATTAATAAGGAGTTCAGAATGAAAACTATAGCAATTTGTGTCTTTTTTATTTTACTATTTCCTTTATTTGGAAATAAGAGAGTTGTATTAAATGATGTATTAACACCTGAGTCTGTTACAGTTGATAAAGAAAATATTTATATTACTGAAAAATATAAAGTTCATGCCTATTCAAAGAAAATTTTCAAAAATTTATTTCAATTTGGTCAGTCGGGGCAAGGACCCTCGGAATTTATGGTAATTCCTCAGATGCCCATAAATATTGATGTAAATTCAGATAATATTTTAGTAAATAGTTTTGGAAAATTATCTGTTTTTTCAAAAAAAGGTAAATTTATAGAAGAAAAAAAATTGGAATCAGGTTTCTATTATTTTCTGAAAATATTAGGAGTAAATTATATTAGCAGAGGAGTTATAACAGATAATAATGTCATATATTCAACATTTAATATCAATGACTCAAATTTAAAGAAGATTAAAGAAATCTACAGAATCGCTGATGATTTCCAACCAGGTAAAGGTACATTGTTATTTAATTCAATTTTTCAATATGATTCATTTGGCGAAAAGATTATATTTACAGAAGGTACAGATTTTTTAATTAAAATACTAAATAATAAGGGTGAACAAGAGACGTGTTTTTCATATGATTACAAAAAGATTATAATTCCTTCAAAATTTAAAAAAAAAGTTATAAGTTTTTTAAAAAATTCTCCAAAAACCAAGAATTATTTTTATTTAATGAAACCTATAAAATTTCCTAAATATTTCCCTTCAATAAGAGAAATGCGATATAGTAATAACAAAGTTTATGTTATTACTTATAAACAAAAAAACAACCAATCAGAATTATTTATTTTTACTTTGAAAGGAAAGTTGTTAAAGAAATCATGGATTTCCATTAAAAAAGCTAATGTTGTTGAGTTTAATCCTTTTACAATTAATGATAATTGTTTATATCAAGTTAACGAAGATATAGAAGAAGAAAAATGGTATCTTGATATTTACAAAATAGAATAATTCAAATTTAGCAGAGATTTTTAAAATTTTTTTAATATTGAGGTAAATAATGATAGAAATAAATAATGTTGTAAAAAAATTTAAAATATCAAAAAAACAAAGGAGAGAATTAGAGCTTCCCAAAGACAAAAAAAGTGTTGAAGCTGTTAATAATATTAGTTTTTGTTGTAAACCAGGAAGAGTTTTTACATTACTTGGTCCCAATGGAGCAGGCAAAACTACTTTATTAAGGATGATTGCAACTATGTTGAAACCAGATTCTGGAACCATACAAATTTCTGGTTTTGATACAGTAAATAATTCCAGAGAGGTAAGGAAAAAAATCGGGTTTTTAACGGGGTCTACAAAGCTTTATAAACAGTTTACACCTGAAGAGATCATCAAATATTTTGCATTTCTTCATGGGATGACAAATGAGGAATTTTGTGTAGCCAAGAAAAAGCTATATAGTATTTTGGGGATGAAAGATTTTGTAAATAAAAAAATTGATAAGTTGTCTTCAGGGATGATACAGAAAGTCTCAATAGCAAGAACATTAATTCATGATCCTGAAGTATTAATATTTGATGAACCAACAGTTGGGCTTGATGTTATTTCCTCAAAAAGTATAATAAAATTAATTAAAGAATATAGAGATAGAGGGAAAACTATAATTTTTTCGACTCATATTATGGGTGAAGTTAATTTTTTAAGTGATGACTTGGCAATTATTCACAAAGGCAAAATACAATATGCTGATAGCTTTGAAAATTTTTTACATCAAAAAGAAACAAGAACAATAGAGGATGAATTTCTAAGACTTCTTGGAGAAGGAAAATGAAATTAATTTTAATTATTTTTTTACATGAGTTGAAAGGGACTATAAGGGATAGACGAACACTTATTGCTATGATAATAATACCTCTATTTGTTTTTCCTTTATTGTTGACATTGTTGACAAAACTTAATGTGTCACATGAATTAAATGCATTTTCAAAAAGATTAAAAATTGCGTATATTTCAAATGAAAATGGGCAGGATTTAATTAAAATGCTAAAAAAACAAACAGATATTGAATTAATTCAAAATAAAAATGTAAATATTGCAAAGCAATCTTTAATAAACAACAAGTATGATTTTTTAATTGTTATAAGTAATACATTTGATAAGATGTTTAGTAAGAACAAGACTGGAAATATAGATTTGTTTTATAAAGGTTCTAGAGAAACTGATATAACTAAAATAAGAATGGAAAAAATATTTGATAATCTTAAAAGTAACTTTTTAAGTACAAGACTTAAAAAGAAGAATCTTAAAGTAGAATTTGCTAAACCTTTTGAAATCTCAAAAACAGATATTTCTTCAGCTAAAGAAAAATTTGGTGAATATGTTGGTGGATTTATTCCGTACCTGTTTATTTTATTTTGTTTCACTGGAGCAATGTACCCCGCAATTGAATTAGGAGCAGGAGAAAAAGAGAGATATACAATTGAAACTCTCCTCTCTTCCCCCGCTTCAAGGATGGAAATTATTATTGGAAAATTTCTTGTTGTTACCCTTTCAGGTTTAACAAGTGCTGTGCTTGGAATGGTAGGGTTGTTTTTTTCTATTAAGCATATAGCTAATATCCCTCAAGATTTATTAATAAGTAGTTTACGGATTATTGAATTTAAATCAGCTTTCTTAATAATATCACTTATAATCCCCCTGTGTCTTTTCTTTGCGGCTGTGCTTTTATCAATTTCAATTTTTGCCAATAGTTTCAAAGAAGCGCAGAGCTTGATAAATCCATTAAATTTTATCGTAATAATACCCGCTGCTATTGGGCTTATGCCTGGCATTGAATTGAATTATATAACAGCTCTAGTTCCTATTTTAAATATTTCACTTGCCACTAAAGAGATAGTTTCTGGGACGATAAATGGGGGAGTTCTTGCAATGGTTTATATCTTTATGTTTATCTTTGCAGGAATAGGTGTTTGGTTTTGTACAAAATGGTTCAATAGAGAAAACATTCTTTTTAGAGGAATTTAAAATTGATTTATTGATAAAAAATTTTATTTTCTAAATCTTGATTAGAATTTTAATCTTTGAAAACTGTTTGGCTCCTGACTCATTATTTCCAGTTGTTCTCCTAAATTAACTAATGATTTTTTATATATTAAAAATGAGAATATTAACATCAATATATTTACGAAAAAATAAATAATTTTGTCACAATGCATTAGTTGACTTTCAATTAAAATAGGACTAAAAATTATTACGATTACTGCAAAGAAATTGAATATGAATTCATTTATTGTTATTGAATGAAGTCGGTAGGAATAAGTTCTCTCAGGGTGATATATTGACACTCGGTTTCCAAAGGAAGATAATAAAAAATATAGAGAGAACATAATAAAAACGCCACTTAAAAAAAGTTCAATTCCATGTTTAAATAAAACTGATAAAAAATTTACGATATTAAATATAAATAATAAAACCATAATTGATATGTTTTTTGATATTAAGACCCATTTAAATTTAAGAGGAAATAATCCAAATCTTTTCATTTCTCTTTGAGTGTTAAAGCCAAAACAGTTTAAAAATAGACCGAGACAAATAATAAAACCAAATCCAATATAAAAAAAGAATGCATTCTTGTGAAAAGATGAATCCGAATATAAGTAAACAAAGAATTGTATTGAAAAGAGTAGCAATACATAAGTATTTAGATAGTATAATGTAACATGTAACTCTCTTTTTATAAGTTCTCCTATTCTAGATGGTAATCTTACAAAAAAGAATATGTTTTTTTTGAAACTGGAATTGCTCTTTTTGGTTCTTTTTACACTTAGGTTCATAATATAGAAGAGCATGACAGTCATTGCACCATTCAATATTAAAAATTTAAATAGAACAGAAAATATGCTGTTTTGAACTATATAGTCACTTAATAATTTGGAAGGTAATATGCCTGAAATGTAAAATATTATTTGAGTAAGGGACATGTTTTCTTTCAAACCAATATAACTGGTACTTAATCCAATTAAGAGAACTATTAGAAGAAAAAACTTTAGCTTTACCAAATATTTAATTAGAAAGGAAAACAAATATGCCGAAATCAGGAATAATATATAAAGTATAAAAAAAAATAAATCATAAAGATAGTATATTGGATAAAAAAATGAAATAGAAATAACGATAAGAATCCAAAAAGTTGGAGTAAACAAAGGGATTGCTAGTTTTAGGAAAAAAATCTTATTTTTTGATAATAGGTGATTATATGAATTAACTACAGAATTTACTTTTCTCTCATTAAAAGATAAAAACAAAACAATCCAACCTATAAAAATGCCATTAAGAAGTAGGTTAAAATTATTATAACTACCATTATTCAAATCCGTTATAGTGATTTGAATAATATTAACCAGTTTAAAAAAAATAAAAAATAGACCACCTAATAGAATTAAGATATCCTTATTTTTGTTTTTTCCTAGAAATAAATTTCTAAAATAAAGTATTATTTGATATTTAAGTATTGTTTTCATA
Source organism: uncultured bacterium (assembly GCA_965371805.1). GTDB lineage: Bacteria > Acidobacteriota > Aminicenantia > UBA2199 > UBA2199 > JAOZTV01. Next base: position 3,789 of record CBDUZW010000002.1, on the reverse strand, counting down.
CAATCCAATCAAAATTATCATCACATTCGTTCTTATAATGTTTAAAGAAAATATCCTCTAACGAGGTGTTTTCTTCTTGAAGATATTTTTTTGATTCCTGAAACACAATTTTTCCATTTACAATGAATGCAAAATTATCAACTATTTTTTCAATTAGATCGAGTATATGTGAGGCAATAAAAATTGTCACACCTTTTTTGGAAAATTTTAACAATAAATCTTTTAATCTCTTTATGTAAACAGGATCAAGTCCCTCAAAAGGTTCATCTAGAATTAATAATTTTGGGTTGGGAATAATTGCCATTGCCAACGCAATTTTTTTACTCATTCCATAAGAAAGATCTTTTGCATATTTAGCCCTATCTTCCCATAAATCAAAATATTTTAAAATTTTTTCTGATCTTATCTCAACCTCTTCTTGAGCTAAACCATGAACCCTTCCCGTCAAAATTAAATGCTCCCAGACTGTTAATAAATCAAAAAGGGCTAAATGTTCCGGCAAAATACCTGTGTTTTTTTTATACAACGTTTTGTTTTCATTTATTAACCGACCAAAAACTTTGCATTTCCCAGTATCCGGTAATAATAAACCAGATAAAATATTTATCGTAGTTGATTTTCCAGAACCATTAGGACCTAGAAGAGCAAAAATAGAACCTTTTGGAACGCTCAGATTAATATCGTTTAATGTAATAACTCCATTAAATTTTTTTGTAATATTAATTAATTCAATTATATTTTTTTCATTATTTTTCATTATCTATTTTTTTCAACTATGATATTTAATTATGTCTACTATCAATTGTTATTTGCGCCTAATATTCAAAACGAACACTCTTTAGAGATATTCTCATTTGGTCTTAAAACAGACTTTATTAAATTACATCTTAATAAATTTGGATGTATTTTTCTAATTGAAAAATATTATTTCTATTCTTGGATAGGTTTTTAAATATTTAACAATTATTGATGTCAAAATTATCTTTTATTATTTACAATATAACTTTTAGTTATTACTTAAACTTCTCTCTTCTAAAAATAAGAAGAGAGAAGCTATTAATACTTAACTAAGTGCTTTTGTACAAATCAGAAAAATAATAACTCCGAGAATCCATGCGCCTGAAGCTGCAGTAGGAACATCAATGTCCGCACACTCTGATTGGTCTACTTTTCTAAAAGTTGGTTTTTCATAATTTTTCATAATATTCTCCTTTTTTTAATATATTTTGTGATATATTCACAATATATTAACAAAATCCCATGGAACATTTATAACATGATTTTAATATATCATAAATAGAAATATTGTCAAGAGATTTTGACGTTTTTATGATTTATTCTGTTTGTTTTGAGAGACTAATTGAGATAATAATTCAAAAAACTGTGCCATATCCGATTTTATATTTCCTACTTTAATTGGCAATAATGAAAAAATGGGTGTCATACAAAATCCTGCTACATAAATTATATAATCAATAGAAAATTTATTGAATAGTGCAAATATACAAATATTTATAATACCTAGAAAGAAAATAATTAATGGTGGAAATATCACTGTAATCATTTTATTTTTTAGAGAAAAACTTTTTGGCAGCATCCAAGAAAAAATAATAAAAACAAATTTTATACTCGTCACTCGAATATATAATTCTTTTTTTTTTGAATAAAAATATATAAAATTAAAATGAAGCAATTCCTCTAATATAAAACCTAAAGAAAATAATACTACTTTATTTATTACATTCGGCTTAATTAATAAATTTAACATGAACACCAATATGATAGAGAGTTCAATTAAAAATATTAATACAATTAAGAATATATTATTAAACTTTTCTAATTTATAATAGTTTGTCTTCATTTATATTATTTACATATGAAACCATTCCATTTCTATAATTAAATTTATTCTTGTACTTAAAGATTTCAAAATTTAAGTTTGATTCTACTTTATGTTCACCAAAAACATTTTTTGTTCTTTCAAATGTTTTCTCCCAAAATAAATTTTGCAATTCATACTCATTAATTCCTTTTGGAATAATTGAAGGGATCGTGCTGTTAAAGGAGTCATAGTCAGTTAAATTTAATACTACAGAGTCATATTTTTTTATATTTTCATAATAATATGTTCCAGGATAAGGTACAAACCATCCCGTTACAAACATTCCATTATATTCTTTTTGTAATTTAATGGCAAAATCTAATGTACTTAATATAGAATCTACTGATTCACCTGGAACTCCAATAATCATTGTACCAAATACAGGTATTTTAGCATCTTCTGCATTTTTTAAAGCTTTAAAAATCATTTCACTTGTTATACCTTTTCTTATCTCTTTAAGTTTCTTATCGTCTCCACTTTCAATACCAAATTGAATTTGGATACATCCAACCTCATGCATATTTTTTAATAATTCAGGGTTCTTTGCCACGACATCTACTCTTGATTCGGCACTCCAAGAAAAATTGAGTTTACGCTTTTTAATTTCATTACAAAGCTCTGTTACCCTTTCTGGAATAGCTGTCAATGTATCATCTAAAAATGAAACATGTTTGTTTCCATATTTATTTAACATATACTCAATCTCATCCATTACAGAGGAGATTGACCTTAATCTATATTGACTACCAGCAAGACCTGCAGCAGCACAAAACTTACATGTAAAAGGACATCCCATTGAAGACATAATAGGAATTACGTCTGTATGTGATATTTGAGTATCTATATGCTTAGGAAAGGGTAGATTATCAAGTTCTTTTTGATATGGGGGCATCCCGGTATTAATAATTTTTCCTTCATTTTTATATGCTAACCCATTACTATTTTTCCAGTTTTCTTTAGAAAAATGACTGGAAATAAATTTTGGGAAGGTAGAAAAGCTTTCACCAAGAAAACATAGATCTATTACATCTGAATTTAAGGCGTTTTCGTATTCAAATGTAACGTGTGGACCACCCATTAATATAAAACAATCATCACCAAAATTTTTTTTAGCATAACCAGCAATTCGTATAGCATTAGAATAATTTTCAGACATACATGAAAAAGCAAGAACTTTAGGTTTGAATTTTTTAAGTATTTCAATTAATACTTCTTCAGTTAGAATCTTATACCAAAGATTAAGAATTCCTTGGGACTTATTAAACTTCTCTTCAATTATGGAATATAGATATCCTGTTGCAAAACTTGAGGCATAACGAACATCTGAAAACAAATTTGTTTCTATGGTAGATGGAGGAGGAATCAAAAAAAGAACATCCAAATTATCTTGTTTTTTGTTACATATAAAACAATCATCTAAATTCAGTGAAATATTTTTGTTTTTTTTCCCTAACTTAAATAAATAATTGTAATCTAATATTACGACATCATTTTCATGCCAAGAGATTAATAATTCACAGATATCTTCCTGTATTTCTTCATATGGGACATTTGAATAATCACTATGTATAGTTTCTATTATTTTTTTTACTGAATTTTTTCCATTACACATTCTCCAAATATCTAATCCCATTTGGTTAATAGCAAAACCGTCTTTCCCATTAATAAGTAAAACTTCTTTCGGGCTAATTTCTTTTGAATAATTAAAGGTTTTTTTTGGATATAAATCAGTTAGTTTCATTTAGTTTTATAGCATAAATATACAATTATTGCAAGTATGGGTAACCTCACGAAACGGGAAAAACCATACGTTGGGTAAAACGGCATATTTAGGGCAAATCCGTCACAGAAATGAGTTATTGTCAAACTTGGTGGAATGTGAAATCTAGCATACCCCATTTTTTCCC
>CBDUZW010000001.1:0-215745 GCA_965371805.1 uncultured bacterium | reverse complement strand
CTTTAATGGTCAACATCTAAAAAATATTTATTTTTTTGACGGTGGATTATGGATGATTTAATTTATTTGACTTGCTGAGTCTTTGATAGTATAACTTATATATTGTTTTAATTTTAATTATAATGGGAGTAACTATGAATATTATTAAAAAATTGAGTTTTATATTGATCTATTTTTGTACAATTCCTGTGTTTGCTGAGACTGCTTCTGAAACAGCAGAACATGCTACAAGAAAAGCACCTACAATTTTTACATTTCTTGGAAATCCAACCTTTATTACAAAATATATAGTGATGATAATAATAGGGGTGATTGCATTACTACTTTTAAAAACTAAGAGAATGAATAATGGTATAAAAACTATTTTGCTATTGATATCAACACTGCTATTTGGACTTTCAGGAAATTTCTTTAATATGTTTGCAATGCATCCATCTCCAATGTGTGTAACAAAAGCTTTATTATATGGTTTCGGGATTCCATTTGCAGTAACATTATTTGTAATTCTACTTCTCAGTCTGATCGGACCACGTCTTTTTTGTGCTTATGTATGTCCTGTTGGCGCGATTCAGGAACTTATAAATATGTTGACGAAAAAATTAAAGATAAAAAAATTTAAAAGCAATTTTACGATTGCTCATATAATAAGATTATTCCTTTTTGTAACTTTTATTTTTCTCAGTGCGACAGCGATTATATACTCGGTTTATGAAGGAACTAAATATGCAAAATCCTTATATGATTATGTTAATGCTTTTCATGGACTTGAGTTTGGTCTTGAAGAAAATTTAATAGAATATCTCATTCATTATTTGCCTTTCTTACTGACTATTATTTTTGCATTTAAATACTACAGGCCATTCTGCCATTTTGTTTGTCCTATCGGTCTTTTTACTCATTGGACAGAACAGGTCTCTTTATTCAAAATTCAATTTAATAAGAATAATTGTAACTCTTGTAACAAATGTGTTAAAGAGGCACCATGTTATGCTATGAAAGATATTCTGAATTCATCAACACTGAGACCTGACTGTTTTACTTGTAATGTATGTATTGAATCATGTGATCAGAATGCACTTGAAATAGGAATAAAAAAAACAAATAAGTAGTCCTGTACAAATATGAGATGTTTTTTTGTCTTGATTTTGATTTCATTTTAGTTCATAATTTATATTAGATCATTTTACTTAAATGACGAGTCTTGTTTGATCCGTTATACAAGGGATAAAGAAAAAATGAAACAGCGAATCATGTATATGTTTGTGCTCCTGGGTATATTAATCCTGGCATTTATGATATACAAAATTGGAATAAATGAAATCTGGAAGAATCTTTCTCAAATAAGTTTAATAAGTTTTTTTATTCTTATAGGGCTCCGGGTCCTTTATTGGGTGCTTCGCACAATTTGCTGGAAAGTCATTCTTGATGCATATGAAGGTAAAACATCATTGTTTAACATGGTTAAGGCAAGAATGGCTGGTCATTCAGTAAGTCAATTAACACCGACAGCTATGATAGGGAGTGAGGCTACAAGGATTTATCTTGTGGATTGTTCAAGTAAGAAAGTGAGCCTTGCATCTGTTATTGTAGATAAAACAATTGAATTTTTAGTGGTTGTTTTCTTAACTATCATAGGTGTCTCGATGACTTTATATCGTATTTCATTACCGGGGAAGTTAAAAACCGTGTTTATAATAGGTGTAATTATTGCAACTTTTCTTGTGTGTTTTTTCCTGGCTAAACAAAAGAAAGGTCTATTTGGCTGGATCATAAAGATCTTTGAAAAGTTTAGAATAAAACCAAAATTCCTGAATAAATATAAACCCAAAATAATGGAAATTGATGAACATATTTCTGTTTTTTATCTTAAAAACCGGCTTGCTTTTTTTAAATCATTCTTACTCTATGTTTTACTTATCTTACTCTGGGCTACAGAAATTCATTTAGGTTTGATATTTATTGGAATTAATAATATCACGTTTATTGACAGTTTCTTAATTACAGTTTTAGGTAATTTAGCTTTTGTATTTCCTTTTATTCCGGGTTCTCTCGGTATCTATGAAGCAACCTATATAGGTCTGTTTGCAATATTTGGAATGAGTGCAGGTGCCGCCTTAACCCTGGTTTTGATCAGGAGGTTTATTGCTCTGCTGCTTGCTGGAGTCGGATTGCTTGCTTTTATCAAACCCTTCAATAAGTAAAGGGTCTTTTTTAAAACCAAGTTGGAGGAAAAATATGATATGGGCAATATTTACCATAATTGTGAACATTAAGCCTATATAAATCAGGAGGTCCACTCTATTAATCATGGCAAATATAAATATCCCCCACATTTGTACTGCCCGCATTTCACCCGTTTCTCCAGTTTTAGTTTTTTTCATATAGCTTTTAGTCAGGTAGAAGATATTGATCTGCAATAAGAGGAGTCCTCCCCCAAGAACACCTAAAAAAAGGAGATCAGGGTTATTAAAATATTTTGCTGCTCCTAATGCGATGCCGATTGACAGTGAGAAATCAACGATACGGTCAAAAAAAAGATCCAGATAAGTTCCATATGAACTGGTTATATTTTTTGCCCTGGCTAACATACCATCTGCGCCATCAATGATTGAAGATAGTTGGGCAAAAATACCTCCGAGTATAAAGTATGAGTATTCACCTTTTGAGAAAAAAAAAGCGCCTAGAAGACCAATTAAGCCGGACATAAAAGTGATCATATTAGGTGTAATACGGGTGTTAAATACGGCAGACACTATCAGAGCCGCTACAGGTCTGTTTAAGTAAAGATCAAGATATTTCAAAGGATTTTTCCCAATCGAATTAATCTTCAATGCTTTAGAATAGTCAAATTTATTTTTTTTCAAAAGATTTCTACTCCTCTTCCAGGTCAAAATAATAATCAAGTCCAGTATGGTGGATTAAATCCTCTTTCATTAAATATCTAAGTGTATTCTGAAGTTTACTGCGTTGTACAAACAGGTCATTTTCAGGATAAAGTCCTTCTTTTGTAAGAGGACTCTTAAAATAGAAAGAGAGCCATTCCAATATTCCATGCATACCTGCACGTTGTGCCAGATCTGCAAATAAAATCAGGTCCAGCATAACCGGGGCAGCAAGAATTGAATCCCTGCAGAGAAAATTGATCTTGATCTGCATGGGATAATCCATCCAGCCAAAGATATCAATATTATCCCATGACTCTTTATTATCACCTCTAGGAGGATAATAATTTATCCGGACCTTATGATATAGGTCTTTATATAGTTCAGGGTAAATATCAGGCTTCAAAATTGTATCCAGTACTCCTAATTTGCTTACTTCTTTTGATTTGAATGATTCTGGATCATCAAGTACTTCACCATCCCTATTACCCAGAATGTTTGTTGAAAACCACCCGGAAACACCTAAAAGCCTGGCATTAAGACCAGGGGCAATAATAGATTTTACTAAAGTCTGCCCGGTTTTAAAATCTTTACCACAAACTGAAACATGGTTTTTATTTGCTAATTCCATAAGTGCTGGACAGTCGGTTGTTAAATGAGGTGCTCCATTAATAAATGGTACTTTTTTCTTCAATGCTGCATATGCGTAAATTTGGCTTGGTGATATGGCAGGATTATCATTCTTTAAGCCTTCTTCAAATGACTTCAAACTATAATGGACCCTGGATGTCTGGATATAAGCTTCGGTAGATGCAGCCCAGCACATTATCAAGCGCTCCACACCATTAATTTTTTTAAATGTTTCAATATCTTCCATCAATTGTTCAGCCAGTTCCATTTTATTGCTGCCTTTTTTTATATGGTCTCCATCAAGGTTTTTTACATAATGTTTATTAAATACAGCGGTCATAGGTTTAATGTTTTTCAAATCTTCCTTAACAATTTCAATATGCTCGGGCTTTAATACATTGGCTTTTGTTGCTGCCTGATATGCTGAATCCGGAAAAATATCCCAGCCACCAAAGACAATATCATCTAGATTGGCCAGGGGTACAAATTCTTTTATCGGGATATAACGCTTTTCATCACGTTTACCGAGACGGATTTTGCCTACCTGTGTGACAGAGCCAAATGGTCGCGCAAGTCCTTTTCTGGCAGCAAAAACACCCGCTAATAAAGTTGTAGTGACAGCACCGATCCCGGGAATTAATACCCCTAATTTTCCTGAAGCTGGCTGAATTTCCTTACCTCTTAAAATTTTTTTCATATACTATTCCCCTGTTATTTTTTATTAAAAATATATTCAGCTTTCTTAAAAGCTTCACTGTCATCCACATCAATCCAATTATAATTCCCGATATCAAATGTTCTGGCCTTTTGTCTGCCTGCCAACTCCCGGATACCACCGGAAAGTGACTTGTCTCCTTTTGTAATACTCTGTTCCAAGGCTGTAAAGATTGCAGAGGTGCACAAAAATATACCCGTATCAAAAGCATTATAGGAGGGGAGGGTTTTACCAATATTCTCTATGAAATTGTTCTTTTCCATAACTTTGGTAACATCATCAATATCAATAAGAACATTATCTTCAATTCTTTTGTCAACAGCTAATTTAACTTCTCCGGGACCAATCCCTTCAGCCCGTAGATTTTTAATTATTGAGGGGTCAAACAGATGGTCTGACATTAATAAAAAGAAAGGTTCATGAAACTCTGCCCTGGCTTTTAGTACAGAGACACCATTGGGTTCTTTCCACTGTTCATTATAAATAAATTCAATATTTATTGAGTGTTTTAAATTGAATATTTTAAGATGATTTTCTATTTTATCACCATTATAACCGGTAACAATAAGAAACTCTGTAATACCAGCTTCCATAGCAGTTAAAATAACATGTTCTATAAGTGGAATTCCGTCTAATTGCACTAATGGCTTGGAATCACCCTGATCTGCCAACCTACTGCCTAATCCTGCTGCAATAATTAAACATTTCATAAATTGTCCCTATATTTTATACATTAAAAAAAAAATTATAGCAAACTAAAAACTTAATTTAAAATCGTCTCACACTATAGGTTCAATCAAACATTGCTCTAAGTCGCAGAATTCTGCGCAATTCGCAAATTTTTGAATGTTTACCGGCCTGGCAATAATAAAATTAAACTAGTTTTATAGGCATATTGGAAGACCTCTACATAAAATATAGTTTGGCATGGATATTGCATGATAATATTTGTAAATAGAAGAAAATATGAATGTAGAAAAAGAAGATATAAAAAATAAACAGGTATTTAAATTGGGAGGTTTAAATGAATAAAAAATGGATTATTGTTTTAGCGGTATTGGCTCTAATATTACTGCCGTCTGTATCAGAAATGAATGCTCAATGTGGTGGTGGAGGAAATGGTGGAGGAAATGGTGGAAACGGTAATGGAAATCAAAATGGCAATGGAAATCAAAATGGTAATGGAAATCATACTGGGAATAATATAATAAATGGGACGGCTTTTACTTTTTCCGGTACAGTGACTGATGTTGGAGTTGTTGGAAATGGATTGGTGATTAACGGAAACTTAACTGTTACTGGACTCGGACCTTTTGGCTACTGGGAAAGTCTTAATATTGGAAGACCTGTGGTAGGCGATGCTGTTAGTGGAAATGGATATACTGTTGATTATAATGGTATTGAACATAATGTGTTGACTAATATTACAGTAAATGGGAAAACCATAGAGCTGAGGGATGCGGATGGCTATCCTTTATGGCGTGGCAATGGTGGTAACGGCAATGGCGGTGGCTATGGTAATGGCGGAGGCTATGGCAATGGTGGAAATGAATGGTGTGGAGGCGGATATGGTTCATATGAAAATATTTTGGAAGGAACTCCTTTTGTAATTGAGGGTGATGTTATAAGCTTAAGTTCTATGGGAAATTCTGGCTTTAATGGTAATGGCCTGGTCATAGCAACAGCGTCAGGCAATGAAACTGTAAATGGCTTAGGACCATATTATTACTGGGATAATCTAGGTGTAGTAAGGCCTGTAGTTGGTGACAGGGTAAAAACTGAAGGTTTTACAGTATTCTATAATACTGTAACTGTTAATGTATTAATGTCGATAGCACTTTCTGATGGAGTCAAAGTTCAATTAAGAGATCCTGAAACAGCTGCTCCTCTCTGGAGAAGGTAACCACTTAGGGCAAACTAATAAAGATTCAGCCCATATTGATATTTATTACGGGCTTGTCTTTGTTTTATGTTTAGTTTAAAATTAGTTAAGAGGGATTGGATGAAAAAATATATTATACTTGCTGTCTACTTGTCAGTGTTTTTGATCTTTGTGACAGGAATGGTGCAGGCAAATGAGTTCAGCCTGAATATCAATTACATGGGTTATTATAGTGATAATATATTTATGAATGCCAATTCTGTGACAGATTATGTCTCTCAATTGCATACTGACATTAATTTCTCAGTCAAAAAATTCAACATCTATCTGGATACTACTTCTGGAATTTTTACTGAAAATCCGAACTTCAATTCAATAAATATTGAGGCTGGTTTAGAATTTTTTCAGCCAATGAAGGGGAGAAACGGTTTTTCACTGGCGTTGGCCTATTCATTGCTCAAATATAAAAAATTGTATACGGATTTTAACTTTACCGGCCCCCGATTTCAGGCAGAAATAAAAATATATACATCTTCGAAATCTTTTCTTAAAGCCGGCTATAGTTTAGAAGTTAGAAATTATTCAAACTATGGTTCTTTTGATTTTCATAATCATAAGATTTTTGTAGAATGGAATCGTTTCTTTGAAACCCAGACTAAAATACATTTTCAGACAGGTATCAATTATAGATATTATCCTCATATTATAGATGAGTATGATTTTGGTGAGAACTATAACTATTTTGAAAATCATGGTAATTCAGGGCATGATCCGGATCATCATGGGAGCGGGAATAAAAATGGTCCGGGAACAGAACCGGTTATAGAACTTTTATCTCATAATCTAGGCGTTCCGAATATATATGGTTTATTTCAAATAAAACAGGCAATAGGGACACATATAGGTTTAACAGGAGAAACAGAGTTACGGGTTAATTTTAGTGGTTTGAAGAATGCGGAAACATTGATCAGGAATTCATATATCATATATCCCAATAATGATAATTATTTATGGGACGGAATTCGATTCGGTTTGAAATTAAAAACAGTGATTTTTACAAATATCTCATTTGAAGGATCAATCTCTTATTTTAACAAGAATTATCCTGATATATTTATTATGGATGAAGAGGGGATGGCGATAGAACCAATGGAAGAAAGAAAAGATTCTCTGCTTTATTATGGATTGAAGCTTTCAAAAAAAATTGGAAAGATTGGTCTATCTGCTTTTGTCTCTTATAGAGATAATGCATCCAACGATTCCTTCTTTCGTTATAATACAGTTACAACAGCTGTTGATATCAGCTATTATTTTTAGTGAATATTATGAAAAAAACAATAATATCTTTAAGCTTAATTTTATTAGTTTCATTTTGTTTAACCGGGCAAAAGCAGATAAAATATTACCGACTTGATTTTGTAAAAACGATTAAAGGTAAAATTACAGAGATCACAAAGGAAAAGAGCTACTATAAAAAAGATTTCACTGTTATTTATCTGAATGAAAAAAAAAGTGGAAAGATTTATCGTTTAGAAGTTGCTCCGGACTGGTTTTTTAAAATGGATATGATGAAAGGAAGCTATATAGAAGTTACCGGATCATATAGAAACAATAATAATCTTAATACCATTATGACACAATCTATAATTTATGGAGGAGAAAACTTTCAATTTCGGGATAAAAATGGATTTCCACTTTGGCGTGGCAGAGGCAAATATTTTAAAAAGGAAATGAAGGCCGGGAGAAGAATGAAGAGTAGGGGACACTATTAAAAAAAGAATTATTTCTATATTTGTTATCTCATTTGTATTAATTCTGGTTACCATGTATTTTCTGAACAATTTTACGAAAAATAAAATTGAAGCTCAATCTGAAGAAATCGCTATCGCTGAAGGTATTACTATCAGTAATCTGGTCGAGGTTTCGGGAAAATATCTTACAGAGAATGGAGTCAACTCTCTGGAAGCATTTTTGAAAAACATATATAAAAATGAATTAATAGTATATATTGGTTTATTTCAGGAAAATGAACTGATTTTTCTACTGTCCCGTTTTGAGGGTTATTTTCCTGCTGTTGATGACCAGAAGGATATGCACATCATTGATTCTCCAATTGGGAAAATTTTTGATATTAAAAGTAACTTTAAAAATAAAAACAAAAAATCCTTTCGTTTACATATTGGATTTAATTATAATTTTTTAACTACATTTGAGACAACTTTAACCCGTAATTTTTTTGTTGTCGCTGTTTTTATTATTATTATAATGTTATTAATTATTGGTTTGATCATCTATTTTGATGGAAAATTTTTTCAAAAAGAGTTGGAAATTAAATTAGAAAAAGAAGATAAAGAGCATTTTAAAGATCTTTCACTTTTAACTTCAGAAATAGCTCATGAGATTAAAAATCCATTGAATTCTATATATTTGTCATTTTCTGCCCTTGAGAAATATCTTGTTAAAGAGGATGAAAATGCGGTTTTCTATAAAGATGCAATAAAAAACGAGATAAAGCGGATATCTGAAATCATAAATTCCTATTCATCCGTGTCTAAAAAGGTCAGGACTAACTTTCAGAAGATCGAGATGGATGGTTTTCTTAATGAGTTTTTTCTTTTAAAAGAGAAGGAATTAAATGAATCTGGAATAGAGATGATAATTAAAAATTCAATTAAATTTTTTGTGTCTGACCGGGAACTATTAACTCAAATACTGTTGAATCTAATTAATAATGCTATTGAAGCAAAGGCCGATAGAATTGAAATTGAACTTGAGGAAAAAGAGGGGAATCTGGAGCTGATCATAAGGGATAATGGAGATGAAATAAATGAGGATATTAGAGGAAAAATATTTAAACCTTATATTTCTTCCAAGACAAAGGGAATGGGCTTAGGTCTTCATATAACATTAAAACTTCTAAAAGCGTTGAATGGAACGATTCAATTAGTATCCAGGGATAAGGGGAATAAGGTTTTTAAAATAAAGATTAGGAAAAATTAATATGGATAAAAAAATTAATATTTTAATTGTTGAAGATGAGCAGATTGCCGGGAAGGTTATTAATGATAATTTTCTAGAAAAAGGATATAAATCAAAATTATTCAGTACTGCTGAAGAGGCATTAATATATTTTAGTGAGCATTTGGTTGATATTGTTGTTCTGGATTATAAATTGCCCGGGATGAATGGAGAGCAGTTTTTTAAAGAGATAAAAAAAATAAATCCAATGGTTCCGGTTGTTTTTATGACTGCTTACAGTTCAGTAGAAAAAGCTGTAAAGTTATTAAAATCGGGTGCTTACGATTATATTACAAAACCATTAGAAATTGATGAACTTAATCATACTATTAATAAAATCATAGAAAAAATAAACTTAATTGATGAAAATAGAAATTTAAAGAGTAGTTTACAGGATAAATATGCATTTGATAATTATGTTTTTAATTCTGAAAATATGCAGAAAGTATTAAATGTCACTATACGGGCCGCTGATTCTAATGCAAGTATTTTGATAACTGGTGAGAGTGGCACAGGTAAAGAGGTAATTACACAGATAATCCACTATCATTCAAAACGCAAAAACAATAAGTTTATTAAAGTGAACCTCTCTGCATTACCGGAATCCTTAATAGAAGCTGAGCTATTTGGGGCTGTAAAAGGTGCATATACCGGTTCAATTGAAAACAGGATCGGGAAATTTGAGGAGGCGAAGAACGGTACATTGTTTTTAGATGAAATAGGAGATCTTTCACTTGAAATGCAGGTTAAACTTCTCAGAGCTATTCAGGAAAAAGAGATTTCAAAATTAGGATCAAATAAAGTAATAAATACTGACATCAGATTGGTTACTGCGACTAATAAAAATCTGGAAGAATTGATAAAGGAAGGCAAATTCAGAGAAGATCTTTATTTTAGATTAAATGTAATCAATATAGAAATTCCTCCATTAAGGGACCGAAAAGATGATATTCCTAATTTGGTGGATTTTTTTATTAAAAAATTTAGTAAAATTGAAGATAAATCTATTACTACCATATCAAAAAATGCAATGTCTGCTCTGATAAAATATAATTATAAAGGCAATATCAGAGAGTTGGGCAATATTATTGAAAGAGGAATAGTGTTAGCCAGAAGTGAAGTGTTAGAACTTGAAGATCTTCCAGTATATTTGAATGCTAGAGATGAGAAAATATTAGATTATCTGAAAGAAGTTGAAAATTCCCTGCCTCTTCCTGACAGACTCGGCATTATTGAAAAGAATATAATTTTAAATACACTAAAAAAACATAAAAATAACCAGACAAAAACAGCTGAAGAGCTTGGTATATCAGAGTCAGGATTAAGGTATAAGATACAGAATTTAAAGATTAATAAAGAATAGAATTATATAGGTGGTTTTTGGATGCACCAGGTCGTCATGGAACGAAGATTATTTACATTAGTCGTTTTTAAAGGGTCAAGCAGAGTTCCTCCTAATTCTGAAAATATTGAAGTAAGGGTTTTTTGACCCACTAAAAACCGCTCTGTTCCATCAGGTAGTATGTACCAGTTATTATTAAGTGTTTTTAAGGAATTCTCAATGCCAATTGTTGTTGCCTGCCGCACAAAAAGAATACCTCTGGATTTAAGAACTCTCCACATTTCATTGATAATTTTAAAAAAATGATTATAATCTTCAGCAAAATGAAGCACTGCGATCGAAAGAACAATATCAAAACTACTATCTCTAAAAGGAAGATCGGCACCATCTGAGACTTTAAAATTATCAGGAGATAAATGCGGATTGATTTTTAGTCCTTTGTCCTTTGTCTCTTTTAATATATCAAGGTCCTTATCCACTCCATATACGTCAAAACCATTTCTGAGGAAATAATCCAAATTACGTCCACTGCCGCATCCGCAATCAAGTATAGTATTAGAATTATCAAAATTCCCTTTTAATATCTGGTCAAAAAGATATATATCGATATTTCCGAATTGTGATCTTAATTGATCTGATGGAAGTGTTTTTGTTGTTTTATTCATACTTTATTATAACATTTATCAGTCTCAAAAAAGCACTGTTAAAAAAAACAAGGCTTTTCTTTTTATAGCAAATGTTTTTTTTTAAAATGCCGTCTAAATTATTATAGAAAAAAAGGAGGAATAGATGGAAACATATTTTAAGAAAGAGAGAGCGTTTGTAGTATTGATTATTCTTATATCATTCACATTTTTTTGTAATGTAAATGCAGAGGAGACTAATGTACGGGAGAACCCGGTTAAAGAAGAAGATAATAGCGATACAGACAAAAAATATACTATTATTGCTACAAACCAGACGACTTATTATAACGGTAATGGGGTTGCAATTAGTTCTCCAGATATTGGAGATCTATATTATGGACAGGACGCTAACTATAAAGGGGTACAAATAAGTTATACAAATAATGGAGATGGGACAATAACAGATAATAATACAGGTTTAATGTGGCAGAAGAACCCTGGAGATAAAGTTTCTTACGATGCCGCTGTTGCTAATGCTAATAGTTTTAATCTTGCAGGTTATACAGATTGGCGGGTTCCGACTATTAAAGAACTCTATTCATTAATTCTCTTTAGTGGATTGGATCCAAGTGGAGCAGAGGGGAATGATACTTCAAATATGATACCGTTTATAGATTCAAGTTATTTTGATTTTGAATATGGAAATCCAAATAATGGAGAAAGAATAATTGATTCTCAATATGTTTCGGCGACAAAATATGTCCACACTACAATGAATGGAGATGAAACTGTGTTTGGTGTAAACTTTGCAGATGGACGAATTAAAGGTTATGGGACTTCCGATCCAAGAACAGGTAGCCCTAAGAAGTTTTTTTTAATGTATGTACGTGGAAATACAAATTATGGAATAAACAATTTCGAGAATAATATTGATGGTACTATCTCTGACAAGTCTACAGGGCTTATGTGGTTGGAATCAGATAGTGGTAGTTTTGATGCCGGTATAAATAAGGATGGTAAATTAAACTGGCAGGAAGCTTTAGAATGGGGAGAGAATATCGAGTATGCGGGTTACTCTGATTGGAGGATTCCAAATGCTAAGGAACTTCAAAGTTTAGTGGACTATACAAGATCTCCGGTAACTTCCGGTTCTGCTGCAATAAATCCAATGTTTTCAGTCTCGATAATAACAGATGAGGGAGGTAATCTAAACTATCCTTATTATTGGACAAATACGACTCATATAAACATGAAAAATGGGAAAAATTCAGTGTATATATCCTTTGGCGAAGCCCTAGGTTGGATGCAGGATTTTTCAGGGAACTACAGTCTCCTGGATGTTCATGGGGCTGGGGCTCAGAGAAGTGATCCAAAATCAGGTGATGCATCATTATATCCATATGGACATGGTCCACAGGGAGATGTAATAAGAGTTTATAACTATGCACGTTGTGTAAGAAATATAGATTAACATAGAATTCCCTATGTTCCTTAACGGGACATAGGGATCTAATCGGTAATGAAGATTCAGGTAGATAAACCTTAATTTTTTTGGTTTTGTCTTCTATTATATCTTAATTTTTTAAAAAGTTCTTTCTGATCAGCAGTTAAGATCTTTTTTATTTCTCTATTCTGTTTTTGCATTTTTTCATGATGCTCTCTTGACGGTATTTTATGATTGGTTTTTAATCCCTCTTCAAGAATCCTTCTAAGTTTTATTATTTGGTTTTCTGACAGGTTCAATCTTCTGCTTAGATTATTTATTCGGTTTTCTATATTAAAATTTTGATTATTAGGTTGAGTTCTATCTCTTCTTACTTGCGGTGGTCTTTGAAAATTATTACCCTCATTTGGAGGTCTTCCGTTATCTCTTGGTTTATTCCTTTTATTTTGCCCTCTATCAAACATTCCTAAAATAAAATATCTATACTCCTGTAATTGTTTTTCTCCGGATATATTTATTAAGTCCTGGAAATGGGTAAATACTAAATTTTCATGCTTAGCTATTTTGCTGCCAATTTGTAATGATATTTTTTTGGCAAGATTATTATCTGTTTTTTTCTCTAATAATAATTCCATCATTCTTTTTCTAAGATCTTCAATTTCAGATCTTAATTTTCCTGCATTCTTGAAGTGATCATCTCTTAATTTTTGAAACTTATTAATCTGATCATTGGTAAAATTAAATTTTTCTTTTAAGAAATTCCGGAGTCTGGGCCTCACTTTTAAATGGGGTCTGATGTTTCTCCTATTCAGGTCTTCATTTAAATTATTTTTATTGGGTTTCTCTTTATTTATACTTGTATTTTTATACAAAAATGATGCTAAAAGAATAATATTTATAATAATTAAAGTGAAAATCATTAAGTTGGAAAATTTTCTCCCTGTGAAAAAATCCATTATTGTTCCTCCATAGAAGAATTTTTAGAAATATTTACTGCATAATTGTTCTGATCTATCGAATAATCCGACCGAAATATTGAAGAATAATATTTGCTGTTTTTTTCTAATTCGATTTTTGAATTGGTATTTGTGAGAAATAAAATTATTGAAATTATATTTATAATAATTATAATAATTAATAGGATAGGGGCTAATCTAAGTCTATTTAAAAGGGGCTGAAAGTTGAAAAAATCTTTTTGTTTATTATCTATTAACTTCTTTTTAAGTTTAGTATTGTAATATGGATCCGGTTCTATTTGACCAATTGTTTCAAACAAATCCATTGTTGCGTTTACTTCATTTTCAATACGTTTTTCTATATTCATTTTTCTTTACCATGATCCCTATAGGTCTCCCCAAAATATTTGACGTTTTTATTTTTAAAACCTTGTGTTTCTTCTGTATTTTTATTTATTTTTTGAAGAATAAAAATAGTAATTACGAATAAAACAAAAAACATAAATTTATTCTTTGATTTTAATTGATTAATATAAGAATTTTCAAGTTTTTTTCTTAGATTTTGTTTACCTCTATGAATTAATGCCTCCACAGATGAGACACTTACTCCTAATATATCAGCAACCTCTTTGTTTTTCAGTCCATCGAGTTTGCTTAAGGTTATAGCCGCTTTTTGATTATCAGGCAAAGAGGAAATTGCTTCAGATAAGGTCTTCTTTCTCTCTTCTGTCTCCATTTTATTATGAGGACCTCTATCTTTTGAAGGGATCTCTTTTCCACTTTGATTTAATTTAAAGAGATCGATTATAGGGGCGAATCTTTTTTTCCTGTTCTTTTTTCTTATAAGATCAATAGATTTTGTAACTGCTATTCTATAGATCCATGTGGAGAGTTTCGAGTCACCTTTAAATGTGCTTAATGATCTGTTAATTTCAATAAAAACTTCCTGAGCAATATCTTCAGAATCCTCTCTATTCAATGTAAATTTAAAACCAATGTTTAAAACAATTTTATAGAAATCTTGTACAATAGTATCAAAACAATCCGGGTCCTTATAATTAATTTCTGTTGGGGTCAATACATCCATTTAGTTAGAATTATACACAATTTGAAGTCCAAATGCAATTTTAATGATACAATTTGTTTTAGAAATTTCTGCGGTTTCTTTTTTGAGCAGACCGCCTGGGGGGACCTTTAGGGGCTTCATTTGCACTAATAAACCCGTCATTATTTTTGTCAAGCATATTAAAATGATGTCGAGGTCCGTCAAATTCAGTTTTCGAGACCTTACCATCTCTGTTTTTATCCAGGCGCTGAATAAATCGTCCCTTATGAGCCTGATTGGTATTACCCTGTCTCCTCTGATATCTATTTCTCATTCCAGAAATATTTTCTTTTTTTGGTTCAGGGTAGTTCCTATCTAAATTTAACTCTGGGCCTATATCTTTTAATTTAACATCTCCCCCCCGTACACATCGGACAAAATTCAAAATTCGTATTTCATCTCCCTGTGGACCTTTCCCATTTGAGTAATTAGATGGATCCCCACTTTTCGGGTCACTTCTGACAGCTCCGGCTCCATGGGCATTCATTTGCTTCCCATTATAAAGCCATGCTGAAAATCCCTGGCCAAAGCAGACATAGTATCCACCTCTATTTTCAATATGAGTTGTACTGCTCCAAAACCATGACTCTGTTCTTGTTAATTCAAATATTGGATCAATTGCAGCTCTTCGGTCTGCTTTATCCTTTGCATCTGGAGCTCCGCTATAATCAACTATGCTTTGTAATTCTTTAACATTTGGTAATCTCCAATCATTATAACCTGCATAATTAAGGTTTTTAGCATATTCTAAAGCCTGTTGCCAGGTCATCGTTTTATTGCTGTCAATTTTCATCCACATCAATTCTGTTGCCTGGTCAGTTACCGTTTTATTACCATTATCTTTAAATTGGTTTTTTCCATAACTATTGCCTCTTACACAACGAACATATTGCTTCCCACCACCTCTGGAACTGATAGGGTATGCTTTTATACGGCCATCTGCAAAATTAAAACCAAATACACTATTATCTCTACCCATTGTGATGCCTTTGTATAAAGTACTTGATCTATACTGCGCATCCATATCTCTTCCGCCTTGACTTATATCCGGATATTGAAAATCGAAGTAGGTAGTATCTATGTATGGTGTTTTGCTATGCATATTTCCTTTGAAATCTGCTATGGAAAAAAGTTCCTTAATTGTTGGTAAACGCCAGTCTTCAAAACCTGCCAGTTTAAGAGAACTTGCATACGTTTTAGAATAAGAGAGCGTTCTTTTAATAAAATCAGGAGATTTTTGCCATATTAATCCTGTGTTTTGGTCCGTGATTGTTCCATTATTATTATCCAGATATGAGGGTGGGTTAATTTCATATTGAGCATCCTGACCATAAAACAGATCTCCCTCTTTCGGATAATTAATTTCTTTGTAATTATCAAAACATCTATTTTGCCCTGTGTCAACAATTCTATATTTTTTTTTCATACTATTTACATTATTGCCAGCTATTAGAAATATTGAGATAATTAATATAACTGCACTTGCGATGATTGTTTTTTTTGTTTTCATTTTTATAACCTCCATTTTTTTTCACCTCTTTTGACGTCATTATGTTTGAAAACCTGTGCAACTATGATGTTTTTTTTTTTTGAATTCAAGCCACAGGTTTTTTCTTTATTAAACGTCAAAAAATATAGGAGAGAAAATGAATAAAATGAAAATTAGTCTTTTGATTTTAAATTTAATTATTATTTTTTTTTTTTGTTTTTGTCAGATGAATGAGAAAAATTCAGATGAGAATGGAGGAATTATTAATTTTGAGGTAAGTCATCATAATGATAATAGATTAATGGCCCTTGTAAAAGTCAGTTTATCAGAAAAGGGGAATATTAAGATATTAAATACAAATGGTTTTCGGTTTAAAGAGAGTTCAGAATCAAATTATGAACATGAAATTACTGTAATTGGGTTACGTGAAAATACCTCCTATGATTTTTATATTGAAGCTGATTTTGAAAATGGGAATATAGAAATAAGTGACACTATAATTTTTAAAACTGAATCGGCTCCAGACGGGGCGCCGGAGGTAAGTGTACTCTCTAAACAAGACGGATGTCTTGAAGGAATAACCCTTTTTGGATTGTCAACTTCGCCAAATGATAAGGTTACAGGACCTGTTTATTGGGGTTTTGATGAAGAGGGATATGTTGTCTGGTATTATCATGGAACCGGGATTTCAGAAAAGGCACCATCACAGGCTGTGATCAGGAGAACTCAAGATAATAATTTACTAATATTCCTGGATTCTGAGATAAGAGTCATATCTTTTTCCGGGGAAACGATCAGAAGTTATATAATCCCATCAGCTATAAAAATGCATCATGATGCGATTATATTGCCAAACAATAATATCGTATTTCTTGCAAAAGAGACCGGGGTTTTTAATGGGAATAGAATTTTAGGAGATAAAATATACGAACTGGACATAAATGGAAATCAGGTTTGGTCCTGGTCATCATTTGATTATCTGGATTTGAACCGTTTTCCGGGAGATCTTTCTAAAGTAGAGAGTTCAAATGGGATGGATTGGAGTCATTCAAATGCGCTCTTCTATAATCATACTGATGATACATTTTTACTGTCAGTTCGTTCTCAAAGCTGGATAGTGAAGCTTGATCATAAATCAGGGGAGATCCGGTGGATATTAGGAAATGATTCGATGATTTCAAATGAATATGATGAAAGTTTCTTTGATTTAAAAAATGGAACATGGTTTTCAAATCAACATGCTCCTGTGATCGGAGATAATGGGA
The DNA here is from genome assembly GCA_965371805.1 of uncultured bacterium. GTDB lineage: Bacteria > Acidobacteriota > Aminicenantia > UBA2199 > UBA2199 > JAOZTV01. The sequence continues at coordinate 198,391 of CBDUZW010000001.1, read as the reverse complement.
ATATTTTAATTTATGATAATCGTAATGAATCAGGTGGAGTTACGAATAATAGCAGGGCTGTTATTTATGAGATTGATGAAAATAATTTATATGCCGATCAGCTGTGGGAGTATATTGCACCAAAATATACAAATTCTTTAGGCGATGTTGATTTTCTCAGTAATAATAATATATTTGTATGTGCAGGCGGTCCTGAGGGGCGTGGAAGTAGTGACCAATTTGCTCATCTTATAGAAGTTTCATCAGATAATCCGGCGGCAGTATTCTGGGAACTAAAAGTTAAAGGCTTTGTCTATAGAGCGGAAAAACTGGAGTGGGGAATTTTTCTGCGCTGATATTTTGAGAATAATTTTTTACAATTGCTATTTTTTTGCTATAATAAGTTATGAATTTTAGGATGTTGAATGACAGACTTATTAAAAGATGAAATAATTATTAGATGTGAATCGCTGATCAGAATAAAGTTTGAATTGGTAAAATACCCTAAGCTTGATTCTAAAAAAAAACTGATCAAAAAAGGTTTGATGCTCCTTGAGAAACACACGCCTAAGATATCAAATTATATTGCAAAACAAAAAGCACTTGCGGAAATATGTAAGTTTCAGGTAATTATAAATTCAAAAAGGAAGCGGAAGCCAAAGAGGATAAAAAAATATTTTAAACTCTGGATAAAGAAAGAAAAATTTAAAAGGTTGATTTTTCTTATTTTAGAAGGCCTTGTTCTTCCTATAACCCCTTTTTTAGCCATTATTCCTGGGCCTAATATTTTTTTTTATATTCCTTTCCTCTTATTCTATTTTCATCTTCAGTCATTTAAAGGTCTCAAAAAACTTGATATTGACTTGATTGAAATAAATATGCCGAAATAAATCATAACTGTTTTAATTAAACGGGACTTTAATATTTACAAAATTAAAGAAGATTTTATCTCTGGAATTATTTTGATCGTCTTTGCATAACCTTCCTCAATAGATTCTATCCCTCTATCAAAATCAAAGATTTTATAATCCCCAAGTTCCGGTTCAATTAAAAAATCAGGTTTGTGTTTTAGTAAATTAGTATCGGTGACTTTTTTTTCGATTATATGGATAGTATTATCAATTACATTAAAAATATTGGGTGTTTTTGAAAAACTATCCTTAAGAGAGGTCTTTTTAAAATACTTCTTTTCAAGTTTTGAAAATATCTCCTTTTTGGATCTTTGGTCTTTTTTTTCTTTAGATATAAACTTTTCTGTCTCTTTACGGTCACCTATATATTTATTGAGATTTACAGCAATAACTAGATCGGCTCCCATATTTTTTATTATATTAATAGGAAGAGGATTTGAAAGTCCACCATCAACTAAGTAGTTTCCTTTATGTTTTGAGGGTGTGAATATACCTGGAATAGAAATACTTGATCTAATTGCAGAAGATATTTTGCCTGAATCTATTACAACCTCTTCCCCGTTTAAAATATTTGTTGCAACACATTTAAATGGAATTTTCAGTGATTTGAAGGTTTTTTCTTCGAAATAATCTGAGAAAAGTTTGAATACTTTTTTCCCTGACAAAAGCCCATTAAAAGGAATGGAAATATCTATATATGATATCATGGTTTTCCATGATATATTTTTTACAAATGCTTCAAAATCTATAATATTTCCTGATGCATATACTGCCCCGACCAGAGCCCCGATACTTGTCCCGGTGATCAGGTCAATTGGTATCTTGTTTTCTTCAAGAGCTTTTAAAACCCCAATATGAGCCCAGCCTCTTGCCGAACCACTTCCCAGTACAATGCCAACTTTCTTTTTTCCTGTATTTTTCATCCCGATAATTCTATATTATTTATTGCCTAAAGTAAAAAAAAATATTGTTTTACTTATTCTCAAAATTGACTTTTTGATGAAAATATGTTAAATTTCCTTTTTAATTACACCTAAGTTTAGCGATTTTTGTGAAAGATAATCAAGGAAATGTTGATATCAGAAGGTTTGAAAGAAATCATTGAATTCAGGTGATATAAGGATTTGTGCGATGATAATTGATGAGAGTAGAGTAGAAAAAAAAGGTTTGAGGGTAAGCGATACCTATAGACCAGATGATAATCTCCTTTTAGAGAAGGAAAGTTTTTTTAGAAAGGATCTCTCTTATGTAATTTCTCTATCAAGGGATAGTGAGAAAATTAAGGTCTCAGGAAATATCAAAACTGAAGTTTCAGCTAGATGTGTTAAGTGTCTTGACCATTTTGATTTTAATATTAACTCCAAATTTGACACAATTTTATTTCCTTTAAATTTAGTAGATTTCAGTTACACTTCTTTAAAGGATGAAGAGATGGAATATATTTTCTATAGTAATGGAAAAATTGATATAGAAAAACTTTTAATAGAGCAGGTAAATTTAAACATTCCTTTCAGGACTGTTTGCAGTAATGACTGTAAAGGGATTTGCTCAATGTGCGGTACAAACTTGAATTATGAAAAATGTAAATGTGATAATTCAATGAATGAAATAAATATATTTAATAATATAAAGAGGTGAACTATGGCATTACCAAAACGGAGACACTCCCATCAGAGAAAAAATAAAAGGCGTTCTCATCATGCTTTAAAGGTTGAAGGCTTATCTACTTGCCCTCAATGTAAAGAACCAAAATTACCACATAGAATTTGTGCAAGTTGTGGTTATTATGACGGAAGACAGGTCGTTAAGGGAACTGAAGAGTAAAATTCTGTGTTTTAATGGCTTTTGATATAGTTGCAGTTGATGCCATGGGCGGTGACCATGGTTGTGGAACTGTTGTAAAGGGAGCTATTGAATATTTAAAAGAGAATAATGATGTTAGGATAGCTCTGGTTGGAAAAGAGCGTCTTTTAAAGAAAGAGTTGAAAAAAAATGGAATGGAAGATAATGATAGTATTTTTATCGTTAATGCACCGACTGAGGTGTCCATGAGAGATCAATTTCTTACCTATTGGCGAAAAAGAGAAAAAACTTCTATTAAGAAAGGTTTGGATCTAATTAAAAATGGTGAAGCTGATTCATTGATATCTACAGGTAATACTGGTGCAGTTATGGCTATATCAAAGGACATTTTAGGTTTGCTGAAAAATATTGACCGTCCTGCTCTATCTATTATGCTGCCAACTTTAAAAGGACAATCTCTGCTGCTTGACGCTGGAGCAAATGTGGACTCCAAACCAAAAAATCTTGTTCAATTTGCTCTTATGGGAAAAGTGTATCTTGAAAATGTAATTGGTGTCAAGAACCCCCGTATTGCATTGATGAGCATTGGCGAAGAAGATTCAAAGGGAAATGAACTGACAAAAACCACTTTTGCGATATTAAAAAAACTTGACATAAATTTTATTGGAAATATTGAAGGAAAAGATATTCATATCGGAGAAGCAGACCTCATTGTAACAGATGGGTTTACAGGAAATGTTACTCTGAAAGTTTCTGAGGGGATAGTTGATCTTATGGCATCTTTATTAAGAAGGGAGATCAAGGCAAGTCTCTTTTCAAAAATAGGGATATTTTTTTTAAAAAGTTCTATGAAGAAAATAAAAAAGAAACTGGATTATTCCGAATATGGTGGAGCTCTTTTACTTGGAGTAAATGGAGTTGTAATTATCGGCCATGGGAAATCAAATGTTAATGCAATAAAAAATGCGATCGAACAGAGTAGAGAATTTGTAAAAAAGAAAGTTGTTGAAAAGATTGGCCTTGAGATCGCGGCAATGGAAAAAATGTTTAAGGAGTTAAAATATGTATGATGATAAAAAAAATGCAATTGTAACTGGTGCAGCTAGAGGTATTGGAAAAATTATAGCCATTGGACTGGCAAAAAAAGGTGTAAATGTAGTAGTCTCAGATATAATGAAGGAAGACGCTGAAAATACTGTAGAAGAAATAAAAAAATTAGGTGTTGATGCTATTGCTGTTATTGCTGATGTATCAAAGCCTGATGATGTAGCAAGATTGTTTAAAGAAACTATTGATAAATTTGGATCTATTGATTTTCTTATAAATAATGCTGGAATTACCAGGGATAATCTTGCTATAAGAATGTCAGAGAAAGACTGGGATTTGGTAATTGATATAAATCTGAAGGGAACTTTTCTTTGTTCTCAGGCAGCTGTTAAAGAGATGATGAAAAAGAGATTTGGAAGAATTGTCAATATTTCATCTGTCAGTGGGATATTGGGAACTGCCGGGCAGGTTAATTATGCTTCGTCCAAGGCTGGTGTAATTGCTCTGACAAAAACATTTGCAAGAGAGTATGGAGCAAGAAATATAACATCAAATGCAATTGCTCCCGGGTTTATTATTACAGAAATGACTGAGAAACTTCCTGATAGTGTAAAGGAAGAATATTTAAAAAATATTCCTTTAAAAAGAGGAGGAACTCCTGAAGATATTTCAAATGCAGTTAATTTTCTGGTCTCTCCAGAAGGTTCATATATAACAGGAACAGTAATTAATGTATCGGGTGGATTAGTAATTTAAATTTATATAAATAAATAAGGTTTTTAGGATATTTCAATATATGAGGTATTCAATAAATGGAGGAAAAAATGACAAAAGAAGAAATTTTAGTAAAAGTAAAGGCTGTTGTAGCAGAAAAGCTTGCAGTTGGTGAAGATCAGGTTACAATTGATGCAAAATTTGTTGAAGATCTTGGTGCAGACTCATTAGACCAGGTTGAACTTATTATGGCTTTAGAGGATGAATTTGATCTCAAAATTCCTGAAGCAGATGCTGAAAAACTTTCAACTGTCGGCGCAGCAGTTGACTTTGTTACAGCACAGTTATAAAGACCATGAACTTTTCAGGCAAAACAATATCATTAAGACGAGTAGTTGTAACGGGCCTGGGAATTATTTCATCTGTAGGGAAAACTGTTCCTGAAAGTTGGCAAAGTATTTGTGAGGGGAAAAGCGGTATCAAGCGGATCACTAATTTTGACCCTGCTGATTTTTATGCTCAGATAGGTGGAGAAGTAAAGGATTATGATCCCCTCACATACTTTGACAGAAAAGAGGTCAGAAAGTATGATCCTTATATTCAGTATGCTCTTATAGCATCGGATGAAGCAATTAAAGATTCTGGTTTTACCGGAGATAATGAAAAGTTTGGTACTTATATTGGATCAGGTATCGGTGGTATAAAAACTATTGAAACTAATGAACAGGTATTATTAAATAGAGGACCTTCAAGGATATCTCCTTTTTTTCTACCTGCTTCTATTGCAAACCTTGCTGCTGGTCAGGTTTCCATTAAGCATGCTTTAAAGGGACCAAATCTTGCTAATGTTACAGCTTGTGCAACTAGTACACACTCAATTGGTGATTCTTTCAGGATCATTCAGCGTGGTGATGCAGATGTAATGGTATCAGGTGGTGCAGAATTTCCAATCACTCCATTAGGTATTGCAGGTTTTTCTGTAATGAAGGCTCTATCTACAAGAAACGATGACCCTGAAAGGGCAAGCCGTCCATTTGATAAAGACAGAGATGGATTTGTTGCTGCTGAAGGTGCTGCTATAATGGTTCTTGAAGATCTTGAACATGCGGTTAAACGTGGGGCTAAAATCTATGCTGAGATCGTTGGGTACGGATATCGTGGGGATGCCTTCCATATGACTGCACCGGATCCGGATGGAGATGGAGCATACAGGACAATGAAAACTGCAGTAGAAGATGCTGGAATAAAACCTGAAGAGCTTGATTATATTAATGCACATGGTACATCCACACCTTTAAATGACAAGTTGGAAACACATGCAATTAAAAGGCTGCTTGGAGATAAAGCACCGGATGTTAATATTAGTTCTACAAAATCTATGACTGGGCATATGTTGGGTGCAACTGGTGGTATTGAAGCTATCTTTAGTGTGATGGCAATAAAAGATTCACTTATTCCGCCTACAATTAATTATGAGACACCTGACGAAGGTATGGATCTTAATTATACGCCTAATAAAGCCTTTAAAAGAGATGTGAAATATGCTCTCTCTAATTCATTTGGCTTTGGAGGAACGAACGGTTCAGTAATATTTAAAAAATTTGAAGAATAAGATTAATTATATAAAATAGAATAGGCGTGGGTAACCACGCCTATTTTTGTAGATGTAGTCTGAAAGTTTTTTTAATTACTCTTTAAGTAACATGAAATTATAGATTCGGTTCTCTTTTTTATTTCTTCTATAAGATGGTAATTCCGCATTGCAGAATGTACACTCTTCTGAGTATGAAATTTGATTCTGATTTACACCCTTATTAAGAATAGAAAGACTTATTCCCAAATTAACATCCATTAGATATTTACCATTATTAATTCTGGCAAATATTTTTTTATGGTATTCTTTTCTTGAGAAGAGATCATAAAGATCTTCTCCTACTTCATAACAACTTTTTTCAATTGATGGACCAAAAAAGAAATGAAGGTCAGATATATTAGTGTCTATGTTTTTAAATATTTTATTTTCAATTCCGGCTAATAGTCCTCTCCAACCGATATGAATTATTCCTCCAATTTTAAAATCATCTGAAAAAAAAAATAGGGGTGTACAATCGGCAGTTCTAATAATTGCCATCTTATTTTTTTGATCCAGGATTATTCCATCACCTTTTGAGTCGTTTTTAACATCAGAGGATAAAAATACTATATCAGAATGAGTTTGCTTCAATTCTAATATTTCAGAAGGTTTGTATATTTCTGTCAGTAATTTTTTGTCAAAATTATCTTCTGTAAAACCAAAAATAATTTTATCATTTTCAAATACATTATAGTTTTTGTTTTTTAAGTTCTTTTTCTGCAAAATATATTTCATGACTTAATGAGCGTATCATATTTTGAATGATCTCCAATCCAGAACCAAATTAACCCATCTTCTGCTTCTACTGCTAAAGCACGGTAGTTAATACTTACACGGACAGACCAATAACGGTTGATTTTCTTAAAATGTAATGAAGGATGGCTTGGGTTTGTTTTTAGAATTTCAAAGTTTTTATCAGCGACACGTTTTATTGATATTGGAAGTATTTCATATGCAGACCAAAATGATGGACTGGTGAAATGGATCACAATTTTTTAGTCTTTCCTGATTTATGGTCTGCAATTGCTGCATCTGCAAGATTATCTAATTTTCCCTCAAAAATATCCTTTTCTATTTGTGTGTCCCATGCTTCAGAATCAAACTTTTGATACCAGGCACGAAATCTTCTTAATTGGTCTTGTGGTAATTGTGCTACAGATATTTTTAATTCTTCTATAGTAATATCCATTTTATATCTCCGTTAATAATAAATATAATATTATTACTCAAAAAAATCAACTATTTTATTCTTTAAACCCGGTTTTCTTTATTATATGAAATCCGAACTTTGTTTTAACCGGGTTACTTACCCTGCCATTTGACATCTTTTTTACAGATTCTTCAAATTCTCTAACCATCTGACCCGGTCCGAACCATCCAAGGTCTCCTCCCTTGCCTTTACTCGGGCAGGTAGAAAATTCTTTTGCAAGTGTTGAAAACTTAACACCTTCTTTTATTTTTTTCGATATCATTTTAGCCAGACTCATCTCTTTAACCAAAATATGACTTGCTCTCCATTCCATTATTCAATTCCTCCTTAAATTATGATACCTGTCAATTCTTTTATGATTCTTCTTCCCAGTTAAAAAAACTTAAAATTCAGCACTTCCTCTAAGTGAATATGGACCGACTCTTTCAATTTTAATTTTTACGAATGTACCAATAATTGATTTATTTTCTGATTTAAAATTAACTGTTTTATAACTTTCAGTTCTTCCAACAAATTCTTCTGGTCTTCTGGAATTTATTCCGGTTACAAGAACATCCACACTTTGTCCAATGAGTGCTTTATTATGTTTTATCTGGATCTTTTTCTGCAGGTCCTGAAGCTTATACAACCTTTCTTTCTTTTGTTCAAGTGTGACATTGTCTTTTAGGTCTTTAGCCTTTGTATGTTCTCTTTTAGAATATATGAATGAGAAGAGTGAATCATACTCAATTTTCTCCATAAGTGAAAGTGTATGATTAAAATCTTTCTCAGTTTCCGATGGAAACCCTATTATAAAATCTGAGCTGAAAGTTATACCGGGAATCCGTTTCTTGAAATCACTGATAATCTTAATATACTGCTGTCTTGTGTAGGTCCGGTTCATTTTTTTCAGGATGCGTGTTGATCCAGACTGGACAGGGAAATGTATATGTCTTGCAATATTCGGATGTTTTTCCATGACGCCAATCAATTCATTATCATAGTATCCTGGATATGATGTAATAAAACGTATCCATTTTACGGGTACTTCATTTGCAAGGCGTTCTAATAAATCATGAAACCTCATTTTATTAGCTTTATCTTCCCAGCTATTAACATTCTGTCCTAAAAGGATGAGCTCCTGATAGCCATTGTCCATCAAATATTTTGCTTCATTTAAGATCTGTTCAAATGGTCTATGTTTTTCTCTTCCTCTTGTGAATGGCACAATGCAATAGGAACAAAAGTTATTACACCCTTCCATTATTGAGATAAAACCAGAAAACTGACTGTCTCTTTGGCTCCCCTCTGGAATAAGTTCTGTCCATTTGTCAGAGAAAGACTTCCTGACCCTTTTTTTTCTATCAGTTTCTTTTCTAAAATTTTCTTTGCCCATTATTTCATCTATTATTGAATCAATTGAAAAATATTGATGAGTTCCAATGATGTAATCAATTTTCGGGCTTCTCTTTATCATCTTTTCACCTTCAGATTGAGCGACACATCCGGAAATAACAATTTTTTTTTCTGAAGGGATTCTCCCTACAAATGAAAAGATTTTTTCCTGAGCTTTTTCTCTAACGGCACAGCTATTTAATATAATAATATCTGCATCTTCTTCATTTGTACCTCTTTCTAATCCTCTTTTGATTAGTATATGATGCATTTTTTCAGAGTCATTTACATTCATCTGACAACCAAATGTTTTAATATAATATTTCATTTTAGTATTCTTATTTACTCCAGTTCTTTTTTGTATCTTCTATTAGTGTTTTTGCCGCTTTCAAAATGGATTCATCCATATTGCTTCCAGCCATTAATCGACCTACTTCGTTAATTCTATCTTCTTCAGTTAATTCCTCTGTGTAGCTGAATGTGTTATTATTCTTAAACTCTTTTTTGACAAGAAAATGCTTGTCTGCAAATGCGGCTATCTGGGGAAGGTGGGAGATGCAGATAACTTGATTGGTTTTTGATATTGATTTGAGTTTAAGCCCCACAAATTCTGCTGTTTTTCCACCGATTCCAGTATCTATTTCGTCAAAAATATAGGATGAACTATTCGTGTCATCTATAATAGATTTTAATACCAGCATCAACCTTGAAAGTTCTCCTCCAGATGCCACATTTTTTATCTTTGCTGCTTCCTGTCCAAGATTTGATGAGAAGAGAAACTCAATACTATCAGTGCCATTTGAGGATGAATTATCGAGTTCAGGTTCTATTTTATCAATATCTATTTTAAAGACTGCTTGTTTCATCTCAAGTTTGGAAAGTTCTGTTTCAACTAATTTTGATAATTTTTCTCCACCTTTTTTTCTCTGTTCTCTTAATTTTAAATTTAGTGTTTTATAATTTGAAAATATATTCTTTATCTTTATATCAATATCTTTAATATAAACATCAATATCAGTAAGGTCAGTCAGTTCAATTTTCAAAGAATCTCTTTTATTTAATAACCCCTTTAGATCAGTTTTATATTTTTCCTCAAGGTGTTTTAATTTTAACAGTTTTGTCTCAATCTCGTTCAGCGATTTTTCACTATACTCAATATTACCTGAGAGATTTGTTAATGTCTCTGATAGTTCAGGAAGCTGGTTATAAAATTTTACGGAATCTTCTTTGAAAGGGAGTAATTCCGGATAAATTTCAGATAAATAATTTAAGGAGTTTAAGTTTTGTGCAAGTTTACCATAAATGGAATTTTCACTTTGATAGAATTCTTCAATTATTGAATTTGAATTTATTATGATCTCCTCTGAAGAAGACAATATTTTAGACTCTTTTCTTAGAAAATCATCGTCGCCCAGTTCCATTTTCAATGCTTCAAGTTCATCTATTTGAAACTTAATAAATTCAGTTTTTTCATCCATTCTCTCTTTGTCTTTTTTTAACTCAAGAGATTTATTAACTTTTTTACTCAATTCTATGCTTAATTGTTTCATCTCGTCCAGTAATTTTTCGTTTTTGCAAAATAAATCGAGTAATAATAAATGATTTTTTGTGTTCAGTAAAAATATATGCTCATTTTGACCATAGATATTGAGTAATGATGCTGTTAATTCTGAGACCTTTAAAAAGGGGACCATATCGCCATTAAGGAAAGATATGGATTTACTTTTAGTTGCTTCTCTTCGTAAAATAATCTCATCATCATTTACAAGAAACATCACCTCTATAACCAGTTTTTTGTCTAGATCTCTAAATAAGTGAGGTTGGATTTTTTTCTTTATTAATAGGGAAAGAGCATCAATTATAATTGATTTTCCTGCACCGGTCTCTCCTGTTAAAACATTAAATCCTGATGCAAGATCAAGGCTTGTTTCTTCAACAACTGCAAAATTCTTAATATTTATGAAGGAGATCATTTTATCTGTTGGATGGTATCAATGAAAATGGAGATAATAAACGACTCAAATTAAGTCTTCCATATCCCATATTATCATCAATTCCCGGAAGTATTTCGAAATTAACATCATCAGCTGTCATTTTTATAAGTTTCATTGCCATATCTACTGTTAGAAACGATTTGTTTGACATAAGAACTGCAGCAGCGCCAGAGACAAAGGGCGCTGCAAAGGAAGTTCCTGAATTCCAACCATATCCACTTAATTTCTCCGGTTCATCTGGCGAATATACTGCACCAAAAACGGCAACTCCCGGGGCAACAACGTCTATTGAAGGACCAAAGTTTGAAAAAGCTGAAATTTCATCATTATAATCTGAAGCACCAACTGCAAGACAATAATCATCATAAGCGGCAGGATAGTAGACAGCGGCGCTAATATTTCCTGAAGCAGCGATGATCATAACTCCATTATCATGGGCATATTTACATGCATCTTCTAAAATAAAACTTGGGTTTTGGCCTCCTGCACTCAAATTAATTATTTTTGCTCCATAATCGACGGCATATCTGATCCCGGCAGCAATCTGAAGGTATGAACCGTTTCCTTCATTATCCATTACCTTTACAGGCATTATTATGGAGTTCCACGAAACTCCTGCCATTCCAATCCCATTATTTGTCTCTGCAGCAGCTATTGAGGCTACCATTGTGCCATGTCCATGATCATCATATGGGTTATCGTTTTCTGCAATAAAATTATATCCAGTCGTTAGCTTGTTTTTCAGATCTTCATGATCGAGTGCAATCCCGGTATCCAGAACAGCAATTATTACTTCAGGATCACCAGTGCCCCAATACCATCCAAGAAGGGCTTTTATATCGTTCCCCGGTTTAGCAGAACCTGAATTATCCGGATGATAAAGAACTCCTGTATTGTTTAATCCATACTGAAACTGAAGACCCGGATCATTTGGTGTATTCTTGAGGTCTGTTTCTTCTTCTATTGATGCAATATAGTTCAAAGATGCATCCTCGATATTGGAATCATTTTTTAAATTGATAATAAGGTCTTTATAGTTGGGGGCATTTTTTGTTTTTAAAATAAATATATCTGTGTTTTTATACTGTGTGATAGATTCGATATAGGATGAATATTTTTTTATAAAATCTTTTGTGACAATTGGAGCTTTCTTCTCGCCATCTTTAAAGGTTTTTATATTTACAGGTTTGATTATTATCTCTCCTCTGACAAAATTCTGAGTTTCCTGTATCTGTTTTATTTCATCTGCAAATAGATTAAAACCAAAATTGATGTATACTATAAGTAGTATTATTAAAAATATTTTCATTTTTTTCCTCTAAAAAATATAAAAGGCAGAAATGTAGAGGGATTTTTCAGAAAAAAGGTTAAGTCTAATTTCTATATCCCAGTTATCACCAATTTCGAATTTTACTCCGGAACTCAATCCGATCAGACTATTTTGCCTATATTTCATATCCTCTATTGCTTCTATCTCCATAATCTTTTCCGATAAACTTAGTTTTCCCGAAATAAGATTTAAACTTGGTCCTATATAAGGAGTAAAATTAGCAAATCCCTCATATTTAAAAAGAAAGCTCAATGAAGTTGTATAAAATGAGTTTTTCGACTCTGCGGATCCTGAAGCAATCTGCAGATCAATGTCCCATGATCTTATAAATGCTTTATAATAGTCAAATTCAAAATTAATCTCTAAAACAAAATCATTTATTGAAAAGGGTTCAGATTCTATTATAAAACCAAATACCATAGAATTCGAATTCTCTTCAGGAAAGCTCAGAGATAAGGGAAGCTTTACTGCATTTACAGCTGTATTAAAATGGTTCTGCTGATATCCTGCAATAATGCCCAGTTTAATATAGCTGGAAATTTCAAAGTCAACTCTCAGTGCAGTGATAAGAAAGGCAAGTTCATTAATAATGGTTGAATCGTTGAACTGTATCTCAGCACTTCCAGCCTTAAAGATCAAACCAATATCAAAATTAAAGTCATTATCTTCATTCAACTCCGTACTGAGAAGAACATTGGTAAAAACAAAGAAAATTATTATTACAATTAAATATCTATTTTTACTCATCATTTACCTCTTAACCTTATTGATTATATTACTTAAAAAGGCTTATGATGTCAATATAAATTTATCTGTTAGAATTTAATCTTTTATAGAATTTTTATCTAAGCTCATTGGAAGTTTAATAGTAAAGGTGGTTCCCGATCCTTCGATGGAACTGACTTTTAGTTCACCTTTATGTTTATTTACAATTATATCATAAGAGATACTTAATCCCATACCGGTTCCCTTACCAACCTCTTTTGTAGTAAAAAATGGATCAAAAACCTTGTTTATATATTTCTCAGGTATATCCGGTCCATTATATACGATCTCACAGCAGACTTTATCTTCTTTAAGATATGTCCTGATATTAATCATTCCTTTTTTGTTTGTTTGTTGTTGCTCAATAGCCTGAGCTGCATTAGCAATTATATTTAAAAGGACCTGATTAATCTCACTTTGATTGCAGCTTATCTCAGGAAGTTCTGAAAATTGTGTTATTACCTCGGAAACATATTTATATGAATTTTTTGCAATTACCAATGTGTTCTTTATTGAATTATTCAAATTAATAAAGGATCTGTTATTTTCATTATTTACTCGAGAAAACTGCCGCATATTTTCTATGATCAATAAAATTCTTTCAAATCCTTCAGCAGATTCTTTAAAAAGATCATCCATATCCTCAATGATAAAATCAATTTTTTTTTTTAAAGCCTGTTTTTTAGTTTTACCTTCAGTTAATTCTAAATAATTTTTTATAGTCTCCATATAATTTTTTAAGGTCCTGAAATTACTCATTACAAATCCAAGAGGATTATTTATCTCATGAGCAATACCAGCTGCAAGTCCTCCTATAGAAGCCATTTTTTCCTTTTGGATCAGATAGATCGGGCTGCTCTTTTTTTGCTTTTTTTATGCCTTCTAATCCAGATGATGCAGTTATTATAGAATTATCAGATAGAAGGTTTTTTAATAGAGTGGATATTGAAATTAAATTATTAGATTTATCATCGATTATCAATGTTTTCGTCATTACATACCCCTCCTTTTTTATTTAAAACCTTATGGATGATATTACCCAATTCAATTTGAATTACAGGTTTCATGATCAACTCATCTATACCATAATCTCTAAAATTATTTTTATTAACAGTAGAACTGAATCCGGTACAGAGTATTATTGGAATAGCGGGCTTTATTTTACGGATCTCAGAGGCTAATTTGATACCTGTCATATTTGGCATAGTCATATCGGTAATAATTAGATCGAACTTATCAGGATCGGCTTTAAAGGCTTCAAGAGCTTCTATACTGCTGGTTCTGCTCTCTACTAAATATCCTAAGCTTTTTAACATTTGAGTTGCTAGCTCTGAAATGGATATCTCATCATCTACAAATAATACCATCTCATTATTTCCTATGGGAGCATATACCCGGTCTGCGTCTGTTTCTTCTATATTTATATGCTCTATAACAGGTAAATAAACATTAAAGGTTGTGCCTTTTCCAGGTTCTGAGTCTATTTTTATCTTTCCATTATGGTTCTTGACAATCCCATAAACAACTGACAGGCCCAGCCCGGTACCTTCTCCACTTTTTTTTGTAGTAAAGAAAGGTTCAAAAATGTGATTAATTAATTCTTTATTCATGCCACTACCTGTATCACTAATAATTAATTGAAGATATCTTCCTGGATCAAGATCGAATGTTTTTGACCTGCCTTTATCTAAAATAAACTCTTTTAAGATTATTTTCAACACACCGCCTTTCTCTTTCATAGCATGAGCACCATTTGTGCTTAGGTTCATAAGTATTTGATTGATCTGTGTAGCATTGCCAAAGATTAGTCCAAGATCATCTTCAATAATAGATATTATTTCTATGGTTGATGGAATAGCTGATCGCAGAAAGGTAGTTGTCTCTTCAATAATCTTTCCGATGTTTATAGGTTCCATGTTTTCATTACTCTTACGACTGAAAGTTAGAATTTGCTTGACCATTTCCCTTGCTCTTTCAGATGCCTTCATAACATGATGTAGATTTTTCTTTATGTTTTCTGGAATTGATGTATTATTTATAGTCAGTTCTGTATATCCCATTATCACTCCAAGCAAATTATTAAAATCATGTGCAATGCCTCCGGCTAATGTGCCGATTGCTTCCATCTTTTGAGCCTGGATCAATTGCTCCTGCAGATTCTGTTTTTCCTTTTCTATTTTAAATCGTTTTGTTATGTCTCTAATAATGCCCTGCACTGCAGTTCCATCTTTATAATCAATATAAGATATGCTGACTTCACACTCTATTTCCATACCGTTTTTATTAATTGCAGTGAATTCATAAACCGGTTCCAATTGTTCACCTCTTTGCTTGCGTTTTATTCGGTTTTCTAATAATTGTAGACTTTTAGGTGCAACTAATTGCCTGAAATTAAAATTTTTATCCTGACATTCTTCAAGAGTATATCCAAATAGTTTAAAAAATCGGGAATTGATTATTTCAAATTTATCTTTGTAAAGCAGATAAATAGCATTATAAGATTGTTCAATGAGCATTCGGAATTTTTTTTCACTTTCATGTAGAGCTTTTTCCGCTTGTTTCCGTATTGAAATGTCGCGGATAATTGCCCCAAAAAATATTTCCTGCTTTTCTCCCCATGTAGATAAAGCTATTTCCACTGGAAACGGGCTGCCATCTTTTTTTAGACCTTCCGATTCTATTGTTTTACAGATATGTTTTTGTTTGTTTGTTATTAAAAATCGATGTATTCCATTCCTATGCTGTTTATAAAAGCCTTTTTGTATAATTTTAGAAATTGGTTTGCCAATTATTTCATTGGTCTGATAGCCAAATATTTTTTTTGCACCATTATTCCACAAGGTTATATTTCCCAATTGGTCACTGAAAACAATTGCATCTGATGTAGATTCAATTAGTGAGTGAAATTGATTATTTATTATTGTAGTACTTGTCTTTTTTCGGCTCATTTTTTCCTCCAAGGGTTCTAGCTTTTGTAAGTTCTTCTTTGTTTTGTAAATCCTTTTTCATTTGAAAATCCATGTTTTTTACTAACCTTATTAGGAGAAAACTGGGGTGCGAATCCGAGCTTCTGTAATTTGTCACTAACCTCACCTTTCATAAGTTTCAATATTTCCATTCTGGATTCATTTCTATTCCATCCGGATTTAATAAGCAAAGTTAATGTTTTTTCAAATATCTTCCGTCTTTTATCTCCTATGGAAGTCAGATCTCTTCGATCATTGAAAATATCCATTAAGGTTGAACCGCAAGTACAATTTCGATATAACTCTACCAAATTAATTTGATCTATAGGATCATATGACACAGATAATCCTGACTTATGGGTTGGGACAGATAGGGTCTCTTTTATATAGCTCTCAGCAGTTTCAAAAACTTTATTGCATGTAGAACATTTTTTTGGAAAAGATACTTTTGATAAGGCTCGCAGTCCGGAATATAATTGGTCAAATGTATTCTTCTCAGACATCCTCCCTCCTTTTAGAAAAAATTAATATTTCTTATCCAGGCTGAGTCTCTATAGAGGTAATGATCCTTAAATCATCAATATCCGTTTCCAGATTTTTTGCCTCATTGTATAAGTCTGCAAATCCTGAAAGTTCCTGTTTATTATCAAACTTTTTGGAAAACTGTAAAAAATTATTCAAGAATTGACTGATTTTTATCTGATTTTTTGAATATTCTTTTATCATGGCGTCTTTGTTTTGTTCAGTCTTTTTTGATAAGAAATCGATCTGTTCTTTCTGTTCCAAAAGTTCTTTATTTAATTTGTTAATTTTCTCCAGATTTTCTTTTTTTTCAATAATATATAAATACATATCAATGGATTGATTAATGATAATTTTTAATTCTTCACTGGATTTCCATGGCTTTGTCATATATCTATGGGTCTCACCATTATGGATTGCATCAAGGACAATAGATATTTCTGAATAGGATGTCAGGATCATTCTGACTGTATCCGGATATAGTTTTTTTATACTATAAAGAAGCTCAATTCCGGTAATTCTCGGCATATTCAGATCTGTTACTATTACTGCAATCTCATTCATAGACATAAGTTTTAATGCATCTTCACCATTTTTCGCAAATAATTTATTGTAATTTTCCTCCATTAATTCACGATTTAATGCATTTAATATATTTTTTTCATCATCCACAAATAATACATTTAATTTTTTTTCAACCATTTTTCCCTCCAAATGTTTTTCTTATTTTATAAGAGTTTCAACCTTTTTTAACAACTCAAAGATCTCCATTCCTTTTTCATTAATAGCTTTTAGGTCATTTTTTATTACAAAGGCAGGTTTTGTATTGGTTCCATCCACAATACCAGAAGTTGTTTTGATAATGCTTGAAATAAATGGGATAACTTTACCTGATAAATGAGAAATTATCTCTGTTTTCTTTCTATCTATCAGCTCTTTCTCTTTTATCAGAGTATGGATCTCAAGGTTTTGCTTGCTTAATTCAAGATTCTTTGTTTTTAGTTTTTTCAATATTATTTTTCTTTCTTTCAGAATTAAATAATAGTCAATAGCCTGATTAATTGTTGGGATAAACTCTTCATCCAATTTCCATGGTTTTGTTAAATACCTGTAAACCTGACCAGAATTTATTGCTGAAATCAATGTAGAAACCTGGGCATAGCCTGTTAGAATTATCCTGACTGTATCAGGAAACCTTTCCTGAACAATTTTTAATAATTCCAAACCTGACATTCCCGGCATTCTCATGTCGGTAACAAGGACTGATATCTCAATCTCATCCATCAACTTTAAAGCTTCATCTCCATTATTTGCAAAATACTTATTATATGTCTCTTCAAATAATCCCCTTTGTATTGATTTTAGAATAGATCGCTCATCATCAACAAATAGAACATTCATTTCCTCATTGTTTTGATTCATATTCTTCTCCCAATTATCATCTGTCTTTTTTTATTTCTATCATTTCAGTCACGACTTCTTTTATAACTTCAATTGAAAAATTATTATCTGTGAAGTTTTCATAGGCTATTGCTCTTTTATCAGGGTTTTTTTCCAGTTCCTCTACTATTCTTACTGCAAGATTTAAAGTTTTTATTATTTCCCTGCTTTCTTTTGAAGATTTTTCAGGTTCATGGTGAAAAAGTGCTGCCTCAATATTAATATTATGCAGGTTCCATAAATTTAATAAATATGCACCGATATGAGTATGGGGCACATTATCACTATCTATCTCTAATTCACACTTAAAAAAATTCTTATCGGGATGTTTTTTTTGACAATCGGTAATTCTCTTATAGTCATCAATAAAGTATTGAAGTTGAATGATTTTTCCAATATTATGAGTAATTCCTATTGAACTGAACTCTTCTCTTACCCTTTCATTATATTTCTTCTCATATAAAACCCTGAAAAGATTATTTATTAATGAGGAATTGGAGATAATATCTCCTAAAACCTTCTTTTGAAAACCATCCCATTTTAATTCAGAGATAATATTTAATGTTAAAACCATATCTTTAATATTATTTAAACCCAATAATACAATACCTCTTTCTATGGAAGAAACTTTTTTTATTCCATAAAAGGCTGAATTTACAACTTGTAAGATTCTTGTTGATACAGAAACATCTTCACATATAATGTTGGCAATTGCTTTATTAGATTTTTTTTTACCGATTGCTTTTATTAGTTCAGAATATACTTTAGGTAGGACAGGGAGTTTTCTGATTGAATTTAATGTGTTTAAGAGTTTTTTGGATTTAAATAAGTCCTGCATTTTTAATATATACATTAACTTATTCCGAAGCACTTCATATTTCCATGGCTTAACAAAATATGTTGTTGCAATTCCCTGGAGGATAGCAACAACAACTGTTTCTTCTTCAACGAATCCACTCAAAATAATCCTGTTGATATGGGGATATCTTTCTTTTACAATTCTTAAGAATGCGATCCCATCCATTTCAGGCATTTTTACGTCACTTACAATAATGTCAATTTCATTGTTTTTTATGATTTCCAAACCTGACTTTGCCGAGTTGGCAGTGATAATCTCGAATTCAGCATCAAAAAATTCTCTTTTAATAGCATTGAGAATAGAAACCTCATCATCTACAAATAGAATTTTTTTTGTCATATTTGTTCTCCTTCTTTAATTTCATCTAAGTTTTGATAAAGTTTTATAATGAATACTGTGCCATTCTCTTTGCCTGATTCTACAATCAGTTCCCCTTTATGTTTATTTACAATGATGTCATATGATATACTTAAACCCATTCCGGTTCCTTTGCCTATCTCTTTGGTTGTAAAAAAAGGATCAAATACTCTTTTAATATAATTTTCCGGGATTCCCGGTCCGTCATCTTCAATTAAACAGCAAACCATATCTCCCTCAGTATATGTCTGGATATTAATTGCCCCTTTCTCATCTCTCTTCTGTTGTTCAATTGCCTGAGCTGCATTAATAATAATATTTAAGAGTACCTGATTGATCTCACTTCCATTACAGCTTATTTCGGGAATATCTGATAATTGCAAATTAATCTCAGCAACATATTTATATGAATTACCTGCAATAATTAATGTACTTCTGATAGAATTATTCAGGTTGATAAAAGCTCTTTCATTCTCACTATCCACCCGGGAAAATCTACGCATATTATCCACTATTAATGCGATCCGATCAAATCCGTCTGAAGACTCTTTAAAGAGATCTCCCATGTCCTCAATAATAAAGTCTATCTTTTTCTTACTTTTTTCTATTTTTATTTGCATATCAGGATCATCTGTTTTTTTATTTATTAATTTAAGATGCTCATTTATTGTTTCCATATAATTTTTCAGAGTTCTGAAATTACTGACAACAAATCCAAGAGGGTTGTTTATCTCGTGTGCAATACCGGCAGCAAGGCTACCGATAGAAGCCATTTTTTCCTGCTGGATCAATACAGATTGAGCTTCCTTAAGTTTCTTATTTATTTCAATCTGTTCAACATTCATCCTAATCATATTGTGTTCACTTTCGATCTGTTTTGTAATATCTCTAACAATACCAAGATAATACACGCTATTATTATCCTTATCCTCTACTAATACAGAAGACTCAATTGTCGATATTTCGGTGTTATCTTTTTTTCTGATCTTTGTCTGAAAATCCTTAACAAACCCATGAGCTGTAATTTTCTGCTTATATCTCTCTCTGTCACCGGATACAACATAAAAATTGTCTGTAATATCTATTTTTAATATTTCCTCCTTACTGCTATAACCTAACATTTTGATACCGGACGGGTTAATATCCACAAACATCCCCTCTGGATTAGAGATAAAGATCATATCTATAGACTCATTAAATAAAGCTTTATATCTTGAAACAGATTTTTTTAGTTGTTTTTTAACTTCAAATTCTTTGAACAAAGATCTAATATGAAAATCCAGTTCTATAGGATTAACTGGTTTTGAGAGATATCTTACCATTTCCAGATTGATACATCTGTTTAATAGATCAATGGTTGGTGTGGAAGAATAAACCAGAATGGGAATCTTGTGTGTTTTTTTTATTTGTTCTACAGCATCAATTCCATATAGTTTACCTTTTAAAATATTGTCAAATATTATTAAATCTGCAACATGTTCTTTTTGCTGAATTTTTTCGAGTACTTTTTCGGCATATTCAAACTCTTCGATCTGATAGTCTCCAATTTTTTCTGTTAAAAAATGAATCATCAACTTTCTTATTGCTCTATCGTCTTCCACCAGCCATATCTTTTTTTTCTCCACCTTTGCTCCTTTTTGGATATCAAAATATTGTCAATAATAATATGTTATATAATTTAATTTTTTTTGTCAATTGATTTTGATTTGATTTTTTCAAAAAAAAAATAAAAAATGAAGTATTATGATGTTAAAATAGATATGTTAGTTCCTTTTTGATGGAAGTTTATTGTTTTTGTTTGTCTTTACTATGTCTATATCTAAGATATTCAACCAGTATCAGAGCTAAAAAGACGAATACCATTTCATCTAAATTAAGAACATCGAAAAGATATAAAGAAAGAGTTATAATTGTAAATGCACCTGCACGGATTATTAGTCTGATAGAGTTGATCTTTGAGTAGAATTTTTGCTCCTTCTGCAGGGCATCTTTTAATTCTTTGATAGTTTCGTTTTTCTTCTTTTTATTTTTCAATTTTTATATTTTATGATTTCTCTACTTTTTCTTTTTTCTTGTAACCCAGCCCTCTATGTTACGCTGCTTTTCTCTGGCAACTCCCAAAGAATTATCCGGTACCTCAGATGTTATTGTTGAACCAGCAGCGACATAAGAGTTTTTACCGATTTTTACAGGTGCAATCAGTTCCGTACCTGAACCGATAAAAACATTATCTTCAATAATTGTCTTATTCTTATTAACTCCATCATAATTACAAGTTATTGTTCCAGCACCAATATTAACTTTTGTACCTATTTCTGAATCACCTATATAAGAAAGATGCATTGCTTTTGATCCCTCGCCGAATTTACTTTTTTTCATCTCAACAAAATTTCCTAGTTTAGCGTCTTTTCCTACTATGGCGCCATTCCTGAGATGAGCATATGGACCTATCCTATTATTACCCTTAAGAGTAGAATCAATAATTACAGAACCAGGGAGAAGAATTGAGTCATTCCCAATTTCACTGTTCTCTATATATACATTTGGATATAATATTACATTTTTACCGATCTTACTTGAGCCTTTTATAATTACTCCAGAACCCACCTTGGAACTTTCACCAATTTCAACCATGCCTTCAATGTAAAAATTATTGAAGTCTTCTATTTCTACTTTGTTTTCTAATAAAAGGTTGAGTTGATGCTTTTTTATTTCACTTTCAATTTGTAATAGGTTTTCTGAGACATTTTTGTCTGAAGACTCATCTGTTATTTTTAATGATGGAAATTTTTTTAACCAAAAACTTAATTTTTCGCCTCTGAATTTTATCTGATTGTCTTCTAACTTTATAAAAGATAAAGATAGGCTCATAAACTAGTCTATTTCTATTATTGATTGAAACTCTTCATTTTCTTTGAGATCTTCAAAATCTGATTCATTAAAAGCATTGATTTTAAATTTCTCATCTCCTTCAAAACTCAATTTCAAGAAGTGAAGAGCCTCATCTGGCTCGTCTTTTTTCATGTTTAAAATCGCTAAAAGGTAATGAAAATATGGACTTGAAAATTTCTTATTGATTAAACTATTGAAATGGGATTCAGCTTTTTCAATTTTTCCAGCATTCAACATCAATAAACCTGCATCTAATAGGTCTGCTTCATTTTTAGGTTTATTATTTACAGTGCTTAATTTAAAACTTATATAGTCTTTATATACATTTGAACGCATTTGAACCTGTGTGATGCTTGTATAAGAGGAATCTTTATTTCCTGCAATAATTTTTGAAAAAGCTTTTGTTGCTTCCGTAAATTTTTCGTTTTTTAATAATTTTATTGCTACTGTGAAATCTTCTCGTATTTTTTTTAAATTTTTTTCTTCTGTTGATACCATTTTCTAACCCTCCATTCTATGCTCTCTACATTTAATAGGTAAAAAAAAACTCCCTTCTTTTTTACAAGAGGGAGTTTTATATATGTATTTAAAAAAAAAATTAATTACTAATCTTTTGGATATTTTTCTGGTATTAAAGCAACTTTTAAAATCCCTGAACCTTTTGCTATATCAATAACAGCCATGATGTCTTTAAATGGGATTGTTTTATCACCTTGAACAAAAACAACACTATCTTCATCGGATCTGCTCTCATATATTCTACTTAATTCACTTTCCAGCATCTGCTTGGAGACGATCCTTTTATTAATCATAATATCGCCATTTTTTTCAACTGTAAGAACAATAGCTTTATTTGGAGGAGGTGGGTTTTCTGGGTCTGGTTTGCTTGTCTCAGGAAGTTTTATATCTATCCCTTGCTGTGATACCGGCATGATGACCATAAAAATAATTAATAAAACTAATAATATATCGCAAAGTGGAACTATATTAGGTTCTGAATTTGCTTTATCTGTCTTTCCTACACTACCGCCCATAAATCCCTCCTGTTTTAAGTATTAAATTTATCAAATAAACCTGTATTTGTCAAGGGAAAGAATTTGTTTTTTTTTTGCAAAATGTTATAATCCATTTTCTTCTAATTGAAAATGTTAATAACAATTGGGAATTTATCTAAAATGTTTGTATAAGGAGAATATGAAATGCTAAATATTTCGCTATTTGGACCCCCTGGAGCTGGGAAGGGAACCCAGTCAAAGAAAATAATGAAAAAACATAATCTGCACTATATATCAACTGGTGATATGTTGAGAGAAGAGATAAAAAACGGTACTCCGCTTGGATCTGAAGCAAAGACAATAATAGAGAAAGGACATCTGGTCCCGGATGAGATGATTGTTCAATTGATAGAAAATAAAATTAAAGGCACAAAGGGAGCAAATGGATTTCTCTTTGATGGATTTCCAAGAACAGTTGTTCAGGCATATATTCTGGAAGGACTGCTCTTTAAATTTGGTTCTACCCTTTCTGCGATGTATGGACTCGAAGTTCCTGAAGATGAATTGATGAAAAGGGTGTTGAAGAGAGCAAAAATTGAGAATAGGGCAGATGATACAGAGGAAATAATTAAGGAAAGATTGCTGGAGTATAAAAGAAAGACCAAGCCTGTATCAGATTTTTACAAGGAAAAGGGGAAATTTACTAAAGTTAATGGTATTGGTGAAATAGATGAGGTTCTCGGGCGACTAACTGAGTTATTAGATTTAGTTCTTGAGAAGTCCTGGCATAACATAATTATTTTTGGACCTCCGGGAGCAGGGAAGGGAAGAATGTCCAGAAGACTCGCAAAAGCGAATAATATGGTTCTAATTGCCACGGGGGAGATGCTCAGAGAAGAGATACAAAAGGGATCTAAGCTGGGGAAATTAGCTCAGGAACGGATGAATATGGGAGAACATGTTCCAGATGAGATCGCGATAAAATTAATTGAAGAAAAAATTAAAACAAGTTCAGGAGTAAATGGCTTCTTTTTTAATGGATTTCCAAGAACAATTGTCCAGGCATATATTCTGGATGGACTTCTTCAGAGACTAAATACAACTGTCTCATGTATGATACATATTACTATGCCTACCTTAAAATCTATTAAAAGTTTGAAGGCAAGGGGCAGCACAGCACAAAAAAGAATATATGATACAGATATAGATGTTATCCTGAAAAGAATGGATGAATATGTAGAGAAAACTATACATGTAAAAGATTTCTATATTGATAGAGGGACATATCATATGGTGTTAGGAGATGAACCGGAGGATGTTTTATTTGACAAGATGCAGGAGATAATTGAAGAATCAAAGAGAATTGTATAGGAAGGAGATTTGTATTTTGGAATATTTGAATAAATTAAAAGAAAAAGGCAGACAATTGACAATATTGTCAAATGCAATTGAATTATTACATTGGGATCAGGAAACAAAGATGCCCAAAAATGGGGTACAGGGGCGATCAGAACAAATAGCATATTTAAGTGAAATTCTTCATGAAAAAAGTACATCTGGTGAAATTGAGACAATTTTTGAAAAATTAGATTTAAATGAAAAGGGTGAAGTTTCCAGTAGTAAATATTCGATAGCTGATATCGCTTTTGTCAAAAATTTTTTCAGAGAATTTAATAAATCCAAAAAATTGCCAACTAAACTTATTTCTGCCCTTGCAAAGGAGACAAGTCTTGCTCAAAGTATATGGGCAAATGCCAGAAAAAAAAATGATTTTAATTTATTTGTCCCTAATTTAAAGATAATTCTTGACTTATTAAAAGAAAAATCTGATAAACTGGGATTTGAATCCCACCCCTATGATGCCCTTTTAGATGAATATGAGCCCTATATGAAATCTGATGAAATTAAGGTTATTTTTAACAAACTACAAAAGGGTTTGTCAGAAATTCTTAGAAAAATCCGAACCACAGAACAGGTTGACACAAGTTTCCTTGAAAAAAAATTTTCCAAGGAAGCACAGGATAAATTTGGAAGGATGGTAATTAAAGATATGGGTTATCTTATGGAAAGTGGTAGACTGGATATATCTGCCCATCCATTTACAATTACTCTAGGGCCTAAGGATGTAAGAATTACAACAAGATATAGGGAAGCGTCCTTACTGAGCGGACTGTTTAGTAATATCCATGAAGCGGGACATGCACTGTATGAGCTGGGTTTTTCAGATCAGATTCAGGGCAATATTCTTGCAAGCGGGACATCACTGGGGATACATGAATCTCAGTCCAGAATGTGGGAAAACCAGATTGGGCGTAGTTATGAATTCTGGCAGTATTACTATCCCAGATTGAAAGGGATGTATAAAAACGAATTAAAAAACATTAACTTAGATGATTTTTATGAAGGTATTAATAAGGTACAGCCGTCTTTGATTAGAGTTGAAGCAGATGAGGTAACCTATAATCTTCATATTATATTGAGATTTAATATTGAAATGGATTTAATGGGTGGTAAAATAAAGGTCGAAGACCTTCCTGAAATTTGGAATGATAAAATGGGACAGTATCTTGGTAAAAGGCCAAAGAATGATAGAGATGGTGTTTTACAGGATGTACACTGGTCAGCGGGACTTATGGGGTATTTTCCTACATATGCACTCGGAAATATGTATGGCGTTCAATTTTATAATAGTATGAAGAAAGATTTGGGAAATATTGAGGAACAAATCTCTGGAGGAAATTTTAATAAAATATTGGATTGGCTCAGGACAAATATTCATACCCATGGTTCTGTATATAATGCAGGGGAATTATGTGAAAACGTCACAGGAGAAAGTTTAAATCCTCAATATTTTTTAGACTATATTGATAATAAGTATAGACAAATATATCAGTATTAGGAGTAAATAATGGAAAATATAGAAAATAAAATAAAAAAGTTAAAAGAATCAATGAATGCAGTTATTCTTGCACACAATTATCAGGTTCCCGAGGTACAATTAGTGGCTGATTATCTTGGTGATTCTCTTGAACTCGCTAAAATTGCTGCAAAGATAGATAATCCTGTGATAGTTTTTGCCGGGGTTAAATTTATGGCTGAGACTGCTAAAATCCTGTCACCGGAAAAAACTGTTCTTCTGCCCCGGCTTGATGCAGGTTGCCCAATGGCAGACATGATAACACTTGATGATTTATTGTATTTAAAGGAGATGCATCCAGATGCAAAAGTAGTTACTTATGTGAATTCAAGTGCGGAGATAAAGGCTGAAAGTGATATTTGCTGTACATCAGCAAATGCAGTGAATGTCGTTAAGAATATCGAAGCTGAACAGGTAATATTTGTTCCTGATAAAAATTTAGGAGCATATATCCAGAGTATGGTTCCTGAAAAGAAGATGATACTGTTTGAAGGGTATTGTTATGTTCATAATAGGATCACTAAAGATGAGGTCCTTATCACAAAGGAAAAATATCCTAATGCAAAAATCGTTGTCCATCCTGAAGTGCCAATGGAAGTTATTAAAACAGCGGATGAAGTATTGTCAACCAGCGGTATGTTAAAATTTGCAAAAGAGTCAAATAGCAGTCAGTTTATTGTTGCGACCGAGCAGGGTTTATTGGAAAGGATGAAACGGGAAAATCCGGGTAAAGAATTTTTTCCTGCATTAAGGGCGAAGATATGTTCGAATATGAAAAGAACTTCACTTATTGATGTCTATAATGCTTTAAATGAAAAAAAATATGAGATTAAAATTGATCCGGAAATTTCAAAAAAAGCTGTGTTCGCATTAAATAAGATGATTCGTTATCAATAAGATTATGTTATTAAGATTATTATTACTCTTTACAATTATTCCAATTGCAGAGTTGTACCTTCTCTCTTTTGTGGGTGAAAAAATAGGGTGGCTGAATACAATAATAATTGTTGTCCTGACAGGAATAATTGGTGCTTCTTTTGCAAGGGCTCAAGGAGGAATGGTACTGGGTAAAATTAAATCTGACCTGAGTCAGGGGCTTATGCCCGGAAAGGATCTTTTAGAGGGAGGACTGATACTGGCTGGTGGTATAATGCTTATAACGCCGGGAATAATGACCGATGTATTTGGTTTTTCACTGATATTTCCAGTAACCAGACAATTATATGCTAAGATATTATTCAAGTATTTTAAAAAGAAATTTAAATTTCAAAATTTTCAAAACTATCCTCAAAACGGGTCCGACTCTGAGGATTCAGATGATGACAATATTATTGATGTATAGATTTTCTATTTCTGAAAAACTCTCCAGGGTTTAGGAAATATTACCCATCTCCCGTTAACTTTCACAAGACCATCAAATACCATGCCTGTAATTTTACCGGGCTTTACAAATTTAAAACGGTAGATGATGTGCCCTGTTTCAATTTTATCAACTATCATTTTGTACCCACCAGGAAATTTTGAAGCATTTCCTGTACCGTATTTTATATCTTCAATATTTGAAGACCATAATAATAGTTCTGTTTGTCCGCTATTTGGTTTTATAGCAAAAGGAGATTTATCCCATAACTCACTATATTTATCCATAGCAGTTTTCCATGAATTATTTGTAAAAAAAGCTTTATAATCAGCTTTTGATGGTCTTAGAGATCTTGTTAATAAACTATGGTCCGCACCTGGGTTAAGGAATTTTAACAGTAATTTTCTAGCTTCCGGGTCAATCTCATTGCTCATTGTGCTGGTAGCATCTTTGGTGTTTTCCTCGGCTTTTACAGGTCCACCCTTATAATATCTTAATACTATAAAGTTTGCAGAAGTCATTTTGATATAAACTCTTTTTATATTGTCTGAATTGAATTTTTTTAAAAAACAAACAGTCTGGTATCTGATCTTTTCAGGCTCTACTGAATATTTATTACTATAGTTTCCTGTTTTTGCCACTGTTTTATAGTTATGGATGATTGAATTGTCGTTAAATTGAAGATAGATCCGATAATCATTCCATTTCAAAGATTGATCTGAATTCTTGTTTTTTACTGATAATGTAACGGTACTATACTTACCTTCACTCTTGGATTCTATCCATTTATAGTTTTGATGAAAAAGAATAATTGAAAAATTAAGGACTTTATCAGGTGTTGATATTGTTTCTCCAAAATAAGGTTCCTCGACTTTTTCAGAATATAAACCGGATACAATAGAAACAAAAAACATAAATACAATTACTTTAATTTTCATATATAGCCTCCAAAAAAGATAATACAAATTAAAAAAAAAAAAAGCAAATCATGATGTCTCAAAAAAGTGGACTGGCACCAAAATCATTTTCAATAGGTAAGAAGTAAAAAATTAAACCTTCGTCCCTCAAAATTTTAATATCTACAAATTTTCCAGCTGGACCTCCAAGACCACTATTCCAGCCTAATGCTTTTAACTCTTTTGCATCGGGAAATACATGTAGATTTGAGAGGCAAAAAGGGATCAGGCAAGAATTTTAAAGAATTTTATTAAAATAAAAAAATATATTTTTGTTGACAAACGTTATCATCTATAATAACATTATATGTGAGAACTGTTATATTTTTTGAAGTTAAGGAAGGCTCTAGCGCAGTAAAAGATTTTATTATGGATTTAGAAACTAAGATTCAAAAAGAGTTACTTAAAATTTTAAAACTATTAGAGACCATTGAAATTTTAAAAGAACCGTATTTTAAAAAACTAAAAAATAGTGATGGAATATGGGAGGCAAGAAAAAAATTTGGTTCTAATAGTTATAGGGTTTTCTTTTTTTTCCATAAGGATAATATTGTTGTATTGACAAATGGATTTATTAAAAAACAACAAAAAACACCTAAGGAAGAGATAAAAATAGCCCAAAAATATAAAGAAATTTTTTTAGGGAGGGGAAAATGATCGAATTAAATGATGTAATTGAAGAATTAAAAAAAGACAAAAAAGAATTTGAAAACTTTGATGAAGAATTTGAACTTTTTAAAATTGGATATATTTTAAAGAATGCACGAAAAAATTCTGGGATAACACAGGAAGAAATTGCAAAAAAAATGAAAACATACAAAGGGAATATCTCACGAATAGAAAATCATGCTGAAGACATTAAATTATCAACAATTAAAAATTACGCAAAAGCACTTGGTAAAAATTTAGTTATTGAACTTATATAATAGGTCTTTGTGAATTCTGCTATAAAATTTATGTTTTTTTAACTTAATTATAATAACTTCCAGCACTATAAACAAAAAGGGGCCAGCCGATCATGATGCCCCGTCCTCACCTGGTATGCTTTTTGGTGCCAGGCACCAGGCAAGGTTAAAAATAAAAACTCCGTCCCATATTGTCCCCAAATGTTCTCACCTAAGAAGCTTGCTCTATATAAAATTAAATGAAGAGATTATTTGCAGAATTGAAGTTATTTAAAAGCAAAAATCAAAAAATAACTTTGGAATAAAACTGCTTTTATATTATAATAAATGAGTGAGGTTTAAAAATGAAAGACCAAGATTTAACAATTTTTGATAAGTTTAAAATCCGTCGTCATTATGATGATAACAAAGAGAGATGGTATTTTTCTGTAATAGATATTATTGCTGCCTTGACAGAACAAATTGACAATCAAAAAGCAAGAAAATATTGGAATAAACTAAAAGAGAGACTAAAAACAGAAGGAAATGAAACGGTGACAAATTGTCACCAGTTGAAAATGTTAGCACAAGATGGAAAAAACAGATTTACCGATATGAAGGAAATGAATTTGCAATTTTAACTAATATTATTCATTCTGAATGGAGCGGATTATCAGTCAAAGAACATAAAAACTTAAAAAATTTGAAAACACAAAATTTACGCGATCATATGAGTTAAGCAGAACTTATTTTCACTGCTCTTGCAGAATTGTCAACCAGGCAAATCTCTGAAAATATAAATGCAGATGGTTTGAAAGAGAATAAAGATTCAGCTAAACAAGGCGGCTCAATAGCAAAAAATGCCAGAAAAGAATTAGAATCAAAAACTCAAAAAAGTGTAATAACAAAGAACAATTATTTGAATCCTAAAAAAGAAACTAAAAAGCTAAAAGACTGATTTATAAATTTTAATAAAAATAATCGGTTTGGAACCAAAAGTAATTTGTTTTTAGTGAGGTTGGAATTTGTCAAAATTCAAGAATCAAAAAATAAAAACCCCGTCCCCAAAAATCACTCTGGACTAGAGCCTTATATTTAAAAAGTTGGACGAACTCTGGACTAAGTCGAACTGATTCTAATCATTTGACATTGATAGTCAATTTATGTTATTAAATTTATATATATAAACTTTTTAGTTCATTAAGGAGACATATATGAAAGGAATATATTTCTTAATACTTTTTATACTTTTAACTTTTTACATGATATTTATAGCTCTTAAAGTAAGAAAATTTAATTCTTTCTCATCTGAAAAGGAATTTCAATTCTTAAATAAAACACGTATTACATTCCCATATGTACATTTATTAGGTGTTATTTTAATGACTTTCTTATTCAATGTTTATTTTAGAGAAGTCACATTTATAGGTGGATTTGTAGTCGCTTTTATATCTATGTTTCCATTAATGGCATTTAAGAATTATAGAAGTCTGAATCGACAAATTAAAAGAAATAAAATTCAATTGGACTTACATTTTTTTAATATGATTGTGTCTAATTATATAATTACTGGATTTTTTTTTTATTTAATATATTGGAATATGGTTCTTTTCAATACTGAACATTTTGAAGGTTTTAAAGAAGCATCAGATTTATTATATTATAGTTTTGTAACTTTAACTACTCTAGGGTATGGTGATATCAGACCAGTATCAGATTTAGCTAGGTTTTTATCTGTTATTGAATCTATTGTGGGTGTGATATTTATAGCTTTTTTTATTGGAATTATAATAAAAGGTAAAGGCAAAGATAAAGTTAAACCATTTAAACCTAAAAGAGATAGTAGAAGTTTTAGAAGATGGCAGTAAGGGAGAAGTTATGAAATTATTTTTTGCAATATTGTTTTTTGTTTCATCAATCGTAATTGATTTTTACTTATGGGACTCTATATTATCTGGAACATTGACATTTGAAATAACTTTTTCAATTACAGCATTTGTAATTTCTATTTTGTCGATTTCACAGCATTATATAAAAACTGTCAGTATTAAAGCATTTACCAATAGAATAGTTTTATTAAGCATAGCACCTGAAAATAGGATTCGATTATTAAAAAAAATGATAAAATATGAAATTGATAAAACTAAAGGAATTCCAGAACATATAAAGGAAGTATTTCAAGATTATTGGGAATCTTCACGTTTTAATCAAGACCCTGCTTGCGGAAATTATGAATTTAGTCAATTTATCGATGAATTTACATTTGATAATATGAGAAAGGATATTAATGGAATAATTAATAATATACCTAACAAAAATATATCCCTATATATTCCACCTCCAGAAGTAATTGACAAGTTTTTCACTAACCCAGATTTCGTAACACCTATTTATATTCCATTGTTTATATATAATGAAGGTAGAAGACATGCGGGAATACATACTATAACATTAGTAGTTACCGAAATAGACAATCCGAAAAGTAAAAAATATTATTTTGCTGTGATGGAAGTAGACGAAAAGAGTATTAGACCAGCTTCTGGTCAAGACCAAATAAAAAAACCATATCTTGGAGGTGTAGTAGAAGGTTTAGAAACAAAACAATTTAATTTATTATTTAATCAAATGCCAGAGTATAGAAAAAAAATAATTAACTTAGAGCCTAAAAAATATAGCTTTCAAGTCATTGGATATGGTTCTGATAATGAATTGCTTTTTAAAACCAAGAAAATAGTGACAAGAATTATTAAAAAAGACTTATATGAATCATTTAATGGTATTGTTGTTGTTAATTGTGATTTGGATTTAGAAAACATTGATCGGACATCTGATATGTTCTCATTAAGTAAAATTAGATATTTTCATAAATACTATATTTTAAAACCTATTAATAATTTTAAGAGGATATTAAACTTAAAAGAAAAAGTAAAAGTTTTAGAAAATGGAAATGAAAGAGAAATAAATTGAAAATGTTAAGAGTATTATTAATAATTATAATAGTTGGAAGCTTAATAAGTTATTCGGCTGGTGATGATTTAGTAAATCTATAAAGTGGACGGCGTGCGATAAACAGATTTCTTGCCTCTCCCCTTTTTTATCAACAAGCAAGAAGTAAAAAAGTAAACCTCAGTCCCTCAAAATTTAAAATTTATTTAGGAATTAAAACAAAGTCAGAATCTTTATCCATTTCAATGTTAAATATTGTCCCATTTTCTATATTATTGTTTGTATGTCTTAAACTTATTCTTTTCAATTTTTACACAAGTTTTGCACCATCTTTTATTATGTATAATAGATCGTAGTCTACTTTCAAAAGTGTGACCATGATTACATATCCATTTTATTTTTTGATCTAAATTAATATATTTATCCGATAAACATTTGCCTCCTTTGGATTCTGCTAATTTATGCATATCGTCTAAGGTGTAAAAACTTTTATTACAAACTGGACACCAGGTTCCGGTTTTAGTATTATTTAAAGTTGCTTTCCATTTGTGACCTTTTTTACACGACCATAAATATTTTGAATTAGACTTTATATATTTTTCTGATAAACATTTACCACCTCTGGATTCAGCTAACTCATGTAAGTCTTTTATTGAAAATATTTTAAGATAAGGTATTCTGTCTATATTAGAAAGGCAACTACTCTTTTTCGATTTAGTAAAATCACGTAAATCAGTTTGAATTATGTGGGATACACCATTATATTTTTTAAAAACTTTCCGAAAATAATCAACTCTTGAATAACCGGCAATTTCAGCAAAATTTTTAATTGTAATATTGGGATCTGATTGTAAAATATCTTTACATTTTTTAATCTTGACTTGAATAATATATTGTTTTAAATTAATACCATAGAGAGCTTTAAAGTTTTTTGTTATATATTCTTTATTATATTTAAATTTATCTGCCAATAAAGGTATGTTTACTTTTCCTAAATTTTTTAAAGATATTTTGTCAATATATTTTTTGATATGCTCAAACTTACCACCTCCGTTTTTTGCAAAATCATGTGATTCAGTTATTGTATTTTTTTTCATTTTTTAATTTTCAAACAATAAAAAAAATTATAAAACGATTATTTTTTAATTACAAATATATAATGAGTTACATTATAGAAAAAAATAAAAAAAGTGCATGGAACCAAATTTTGTATCCATACTTAAACTATTTTTAAAAAAAACAGTTTTTTTGGCAAGGCTGGAATTTATCAATAAGCAAGAAGTAAAAAAGTAACCCCCCGTCCCTCAAAATTTTTATCCTTCACTGATATAATAAGATAAAATTATAATTGAATTAATGATCACTGAAATAACCATTCAAAATATGCCAGGCTTTAAATTAGACGCAATGATCTCTTAAAAAAAGCAATTTTTCAAAAATCTCAAATTTATTTGCATGAAAAAAATGCCAGACACTTTTTATCTTATTCCCTTTTTTTCTTTATCCCCTATAACAAGCTATATAGCACATTTGCCGGAGCCATGGCTGGCGGAGGTAGATTTTTTATTTAATTTTTTTACTATCAATTATTATTTCATCCCCAGCAATATTTCTTATCTTTATTTTAAATTTAGCAGTATCTAGGGTGTAAATGCCTTTTATCTTTTCTTTAATCCCTGCTTTATCTTCTAAAACTGGATTACTTTTCCAGACCTTTCCCAAGACAGTGTCAAATTGAACGGATTCAATTAATTCAAGACCGTTACTACTAATCTTTACAGCCTTTGATAAATCCTGCTCCAATGTCCCTTTTTTAGTCTTCTTTGCATTGTATTCATCAATTTTATTTTTAAGATATGGGCTGAAAAACTTTTCAATTTCTACTTTGTATTTACTTCCTTGCTTTGTGATTTTTACGTCCGCATTGTCTGGTGTAAATAAAGCATCTCTCTTTTCTCCGAGTAAATCATCAAGAGAAACAAGATTTACTTTCAATTCCGTTTTGGCAGTTTTATTAAGCTGTTTGTTCAAGTAATCCTGGTCAATTTCAAAGTCTTTATGAGCATAGATGATAATGACTTCATTTGCTTTGTTTGTAGTGTCTTCAAGCTTGTAAATTTCTTCTAGGTATACATCAAGGAGTTCCTTCGTAAGTTTATCGTGAATGCCCGAAAACTTTACAGGCGAGTAAGTACCATTTGACTGAGCAATACCACCGTTCCAGAACTCATTCAGATTTAAATCAGCACGATATTTGAAGCCGTCAATAATACTGAATATCTTTGCGGTTGTTTGTGCAGGATTACGAAAAAGGCGTAAACCATCTTGTATTTTTAAAATATCGAAACTTGCATCAGCATTTACGAGACGGTCTCTGGTTGTTTGGAGAGCATTTATGCCAATATCACAGGCAATATACTTTCTGTTGAGGTCGTTGGCAACTTTTGCGGTAGTTCCAGAGCCGGAGAAAAAATCGGCAACTACCATTCCTTGGTCAGAAGATGCTTTGATTACCCTTTCAAGTAATGCTTCAGGCTTTTGCGTTGAATATTGTTCAGATTCATCAAAATGAGATTTTAACGGAGAAATATTATCCCACCAATCTGAAAGTGGTTGTCCATTGTTTTTATCTAACCATGTTTCATTCAAGTCCTTTGGTATACCCTTGAGCTTTCTAAAAACTCCTGGATTGTTTTCTTTCAACCATTTATATGTAATTTTTCCGTTTTCATCAAAATATGAACCAAATCTATCTATTGTACTTTGCGATAACTGTTGCCTTGCAATGTTAAATACCTTGGTTTCTGATTTTTGGTAGAAGTAAATTGCATCGTGTTTTCTTTTAAAATAAGGAACAGCTTTTGCTCCTATGTCTTTGTAGGCCCATACGATCTCATTAACTAAATTTTCTTCTCCAAAGATTTCATCTAATAATATTTTTACATAATGTCCGATATGCCAATCAAGATGAACATAAATACATCCTGTTTCACTCAGCACATCATTTATGGCAAGAAGTCTTTCATATATCCAATTTAGAAAATCTTCCTTTTGCCAAATATCACCATACATCACTTCTTCACCAATATTATTATCTTCTGTTTGAAATGAGGACACATTACCATTTCTTAGGTAAATATTTTTTGCATAGTTTGCACCGCTGGCAAACGGAGGATCAATATACACAAGATCAACTTTAATATTCTGTTGTTTTAGATAAGCACACGCGGAAAGACAATCACCTTGAATTAGTAAATTTTTAAAATCTGAATTAAGGTCCGTCTCTTTATCAAATAATGATTTTTCCTTCGATTTTGTATTCCTTACTTCTTCAATCAGCTTCGTTTCAAAAACATCTATTTTATCGGGAAATCGTCTTCCCTGAAAATTAAGAAGCGCTTGTCCTTTTGCTGGTGTAATATTGTACTGTTTCGGTGTTTTCATAGTTAAAATTCCTTCAATTTTTGTTTTAATGTATCAAGATGTTTTGTAAAATCATTTTCTCCGTCATCAATAAAACAATGATAACTAAGATGATTGTTATGTTTCAAAAATTCTTCTTTAACAAACTTTTCCTTTGCTCTGAATTCATCGTTGTAATAAGGCCTACCTTTGGTTTCGATGATGATGGCTTTTTCAATCGGAATAGTCTGCCCCTTTTTATATTTGCTGTTTTCTTCTCTTTTTAGAATCAAAAAGTCCGGTGTATATCTACCTCTTGGAGTCTGTATCCAGAATGACTGTAACCGCTCATTTTTGTAGCCGTTAAAATAAACCTCGAGGTTTTTTAGCTCACTTAATTTCAGCATTTCGGTTAGCGCATTTTGCTCAAAACCGCTGTCCATTTTGTATGGTATGTAATTAAAACTGATATCTTGAGGATCACTGTTTTTGTCCTCTCCGAAAAAATCATCTTCCATATATTCGGGGTGCTTTCCGTAACCTCTATTTCCTTGATAATCAGGTTGTGATATTTCGGGCATAAACTTGTAGGTTATTCCTTTGGGGGAAACAAAACTCATCTCATTATGAGTGCCTGCCCATTCAAGAAGTTCTATTTCGGTTTCCTGTTCAATGATTTCTTTTGTGTATTCAACCCTGTCCATAAATGAAGAAGCAATCATTCTATTTACATCACTTATTTTGAGATTGGGATTTAATACCAGCCATTCAATCTCTTTCTCAATGTTTTTATGAACCAATTCTAATTCCGGGTTATACCCATTGAACAAATCAGCTTCGGAAAATAAACCATAAGTCCAAGACGAAAGGTTGTAAATAAAGTCTTCAAATGAGAAAAGTGTCGTGCTTTCTGCTTTAACATCTGAAATAGCAACCTCTCCTGTCAGACCACTTTTTCCAATACTACCGGAAACAATGCTTCTATCATAAGAATACTTATTTTTAATGGTTGGAAAACTGAATGCAATTAGTTCCTTTTTTATTTCAGGTGAGGTCTTTTTCACAATCTTATACTTTGTTTCAATCTGTTTATATTTTAGTTTACCAAGTTTTGGCTTTCTTACCTGTACTTCAATATTCTGATCTTTCTTTTCTGATAGATCTGTTATTGAAAGCTGATAATTTTCTTTCAGTTCTTTATCAAGGGTTTCATAGTTTTCAGCAGAAAGGTAAATTAGAGCATTTTCTTTTGATGCGTCAATAACTTCCCTTAAGCATCGGCAAGTTGTTTGAAGCACAAAGTTCTTAGTGGTTTTTTGCCGAGGAAGCACAACAGATGTAAGACTTCGGCAATCCCATCCTTCTGTTCCTACTGCCACAAGTAAAATAACACGCTTTCTTGAGTAGGGCTTATCGAGATTATTAAAGATAGCAAGATTTTCCTTAGGAAGTTTAAATTGTTTATTTTCCTTATCTACATTTGAATAATATCTAAAAATCTCATCTTCTTTACCTTGTCGATTTTTCTGATACCATTTCTGAACTACTGGTAAAATATCCTCATTCAGTTTTTTTATTGAGGGACAATAAAATGCTACTTTGCTTTTTGTTCTGTTCTGATACTTAATATCATAGTTTGAAAAGAAATCTGAAAGTGCCTGTTCAATAAACATACTTTCTTTTACGCTTACTTTTCTAATATCAGGCTTTTTTAGAAATTTTCCTATACCAATATTTAAAGGATAATTATAAACAATATCCTGTATCTGGTTCAGAGTTATATTCTTCCCTTCAATTTCAATCTTTGTTTTAACATATGGCGTACCCGATAATCCAATAACAGAAGTAACATTGCCGTGCTGGTTTAGTACACCTACTGCCTGCCTTAACTTTTTTTCACCGTTGCCAGTTGCCCCATAAGAGTGATGAACCTCATCAAGAATAACAGTTAAATTGGGGATCTGAGATAATGCTTCACGCAACTCATTTGTTTTTTTTAATTCGGATGCTATCTTTGCATCATAAAAAGCACTTTCAGGATCAATATATATTTGATCACCCGCATCATATTTTTCGAGTACAACTTTTTCGGCATTGGTAATAAATACCATTCCGAAATCTTTAGTTTGCTTTATTCTATTAACTTTCTCAAGATTAGGGTTATTTCCGTGTAGTTTATCCTTTCTTTTTGAGCTAAGACTATCGAGTACTTCAAAAGAAATAATCTGCTTTAATTTATCCGCTTCTTCTTTTGGAAGTATCCATTCTGGATTAAAATCTTTAATTGTTCTCAGTGCTGGAAGTATAGCGGTCTTTGAAGCATGCGGTGCAAAAACAACGAAATTATGAGCAAATCTTTTGTCATTTTTAAAAAGGGTAGCAAAATACAAATCAAGATAGATAAAACAAGCCATAAGAAATGTTTTACCAGCTCCCATCGGAAGACTGAAAAGGTAATTTGAATAATCGAAATTATGTAAAAGATCATCAAGTAGGTTGTTCCAGTCAATTGTGGAGCCTGTAGGGTCGTTAACAAGTTTTTTTTGTAAAGTTTTTAAGTCATTGTCCTGAAAAAATTGATTAAGAAACTGGGTTACGTAATTTCCTTTGAATGTATGGTAATTATTATAGTCTTGCGCGACTACATCATCATATAAAATACCTTCTTTAACAATATCAGAGAGCCTTCTATTATTTCCAGCGAATTTTATCCAAAGATAAGTCTCTATAGCTTCTTTTTGTGGAGGACGGAGCATTCCTGCTTTTTCAATATGCTCTAAGGTATTATTAATCAGAGATTGATTACTTTCTTTCTCTAATTTTACCCAAGTTTCCGTCTTACTTCTTATTAAACTGTAAATTGTATTCATTTATTTCCCATTATTCTATTTCTTCGCCCGCCAAGAACGGCGGGCGTCTTAGGGGAGGGGTTATTATATCAAAAATTTCCATTTTTCATAACCAGTCTTGCGCTCTGGCTTTCGCATATCGTCTGTGTATCATCTATTGTTGTTATACTGGCAATTTGGTGGTATAAAAACAATTGTTTATATTTTCTCTTAATCATTTTAGTTCGTCTGTGTCAATTAAAAGCTAACATGTAGACTATTTTACTTTATCTTTTAAAGCTTTGCCAGCTTTAAATGTGGGTACTGTTCTTGCAGAGATTTTTATTTTTTCTCCGGTAGATGGGTTTACACCATCTCTTGCAGCTCTATCAGATGTTCCAAAAGTTCCAAAACCCACTAAGGCTAATTTGTCTTTCTTTTCCATAACATCTGCAATTGTTTCAAAGACAGCATTGATTGCAGATTCTGCCTGTTTTACCTGAAGCCCTGCTACTGTTCCCACAATTCTAATTAGTTCTGATTTATTCATATTGCCTCCATAAAAAACTATTACTTATATTGGTTAATAAGATAATAACATTTTAAAACGCATAACATTGTATGTCAAGAATTAAAAATATTTTTAATATTAAAAAAACTGAGGTATATTTTTCCTGGAACAAAATATTTTATATCAGGTTTTTAAAAAACAACTCTACCTTATTCTTATCAAAGCTATGACAATTTTTTTTAAAGTTTAATCTTTTACAAACTATTCTTTTTAAAAGCATTAATAATAACTCCGTTTAGCGGGTCATTTTTTGCCTGACACCTTTATCTCTTCTTCATCCCTATAATCATTCCAGGGTTTCCACCCAAAACACCTGACTCCTACCCATGCCATTATCCCAATAATTTTAACCCCATTTATATCATTACTCATTTTAAAAAATAGATCATCCCAGTATTTCCTTTTATTTTTTATTTCATCAAAGTTTTTTGGAAACTCTTCATAAATGATATTTCCATCTTCATCTTTTGTTTTTTGAAAAACATAATTATGCTGATAACCATGATCATGAATTAATGCAGGTAATAATAACAAACCAACAGGAGAAAGAATTGACCAGAATATTTTTGGAATTGAAGCCCCGTCAAATTCATAACCTTTTTCTATTATCAAAACGGTATTTTCATCAAGATTAAACTCCCAGTCTTCAATAAGTTTCCAGTCCCTGACCTCAAATATCCATTTTAAGATTTTTTTAAAAGGATTTTTGATGTTTTTTGTAGCAATTGGAAGAGGAATAATTTTAGGCATCTCTTCAGGTTTAATAAATGATTTCACTTTTTTTTTACAGCTTTTATAAAATATTAAATATAGC
This sequence comes from uncultured bacterium, assembly GCA_965371805.1. Classification (GTDB taxonomy): domain Bacteria; phylum Acidobacteriota; class Aminicenantia; order UBA2199; family UBA2199; genus JAOZTV01. The sequence goes on along the minus strand of CBDUZW010000001.1, from coordinate 158,922 downwards.
AAATAGAAAAAAACTGAAATCGAAAGAATAATAAGAAAATGACATAATAAACAGCTTTTTATATCCATTTATTATTTTAGCAAAAAACAAATTAATTAAAAAGTTGATTTTGGAAAAACTTGATTATACATTTGCATTAATGTAGTATTTATACTCTATTAAAATAAGGTGATAAATGAAAATCAATTTTAAAACAATTATAATCTTAATCGGATTTATTTTTTTATTAAACTGTTCAACAAAATATATGAGTCCCAGACTAAACGATTTTTCAAATGCAACAGACCTGATCGGGAAAAATATTATCTATGCTTTAGAGCAGTTACAAGCTGAAGAGATAAATTTTTTAGTTGAAGATAATACAAAACTTGAATCAATAAAGCCAGATGATTTCAAAGCTAAAGTTTTGACAAATGAAAAACTTCAAATAAGAAAAGAATTGGTCACTTATATTGTAAATTATACAAACCTTCTTAACTCTATTTTTGATAAGGATTATAAATCAGCAATAACAAAAAACTCTGATATATTTAATGAAAATTTAGATTCGATAAGAATAAATCATGAAGGCTTTTTAACACAAAAAGAACAAGGATTATTAACAACAATTGTTCAAGGAATCCCTGAGGTTTTATCATTTTCGAAAAGAAAAGGGACTACTTTAAATATTATGAAAGAAATGCAGCCTCTATTGGAAAAAATATCAATAAAATTAAAAGAAGAAATGGAATCTGTAAAGCTATTGATCGATACTTATTACCTTAAACAATTCATGAGAAATGTGGCTGACAAATGGCCTGATAAAGAGACCAGGAGATTAAAATATACTAAACTAGGAATCAAAATTATAAAGAAAAGAGACAAAATAAAAGTCATCCTTGATGATCTTATAAATGCAATTGATTTTATCCCCAAAACCCATAAGGAGTTGAGAAAAGCTTTAAAAGATAATAAAAATCCTGTATTCGGTTTGAAAGAATTAATAAACTTCGCTTATAGAATAAACGAATCATATAAAGAATTTGCTCAATTGGAGAATTAAAGAATGTCAAAATTAGTAAAAAAAATTGCCGGACTTTGTTATGATGTTAATAAACTTTATTATGAAGAAAAAGACGAAAAAATAAAAAAAGAGTATAAAGATAGATTTGAAAAACTCAGTAAACTATTAGAAAAAGCAATTCGATCCCAATTGGATGAAAATGATAAGACATACAAAAATGCAGTAAAAAAAATCAGAAAAGTAAACACAAAAATAGAAAAATTAAATACGGGCTTACAAAAAGCAGAAAACATTTTTGTCTACCTGTCTGAAATAATTGAGAATATAGATATTCTGCTAACAGACGTTAAGGCTTTTGAGTGAAAATTTATGAAAAAAAATGAGTATAATAATGCTATTTTGTCATTATTGCTTTATGTAAAATATCGTTTGGATATAATATGGTCTTGTTTACTGTAGTTAAATTTTATTGGGGATTTTAATTGGCTATCTCTGTATATATAGGTTTATTTTTTACAGCATTTGGTGCTGCAACAGTTATCCCATTATCTTCTGAAATAGTATTTTTGTCACTTATTTTATCTGGATATGATCCGGTTACAATTATAGTTGTTGCATCATTAGGGAACTGTCTTGGCGTTACATTTAACTATATTTTAGGATATTACGGACTAAATAAATTTATTAGATACTTTGGATATTCCCGAAAAATACATAATTGGATTTATAAAAAAACCCAAAAATATCATTTATTTATTTACATATTTGGATGGGCTCCAATTATTGGGGACCCAATTACAATTTATGCTGGTATCTCAAAATTAAAATTTAGTTATTTTGCAATTATCATTTATGGAGGAAGAATTATTAGATATATCTTAATCTATTCTTTCCTTAATTAATACTATAAACTTTCAATTAACTTTTCTATTGAAAATATTCTACATAATATCAAAATAGCTGTAATTGAAAAATGAAGTTTATAATCCCATTTTACAAACTTCCATGAAGAGTCGCGTATAAATATTTGTATCCCTTTTATAATACCAAAAAATATATATACAATCGTCATTATTGCTATAAGTAACCACATAGGATTCATAAGATTTAAGACATCTAGCAATGGTAATAATATAATTGGTAAAGCAAAATAAAATCCATAAAGTGGTTTTTTTGGGAGGATATTATTTTTTACAATTTTATGATTAGTAAATTCAATAGGAACTAACATTAATAAGGTAGAAATTAATATAATATAAGTCCAACTAATTAAACTTATATCTATAATCTCTTGAAAATACAATGCTACAATCAATATACTAACAGCAACATTTGGTACTCCATAAACTTTATCTCTCATTTTTACTAACTTAAAATACCTAACTATATTGGCAATTGTAATCCAGACAGACAATGTTATTGGCCAAAATAATGGAGGTGATTTGAAAATTCCAGCCCATATCAAAAAAGTTAATATTAAGCCAAATGAAAAAATATCAGCAAAAGCATCATATTTTTTTCCAAATTCTGTTGTTTGATTTTTAAGTCTAGCAAACCATCCGTCTATACTATCAAAAAACAAGCTCAAAAAAAAACAATAAAGAAATAGTTTATCTAATCTCTTTACAATTGCAATAATACTAACAACACCAAAAAATAAGTTTAGAGTTGTAAACAAATTTGGAAAGTTAATTTTGTTATTTAATTTTTTCATCTAATTGCCTAATCATTTTTTCATAATTTTTTAATAATCTATAATTGTCTTCATTTAAGTTAGTGATGAATAAAGTATCTGAATAAACGCCGGAAAAATATTTTTTTTTTTTATATCTAAAATATCTTGGTAATAGATACCCATAGTAAGGTATTTTTATTTGACCATCTCTATCTCCAACAAAAGCAATTGGAATAAAATTGTCCGGTAAGTTTGAGTTTATCTCAATTAATTCTATTGTTTCATCGAGTTCATTTTTCGTTATTTTTTCTCTCATTTGTTCTAATTGCGTTATTCTTTTAGATTTAAAAGATTTTTTCTTATATATTAATTTAATGGGGTTATCGTTAAGTAATGTTGATCTATATTTTAATGCTTTAATAAGCTTACTCGTGTTTGAATCTCCTAAAAAAAGGCCAAGTCTTCCATCAAAGATTGTTAAATTATGCAAATACTTAATAAGATTGAACAACTCGCTTTCATATGAGATAATTCGCCAACCGATCTTTAAATATTTATTAATTATTGCTTCAATCAATTTTCCAATGAAATAAGAGAAAATAACAGATAATAGCAAATTATTTTTTATATACTCTTGAAATGCTGGCCAATTAAAGAAACTTGTATTAGTGGTAACCGCATTTACTTTAGCGAATAAATAGATAGAAATATTGACAAAAAAAAACGAAATCAAAAATAAAAAAATTTTAAATATTATTTTTGGAAAACTATTTTTAAACAAATTGTAAAGTAAGTTCATATATTTTTTTATAATTCCTTGCAAAAGAAGATTTTACTTGTGTTTTTCTTATGCTCATAACTCATGTTTATCAGAAACATTGGAAATAATAACATATTAAGAATGAAAATTCTATATAAAAATGAATTTACAAAATATTTGTTTGATATTTTTACATACAAGATATAAAAAATGCTTAACTTTAAGGTATAGAGGGTGCCAGGGAAGGTTTCTTTAAAAAAAAAGCAAATATGCAAATTACTATAAAGATGCAGAATAAAATGACAGTAGAATAGTTATGAATATCTATTAAAAATGTTTTTGGTGCCAGGCAAGGTTTCTTCCTGAAACCCATATGGACATTAAAAACATATATGTTCAAAATTTGAACATAATGAAAAATTGAGCAATAGTCAATGTCTATAATAGATGGCACGGTTTTACAGAAAACCTATGTTCAATTTTTGAACACAACCGAAATCACTTGATATGCTGTCTATATAAAGGTTTCAGGGGTATTATGAAAAATACTGTTCAAAATATGAACACACAGGTCTTGGAAAAACATGAGATTTAAGTATGAATTATTTTTTTTATTTTTTGTTATTGCGAATATTATTAAATATATTTGTTTTTCATGACATATTGGCATAAAAATTGCCCTATGGATATATGGTGCTTTTAATCGGTTTTTTTGATGAAAAACATATTAAACACATTAATTTTTAAATGCCCTGCAATCTCCTATGGGCGGAGCTTATCTATAAATAAACAAGTTACTGGGGAAATGCAGAAGGGTTATAAAAAAGAGGTAATATGTATAAAAAAAAAGTTGTAAAAGAGGCTGTTCACTTTATTATATCCTGTAGCGACAGAGAACTTTCTCTTTTAAATGTAGAAGGATTAGCCAGGAAATTAAGAAGAAACAGGAGTGCCTTATCAAGAGAGTTTAAAAATCACACCAATTTGTTACTTAAGGATTATATTATTCAAGAAAAAATTATCAGGATTATAAAACTCCTGGAAAGTGCTGATAGACCCTGTATTCAGACAATTGTTCTTCAATTTGGATTTAAAAAAATAGAAAGGTTTAATAAATGTTTTATAAAAATATACTGTATAACGCCCTACCAATACTTGAAGATTAGGGCGATGTAACAAAACGGGGATTGTTTCTGAAAATAAATTATGCTAGTCTAATTACATAAAGGTTATAACTTTTTAAAATTAAAAAAGGAGATTTAAATGAAAAAAAAATTAGGTATTTTAATCATGAGTGTTTTTGTTTTAGGAGTGTTGTTTGCATTTGTAAGTTTTTCATCTGTGCCCTTAGAAGCAGTTGATCTTGGTGGTCCAGTTATGGATTCCGGTGCAGGTACTAAAACAATATATTGGTATAGAACTGACGAAATATGTATAAATAATCCTAAAAAAGAAAAAACGCATTGTGAAAAAGATGGGACCGAGCAGTGTAAAGCACAATATTGTCAATAATTAAATATTAATTTCATCCACTTTATTGATTTTAGGTTTTAAAAAAGGTAAAGTGGGTGAGATATTTTATAAAAAAAAATATAACAAATGAGGAAATATTATGAAAAAAAACAAATTAATAATATTAGTGATATTGAGTATGTTTTTTGTTTATTGCAATGACAACAGCAAATATTCTAATATCAATGTTAAAAACATTGATTTTAAATCTTTTTCAATTGATATAAAAAAAAATAATATTAACGATAAAAATTTAGGAAAGGTTGTTAAAGTAATAAAATTGGAAACTACCAAAAAGTCTATCATTGGTGAAATCTCATCTTTATCTATAAATAATAATGGTGATTATTTAATTAATGATTTTAACCGAAGTAAAAAAGTTTTTCTTTTTAATAAAAATGGGAAATATATTAGAAATTATGGAAAAAAAGGTCAGGGACCAGGGGAATACGAAAAAGTTAGAGGAACTGCAATATTGGAAAATGGGGATGTTATATTAGTTACTTCACTTAAACTTATAAAGTTTAATATAAAAGGTAAGTTAATTAAAGAAATAAAAATTAATTATTTAGTTAAAGATATAATTGTGAATGATGAATTAATTTATTTATCTGTTTACGTTTACAGATCTTCAAAAATAAATAAAAATTCAATTTTAATTTATAATTCAAAACTTGATAAAGTAGGTGGTATAGTTAAATATGATACCCGTTTAGAAAAATACAGATTTGTTCCACATAAAGTATTAGCTAAAATAAATAATAGTCTTGCTTTTATTGATTATTATGATTTAAAATTACAAATTTATAATCCAAAAGCTCTAGATCTATCTATAATAAAAATACCAAATGAAAACAATAATTTGGATTCCATATGGGGGAAAAAAAATTTTTCTGAAGATGATAGGACAATAATTAAAAAGAAACTTCATAGATTTAACTCTATATTTGGATTTAATAATAGCTTTTCATTATTTGAAATTTGCAAAGAAAAAAATATCTACAATGCATGGTTATTAAATCTAAAAGATAAAAAAATAAAGATTTTCTCTTACGATAGTCTTGATGATTATACAAAAAAAATGTTCTATGGAGTAAAAGGTTGTTATGATAAAGGAATTATTTTTGAATTATATTGCTATGATGAAAAAGAATTTAATAAATATCAAAAGAAAATTCCACTTTTAAAGAATTTTAGGTTTAATATGGATGATAATCCGTTTTTGGTTAAATACGAATTTAAAAATTTTTAATTAGGATTATCTAAAAATGAAGTATAAAATATTTATAGTAGTTTTGGTTTTCGCTGTTTTATCTGGATCAACAATTTGGAATAAAATGCAATTTAATAAAATTAAAATTAAATATCAAGATCAAATATCTAAAAATATTTCTTTTAAAAAGAGTACAGAAGAAATAAAGGATGCTCTTATTAAAGGTCAAATTGTTTCAATGAATCACCTTGGTAAGAAAATATTTATTGATAATAAAAAAAGAATATACCCAAAAGAAGAACAAACAAAAAACTCCATAAAAAAGCATCCAAGGTTGATCTTGGTATTTAACGAATTAAGCTGCAATGTTTGTCAAGATATTGAAACAAAATTTGCTATTGAGGTTGCTGAAATGTTTGGAAATAATTACGTTATAGCAATTGTTCATGCTACAAGCAGAAGGTATGTAAATAATTACATTAAAATAAATAAAGTAAATTTTCCAGTTAATTTTTTTGAAGATGATTCTTTTTTGAAAAAATATAACATTAGAAATACTCCAATGATCTTAATCATTGATGAAAATGATAGGATTATAAATTCATATTATCCTATCCCGGGACAAAATGATTATTCTAAACCATTTCATAAATTTTGTATTAATTATTTTTATAAATTTAATAAACATGGACATGGACAAAAGGTGCCAGTTATTCCCTTAAAAGTCAACCAGAAAAAATAAAAAAAATAATCTTTTTTTATATTGCATTTCCACCTCATTTAGTGCAAATTTGTTTTGGCAGGTGGCTGATCCCCCATATAATGATGTTATCCTTTTGGGACTACACCTGCTCTAAATTCTCATTCTTATTTTGTTCAATTTTTCTTTTCTTCTTCTGTCTTTTTGAAATAGGTGCGTCTGAGTCGAACTTCTGAAATCTTCGATCTGAGTTCTGAGTTTTGGTTGTTTTTTTTCTTTAGATCTTTCACTATTGGTAAAAGGTGCTATGGAAAAAGGTGCCAGGCAATTTTTTTTTAATTACTTTCATGAATTTGAAAAATTGCAAAGGTAGTGCTGAAAATATGTTATTATTCTTTAGTAGGTTTAATATGTATATAATGTATAAACAAAAGAGTTAAATATATTTCTATAAAAAGTTTTCAATAAATTTAAAGGAGAAAAAATTGAAAAAAAGATATTTTATTGTACTAATAATGTTCATGATGTTTATTACTTTCTGTGGTAAGAGTGTCGCTACAGAAAAAAGTATCACTACAGAAAAGAATGTAGCAACAAAACTTATAAAAATTAACAAAATTGATTATAAATCTTTCATAAATGAAAAAATAAATAATATAAAATATAATACTATAGGAAGTATTGTTAAAATAATAAAGTTGGAAACAAAAAATAATTCTATAATTGGAAGAGTTAGATCAATTTCAATGGACAGAAATGGTAGTTTTTTAATTATCGATAATAGCTCAAGTAAAAAAATGTTTTTATTTGACAAAGAAGGAAAACATCTTTTAAATTATGGGAAACCCGGTCCTGGACCAAAGGAATATTTGTATGGTTATGGAGCTGCAGCTTTTGAAGATGGAAGTGTGGTGCTAGTAACAGCATATAAACTAATCAAATTTAATAAAGAAGGAAAAGTTTTAGAAGAAGTTAAAATAAAATATGGTGCTTTGGATCACATAGTTCTAAACAATAAATTGTATTTAAGTATTTCTATATATCAAAATTATCACAAAGATAATAGCGCAATATTAATATATAATTCAAAACTTGAGAAAATCGGTGGAATCAATAAGTTTGACAATCGTTTAAGAAAAATGATATATCAACCTCTTAATATATTTACAAAGATTAATAAAAAAATTGCTTTTATTAGTAATTATGATTTGAATGTAAATATATATAATCCTTTATCTAATGAGCTATCTATATTGAAAATACCTAACAATAATAAAAACATTGAACATATTTGGGATAAAAAACACTTGAAAAGAGATGACAAGGAAATGATAACAGACAATATTCATAGATTCATTTTTATACGCGGGTTTAATAATAGTCTTTTATTATTGGAAAAGCGTAAAAATAATTTAATAATAAATTTGTGGTTGTTAAATTTGAAGAGTAAAACAATAAAAATTTTCCCGTATCTTGATTTTAACGATAATACAAAGAAAATTTTTTCTAGTATAAAAGGATCTTACGATAATGGATTGATTGTAGAATTATCTTTTAGAGATGAAGAAGAATTTGAAAGCTTTAAGAAAGAAATTCCTCAATTAAAAAACTTTGAGTTCAATATGGATGACAATTCCTTTTTAGCACTATATGAATTTAAGAATTCTTAAAAATGGATTAATGGAATTAGTATTATGTTGTTTAATTTATCAAACACGATTAAATTATTGGGCTAACAGTTTTTCTTATTATTTTATTTTGTATTGGTGCTTATGCACATACTCACCCAACAAAGAAGATTGAAAAATTATCAGCCCCAAAAATTGACTTTACTCAACTATTTAAGAAAGTAAATCCCTAACAAATATGATGCAGGCGACAGAATAAAAATCTTACTGTCCCTGAGGTTCACATTAGCTATATAAATATTCACTAATATTATTAACTAGCAAATATTTTTCATTCTATTTTTATATTTTCGATATGTAATTCCCAATCTTCATCTGAATTTTCTATCAGTACAAACGTTTTTTTATTGTACCTTTTACCAAGTCCTCCAATCATTTTTTTATTGTAGACAGGAGCTCTCTCCAGCAGTTTATTTCCTTTTAAATCTAACTGAACTATCGGTTTTTCAATTTCTTTTATAGCTGGTTTCATTACTGTAATTTTTTCATTATTTATTTTAAAAAATCTAAAAGCAGGGTGATATTTTGGAAAGACCCATTTAATCCGTCTTCTACTATATTTAGAAGATTTTTCAAGAGCATTGTCTTTATATCCCTGAGTTACCGGGTATTTCTTGTATTTCTTATCAATAATATACAATTTATTTCCCTGATTATTGAAAACTTCAAAATAAAAACCCTTTCGGGTATCGGAGACATAAATTCTATCCTTGTACACTTGATGTCTTATGTAGTGGTTAATATAATTTTTTGCAAATTTTTTGTCAGGTCTGCCTAAAATTTTGGAAGGACCTGATAACAAAATTTTAGAAAAGTTGAATTCCTTATCAAAAAGACAAATATCTTTAGAGTGAGTTCGGAGTTTTCTATTAGAATTGTGTATTTCCGCAACATAACCTGTAGTGAGATATGAAATATCATAAAGAAAAAATTTTAATATTTTCTCAGATTTATAGATTCCATCAAAAGAAAAAAATGCGACTTTATTTAAACTATAAAGAAGTATAGAGTCAGATAAAATTGCTAAGCTAGGCATTCTTTTAAATTCTCCGGGTCCATTTCCTTTTTTACCAATTCTTTTAAAAAATTTATAATTTTTTAGAGAGTATATCAAAAGACCTGGCTTTTCAATCACATATAAATAATTCTTTGTAAGTTCTATTCTGACTGGATCGATTATCTCCGGCATTAAAATAACTTCTTTGGGAAGAATGAGATATGGAATAAATAATAATACCATTAGTATAAAAGCTTTCATTTTAACCTCTCTTTTTTATTCATATATTTTACAATTTATAATTATAAAAAACAATTTTTGGATAATTAGTATTATGTTGTCTCATTTATCAAACATGATTAAATCGTGTTTGATATTTAGGTAGTTAGTAAATTTGATTAAAACTTTTGTCTGTTATAAAATCTTTTTTTAATTTTTGTATAGGAGATATTAATGGGAAAGGATATAAATTGGATACAATCGGGTGAATTTGAAGATATAAAATATCATAAATTTGAGGGAATTGCCAAAATCACGATTAACCGGCCTGAGAAGCGGAATGCTTTTAGACCTATGACTGTTGTCGAAATGTCAAAGGCTTTGGCTGATGCAAGAGAGGATGAAAAAGTTGGTGTTATTATTCTGACAGGAGAGGGTGAAAAAGCATTCTGCTCAGGAGGAGATCAGAAGATAAGGGGTGACTCCGGTTATACTGATGAGAAAGGAATAAACAGACTTAATGTACTTGATTTCCAAAGACAGATTAGAACCTGTCCAAAGCCGATAATTGCAATGGTAGCCGGCTATGCAATAGGCGGGGGGCATGTCCTTCATCTTATCTGTGATCTTACAATTTGCTCCGATAATGCTGTTTTTGGTCAGACCGGCCCAAGGGTTGGTTCATTTGATGGCGGCTATGGTGCGAGTTATATGGCAAGGGTAGTAGGTCAGAAAAAAGCAAGAGAGATCTGGTTTCTCTGTAGGCAGTATAATGCTAAAGAGGCACTTGATATGGGGCTTGTCAATACAGTAGTGCCGTATGAACAATTAGAGTTAGAAACAGTTAAATGGTGTAATGAAATTCTTAAAAACTCACCACTTGCCTTAAGATTATTAAAATCAGCTTTTAATGCAGATATTGACGGGCAGACAGGCATACAGGAGTTAGCCGGCAACGCAACTTTATTATACTATATGAGTGAAGAAGCTCAGGAAGGAAGAAATGCATTTGTGGAAAAGAGAGAACCGGACTTCTCAAAGTTCCCCAAAAGGTCATAATAGATTATATTGAAATGAAGCTCTGCCCGATAGCAAAAGCTGCCAAAACTTACCCTGAAGATTTAGCTGTAGTTGATAAATCCGGGGATTATTCCTATTCAAGGCTGAATGAAATGGTGGCTTATTGTCAGTTATATTTATCTGAATCAGGTTTGTCTTCCGGAGACAGGGTTGGAATAATTTGTGACAACTCTTCAAATTATATAGCCTTTCTATTTGCAATATGGAGAATGGAAGCAATCGCATTCCCATTGAATCCAAGTACTCCTGATAATGAGTTAAGAACACGTTTTAGTGATAGTGATACTGCTTTTTTAATTTGTAATAAAGAAAAATTTGACAGATCTGACTTTAAAAACATTAAGTTAATTGATCTTGATATTGATATATTGAATATAAGAAAAACAGAAAAAACAGTAAATTTGAATATTAATGAAAATAATAATTCGCTGTTGATCCAGACATCCGGTTCTTCCTCTGAGAGTAAAATTGTTGTCTTAAGCTTTTCTAATCTCTATTATAGTGCAATGGGAGTACTGGATATGATTGAATTGCAAAGAGGTGATAAATGGTTATTGTCTCTGCCGCTTTTTCATGTAGGGGGGCTTGGCGTTTTAATGAGGTGTGTTATTAAAGCTGCAGGCATTGTAATATATAATAAGAAAAAATCCCTTCTTGAAGAAATTAATGGAAATAATATTACACATCTTTCTCTGGTTACAACACAATTATACAAGTTGATTAATGATATAAAAATACAAAAAGCAAAAGATTTAATCCCTGGAATTAAATCTATTCTGCTTGGAGGAAGCTCTGTTCCCAATGAGTTATTAAAGGAAGCCTTAGAATTTATACTTCCTGTTTATGTATCATATGGATTATCAGAGATGGGGTCAACTGTGGCTATTAAGAGAGTTCTTTCAAATGAAATAAATTTCAGATCTTCAGGGAAAGTCCTTAAGTTTAGAGAAATCCATATTAATATTGATGGGGAAATATTACTAAAAGGGGCAACATTATTTCAAGGATATTTAAAAAACGGAAAAATCAATGTTTCAGTTGATAAGCATGGTTGGTTTAAGACCAGGGATCTTGGCTATTTAAATGAAAATAATGAACTCGTACTAACCGGACGTAGAGATAATATGTTTATTTCAGGTGGAGAGAATATCCAGCCGGAGGAAATTGAGAGGATTTTACTTGAAATCCCTGAAATTATTGAATCTAAAGTATTTCCAATAGAGGATAAAAAGTTTGGATTCAGGCCTGTCGCTTTTTTAAAGATAAAAGATGACAATTTACCTGACGAAGAGTTAATAAAAAAGTATTTAAATCAAAAATTAGCAAAATTTAAATTACCGGATTCTTTTTATCCCTGGCCGGAAACTGATTCCGGCAAAATAAAACCAGCAAAAAAGGATTTTGAGGATTATTTAAAAAACATTTCATTTTAAGCTATCCAGCAAATTCAGGATTTAGTTTTGCTTAAAGAGCCAATAGCAAAAATACATTCTACTGCAGTTTGCTGCAATTCTCCCTGGCTTCGTAAAACTGAAAAAACCATCCTCAACATAGTGCTGACTATGTTTCCGGTAATTTTTTAAATTATACTCACCAGAAAAAATTTCGCTAAACTTCGCTATAAATCTATTTTTGCAATTAGCTCTAAATCTATAAATAATAAGTTAATAATCTTTGGGCATATAGTTTGCCTTGAGGGTCGGATGACAGAGATCTTGCTCCTCCTCCTCCGAGTGAGCCTTCAAGAAGGAAGTTTAATGCCAGTAGATTATCTATTTCATATCTAATAACCTTTCCTTTACATACATCTTTGAAAACTTCTTTTATATAATCTGGGGTCAGGTGCCTTTTCAAGATCTCATATTTTTCCTCATCAAGTGCAATTACTCCAATATTAGACATATCTCCCTTATCTCCTGATCTTGTATATGCCAGGTCCGAGATTCTTATACCTTTTGTATTATTTATTTCAGTTATTCCTTCTTTATTATCTTGTGATACTAAAGAGTTTGGACTGGTCTCTCCCTTTATTTTTGACTCAAAACCTGTTTCGGATGAAATATTTTCAATCTTCTTTGGAATGTCTTTGCCGGATAAAATTATCGTATTTGCTGTAATAAGTTTCTTTGATAAGAGTGCCGGCCAGTATCCTAAAACTTCCTGCACCTTTGGTCTTCCACCAGTAACTGCAACACCTGCCGGACCGGAAAGTATTAGAGCTGAAATTGTCTTTGAAAACTTTTCAATTTTCTTCTTATCCGTATCAAAAACCGAGAATCTTAGATATCCTTCCTTATATATATTATTATGTACTGTTCCAAATAGCAGGTCACTTTTTTTTTCTTCAAATTCCATGTTTAATTTATTCCATAATATGCTTTCAAAAGTCTCTGCTTTTTTTTGAATATCATCTCCAGCAATGATAATGGTCCCAGATGCTTTATATCCACCTGAATATGATATGGATATTTTAAGAAACTCAGTTGGAGCATAGCCTTTGGTTCCAGATATTCTTATTCTATTCTCTCCGGTTTTTTCCAGATGGATCGAAGAAAAATCAGCGATAACATCGGGGCTTATATATTCATCAGGTCTTCCCATTTCGTATAATAGTTGCTCTTTGACTGTTCCGATACTAACCAATCCACCATTATTTTCATGTTTTGTAACAGTAAATTCTCCTGTTTCCTCTACCTCTATTATGGGAAATCCAATATTATTCCAGTTTTTTACATCCTGCCACCCAGTGAAATTACCACCTGTTGATTGTGTTCCGCATTCTATTATATGCCCTGCGACAATACCTGATGCGAGTTTGTCAAAATCATTAAGTTTCCAGCCAAACTCATGGATCATTGGAGCTAGAGTAATGGCAGTATCAGTAACTCTTCCAGCTATGATAATATCTGCACCGGATTTTAAGGCTTCTAAAACTGGATTCACTCCAAGGTAAAGATTTGCACTAAGTATTCTCTCTTTGACTTTTAGAAAATTTTCTCCAGTCTCCATATTCTCTAATTTTGATTTTCCAGGGTAGAATTCATCAATTCTATCTGAGATATTATCACCGGTAATTGCAGCGATTTTTAATTTCTTTCCGCGTTTTAATACAAGTTCATTTAATTTCTCTGCTAATCCAATTGGATTGATACCTCCGGCATTTGTGATGATTTTTGTATTGCTTTCTACAATACTGTCAAGTACTTCATCAAACTGTTCTATAAAATCGTAAACAAAACCCATGGATGGATCCTTTAGGTTCTGTTTCATCAGAATTCCCATTGTTATCTCGGCAAGGTAGTCAGAAGTGATATAGTCTAGATTACCTCCATCAATCTGTCTCTTTAATGCATTTAGATCGTCTCCCCAAAATCCGCTTGCATTTCCAATTCTTATGATTTTTTTATCCATTTCTATCTCTCCTACCTTGTACTATATTTCCCATTCCTTTGATTTTACATGAATATGATAAAAATAGTCAATAAATATAGTGATATTTTAACAATAAAATTCTAAAAACTACCTATAGTTCCTATATTGTTGGCTATTAAATATTTGACATTTTTTTTTATATTGGCTAGTATTAACCTATGTTTAAACGGGTTGGTATCGTAAATAGAGGCGAGGTCGCTTCAAGGATACTAAAAACCTTAAAAATATTGAATATTGATCCTGTTCTATTTTATTCAGAGGCTGATAAAGAGGCATCCTATCTTCAGAGTGATGTTAAGAAGGTCTGCATTGGGCCGGGTCCCAGTGTTAAAAGTTATCTTAACCGTGAAGTTATTCTTAAAGAAGCTTTAAAATCTGAAGTATCTGCAATCCATCCGGGATTTGGGTTTCTTGCAGAGGATTTCCTTTTTGCATCAATGTGTGAACAGCAGAAACTAACCTTTATTGGCCCGTCTGCAAATTATATAAGATCAATGGGAGATAAATCCAATAGTAAAAAAATAATGAAGAAAGCTGGATTGAATATTATTCCAGGCTCTGATGGTGCTTTGAATTCTTTAGAAGAGGCAATAGATTTAGCGAACGATTCCGGTTATCCCGTAATTCTAAAAGCAACAGCAGGTGGGGGTGGTAAGGGGATTAGAGTTTGTTTGAATAGAAATGAACTGAAGAGGAATTTTCTAGAAGCTTCAATGGAGGCAGAAAAAAACTTTGGAAATAAGGCTCTTTATCTTGAAAAAGTGATTGTGAACGGAAAGCATATTGAATTTCAAATTCTTGCAGATTCATATGGAAATATTGTCAATCTCGGTGACAGGGAGTGTTCAATACAGAGAAAAAAACAGAAATTGATTGAAGAATCGCCTTCCCCATCATTAAATATTAGAACCCGGAAGGAAATTGAAGTTAAAATGATCTCAGCATTAAAAAAGACAGGTTATTTAAATGCTGGGACAATGGAATTCCTATTAGATGAAAGAGGAGAACTTTATTTCATGGAGATGAACACAAGGCTTCAGGTTGAGCACCCGGTTACTGAAATGGTCACTGGAATAGATATTGTTTCTGAGCAGATAAAAATTGCTGCTAATCATCCGCTCTCCTTTTCACAGGAAGACATTATGGTAAAGGGGCATTCAATAGAGTGCAGGATAAATGCAGAGGATCCAACAAATAATTTTGCACCGGATGCCGGTTTAATTGAGAAATTTGAATATGATATAAACTGTGGTCCCGGAAAAATAAGAATTGATACCCATATTTCCTCAGGCTATCAAATCCCTCCTTATTATGATTCAATGTTATGTAAACTTATTGTCCATGGGAAAGACAGAGAAGAGGCGATCCTTACAATGAAAAATGGATTGAAAAATATATTGATAAAGGGAGTGAAAACAACAATCCCATTGCTTTTGGAAATAATTGAAATGGAATGTTTTTTAACAGGAAATTATAATACACAATCTCTGGAAAAATATTTAGAGTCTGAGGTTAATTAAAATGGCAAAAATTATTCTAGACAGAATAGGACATTCAATAGATTCTTTTATGGATAAAGACATTTATGATAATAACAAAAAAAGTATGAATTCGATCAATCTGCCTATTATTGATAAGAAACAAGGTCTTAAAATGGGTTGGGGAGAGAAATATATCAAGAGGGTTCATGATAAAAAGAAGCTTACTGCATGGGAGAGGATAGAATTATTGAAAGATGAAGGAACTGAGATATTTCCCATTGGTTCATTTGTAAATTATGGCATTGTATTTGGAGAAGATGATGCAAAAAAAGAGTCTCCAGGTGCAGGGGTAATTACGGCATTTATCAGGATACAAAATATACATACAATTGTAATTGCAAATGATAATACTGTTGCTTCTGGTTCATGGTGGCCCAAAACTCCGGAAAAAATACAAAGAGCACAGGAAATTGCATTAAGATTGAAGATTCCGGTTGTCTATTTAATTGATTCGAGTGGATTGTTTTTACCTGAGCAATCTCGATCATTTCCAGGGAAAAAAGGAGCAGGGCATATTTTCAAGATGAACTCGGTTCTTTCTGCCAGGCAAATTCCTCAAATTGCAGGTGTTTTTGGAGACTGTATTGCAGGTGGGGGCTATATGCCAATAATTTCTGACATTGTTTATATGACTGAGCAGGCCTATATGGTAATTGCAGGAGCGGCATTAATAAAGGGTGCAAAAAGTCAAAAAATAACATCATTATCCATTGGTGGAGCGGATATTCATGTCCATCTTTCAAACTGTGCGGATTTCAGGGTACCCGATGATTTGACATTATTAATGAAAATCAGGAGTGAGTTTTTAAAAATCCCTTCATCAGCAGTTTCATATTATAGATATGGGAAAAATAATTCTGATCCAGTTTATTCTACTGATGAGATCGAAGGAATAATTTCTCCGGACCACAGGATAAATTATAAGATAATGGAGGTTATTGCAAGATTGGTTGATGATAGCCTTTTTAAAGAGATCTATCCGGACATTGGGAAGGAGATAGTTTGTGGTATTGGACGTATCAGCGGACTATATGTTGGTCTGATTTCTAATAATCAGGAACTCTCTGAAGTTGAAGATGGCCATGGAGAGCTTAGACCGGGAGGAATCTTATATAGGGAGGGGATTTCAAAAATCACTTCATTTATAAGAGCTTGTGAGGATGATGGTATTCCAATTGTGTGGCTTCAGGATATTTCAGGGTTTGATATAGGGGTAACAGCCGAAAAGAATGGACTACTTGGGTATGGTTCAAATCTTTTATATTCTCTCTCAAATATTACAGTTCCTTCCTTTACTATACTTTTAAGAAAAGCTTCCGGGGCAGGTTATTATGCAATGGACGGTGCGCCTTTTGATCCGGTATTACAGATATCAACTCCAATAACCAGATTGGCAGTTATGGAAGGGAAGACCCTTGCAATAGGCGCTTATAATACAAAATTAGATGATGATTTTAATATTATTTCTAAAGATGAATCAGAAAAAATAAATATCAGAAATGGAATGGATAATATTGAACAGCGTATAGCCAATGATATGAATCCAATTAAAGCAGCCAGTCAGATGGATACAGATGAGGTTATTTTATTAAGTGAATTGCGCAGATACCTGGAAGTATTTATTGAAGCATCGTATCAATCAACAGGCTACCGGAGAATTAAGAACCCCCGGATATGGTCAATACATGATTTAATCGTATTAGATAATAAAAAATTATATAAAACTAAAGAAACTGAGATTAAAGGTTCATCTAATAAAAGAAGCATAAACAAAAAACATATAAAGCTAAAAGAAAATGAATTATATGTTAAAGCGTTTACGGCTGGAATTTTCTACAGAAAACCGTCTCCTGAAAAACCACCATTCATAAAAGTAGGAGATATTGTCAAAAACGGGACCGTTCTTGGTATGATCGAAGTAATGAAATCTTTTAATTATTTAACATTTTCCAATGATAATATCTTTAATAGGGGGATTATCAAAAAAATATTTCAAAAAGATGATTCGGAAGTGAGTTCAGGAGATCTCTTATTCTTAGTTGAGCAGTATATAAGTGATTAATTTAAAAAATGAATGTTAGAAAGAGGTTGAGTAATTAATATATTAAAAACCTTTTGGCAATGGAGGAAATATGGATTTTAATTTACCTGAAGATGCAAAAATGATTCAAGATCTTGTCAAAAGGTTTGCCCTTGAAAGGGTAAAACCTATGGCATTTAAACTTGATAAAGAAGAGAGGTTTTCAGTTGAGTTAACAAAGGAAATGGGAGAGCTTGGACTATTTGGAATGTATTTACCGGAAAAATATGGAGGATCAGGATTAACTTATCTTGATTATGTTGTGGCAATTGAGGAGATGGCAAAGATTGACAGTTCTCAGGCTGCAACCCTTGCAGCTCATAATTCCCTTGGCATTGGACCAATATATTATTATGGGAACGAAGAACAAAAAACGGAATATCTTCCGAAATTATGTACTGGTGAGCATCTCTGGGCTTTTGGATTAACTGAACCGGAAGCTGGTTCGGATGCCGGAGGTACAAAAACAAGTGCTTACAGGTCAAAGGATGATAAGAATAAATGGATTTTAAATGGGTCGAAGATATTTATCACAAATGGTTCTACACCCATAACAGATGGAGTTACCGTTCAGGCGGCTTCTGAAAAAAAAGCAGGAAAAAGAGCTGAGTATACCTGCTTTCTCATGAAATCAGGGGCTAAGGGATTTGAGGCAAGAACAATGCACGAGAAGATGATGTGGAGAGCTTCAAATACTTCTGAATTATTTTTTAATGATGTAATTGTAGATGATAAAGATATATTAGGCAAAATGGGAGAGGGATTTAAAATAATGCTTGATACTCTTGACAAAGGGAGGCTGGCGATTGCTGCAATGGGATTAGGGCTTGCTCAGGGAGCGTATGATTTAAGTTTAAAGTATGCAAAAGATAGATGGCAATTTGCAAGACCAATTTCAACTTTTCAGGCGAATTCCTTTAAACTGGCTGATATGATCGTAGAAATTGAAGCTGCAAGGAATTTGCTCTATAAAGCAGCATGGTTATGTGACAAAAAAGATGATCAGTATAGGCTGTATGGTGCAATGGCAAAACTTTACTGTTCAGAAGTTGCTCATAAATGTGTAAATGCAGGGGTTCAGATTCATGGAGGATATGGGCTGATGAAAGAATTTGATATCGAAAGATTATATCGAGATCAACGGTTACTTGAAATCGGGGAAGGTACGTCAGAAATACAAAGGCTTGTTATTGCAAGACATATAGGGTGTTATGATAACGAATGGAAGATATAGAAGGATGATCTAAAATGGAATATAAAACAATTAAAATTGTTGTCAGGGATAATATAGCTACTATATTTCTTGATAGACCCGATGTTCATAATGCGTTTAATGCTTTAATGTTAACTGAGTTGATTGATGTTTTAAAAAAGATTAATCAAAATGAAAAAATCAGGGTTGTCATTTTTACAGGAAATGGGAAATCATTTTCTGCCGGAGCTGATCTAAAATGGATGAAAGATACGATAGATTTTGACTATAATGATAATCTTAAAGATTCATTAAAAATTTCTGAATTATTCTTAAGAATATATAAGCTGAAAAAACCGGTTATCTCGGCTGTAAATGGTGCTGTTATTGGTGGTGGTATGGGATTTGTCGGGGCATCAGACATTGTTATAGCATCAGAAAAAGCTTTTTTTTCACTTTCTGAGGTAAAAATTGGAGTGGTGCCGGCATGTATATCTCCATACTTAATAAAAAAAGTTGGAGAGGGAGTTTTAAAAGAACTTTTTTTAACAGGTGAGAGATTTAATCCGGAAAAAGCACTTGCCCTTAATTTTATTAATTATGTTGTAAAACCGGAAGATCTATTAATTTTTACTTTGGATATGGCTGATAAACTTAAAAAAAATGGACCTATGGCTCTAAGTATATGCAAGGAGATATTCGATAAGGTACCGGGCATGGATCTAAAGGCAGCATATACTTACACCGCTGAAGTGATTGCTAAATTAAGAACATCCACTGAAGCACAGGAGGGAATGAGAGCGTTTTTAGAGAAGAGGGATCCTATCTGGAAAGAGTGATATTCGACAATAATTGAAAGATAATTTTATGATATTTATAGTAGTATTACTATTGAAATTTTTTTACACTATTTTATTAATTGCATAAAACACTTATTTTAGGTATAATCCTGCTGTAAAAAAAGGATGTTTTAGGATAAGTTTAATATGAATATTATTATTTATGGTGCAGGGAAAACAGGACAGTATCTTACAAGAATAATGAGTGCTGAAGGGAATGATATTACCTTAATAGAGTCAGATCCGGTTATCTGTAACCGTTTAAGAAGTGTTTTGGATGTCTCAATTATTGAAAGCCAGGGGATTAAGAAAGACGTTTTTAATAGAGAATTCTTCGAAAACTGTGATCTTTTTATAGGTGTTAGCTCGGTTGATGAGTTAAATATTCTTTCATGTACTGCGGCAAAGAAAATTGGTGCAAAAAAGGTTGTTGCTAGAGTCAGAAATGATGACTACGACTTCATGGAGGATATTATAGATCTTGATAATTTTGGTATAGATCTTATTATCCATCCTGAAAAGGAACTGTCAAAAGAGCTTGTAAATCTTCTTAAATACCCATCTGCAATAGATGTGTATGAACTTTATAAAGGCAAGATTATGCTGATCTCTACAATTGTCTGCAGCAAATCAAACATTATCGGAAAATCACTTGGTGAAATTGCCCGGATGTATCCTTTAAATTATCTTAGAATTGTTGTAATTGAAAGAGGACCTAATGCTTTTATTCCCAAAGGTGATTTTGTTGTTGAGGAGAATGATAAGTTCTTTATAATTGTTGGTAAAAAAAATATAAAAGATGTTTTTGAGATGACCGGTTATGGTGAAGAGAAAAGCCGGGATATAATGATCCACGGAAAAGGAAAGATAGTTGAAACTCTTGGTAAAGAACTTGAAAAGATCGGTGGTTTTAATATAAAAATTATAATTGGAGATGAGAATAAAGCTGCTCATTTTTCAGAAATCCTCACACAGAGTTTAATCGTTTGTGGAGAGGCAACAGATATAAATATCCTTGCTGCAGAAGGGATCATTGAGACAGACTTTTTTCTTGCTCTTACAGGAAATGATGAGACTAATATTGTCTCTTCATTATTGGCAAATCATCTTGAAGTACATAAGACAATTACCAGAATTGAAAAAACAGATTATCTGCCAATAACAAAGACGATTGGTCTGTCCCGATGTGTAAATAGTTCAATATCAACTTCAAATGCCATAATGAGATTTGTTAAACATGGAAAAGTCCTCTCATCATCAACATTGAAAGGTACAAACATAATTATGATAACATTCAAGGTCTCTTCTGATTCAAAATATATTAATATACCACTTGTAGAATTACAGGAAAAAATTCCAATAGATTCATTAATCGGTGCAATTTACAGGGATGGTCATCCATTAGTTCCATCAGGAAATAATATGATAAAGCCTGAAGATGAAATTATTGTTTTTTCAGAAAAAGATTCTCTACCTAAAGTAGAAAAGATGTTTGGATAAGAATTATTTATGCTGAGGACACTTAATACGAGCTCTGTTTTTCATATCCTGGGATATATTATCCTGCTGATGGGGTTGATGCTTTTTCTGCCACTAGTTATCTCGTATATATATAGCGATACCAGTGCTAATGGGATAATAGTCTCTATTGCTATCAGTTTTTTTACAGGTCTATTGCTTATTAAAGTTACAAAAAAAAAACAAGAATTGAGTATAAGAGATGGCTTTTTGATCGTCAGCTTAGGTTGGCTTTTTATAGCTTTTTTTGGGGCTCTACCATTTTATTTCAGCGGTGCAATCCCCTCCTTTACTGATGCATTTTTTGAATCAATGTCTGGTTTTACAACAACAGGAGCTTCTATATTAACTGATATTGAAGCTATGCCTAAAGCTTTACTGTTCTGGAGATCATTCACACACTGGATTGGAGGCATGGGAATAATTGTTCTGTCTCTGGCAATTTTACCAATGTTGGGTATTGGTGGTATGCAATTGTTCAAAGCAGAAGTTCCAGGACCCACAGCTGATAAACTGACGCCCAGGGTAAAAAATACAGCAAAAATTCTCTGGATCGTTTACGTTGGGATTACAGCTGCTGAAGTTGTCTTTTTATTATTTGGCGGGATGGATCTTTTTGATGCAACATGCCATTCATTTGCAACAATGGCAACCGGTGGTTTCAGTACAAAGAATACTTCAATTGCTGCATTTAACTCATCATATATAGACTATGTTATCACGTTTTTCATGTTTGCCGCAGGAGTGAATTTTGCTCTTCATTATAAATTTTTGATAGGAAAATTTAACTCATACTGGGATGATGCAGAATTTAAGACATATATGTTCTTCACTATTACGATTACCCTGATAATTACTTTCAGTAATTATTTTGCAGGTATATTTAATTCAATTATTGAATCATTCAGATTCGGATTGTTTCAAACAGTATCGATTGGGACAACTACCGGATTTGGGACTCATGACTATGAAACCTGGACTTCTCTTTCCCAGATACTTATTTTTGTACTGATGTTTATTGGTGGATCAGCCGGATCAACCGGTGGTGGTATGAAGGTTATAAGGCTTATTGTTGTTATAAAACAGGGATTTATTGAATTAAAAAAATTATTACATCCAAATGCGATAATTCCCTTAAAGGTAGGGAAGAGGGTGATCCCCAAAGAGGTAACCTATTCTATCATTGGCTTTTTCCTCCTCTATGTATTGCTCTTTATTATTGTTTCAATATCAATGACAGTCTTGGGTCTGGATATCGTTACTGCAGCAGGAACAGCCGCAGCTTGCCTTGGGAACATCGGGCCCGGGTTGGGTATGGTTGGTCCAACAGAAAATTATGCTTTTATCCCGGCTATTGGAAAATGGATACTCTCAATAAGCATGATGATCGGAAGGCTGGAGCTTTATACCGTTCTGGTTATACTAACCGGTGGTTTCTGGAGAAACAGATAGTCATAACTAAATTACAGATCGAACAATTTCTTCCATTTTCTCTTTTTTTTCTAATAAAGACTCGACCAGTTTAAATTGAACTCTGCATCTGGCCAGATTATGTTCTTGAAATGATGTTTTGAAGTATTTATCTCCATTTAAGTAATCTGTAAGAAACCTGACTCCTATCATCATTGTTATTACGATGCTTCCTGTGACCATATTGTCGATCTCAGTTTTGGTTAATATTTCTCTTGTTTCTGAAAGAAATCCCCTTGTTATTGATCTGAATCTATCGAGGTCAACAAAGATCTTAGAAAGATCTTTTTCGCTCTCGGAAGCATTTCGTATTGCTGAACGAACCAGATCTCCAAAATCAAATATTGAATAACCGGGCATTATGGTATCAAGATCAACAACGCATAATCCTTCACCAGTCTGCCTGTCTAATAATACATTATTAATTTTTGTATCGTTATGGGTAACTCTTAGGGGAAGAGAACCGTTGTTAATAATATTTTCTATGTTTTTAAAAACCGATAGATTATCATTAAGAAATTGGATCTCTTTTTTAATGTGTTTTTTCCTGTCAAAGGCATTGCCTTTCAGGGCAGTTTTAAACTCTTCAAACCTGACTTCAGTATTATGAAAGTCCGGAATAATTATTGAAAGTGAATTAGATGACAGATCACTCAATTGTGTTAAGAATTTTCCAAATGAGGCTGCAACAGTATAGAGCTGTTTCTGCGAATTAGAATAATCAAATGTTTCTGTACCTTCAATAAATTTATAAACCCTCCAGTGATTATTTTTATCATCTATATATATATAATCCCCGTTTATGCTTGGAATTACCGTCAAAACCTTTCTGTCAATATCATTTACTCTGTCTCTTAATAATTTGGATTTGATATGGTCACTGACTATTGTTATATTATTCATTATATCTGAAGGAGTCTTGAATACATGAGTATTTATCCTTTGCAGGATATATTTTTCCTGAGAAATATTGTTATTCTCTTTATTATCTAAATGAACAATATATGTGTCATTTATATGTCCATTTCCATGAGGATGATAATTTTTTAACTCTGAATTAATAAAAAAATTCTCAACAATATGGTTAATATTCACTATTTTATCTTTATCCTTCAAATTCCTGATAGATTATATTTCCGCAGGATTTGCAATGAGATGCATCAGCATCATGAAATTTCAGACCACAATTTTTACAGGTGATTGATTTTTTTGAAGAGATATTGATCCATTCTTTAATAATCTGTCCAGCCTGCCAGGGAATAAGAATAATTCCGGATAGTATCATTAGGATTGTAACCCATTTCCCCCCTTCTGATATGGGTGTGATATCACCAAAGCCAACTGTTGTTAAGGAGACGACTGTAAAATAAAATGCATCTCCAAAGGTAGAAACATTTGGATTTATTGCATTTTCTATATACCAGAAAAGCCCGGCTGAGATAAAAAATATTATCCCTATGGTCAGAACCAGGCGAAAAACTTTTAATAAACTCTGGGTTATATTTCCAAAGAAAAAGTGGGGGTCGGCAGTAAATCTGAGAAATCTGAAAATCCGGAATACCCTGAAAATTCTAATAATTCTGAAAAAACCGATCTGCATTGCTGATGCCGGGAGTAGAAAAATAAATATGGTGGGAAGGATTGCCAGAAGATCAATAATTGAATAAATATTATAAAGATATTTTATTCTGTTTCTAGCCCCATATAACCGGAAGATATATTCAATAATAAAGAATAAAACCGAGATCTGTTCTACTCTTAATAGAAAATCTCTTGTCCCCTGTGAAATCGGGTAGGTCTCTGCAACAAATACAATACAGACAAGAAGGTTAAGTAAAATAATAAAAACATCAATTATTTTTCCTAAAATTGATTTACAGTCTATAAGATAAAACTGAATTGTTTCCCGTAAACTTAAGTTTTTATTCTTCATTAGAAATGAAAATTACCAAATTATGTACACTAAGTCAATAAAACTTAATACCTAAATTTTTAATCAAAACCTACTGCAATACTCAATATGCCCATTCTAACTGCATAAACCTCAATCATCTTCATTTCAAAATAGTGAAACTATTATTCATTCGATTTAATCACTTTACTTGTTATAACGATCACCTTGAGCATTTCGTGACAATTTTGATGAAAATTTTAGGTAATATTTTCTTTTTTGTAAACCTTTTTAAAAACCATATCGTTTATCTATATTAAGCCTGAATTATGTTAAATCAGGCTAATGTGTTAAGCTATTCTGTATTGAATAGAATAGCAATGGAAGGGATGATTAATTTGTTTAAGAATGAAAAAGGAGTGGTGGTTAGCAATGACAATGAAAGAGACTGTAAACTTGTTTGTCTGGTCAGAGAGGGAGATAGTTCTGCTTTCTCCGAACTTGTCAGATATTACCAGAAGGGGATCTTTAAACTTGCTTTCAACTTCTTTAATGACAGGGATGAGGCAATGGAAATAGTTCAGGAAACATTTTTACGGAGTTATGAAAAACTGGATAAGTTTGATGGTGTCAATAATAAAAAATCATTCAAAAGCTGGATATTTCGAATTGCTTATAATTTATGTATAGATTTTTACAGGAAACTAAAGAGGGGTAGAGTTGTTAATAGTGAAATATTTGATTCAATTTCTGAAACTGATTACGAGAAAGAGGTGAGCAGGGACATTTTTGAGAGACAGCATATAAAAAATAGCCTTAAAAAGTATATTATGTTCCTTTCTAAACGTCAAAAACAGGTTTTTATACTAAAACACTACAGCGGTTTTAAATTCTCAGAAATATCTGGAATAATGAATATAGCAGTTGGTACTGTTAAATCACTTCATTTCAGAGCAACAAAAACACTTGAACAAAAAGTCATGCAACTGGAGGCTATTAAATGAGTATTGATGAAAAAAACAAAAAATCATTAGATATTCTCTCGATAATTGATGATATAAATACAGATGCAGAAATGAAAATGGAGAGTATCGATTGGGATAAAAACGCGGCAGATATAACAAGGAATGTTAAAATTAATAATTTTAATAAATTCAATAAGAAGAGGTCTTATAATTTTACACTTAGAACGTCTATGTTAATGGTTGCCAGTGTATTGCTTGTGGGGATCTCGCTTGGTTATTTTCTGACCAATAGAAACATTAGAGAAGCCAATACTTATATTCCCGAAAAAGGGGCCAGAATAACAATGGCAAGATTGGAATCTACCTTGAATAGAAGAGAAATAACCTTATATTTTGAACAGGCGCATATGCTCATAACTGAGATAATGGAAGTATGCAAAGATCATACAATTACGACAGATTCAAAATATATTACGACTAGAAGGGTTAAGAATTTATTAAAAAAAAATAGATTATTTAATAAGGATTCTTCAGATCCAAAATGGCTTGTTTCTCAGAATCTTTTAAAAAAGATAGAGTGGATACTGCTTGAGATATTAATGTCTGATGGAGAATTATCCTGTGAGAAACAAAAAAAATTGCAAGAATATATATCTAAGGAAAGACTTCTTTTTAAATTAAGGCTTTTAAGTTCAGAAGCGTCTTTCAGTGAGGTTTAAATGAAAAAAACAAAAATTATACTTATGGTTATGCTGCTTGCTCTTATGATCTGCGGCTTAAATGCAGATAATGGAGATGACAGCAGGGATCTGTTTGAAAAGGCAAAGTCAAAACTATTCGACAGGAATTGGAGCACTGCACTGACTTTTCTTAATGAATATATAGAGAGATATCCAGATGAAGAATTTTATAAAAAGTCTCTTTTTTATAGAGGGAAGTGTTTTGAAGAACTGAAGAAATATAATAGAGCGTTGGAAAGTTATGAAAAATATTCAAGAATTTCTGATAATGAAAATCTTTTTGAAGAGGCAACAATCGCCATTATTGATATTAGTTTTAAACTGTCAAAAAACCAGAAAAAAAAATATCTTCTGAAAATATCAGGCTATTTGAATAATTCAGTAAAAACAATCAGATACTATGCCGCTTTTAAACTAAGCTATACTGAGGATAAAAAATATGCCGATAAAGGTGTTTCTGTTCTAAAAAATATATTGAAAATGGAAGAAGATAAGGAGCTGGTTGATAGAGCAAAGCTTGCATTAATGAGAATTAATCCAAAATATTTGAAATCAGACAATAGAAGAAAACACATTGGAAATAAGGACTTGCATATAGTTATCTTTGATAAAAAAAGGAATAAGGAGACGTTTTCTCTGAACATTCCGTTCCTTCTTGCAAAACTGGCATTAGAAGCTCTCCCCAGTGAAGAGAAGAAGATAATGAAAGACAAGGGTTATAGTATTGATTCAGTTTTGGATGAGATAATTAATTCCGGAGAACTATTTAAAATTGAAGTGGAAGATATAATAATTAAGATTTGGATAGAATAGAAAGCGCCCGCTAGACAGTCAAAAAGTAAAAGCATGAAAATTTAAGATGATAAGACTATAAGTCTATAAAAAATTATAAGGAGAATTAAAATGAAGAAAAATTTAGTTGTGGTGATGTTTGTTATTATTACTTTATTGATGTCCGGATCAGTTATGTATGGAGATTCAGGAGATGATTTTAAAGTAATAAAAAATGGTGTTAAGAATAAGAGTGGAAAGGTTCAGTATTTAAGGGTTACTGTATATAATAAGTTAAAAAAGAAAAATACAGTAAAAATTAAGGTCCCGATATCACTTTTTGAGTTTATTGCTGACTGTACCAAAGATGATATCAAAATTAACAGCAAATGCGATTTTGACCTGAAAAAAATCCTGAAGGCATTAAGAAGGAATGGTCCAATGACCCTAGTTGAAATTGATGAGGAAGATGAAATAGTCAAGGTCTGGTTCGAGTAAAGTAAATATTTTACAAGAAAAATCAAAGAAGCCTGGCTGATCATAGCCAGGCTTCTCTCAATAAGTTTGTCAATCAAAAAAAAATCAATCCAATTTTTCATCAAAGATAAATAATTCTTCAATAGCTATTGAAAAAAAAGAAGCAAGGTCATGCGCCAGCTTTAATGAAGGATTATATTTATTCTTCTCCAAAAAGACAATGGTCTCTCTTCTGATATTTACCTTTTGAGCAAGTTCGGCCTGTGTAAGGTTATGTTTTGCCCTGAATTCCTTTATTCTATTGGTCATTCTGCAAGCCTTTGACTTTCAAAAAAGACCAAATCCCCACATAAAGAACTGCCATCCCAATAATTCCATATCCGATTAATTGTTCAGTCTCCATCTTAACCTTATTGCTCATATAGCTGATAATTAGCTAGAGATAAAGTGAGGCATAGTAAGAGAGTGATGCGGCCTTCTGTAAGATTGATTTCGGTTCCCACTCTATTTTTAAAACAGTAAAATCTTTTTTTGAGATCCAGGCTTTTCCAAATAAAATGTTATTCAAATACAAATAAGAAAAAAGTAAAAAGGTGTCAGGCAGAAAATTCTTAATCTAAAGTTAGAGTGTTCAAATTGTAAATAAGTACCTTTCATGTCTGGCACTTTTTTTACTTTTTTTATATGGCACTTTTGTTAGGGTTGGATTAAACATTCAGGGGAATTGTTCATGAATTATTTTGACATTTGTATTATATTGTGGAAAAATAGTGAAAAATGGTTACTAAACTAAAAAGGAGTGTATTTGATTAATGAACCTGGAAGAATTTGAAGTAGAGGCAGAAGAATTAGCACGCGAAGGGATAATACTCCGTACATTTGGTGAGGGGAAACCAATCGCTTACTGGCATGGTTTTGAAAATGATATCTGTATATCGGTCTATATTGAAAAAACTTGGCTGAATGTTTATATTGATGATGAAGAGGGAGGCCGTGTGGAAAAGTCTTCCACTCCAATGATCTCCAATACACCACTTTATGGATCATCTTTTACTTCATTCCCACCGGTTGACGGGATATTTCTTAAAGGTTCAGAAAAAATTGGAGATTTTCTGGAGTATTATGACTGGCCGAGAGATGAGCCCTATAATGATGATTTTCCAAATCCGATACCTGCTGAATATGATAACTTATGGCAGGAAAATTGTCCTTTACATCAATCAGATATTACCGCAGTTATCGGAGGGTGGCCAATGGTATGGTCTGATAATGATCTGGCAGAATTTGCCCATCAGAGACTAATCGTCTGGACTTTAGAAGATTCTGAACCCTGGGTTGAAGTGTTTCTTGATGAAAAGGAATATACAGTTAAACAAAGAATAACTTAGTAATATTATAAAACACATACATGTTCTATTTTTATTTTGACCGAAATCCCTTTATATGCACATGGGGAAAATAAAACATTTTTCAACACATTTATCTGTGTAGCCATTTCAAAAACTACTCTGGTCTTGACTGTTAAAAATTTGTCTAAGAAAATGGGTGTGTTTTATGGCAAATAAATATGGTGTCTTTTTCGGTATTGCAATGTGTGTTTTATTAGTTCTCATCATATTACCAGTTTATTTAAAATTGATTAAAATGAATAGAACTAAAGCATAATTTTGACAAAAAAATATAATAAGTTTATATTTAAAAACTGATGACAAATTGTATCTGGAGGTATTAAATTATGAAAGAAGAGGTTTTACATGATGACCCGGGGCAGAAGTTTTATCTTATTCTTGATGGGGCAGAGGCTCATATGATGTATAGAGAGATTGACGATAATACCTTGAATTATTATCATACATTTGTGCCTGTTGAATTAAGAGGTCAGAAAATTGCACAAAAAATAGTAACTGAAGCAGTAAAGTTTGCCTTAGCTAATAATAAGAAAATTATTCCAAGCTGTTCATATGTTCAACGTTTTCTTGAAAGACATGATGAGTATTCGGAGGTTCTTGAATCTTAGTGACATATTTTATGCAGCAGAAAATGATTTTGAATATTTTTTTTGATTATGATACATTTATTTTTATCAATAAATAAAGGAGCATTTTATGAATGATGGAAAATTTTATCTGGGTAAGGAAGAAAATAAAAATGGTCATGGATATAAAGAAGAAAAGTTTCTTTATAAGGCTGATGATCTGACAACACATGCTATGGTTTTTGGGATGACGGGGAGTGGGAAAACCGGATTATGTATTGATCTTATTGAGGAGGCTATTGATGAAGAAATTCCTTTGATCTTAATAGATCCAAAGGGAGACCTTGCAAATCTTAAATTAATATTTCCTGATTTTACTCCTTCTGAATATGAAAAATGGGTCTCTTTAACCGATGCTCAAAAGAAGGGAATGACAAAAGCTGAGTATGCAATTTCAGAAAGTGATAAATGGAAGAATGG
Source organism: uncultured bacterium (assembly GCA_965371805.1). Taxonomy (GTDB): domain Bacteria; phylum Acidobacteriota; class Aminicenantia; order UBA2199; family UBA2199; genus JAOZTV01. Next base: position 128,704 of record CBDUZW010000001.1, on the reverse strand, counting down.
TTTACAAAGTTGGGATATAGATCCAACAAGGGTAGACAGAGTTAAAAATAAAGCAGATATTCATGTTTATACACCTGGATCCTCAGCTGGTGAAAAAATCAGTATTCTTGATGGTTTTTCAAAGCCTGATATAAGTTTTGAAGACGATGAGGAAGGTATGATTGAAAAGATTAGAAATTCAGTTTCTGCTCTGCTCTCTCTCTTGGATATTGAAAATGATCCACTTAAGAGCAAACCTCATATTCTAATTTCAAATATTATTGAACACTATTGGAGATTGGATAAGGGGATTACGATTGAGGACCTGATAATAAATATACAAAAACCTCCTATAAAAAAGCTAGGGGTTTTTGATATTGATCAATTAATTGATGAAAAGGAACGAACCGAATTGTCGTTTAAAATAAATAATATAATTGCTTCCTCCGGATTCCGGTATTGGTCATCTGGAGCTCCCTTATCAGCAGAGAAGTTATTTAAGGTAAAAAAAAAGGGGACTACTCCGGTTAATATTTTTTATATTGCACATCTTCCTGAAAATGAGAGGATGTTCTTTGTTACCTTATTATTAAATGAAATAGTCTATTGGATTAGAACTCAATCTGGATCCGGGAATTTAAAATATCTTCTTTATATGGATGAAATATTTGGATATTTACCTCCATATCCATTAAATCCACCGTCTAAGAATCCATTATTGATCCTGCTTAAACAGGCAAGAGCATTTGGTCTTGGAGTAGTTTTGGCAACACAGAATCCTAAAGATGTTGACTATAAGGGTTTGACTAATATGGGTACCTGGTTTGTTGGAAAATTACAGGCAGAGGGAGACAGAGAAAGAGTTCTGGAAGGCTTAGAGGGAATAGCTGACAAGGATGGAAATGTTCCAAAAAGAAAAGAGTTAGAGGAGACAATCTCTTCCTTAAAAAAGAGAAGTTTTTTAATAAAGAACATACATAGTACTGGGCTGAAGGTTTTTCAAACCAGATGGGCAATGTCATATCTTGTTGGCCCTCTAACTAAAAATCAGATTAAAACTTTTACAAAAAAAAGTAATGCAAAAATAATTGCAAATAAGGAAGAACCTGTTATACAAGCTAAGAAAGAGTCAAAACCTCACTTATTATCTTTTATTCCTCAAACACCTATTGCCATTGAACCTTTATTTGATAATTCTAATAGATCAGGTGGATATTATATGCCTAATTTTCATGTTAATGGAGAGATCGTTTTTGATGAAAGAAACATTGGTTTATATATAAGGAAGAAGTTTTTTGTTACAGCAGAATTTGCAGCAGTAATAAATTGGAGAAAGGCTACTTTTTCTGAGGAAGAACCTGGTTATGAAAATTTAAAGGTGGATTATGTTGACAGTTTTAAACCATTTGATGTGACTTTGAATTATTCACTGGTTAAAAAATATTTAAGGGATTTTAAAAACTTTATTTTTACACAATTATCAATTAAAGTTTTTGTAAATAAAGAGTTAAATCTGACCTCAGAGGCAGATGAGTCAGAAGAGGCTTTTAAACTTAAATGCAGAGCTATAATTGACCGGATGATAGATAAGGAAATTGACTCAATTAAGGAGAAATATTTAAGAAAAATTGACCGCCTGGAAGATAAAGCTGCACAGGAGGAGTTGAGAATAGAGAAACTTCAGATGGAACATAAATCAAAGAAAACAGAGGAATTTGTCTCTGCTGGAGAATCAATCCTTGGATTTTTGATGGGTAGTAAATCAAGGAGAGGACTCTCATCTGCTGCAAGAAGAAGAAGATCCACCTCTTCAGCTAAAAATAGAGTTAAGATGAGGGAAAATAAGCTGGACCAGATCAGGGATGATATACAATTATTAAAGGAGGATCTGGAGGATAAAGTAGCTGAAATTGAAGATGATTTTTTTGATAAGGCAGATATGATAGAAGAAAGGGAAATAAGACTGGAAAAAAATGATATTATAATTTCCAATCATGTTGTTTTATGGAAATTAATTTGACTTAATATATATTTAAGAGTATTATCATTCAAATTCAGGAGGAATATATGAAAAAGATAATTTTAATTGTACTGGTTATAATGGCATTTACGGTTTCAACTTTTGCAGGTATTGAATGGACAAGCAAGATATCTACAACTGGTAAAAAGAAGAGAGACAAGAATGAGATAGTTCTAAAGATTGCTGCTCAAAATGGAATTGTAAGACAGGATTATATCAGTGTAAAAAGAAAAAAGGGAATGATCAAAGAGGGAACATACTGGTTGTTCAATTCCAAAGATAATATGATCTATGTTGTAAATCCAAAGGATAAAGAAGTGACACCAATGTCATTAGATTATATGCTGAATATGGCTCAAATGGCTAGTAAACTTGTCAAGATCAAGATTCAGGATTATAGTGCAAAATCAAAAAATCTAGGTAGAGAAAAAATTAATGGGCTTAATTGTAAGCATGTCAAACTGACGACTGACTATACAATGAAAATGAAAATTACTTTTATAAAGAAAACAATCATTATACATGAGGAAAAAGAAATATGGGGTTCAAAGAACGTTAAAGGTTTAAATCATCTAAATTCAATGTTTTTAAATAAAGATTTCAAGACTGGGTTTAAGGATCTGGACAAGATGATCAAAAAGCAGATGGCCCAGAATAAAAATCTTGGTTTCCCTGTAAAAACGATTGCCCGGATGATCTATAAGAATAAAAAGGGTAAGGTTAAAAGTGAGATTGTAACTACAACAACTATGGAAAATATAGTATCAAAGAAATTTCCAAAAAGTTATTTCGAGGTTCCAAAAGGTTATAATGTTAGTGAAGCATTAGCAGGACCACAGGGATAAAGATTCATTAATTTGAGCAGGTTTTTCTAGCCTGCTCTATCTTTTTTCTTTAATTCTAATTGCTCTATTAAATTTTTAGATCTCTTTGCAAGATCAGTATGAGGATTGGCTTTAATACATGCTTTATACCCTCTTAATGCCTCAGAATTATTATTCAACTTTTCCATTGCAGTAGCATAAATATAGCTGTCATAAAATAGCCAGAATTTTGTAAAAAAATCTCCCTTACTTTTTTTAATTATATAGTCAAAAGATGATTTTAATTTTAATTCAATATCTGATACTTTAAACTCACGGTTATTATTCAATAATCCCAAATATAGTTCAGAAATAGTACAGAAATGAGTATAGCTGTATGTATTGAGCTTTAGATCCCTGAAATAAAAACGGGATTTTTTTAGTTCAGTTCTTGTACTTTTATTGTTGATCAGGTGATCCAGTAAAATTGCCCTGGCATGAAACAGTCTGAACTCAGGAACCGTAAAGAGATCAAAGTGGTTGTTTTCGATAGAGGTCAACAGGGCCTTGGATGAATTATACTCTCCCTTAAAAATCTTATAGATACTCCTCAAAATGGAGAAAATGGTTTTTTCGGAACCATTTTTATCTGTATCTGAGTTAAGTTTTCCATCGCTGAACTCTTTTGCAGATATAAAGTCACCATTTGAAAGGGTGCAATAAAATATAAATAGCCCGTTTCCATTGGTCAGTCCCCAGAACCAGGTGCCTGAATCCTGTAATTTTTTAACGTACTTGATCGCCTCATTAAATTTTCCATTTAAAAAATCGATTTCACTGAGTCTTTGAATTGAATCTGTATTGCCAGGATATTTTTTTAAAGATAGCTCAAGACTTTTTTTACCATTTTTAAAATCCCCTAAGGAAATTTCAATATCTCCTTTAAGGTAATAGAATGCTGAAATCAGATATGGATTTTGTATAGGCAGTTTGAATACTTTACAAATCGCTTCATATGCATTATCAAGATTATAATATTTGTTTTTTTCCTTATATGCTGTATTAATTAAGGAATATGCTTTATGAAGTATATTCGGTCTATCGATATATGTTCGTTTTTCAAATCCATTGTCAACGACCAATTCATTATTTCTTTTGATCAGGATCCTGTCATTTGTTCTTGAATCCACAAATTCCATTTCACCTTTGTCCTTCCATCTTATATTCACTACATTTGAATTGGTTGGAAAAAAAACAAGAAAACTGTTGATATCCTGTTTTGTATATGACTGAAAATTGGGGATGCCAAATATATTATCATTATTCAGATTTATTTCTGCAATAAAATCCAAATGGCAGATCAAGTTATTTCTCCCGTTAAGTAAAAAGATTCTTCTCTTATCTTTTTTATAAATATACCAATAACGATGAATCGCTCCGGGATTTGTAAAACTTCTGAACAGGTTTCTTTCTTTATATACAAAAGCGGATGGGTACATGGTGCCGGCATGACGGATGCGCATGAAGGTTTCTTTGATCCCGTCATTATCTATATCGATCGAGTTATAATCTGTTATATAAAATCGTCTTGAAAAATCAAAAAATTTATTATAAAAGAATTTTTGAGAGAAACTGAATTTTGATAACTGTTCTCCTTTAGAATTTAAAATAACATATTGATTGTCGTCTGTCTCATCTCGAATGGATTTATTTTGAGAAAATATTTTTAGTTTAGGGCTGTTCAAAAAAACTTCAGCAACCAATTCAGATGAGAAATTGTCATATTCACTACTAATTCCGTTTGGTAAGATATGTGTTTTAACAGACCTGGAAATCTTATTGGGTGCAAAATCCCTTTCCCATAATTTAAATCCGTATGGGTTATAAGCCTTCAGTTTGGTGCCCATATGTTCAATACTGTCAAATTTTGAGTTGTTTTTTATGAAGGATCCTGTAAATAATATTGAGAGGATAAAAATTAATAGTATAAAGAAACTCGTTTTAGGTTTTTTCTTGATTCTTTGGATCGTTTTTCCAAGAAATGGGTAGTGTTCCTTTTCAAAATATTCAATCATCTCAGAGGTTGATTTAAACCTGTTAACCGGTTCTCTCTCAAGCGCCTTCCCAATCCCGAAATGAAGATATTTTGGGAGTTTAGAATTTTCAAGAGTAGGGAAATCAGGTTTATTATATAGTTTTTTTACCATGATGCTTGCGGTATCACCTTCGTATGGGAGTTTTCCATATATTGATTCATACAGTATCAAACCTAATTGATATATATCTGATCTATGATCTTTATTTTCATTTGGATTAAGCTGTTCAGGGGACATATATGCAATTGTTCCAAGCATTTTATCGGTTGTGAGTGTTACATTATTTTCGTCCAGTTTTTTCGAAAGTCCAAAGTCAAGTAGTACGACCTGCTTTTCTTCTGTTATAAATATATTTGATGGCTTCATATCCCTATGAACAATATTATTGTCATGAAGAACCTTTACACTGCCTATAATATCTAGATATACAGGTTTAAACTCTTCCCAGGAACAATATTCTTTTCTCAACAAAATATCCCTTAAGGTCTCGCCCTCATAAAGTTCCATTACAAGAAAAATAATTCCATCCCATTTTTCAATTGAGTATATACTGACTATCCTCTTGTCTTTAATATTCTGAGCATTATTGATTTCCCTGATCACCCTTTTAAATGAATCTTCTCTTGATGTTGTTTCCGGATCAAGAAACTTAAGAGCAACATATTTTTTCTGTATCCTGCTGTATGCCTTAAAAACAATTCCGAATCCACCCTTTCCGATAAGCTCTATAAGTTCATAGTTTTCTAGAATTATATCTTTAATGTTTTTTCTTTTTAGGGAAAGGTACCTCTCTCTTGGTTCTTCCAGATCTAATTCAGCAGATATGTTTTTTTCTAAACTAAAATCTACCATAATGCCTTTATTCCTCCATTTTAAATATATATATTAACAAATAATGACTTAAAAAGGGAGAAGAAATTTAATAAATGGTAAGAAACTATTAGATTAATAGTCTTTATGCTTATTCTCTGTTGATAAAAAAGGAGATGAATGATTTATTCATCTCCTGGTTTTTGTAATTGCTACTTATTTCTTTGCTTTTAATTTTTCGAGATATTTTTTTTGATTCTCAAATGCATTTTTTTCAAATTTAGTTTTGTTTGGATTCAACTTTAATGCCTTTTCATAATATTCAATTGCCGGTTTTGTTTTGCCTCCATTCATATAAGTCTCTGCAAGACTGTCATATGTATTAAAGTTTTTTGGAAAAGCTTTGATATTCATTTTAAAAACATCAATTGCGCCTTCCTTTTTTTCTGAGCCAAGTATTCCATATCCAAGATTATTTAGAATATTAACATTAAATGAAGATTTCTTCTTAGGATCTTTTTTAATTAACTCCAGATGAAGTTTAAGTGCTTTTACTGCATATTCTTTAGCCTTTACGAACTCTTTGTTCTTCGTATAGATACCTGCATATGTTGTGTAGCCAAATAATTTGTCAATCTTTATGATTTCTTTTACCTGCTCTTCAGCCTTCTCAGTGCTTCCACCCGCAATTGGAGGTGCATTTAAATAAAATCCAACTAAACCCCGGCGGGCCTTCAAATTTGATCCATCTAATTCAACTGCTTTCTTCCATGAATTCAACATATTTGTTGCATAGTTCATTTTTTCCATCATTCCGGTATCTTTGTGCTGTAATTTAATATTATAAGCAAGTCCCAATTGGAAATGATGATTAGATGTTTTTCCGTCCAATTTTACTAAATGTTCGGCATACTTAATCGCATTTTCACCATCGTTTGCCTTAATAAACTCCATGCATTTCTGCAGACAGGCTTTTGCGTCAAGTTTGATCTCCTCTTTTTTTGCTTCCTGTGAAAAACCAATTCCTGATACAAATACTACTAAAAACATCATTACTAAAATTTTTTTACACATAATTTTCCCTTTTAACTATATAAGTACATTTAATTTTGTCCCATAGAGCAGAAAATCTAAAAACGCTTTATCGAATCTGTACTTGCCATTTAAGATAAACGGATTAAAAGAATATTAGTTCAACTTTTGACTTATTTTTCTATATTTTGTATTATTACGTTAAATGAGTAAATTATTTTTTTTTTAACGGTATTTTATGGTAAACTAAAATTTAAAAAAAAATTTTTTTATACAAGGAGAGAGAGTTATGAAAAAAACTATTTTTATTTTATTTGTTTTAGGATCATTTATTACCTTAAATGCAGGATTATTAAGACCCTATGTTTTAGCTGGAACTGAAACGGGGGATATTGCTGCTGTATCTGTAAAAGTTGAAAAACTATTAAAAGTAAATGGTTTTGAGATTCTTGGAAAATATTCTCCAATGGAATCTCCAAACAGGAGTATTATCTGCGTGACACATAATCTGATAAAAAAATCTATTCTTGAGACGAAGGATGATCTTGCTGCATTTGCTACTGCACTTCGTATTGGTATCTATAATAATGGAAATGAAATTGAAGTTTCCTATACAAATCCACTATACTGGGGGAATGGATTTTTAAGAGAGTCGTTTCCAAAGGTGCAAAAAAATTATATTGAAGTTGAAAAATCTTTGAAAATGGCGTTTAAAGGTCTTACAGTTGTAAAAGACCTTCCATATGGATCAAAAAAGGGTTTAACTGAAATAAAACTTAGAAAATATAAATATATGATAGGGATGCCTAAATTTACAAAGGTTATTGTATTAAAGGAACAATCTAATTTTGAAACTATGATAGAGAGAATAAGAAAGAATCTAAAATTAGGGCTTGGAGGCTCAACTCCTATTTATGAGGTAAATTATCCCGGGAAACAATTGACGGTATTTGGTGTAGGGCTAAAAGGCAAAAATGGAGAGAAAAAGTTTATCCCTATAATTGATAAAAAAAATCCTAAACATATAGCTGCTTGGCCCTATGAAATGCTGGTTATGAAAGATAAAGTCGTTATGCTGCATGGACGATTCCGAATAGCTATTGCTTTTCCTGATCTTAAAATGGGTACTTTTATGAAAATTGTATCAACTCCCAAACATATAATGAACAGTTTAAGAATTTTGGCTGTAATAAAATAAAAGGAGGATGAAGAATGAAAGATGAAAAAGTTAAACCTGTAAAACTTGGAATTACAATTGCAGTAACAGCTGCTTTAATTGGACTTATAATGGGTGTTTTTGGTTTCTTTGCAATGAATATGGCAAGTGATAAAGCTGAAAGTACGATTGACAGTGTTTTTACATTTATGAAAGCTTCTGATACAAATGTGGCTATGTTTGGAGGAATGACGGTAAGAATTGCAAAATATGCAGGTGATAGCATATTGGAAAAAGCGAAAAAAGAGAAACGTGAAGAGACTATAAAAACAATAAATGGACTATTTCCCTTAGCTGTTGAAGAAGAAAGTGATGATGAAAATAGCGGGAAGGAAGCAAAGAAAACAGAAGGGAAAAAAGAAGTTGAATTTAAAGATATCGATGAGTATGAACCGGAAGATATTAAAAAAGCTTTAAATGGAATTCAGAATATTACTGTCCCGCTTATTAAAAAGAATATTGCATGTCTAAAGACAATGCTGCTCTTTGCTCTCCCATTTATTTTTGCATTTTTTGGCTTTTTTGTAGGCCTGCTTGGTGGCAAATTTTATAATATGTTTAATAAATAGACCGATCTTAAAATTTGCGGCAATTATTTATCTGCAAGAAAGACACATTGAGTAAAATCGGATTTGCCTGAAGCACAGTCTTCAGCAAATACCTCACATGTCGGAGCTCCGCAGAGTCCACAATTATTTCTGGGGAGTTTAGCTAATATTCGTTCTTTTTGTTTCATTTTTTTTATCGAGGTGGCAATATCCTTTTTAGAGTCATTTAACACCCGTGGAGTAAGTGGTTTTTCAAGAAAATAATAGTCATTATTGTATTTTTCAATCACATGGTCCTTATTCAAGGTGATATTGTCAATACACTTTTTAGAAAGATCAATTGATTTATGCCTTGCAATATAGGGGTTTTCTACGCAAAATGCACCACCAAGACATTCCTGGATGCAGGAATGAGCTTCAATAACCTCAATGTTTTTAAGTTTTGAGTTTTCAACATCATCAAGAATTCTTTTAATATCATCCAATCCCGATACAGAAATACATCTTTCCGCTCCCAGTGACCGCTGTACAATGTTCATTGCAACCCAACCTCTACAGTATTTAAAATCGTCATAATTCTTGAATTCTTCTTTATTATTTTTATGCATATCAAGTACATCAGGGAGAATAAGGTTATAAATGTCTCTTATTGGTACAGCACTATCTATCCATGATTTTGCGTTTTCTGCCGGTTGCTTGATAGAAACAACTTTTGCAGGACAGGGTGTAATATAAACAACACCTATTTCTTCTGGTTTTAAGCCCAGTTTTTCTGGATATGTTGTCTTTATTTCCCTTGCTTTTATCTCTCTTGGAACATTAAAATTTGCAATATTAGGGACCAGGTTTGGATAACTTACCTGGATATATCTGACTACAGTAGGGCAGTAAGATATAATTATTGGTGTAACTTTATCTTTATTTGTTGATATATGGTGGTTGATAGCATATCCAACTTCATTACTTGTATCATAGATATTAACTACCTCATCAAAACCAATGTTTTCTAATGCCTTTTTAATAATATTAGGATTAATATCAACTCCGAATTGAGTGTAAAGTACTGGAGTCGGAATTGCAATCAGGTATTTAAAATTGTCAAAATCTCCCATTTTATCAATTTCTGATGTAAATACATTCTCCGGGCATGCTTGAAAACAATTTCCGCAATCTATACAAAGATCATCCATAAGTGTGACCTTATTTTCAAATGATCTCAAAGCATTTGTAGGGCAGTCCTTAGTGCATCTCAGTCTTCCCTTACACCTGTCCTGATTGATGGTTATTTCATGATAATATTTGTTTTCACTCATTTTATATAAAATCTCATTGCTATCCTGGTACCTTTGCCTACTATTGAATCAACTTCCATAGTGTCCGTATTTTTTTTGATATTTGGTAAACCCATACCTGCACCAAACCCCATTGCTCTCTGATCTTCAGTTGCAGTAGAAAATCCCTGCTCCATCGCTTTATCTATGTCAGGAATACCTTTCCCTTCATCATCGAGAATGATTGTGATCTCTTTATTACCTGCGATAAGCGTGACATCCGCTTTTTTTGCATGCATTACAACATTCATTTCTCCCTCATAAGTGGCTATCGCAACTCTTCTTATTAATTTTGGATCATAACCAATTTTTTTTAATATAGATTTAATATCTGTAGATACCATTCCAGCACTGGCAAAGTCTCTTCCATCAATATGAAACTGATGTGTGGAATTATTGTCCTTTTCTTTTGCTTTATGTAGTACTTCATCTTTGGGAAGTAAAATTCCATCTATTTTTGCTATTTTTATACAGGCATCAAACATCTCATGTTTTGTGGTCATTATTATGATGCCCTTTTCTTCACCAAATTTTTTTATATCATCTGCCGGGACTTTTCCTCTTAAGAAAACAATAACTTTGAATTCAGCCATGTAAGAAGAGATAGCCGTTTGAATAGAGTTTAATCCAGTAAGCAGACAGGCTTCCGGTTCTCCATATGCGAGTACATCACTCATAAGATCTGAAGCATATATACTGGTTGCTCTTACTCCATCAATACTGTTTTCTGATATAATCCTTGCGTCCAATGCATTTTGGATATCTGAAATCGGGATGGATAGCTCTTTATAATGAGGCATTCTATTTTTGCGTAGGTTTTAATCCTGCCTCTACAAGTTTAAATACAAGGTCAAATGTAGATAACTGAGATCTAAGTATTGATACATTAAACCGTTTTGCCAGCTCAATAGTCTCTTCAGGTACAGTTTTGCCATGTGTAACTAAAATTGCAGACAGATCAACAAGGTTTGTCGCTGATACAATATTCTTATGAGTTTGAACTGTAAGCCACAGATCTCCCGGATTTGCACTGCTCATTACATCCGACAGCATATCTGAAATGAATACTCCTTCAACTTCTACGTTTTCAAGATTCGATAGAACCTCTAATCCTAATTTTTCTACTATTTGATTTAACTTCATAATTATCTCCTTTTTTCTTATTACACCTTTATTCAGGTTTTGTTAAAGATGTCATATCAATATCTTTAATTACTTCAGCTTTGCATAATTCCAGTTTATTTATTAATTTATGTGAGACTATTTTTATCTTTGATCTTGAATTTTTTCTTCTATTATTATAATAATCCTCTAATATTTTCATTTTTTCTTCTGAAATTTGTTTATTGGTCTCAACTGGAAGATTTCCGAGCGCAATAAATACCCATGTTTTTTCAGGAATAAGTTTTTCTACCATGTCTCCTACCTTGCAGGGTGTATCACACCAGGGGCACATCATAATTCCAAGCAATTCATCAAATTTTTCAATATGGTCACATTCTCTGCATTTTAAAGCAAAGTTAAAAGATTGAGCTGTTTCTACTACATTCCAAAGGTGCTCTCCATCTTTGTACTTTTCAAGGGGTGGATTCTCCTTTGTCTTATAGGCAACGATCTGACTGCAATGAAAGCATTTTTCAGTTACGATGTAACTTGGAGTAACATTTACCATCTCCCAGGTATGGGAACAAGTCTTATTTTCCATCAATTTCTCCTTCTTTCTTATAACTCCATTTGGTTTTTTTATTCATCAGGTAATCATGCATGTCATTTGCAGACTTTCTAGCTGCACCCATTGCAAGTATTACAGTAGCAGATCCGGTAACAATATCTCCTCCCGCCCAAACCTTTGGCATTGATGTTCTTCCTTCATCATTAGGCGCATCTATATATCCCCAGTCATTTCTTTTCAATTCGGGTGATGTACTAAAAATTATAGGATTAGGGCCTGTTCCAACTGATACAACGGCAAGATCAATGTCCATTAAAAAATTTGAGTTTGCCATAGGAATTGGTCTTCTTCTTCCGGAGGAATCAGGTTCACCCAGTTTCATTTGAATACATTCAATCTGTTTTAACCAACCCTGGTCATCTCCAATATGTTTTACCGGATTTGTTAAAAATTTAAATTTTATACCTTCTTCGATTGCATGATGAATTTCTTCTGCTCTGGCAGGTAATTCATTTGCAGTTCTTCTATAAATAATTGTGACCTCTCTACTCCCCATACGAAGTGCAGTTCTTGCACAGTCCATAGCAACATTTCCACCGCCAATAACGGCAACATTCCGTCCTTTTGGAGCTGGTGTGTCGTATTCAGGAAATTCATATGCTTTCATCAGGTTTGCCCTCGTAAGAAATTCATTAGCTGAAAAAACATTACATAGATTCTCACCTTCAATACCCATAAATACGGGAAGACCTGCACCGGTTGCGAGATATACAGCATCAAATCCAGTTTCGAACAGTTCATCAATTGTATATAAATTTCCAATTACAGCATTTAATTCAAATTTTACACCTATTCTTCTAAGATAATTAATCTCAGACTCAACAATTTTTTTGGGTAATCTGAATTCAGGGATTCCATACAGCAGAACGCCACCTTCTTTATGAAGAGCTTCAAAAACAGTTACATTATGACCTTTTATACTCATGTCTGAAGCGACGGTAAGGCCTGCAGGTCCGCTCCCGACAACAGCTATTTTATAACCTGTTGATTTTGCTCTTGAAGGGATTGATATTGCATCTGTCTCTCTTTCAAAATCCGCAACAAATCTTTCGAGGTTACCAATGCCAACCGGTTTGTCCTTGATCCCAACTACACAAACCTTCTCACATTGATCCTCCTGAGGACATACTCTTCCACAGACAGCGGGCAATGAGTTTGTCTCTTTGATCTTTTGCGCAGCATCAACAAAATTTCCCTCTTTAACCAGTCTTATAAATTCCGGGATATCAATTCCAACAGGGCATCCGGCAATACATCTCGCATTTTTACATTCGAGGCATCTACTGGCTTCAATCTCAGCAAGTTCCCTAGTCAACCCGTATGAAACCTCTAAGAAATTATGAGTTCTGAGCATTGGATCCTGTTCAGGTTTTATTTGTCTTCCAACCTTGGGTTTTATCTTTTTTTCATCAGACTTGGAAACACCGCTCCAGTCACAACCTGCTTTATTACATATATAAAAATCAATCAATTTTGATTTTACAGATACCCCTATTTTAATGATTGAGGATTTACATTTCTCACAACTTCCGAGTTCTTCAATAAGACTGTTTTTACAATTTGGACAAAAAATATTTTGTGAAATATCCCCATCCTCGATTTCAATATCCGAAAACCTGTTAAATTCTTCAATTCTCGGGCTTAAATATAATAAACCTTCTTTATCTCTATTTTGTAAGCCCAGTTTTATCCATATTTTTTTCTTTTCCGGATGGAATATATTTAATCCGTTAAAGCAGTGGGGACAGTATGTTGCCAACTCCTCTCCAGGAGTCAGATTCTTCAATACATCATTTTTCTGTGTCATTTTTACACCTATTTAACCTTTATTGAAGACAGTATAGATGTTTTTTCATCTCTAATATACATACTGTTTCTCTGCATCAATTCATGAAAATTAACCTTATGTCCATCGAAGTGAGGTCCATCAACACAGGCAAATTTTGTTTTGTCTCCAACTGAAACTCTGCAACATCCACACATTCCTGTTCCATCGATCATAATTGGATTCAAACTTACAATTGTCGGAATCTCATACAATTTTGTCATCTCACTAACTGCACGCATCATTATCAATGGTCCTACAGCAACAACGAGATCAACTTTTACCTGTTCTTCTACTATTATTTTTAATGCATCGGTAACAAGTCCATGCATTCCATAACTGCCATCATCAGTAGTTACTATCAGTCTTTCACAAAGAGATTTCATTTCTTTTTCAAGTATTAACATCTCACGTTCTCTTGAACCGATTATACCGATCAATTTGTTGCCGGCATCTGAATAACCTTCCATCAGGTGATGTAGTACAGCAACTCCGGATCCTCCTCCAATGCCAACAACAGTTCCAATATTATCAAACTTTTCTACCTCTCCCAGTGGTCCTACAAGATCCTTTATGACATCTCCTACTTTTAATGAAGCAAGCATCGCTGTTGATTTTCCAATAACCTGAATGATTATAGTTATGGTGCCATGAGTCTCATTTTTGTATGCAACGGTTAATGGGATCCGTTCTCCAGTCTCATTTACTCTCAAAATAACAAATTGTCCCGGTTGGATCTTTTTTGAGATCCTTGGAGCATCAATAGTTATTGAGATCATTTCTCCTTTAGCCATCTCCTGTCTGTCAATGATTGAATACATATAATTACTACCTCCATAAGATTTTAGGTTTAATATTAAAAACAAAATTCTTCTGAATTTTACTTTTTATACATTATCATATTTCAATAGAGTTTTTTTTTCAAGGAAAAAAATATTTTTTGAAACTTTTTTTTATTTTTTTGTATCAAAGAAGGTGTAATAAGGACTTATTAAAAAACTTGGAGGTTTTAAATGGGAAAATTTAAAAGAATTATGTTAAGCAGGAATACTATTATTACCTTAACAGTATTAACTGTATTTGCAATGGTTACAACGGTTGTTTTTGCTGAAAAGCTTGATAAGAGAGAAATTTTTATTTATAAGGGTGGATCAGAAAGGGGATATCTGGGAGTAGGGATTGTAAAGATTCCCTCAGTTGAAAAAAAAGAACTTGCTGTTAAATTTGGTGTTAAAGTAATATCGGTTAAGGATAAATCAGCTGCAGATAAAAGTGGAGTTAAAATTGGTGATGTTATTCAGTATTTTAATAAGGAAAAAATCAGAGTTCCAAATGATCTTATTAATATTGTAAGGGATACAAAACCAGGGGTAAAGTCTGTGCTTAAAATTATCAGAAATAAGAAGAATAAAAAATTTGTTTTAAAGCTTGATGACCATAGAAGTCAGTATAAACTAAAGAGAATTAACTCTAAAAGAGCATTTCTAGGAGTACATCTTGAGGACATGAATGATGATTTTGGAACGTATTTTGGTGTAGAGAATGGAGAAGGTGCATTAATAAAAAAAGTAAGCGCAGATACACCTGCTGAGGAAGCTGATTTCAAGGCTGGTGATGTTATTATAAAAATAGAAAATAATGTTATTAAAAGCTCAAAGGATGTTACAAAGGCGCTTTCCAAATTTAAAAAAGGTGATAAAGTCAATATTGTATTCCTGAGACATAAGAAGAAAAAGAGTGTCAAAGTTGAATTGGATGAAAAATCCAGATTTGGTAATTTTCATTTTAAATTCGATGGTTTAATGCCGCTTAAAGAGTTAAAAGGAATGAAACATTTAAAAAATCTTAATATAAGATTACATGAACTGAGGGGAAAACTACATCACTTTGATGATATTGAAATAATTGTTGACGAAGATCATGAAAAAAAAATGATAATAAAAAGGAAAATAAAAAAAATTAAAGAGAAGAAAGAGATTTTAAAAAAAAAAGCTTCTAAAGAGAAGCATGAACGACTTTAATCTACACTAATGGTTTTAACCCTATTTGTTTAGGTATATATACAAGGGGAGGGTTTTTCTCCTCCCCCTCCCTTTATTATGAATATTTACTTATAAAATCATTAATTATAATTCGATTTTTAATAATATATTGATATGAAAATTTGAAAAAACCCTGTTTGTATGATAAATTATAGTCTATGAAGAAAGTTTTATTTAAGATAATTTTTTATGTGTCCGCCCTTGCATTTTTTGCCTCCGTATTTGTCTTCACGGTCTTAAATACAATGGATGTTCTTATAAAAGGTAAAGAAATTAAAACACCGGATTTTTTAAATTTGTCCTTAAAGGAAGCCAGGCGGAAAGCATATAAAGAGGATGTCCGTTTAAAAGAGTTACTTTTAAATAGTGAAATATCAAAACCTGAATTTGTGATAAGTCAATTTCCTCAACCGGGAAGTTTAATTAAAGAATCCGGAAATAGGGAGATTAAAATTTTCTATACGCCTAAAAGATCTGAAGTGATTATGCCGGATCTTTCAGGATTAAGTATAATAGAGAGTAAAAGTCTTTTAGATAAAAGCAGCTTAAAATGGTATTATTCATTTACATATTCAGACACGGCACCAATAGATTATGTTATTTCTCAAACTTTTGTTGCAGGTTCAAAGCTAAAAAAAAGTACTAGAGTAGGGGTTCTAATCAGTAAGGGGAAGCGGATTGAATCATTTGTAATGCCTGAAATTATAGGGAAAAAGGTGGCTGAAGTGACTGTTTTTTTTGAAAATATGGGAATAGAAATTACAAATTATACATATAAGACATATGAAGGTTTAGAATCTGGTATAATAATTAACCAGTCCCCAAGGCAGGGTTATAAAATTAATAATAGATCAATAATTAATCTTGAAGTGAGTGAATGATGAAAAATAACAAAGAATTTAATCCTGTATTTCCTTCTATTTTATCTACAAATTTTTTTGACCTGGAAGAGAAGCTCACTGAATTTCAAAATTCCGGGATAGATTTTATTCATTTAGATGTAATGGATGGAAACTTTGTTTCCAATATATCTTTTGGACCTTCTTTATTAAAAGCTATAAAATCTAAATTTTCTTTTAAAATGGATGCACATTTAATGGTTGACAACCCAATAGAGGTAATTCCCTGGTTTATTGATGCAGGCGCAGATTGGATCTCTTTTCATATTGAAACAAAGGGAGATATATCAGAGAGTTTATCAATGATAAGAGAATCAGGAAAAAAAGCGGGTATAGCACTTAACCCTGATACCGATATAGAAAAGATTTTTCCTTTTTTAAATGAGGTTGACTTTATACTTTTCATGAGTGTATTTCCGGGTTATGGAGGACAGAAATTCATAAGCCCAGTTTTAGATAAGATAAAAAAATTGAATAAAAAAATAGAAATGATGAATATCTCTCCAATAATACAGATAGATGGAGGATTAAATTCATCAAACATTGAAAAAATCAAAGAAAATGGAGTAGATTCATTTGTTATTGGCACTTTCCTGTTTAATTCAAATAATATTCCAGAAAAAATAAATATACTTAAAGGAGTTTAATATGTTAAAAAAAATATTTATAATAACAATTATTTCATTTGCTATACTCATCTCTATGACCAATTGCAAAGGGAAAAAAGATGTCACGATTAATCCTGATGATATGGGAACAGGGGAACTTATGTATAAAAGAGCAAATTCTTTTATAAAAAAAAATTCTGATAAAGCAAGACTTCTTTTTAAGGAAATAATGCAGCTTTATCCAGAAAGTATTTATGCTAAAAAAGCAAAAATTGGAATAGCTGATTCATATTTTAAACAAAAAGATGCTTCATCATTAATTATTGCTTATGCAGAATATCAGGAATATGTAAATTACTATCCAGATTCACCTGATGCGATATATGCAAAATATCAGGCAGGAATGTGTTATTATAAAATGAAATACAAACCTGGAAGGGATCAAACATATACTTTTAAAGCTATCAAAGCTTTTGAATCCTTAATTAAAGTTTATCCTGAAACAGATGAAGCCAAAAAAGCGAAGGATATAGTTAAAGAGTGTAGAAGAACTCTGGGGATACATTTTTATAAAATAGGGAGATCAAATTACCGGTTAAAATCTTTTAATGGTGCAATTGTTAGGTTTAAACAGGTTATGGACAATTATCCAGAATTTGAAAAGGAAGAAAATTTGTTTTACTATACAGGAATGAGTTATGTAAAGCTCAGGGACTATGATTCAGCTGTATCATTTTTTCAAAAGGTATTGACAAGTTATCCAAAATCAAAACTTGTAAAAAAATCTAAAAAAATGTTAAAAAAAATAGTGAATTTAAGAGAATCAGCTCCGCCAAGAAAACCAAGAAAAGCAAAAGAAGATAAAGAAAAATCTTAAAAAAACATTCATTATAAAAAAGCTACTTCTAATTATTAGATGTAGCTTAACTTAAACAGGTTCCTAAAGTATCGTACCAGATTCTTATGGTATTTAGTTAGAACTATTATAAAACGTCATATCTGGTACTTCTTTTTTCCTAAAATGAATAGGAAAAGATGCAAAAGATATGTACGGAAGCGACTTTATACAAATCTCCTAAATCAGACTTATTCTTCAGTTCTATTTCCATAGTAGCAGAATTCCAATTAATACTGGATTCAAGGTTATCTAAAGGCATAGGAATATTTAAACATCAGAGTGTTTGTGGCTTTTGAGTTGGACTGAAAATGGATATTAAAATCATCAAAACTTATTCTATTAGAGAAAAAATAAACAAATTTCTTTTACATAAAAATTTTGTTGACAATGCATAAAAATAATACTATTGTTATGTATTAAAGGAGAATTTTAATGAGAACTACTTTAGATCTTCCTGAAAACTTAATTAATGAAGCAAAAAGCATTTCCAATCTTAAGACAAAAACTGCTGTAATAAAAAAAGCATTAGAAGAGTTTATCAGACGAAATAAAATATTGGACTTAAAAAAATATAAGGGTAACGTTGACCTTGATATTGATCTGGATCATTTAAGAAAAAGATGAAAAAAGTATTGGTTGACAGTTCAATATGGATAGATTATTTCAGGTCAGGACAGAATTCTACCAATATGGATTATCTTATTGATAATAATCTCATTATTATTAATGAGATTATTATTGCAGAACTTGTTCCATTTCTAAAGAGAAAAGGACAGAACAAAATCATTAACCTGTTATATGCAATAGAGAAAGTCAAACTTAAAATTGACTGGAATAATATAATTGATCTACAATATAAATGCTTAAAAAAAGGAATTAATAAGGTTGGGATTCCAGATTTGATTATAATTCAAAATGTTATTGATAATAATATTTCATTATATACTCTTGATAAACATTTTGAATTTATAAGAAATATATACGACTTTGATATTTACTGATTTTACTTCTTTTCTCATTTGTTCCTCTCAGACAAAAACTTTATGAAAAAGGGGCCAGAGGAATGTTACTACAAGCAGGACAGGATCCGGGCTTAGTTCGTTTTGACGATATTTCGCCCGGCTTCTTTTGTGCCAGGGAGAAAAAAACGGACTGACATCAAAAGTTCCTGAAATAGGAGCATCCGAGTCAAAATCCTGAAGTCTTCTATTTAAAAACCATTGAGAGAGATAATGAGATGGGGGATTTATGCGAAAGTCGATCTATGATTACCCATACCATCTATTTGATATAGTTTGGTTTTAATCTAAGGGTTTTGCGTCTGTAAATTTTGTTGAGTAAATAGTTGAAATTCCCGGTTTGTTCATGCTGATACCATATAGATAGTCCGCTTCTTCCATAGTTTTGAAATTATGGGTAATTATCAGGAATTGGGTATTCTTTTTTAAAATATGTAAAAACTTTAAAAATCTTTGGATGTTTGCTTCATCCAGAGATGCATCAACTTCATCAAATATACAAAAAGGAGCAGGTTTATATTGAAACATAGCGAATAAAAAGGCAAGTGATGTAAGTGTCTTCTCTCCACCTGAAAGCAGTCTTAAACTTAAGAGTTGTTTTCCCGGAGGTTGAGCTTTTATATCCAATCCGGTTTCCAGTAAATTGTTCTGGTCTGTGAGGTTAAGTGTCGCATTGCCACCTTCAAAAAGGATCTTGAAATTCTTAACAAAGCTCTCTTTTATCTCATTAAAAGCTTTTAGAAAACTGATCTTTGATTGGGAATCGATTTTTTCAATAACATTACGCAGGTCTTCGATAGATTTTATTACATCATCTTTTTGAGTTATTAAGGAACCCTGATCATTAAAAAGAATTTCATACTCTGCTTCAGCAGAAAAATTCAATTTTTCACTGTCCCGCATTTTATTGAGTTTGTCGTCAAAATCATTTATTTCATTTTCGAGAGAGTTAAGATCTTTAGATAAATATTCCTCAATTCCTTTAATATTTCTAATTTCATCATTCAACTCTTTTAAGGCAATATCCTCCAATTGGAAAACATCTCTTTTATAGCCTGAAAGCACTATTTCTATTTCCCCTTTGGCCTCTTTTATTTCACTTATATCTATTCTTAATGTATTAAGTTTTCCCGTATTATCTCTAATATCCCTGTTAATTATATTCGCTTTTTCTTCAATGATTGTTAGATTGTTTTCGTTATTTTTAGCTTGAATAGAAAGTTCACCTAACTCTTTTTTAAAATTATTAATCTTAATGTCTGCATCTTTCTTAAGGCCTGAGAGATTCAGAAGTTTGCTGTTATTTTCATTATTCCGGCTCTCTAATCTTTTTTCAACTGCTTTGAAATTTGAAATTTTTGAGGTTAGGGAATTCTTTTGCTCTTGAATTAAATTTATAGAACTTTGCTGTTTTAAGTGTTTTTTTTCAATTTCATTGATCTTGTCTTTTTTTTCTTCTACTTTAATCTTAAATTCTTCGTTTTTTCGTAGTAATTCTTTCTCTTTTAATTTTAATTTGGACTCTTTTTCTTCAACAATCTTGATCTCTATTACCAAATCTTCATTATCTTTGTTTATGATCAAAATTTCTTTTTTAATTATCTCAATTCTTTTTATATTTCTACTTTCGTTGTTCTTTAATAATTCGAGTGTGGATTTTTTTTGAAAAATATCTTTTTCCAACACTTTGATGACAGCTTGTTCTTTCTCAATAATAGATGTAATTTGTTTATATGCATCTCTTTGTTTTTCTTGTTTAATCTTGATTTGAGTTAAAGAACCGGTTATTTTTTTTATGTTTGTTTCAGCATCAATAATTTCCTGGTTTACATTAAGTATGCCCTTATCTCTATCACGGATAATAATACCATTATTTGTTATGACCTCAGAGTTTTCTGTAATAACGCCATAACCGTATTTTAGGAATAACTCAATCCCATTAGAAAGGGAGTCAACAATAATTCCTTCTTTTAAGCTGTTTTTATGTCTGGCGTCCTTAAGTTCGTAAATGCTGCTCACAAATGCTATAAAACCTTTTTCATTTGCTATTTTTGTTTTTATTTTATCAGGAATTTCATTTGTATTATCTCTAATTATAATATACTTACTATTGTTTTGTGAAATATCGTTATTGTTTTTTAGAAAGATTGAATCCATTTCATCGAAAAAGTAATTTTCAATAGATCTATAGTTACTTTTTTCTGTTTTGAGAATATCTTGAAGTGGGCTCTCGCTTTGAGAACTATTTTCTGTAGAAGCAATTCCAGATATTTTTTTTTTAATCTCAATATATTTTTCTTTTTGGTTCTTCAGGCTTGAGATCTCATTCTCCATCTCATTTAGTTTATACTTATTACTGTTGATGTTGATAAAATGATTGTTTTGAGTAATCTCAAGTCCAGTCATCTTCTTTTTTATTGCTGAAAAATCTGATTCAAGACCTGCTAATTCCTTTGTTTCCAGTTCAATCTTTTTCTTTAAATCAGTGCTGATTATTTCCTGAAGATATTTGTTCTTATTTTTTATGTCATTTTCATTTAAAATCTTTACTCTTTCAAATTTATTTAATCTGTTCTTTTCTGATGAGAGTTCAGATTGAACTTTAAAGATTTCAGATTTAAAGTTCTGGTCACCTATTCTATATTTATCAAGATCAGATATTAGGTCTGAGATTGTTATTTTTGTTTTATTTTGTTCTTCTGTTTCAAGATGAATTTTTGACTGAAGTTCAGTTAGATTTTTTTCTGCATTTTTTAATGCAGGCTCAATAATATTTAATTCTTTTTTGTTTTTATCAGTCTCTTTTTTTAGATCGATACTCTGTTGGGAAGCAAATTCCTGTTGTTGTTTTATCTTTTCTATCTCTTTTTGAGTGGAGATCAAATGGCTGTTTGATTCAAATTTTATTTTTTCAAGTTTTTTATGCTTAATATCTACAGCCCATCTTTCTTCCTCTAATTCAAGTATGATTTTTTCATTTGTAGTTAGATCTTTTAATAATACAGTTTCTGACTTTACATGCTCATCTTTTAGAATAATATTTTTCTTCACTTCTATCTGGATGATATTATATTTTTTTTGAATGAATGCTTTAAGGTTATTTATTTTGTCTATTTTATAGCTTCTATATCTTTGGACATAATTAACCTGATTCTTCAATTCCTTTAGGCGCTTTTCCTTATCAAAGATAAGCATATCAAGGGTTTCAAGGTTTTGCTCAGCAATTATTAGTTTATTTACAGTCTCCTTTTTTCTTTCCAGATACTGTGAGACTCCGGCAGCCTCTTCAATAAGGACTCTTTTTTCTCCTGCTTTCAGAGATACCAGTTTATCAATACTACCCTGTTCAAAAATAAAGTATTTTTTTTCTCCCATTTGCATGTTATACAGAGCGTTCTGAATGTCCTTATTTCTGCAGTATTTTTCATTTAATATATATTTTGTTTCAGATGATCGATAGTATCTTCTTGCTATATACACAGGGTCATAATTATGGATAAAATGTGCCCCGACTTCTGTCATACCAAGAGGTTTCTTTTCGGCACTTCCATTAAAGATAAGGTCTTCATTGTTTTCACCTCTGAGACTTTTTATCTTTTGTTCACCTAGAACCCATAAAACGGCATCAACAATATTGCTTTTTCCGCAACCATTAGGACCAATTATTGCAGTTAAACCCTTATGGAATTTTATAATAGTCTTTTCCGGAAAAGATTTAAATCCATGCAACTCTAATTTATCAAGGTATATATTCATATTTATCCATGGAATTACCCAACTTATTTATATGCGAACCTTAAGTAAAAAGCAATAAAATATCATAAATTTATAGTTTTGTCATTATTTGGTTGAAATTTATGTAAAATAATAGTAAAATAACAATTGTATTTTTTTTACTCTTGCGACGAAATGATATTTTGCGTTTGAGTTTTAATAATATTATATTTTATATTAATGAAAGAATAGTCTTAGGAGAAGTAAAATGGCGGAAGAAAAAAAAGATCAGGAAAAAGTTGAACCTAAAGAAGCTCCAAAAAAAGAGGAGATAAAAGTAGAAGCTCCAAAAAAAGAAGTTGTGGAAGTTGAAGCAAAAACAGAAGCAAAAAAAGTTGAAAAAAAGGTTGAAACTGTTTCAAAAAAATCAAAAAAGGTAAAAATTACAAATAAAATGGATGATCTGACAAGATATTCACCTGTTCGTACTGATTTACCGGAATTAAAATCTGGTGATATTGTAAGAGTACATTATCGAGTAATTGAAGGTGGAAAAGAAAGAGTACAGATATTTGAAGGTACTGTAATAGCCTTAAAGCATAGTCTGATACAAAAAACTGTTACTGTTAGAAAAACATCATTTGGAATTGCTGTAGAAAGAATATTTCCTTTAAATTCAAAGCTTGTTCAGAAAATTGAAATCAAGAGACATTCAAAGGTTAGAAGAAGCAAACTCTACTATCTTAGAAACCTTAAAGGTAAAGCTGCTAGATTGAAAGAACTTAGGTAATGCCTGACTACGAGTTAGAAGGATATTATTTAAATAAAAATAAAAACTCCAGAGTTTGTGGAGTCGATGAAGTTGGAAGGGGCGCTTTATTTGGCCCTGTGGTAGCAGGTGCAGTGATATTGGATCCATCAAATCTCGATTATAATCTTAATGATTCAAAAAAGCTAAATACAAAAAAGAGGCTGGAATTAGCCTCATCTGTTTATGGGAATTCGATAGCTTATTCTATAGGCTGGATTTGGAATGATATCATTGATGAAATAAATATTTTGGCTGCCACAAAAGAAGCAATGATAATGGCAATAAAAAGTTTGCAAATTTTTCCAGATTATGTTTTAATTGATGGCATGAAACCTGATTTTATAAATATTCCTGGAAAAGGTATTGTAAAAGGGGATTCTAAGAGTCTCTCTATTGCAGCTGCCTCTATTATTGCAAAGGTATTCAGAGATGAACTAATAACAAAAATGTCAAGGCTTTTCCCGGATTATGATTTAAAAAATAATAAAGGATATCCTACAAGACAACATGTGAATATGTTAAAATCAAATGGACAAACTTTTTTTCATAGAAAAAGTTTTAGGATTAAAGGATGGCAAAGGATAAACGATCAAGTATAATCGCAATAGCGCTTAAGTTGGCAAAAAATGGCAAAATTGCTCCTGCTATAAAAGAATATGAAAAAATCATTCAATTTAAACCCGATGACCTTGAAATTAGAAGAATTATTGGTGATCTGCAATTTAATTTAAAAAATTTACCTGAAGCTGTAAAACAGTTTGATTGGATTGCCGACTTCTATAGAAGAGAAGGTTTTCATGCTAAAGCTATTGCTATGCTTAAAAGAGTTACAAAGATCGATCCATCAAACGAAAAAGTTTCCTATAAATTAGCAGAATTATATTCTGCACAAGGGTTAACAATTGAGGCAAAACAGATCTATCTTGATCTTGCTGAAGATCATAAAAGGAAAAACGACATAAAAAGTGCATTAAAAATGTACGAAAAAATCCTTGAATTTGATAGCGGTAATATTAATATGCGGTTATTGCTTGCAGAAAATTACTTAAAGGAAGATCTTAAAGAAGATGCTATCAGGGAGTATCTTACTGTCTCTGATATATTAATCAGGAAGAAAGAATATTCAAAAATTGAAGAACTATTAACCAAGGTTATTTCAAGAGTAAAAAACGAAAGACTTATGGAAAAACTTGCGAGTAGCTACACAAAACAGGGGAAAACAGATGAGGCTATAAAATTTCTCCAAAGTTTTGGATCTGAAATTTACAAACATATGAATTTATTGAAAATATTAGGGGATCTGTTTTTTGATAAAGGTTTGATAAAAGAGGCTGAACAGATTTATTTGAAAATTTGCAGTATTAATCCTGAGGAAATTGAAGTTATTATGAAACTTGGACGGGTTTATATGAACCAAAAAGAATTTGAGAAAACCTATGACCTTTTTATTCCTGTTGTTGATAATTTTGTAGATAAAAAAAAATATGAAGATGCCATTTCACTTTTAAGGTTTATTCTCACTGCAAATGATTCCTTTGCCCCGGTCCGGGAAAAAATGGCTGAAATATTTAAATTGTCTAAAAAGAAAAACAGCCTTATACAGGTTTTAGAGTCTCTAATACCAGTATATGATGCCGCAAATAATACAGAAAAATTAAAAAAAGTTTTAGAAGAGCTTATTGGTATATCAGAGACACCTTATGAATATGAGAGTAAACTTAAGGAACTTGGAGGGCAAACCACTATTGATGATAACGAAGAAATAAGTGCTGATGATGAGTTTATGAACCATAATTTTCGAAAAGTTGAAGAGGCAATGCAAATAAGCAATTTTGCTGAAGCTGAGAAGATACTGAAAATTATGAAAAATAGATTTCCTGGTAACCTGAATATCAGCCTGAAACTCTATGATCTTTATGAACAGATAAATAGCAGAACTTTACAAGTCGATGAGGGATATGTAATATTAGGTCTGTATAAAACAACGGGAATGAATGACGAGTATTCAGAACTTTTAGAAAAACTAATCGAACTTTCTCCTGATAATCTTGTAACCCAGAACCTTGCAGCTAACGAAAGAACTGATATTAATCTGGATTTTGGAAAATCTGAAGTGCATGAAGAATTGGGCGACATACATACTTCTGATTCAGTCGAAATTATTGAACCAATAGGATCATCAGAAATCTTTGAATTAACAGATGAAGATAGTGTTATAAAGTCTGCTGAAGAAGTAAAATCGAAAACGTCAACTAGTGCCAGTGATTCCAATTTGAATGTCTTAGATGTGAATGAGATGACAAAGAGCGGGGCAGACACAAAAAAAAGTTTAGATGAGCTGTTAAAAGAATTGAACTTTCATATTACAAATAGATTTTTTCATGAAGCAGAAAAATTGATAACTGACTTGCAGGCTTCATACCACGGGAATGAGAGGGTTATTGAAGCAATCAAGAAATTTGAAAATGCAAAAAAAACTAAAAATAATTTTGAGATAAATTCTGATGATTCAAGTGTTGGGTTTTTACAGGAAGATTCTGTTAACGGTGGCATTAATATTGATCTTGAAACTGGAATAACTGATGAGATTCACCTTGATGGACCATTGATCCTGGATGATAATGAAAATGATAGTAACGGCGATAGTGATTCAGGCATATTGATAGAGATTAGCGACCCAATAAATATTGAACAAGAAGAATCTGAAGCACCTGAAATACAAGAGATACAAGAAATACCTGAAATTGAATTAGAAGTTGAAGAAGTGGTAGTTCTTAATGATAATATAAACGATGAAGAATCTGGGATTAGTGAAGGTTTTTTAAGTGATGTCTTTAATAAGAATGACTCTACTGGAACTGACTCCGATACAAAACCTCCATTTAGCGATGACTCTCCTTTTGATGAGCTGGATGAGAGCAATATTTTTGAAGGACTTGATGAGGATGATCTGTTTGATGGAGATCCAGTTGTCTTTGATGGAAGTAATTATTTTGATTTGGAAGAGAAGGCAAAAATTGAGTTGGAGGCAATAGTGTTTTGGCTCAGGGAACTTGAAAGACAAAGAACATCTACAATTGAAAAGAATATGGTGGAAATATTTCAGGAGTTCAAAAAAGGTGTTGAAGAAAAAATCGGACAAGAGGATTATGATACAAGATATAATCTTGGGATTGCTTATAAAGAAATGGGGCTTCTGGAGGAAGCTATACATGAATTTTTGATATCATCAAAACATCCTTTAAAACTCTTTGATTCTGCTGGATTATTAGGGATATGTTTTAGGGCTAAAGGAATGTATAGTGAAAGTATAAACTGGTTTAAAAAGGCACTTGGTATTCCTGAAAGAAAAGATGATGAATATCTGAATATTAAATATGAGCTCATAAGCTGTTATGAGTTAAGTGATGATATAGAGTCTGCAAAGGAATTGGTTAAGGAAATATTGGAGATTGATCCTAATTTAAGAGATATTCAAGATATAAATAATAAATTAAACCGGGGATAAAAAATAGGAAAAAGAGATATCCTTTCGAAATTATCCGGAAATCAGTTAGACGAAACAGTATTAGACTTCAGCTCAGATTTGTTAGAAAAAATCAGTGATATTTTAGATTATAAATCTGTGTTTTTTCAAGAAATATTTTTACATAGTTTTAACGAATTTGAAATAAAACTTTTTTTGGTACAAGAGAGTCTGTTTGAATGTACAAAAATAAACAGTTTTAGTAAAAAAAACATCGAAATTCTTTTTATTCAATTTATTATAATTAATGATTTTATAATTGATAATAAAATTAACTTTATTGATCTGGAAAAATTTTCAATAATTGAGAATGAAGGCGTTTATGTTGTTAAGTTTAAAATACAGCTTTTTGAAGAAAACTCTGGCAATGGCACAAAAAAAATCATTGATCTGTTTAAAAGGCATCATAATTTCTCAGATTTGAGTCAAAAAAATATCCGGGAGAAATTTAAGGCATTGATGGATTCTCAAATAATGAAGGATAGTTTTTACATTTATAAATATAAGGATTTTAGCTCAAATTTTCTTAATCTTTATAATTTTGAAAACATAAGAAACAGCTCAAATACAATAATTAAAATTAATACTGTTAATAAACATATAAATAAAATCATTAAATTAGCTCTTTATTCAGGTGTTTATTCCAATAATTTCCTTTTTTTTAACATTGATGAGGGAATAAAAAGTGTTTTAGATCATATTATAAAAAAAAATCCACTTTTGTTTAATTCAAAAAAATATGATTTTTTAGAGGTAATAAATAAATTTGAGAAATACATCTTACAGTCATCAATCAGATCAGTCATTTTTTTTTTAGATAGAAAAATCACTGTTGAAGAGGAAAACTTTTTTAAATATCTATTAAATATGACTAAGTTAAAAAATGTTATATTATTATCTTTTGGAATAGGAATAAACGCTACATTTGATCTTGAGTTAAATGAAAAACCCAAAAACTATTATTATATTAATACAGTTTATCCAGAAAAAGAGTCTGATTCATTAGGCATAGAAAGTTCAGATGAAAAATTAGAAGCAAATTACAAGTATACAGAATTATTATCTAAATTTGAAGCAGGAAATATTGATGTTACTGTTGACGAAAAGTTAATAGAGGACTTAATTGATATGCTAATTGCTGAAGAGAAGTTAAGCCTGGCAGAAAATGTGCTTGATAAAATTGATGGTAATAGTGTTTTAGCTCTTTTAAAAACAGCACAAATTTACCGGATAAGGAGAGAGTATAAGAAGATTGGGGGCATTTTGAAAAAATTGCCTGAAAATATTCCTGAGAACTATAAATGTGAATTTAATTATCTAAGTTTTTATTTTATTGACAGGTTTGGAAACTCTAAAGATTCAGATGTTTTTTTAAGTAAAATTAAAGACCCATATTATACAAACCTGGCAAATATCCATATTAGTGATAGATTGATTAAAAAAGGTGAATTAGAGAAAACTTTTTCAAAACTACTTAAAAGTAAGGAGTACTTTAAAAAATATGAATATAAAATTGAAGAACTTGAAACAGATGGGCAAATAGCAAAATATTATAGAGAGGCAGGTGATAAAGAAAAATCCGAATATTTGTATAAGTTTGCTTTTTTTTATGGAGAATTAAATAATTATTTATTACTTTCCGCCTCTCTTGCTTTAGATCTTGGGAATTTATTTTATTCAATAGATGATTTTAATCAGGCTGAATTCTGGTATAAAAAAGCGTTTATTAGATATGAAAAAGTAAAAAATAGAAATGGAGAGGATTTATGTGAATTTAATTTAAGTGAAATATATAAAATTAATGGTGAATGGGATAAAGCAAAAGAATTATTGGAAAAAGCTCTAGCTCATGATAAAAAAGATAAAAGGGAAGAATCTATTGCCATTGACTCATACAATATTGCGCATTTGGAATATCTTAAAAATATTATTGATAAAAGTCTTAAATATTGTGACCTTGCAATTGAAAGTTTTGATATAAAGGGGATTCTCAGTGGTGTAATAGAAACTGTTTTATTGTCCTTGAGAATAAGATTTTTCAGTTTATCAGAATCTGATATAAATAATTTTGAACAGAATTATTTAAAAAAATGCAATAATAATCAAAGAGTGGTATTTACAGTATTAAAGAATGTATTTAATAATAGTGGGTCAAAATCAATAATTAGTAAAATTGAGTCTATCTCATCTGCTCGTTTGAAATTTGAAATGGCCGTTTTTTATATCCATATATCGGGATCTAAAAAGGCTTTTAAGATATTGAAAGGTATAACTGCGCTCTTGAGTAAAAAAAATAAAAACTATTTTTTCTATGAATATCATTATTTATACTTTAACTATTTTTTAAATGAGAATGAAATAGAAAATACTGAGAAGAGCTTATTCCTGGAAGTGTATTATTTTTTTCTGAAAAATGGCAGGGTTGTTTCTCAAAATATTGAAAAATTAAAAAAAAGTCTTGAGCAGAATAAGATCCTGAATGATCTTATGGAGAATGCAAAAGGGGTAGAAGAATATAAAGATTGGAAAACACCAAGTGATTTCTTTAGCTCTTTTTTAATTGAAATTAAAAAATTACTTAATGCGGAATATATTTGTTTAAATATATATATCAATAAAAAAGAATTATTTAGTTTTGCAAATAAAACAGATTATAAAGAACTCTCAAATGAGATGATTGATAAATCAATTAGAGACCTTTCTTCTCTTAGTTTATCAGCGGAAGATATAAAAAAAATGAAATGCAAAGGAAAATTGTTTTATCCATATGACGTCACTGAAATTATTCCTTGGAAAATTTCAGAAACACTTTTTAGTGTATTAATCCTGGGTTTTAAAGAATCTTCTTCTAAGAAATTTGATATTTATTCTGAGAATAAGAGTTTTTTTGTAAGATATGCATCATTGTTTTCCGATTTTTATTCGAGACAATTTATGAATAGGGCGAAAATGAGTTTCATTATTGGCATCTCAAAGCCGATTGAACTCATTAAAAAAAAGATAATAAAGCTAAGTTCAAATGATTTTTCAATACTGATATCAGGCGAAAGTGGTACAGGAAAAGAGTTAATTGCAAAAGCTATCCATAACCTCAGTAGAAGAAATAATAAACCATTTGTTCCTGTCAATATTGCCGCAATCCCGGAGTCACTTATTGAAGCTGAACTTTTTGGGGCAAGAAAGGGTGCTTTTACCGGAGCTAATGAGGACAGGGTTGGACTTATTGAGTCTGCTGATAAAGGGACACTTTTTCTTGATGAGATAGGCGAAATACCTATTAATCTTCAGGCAAAACTACTTAGAGCACTGGAGTCTGGTGAGGTCCGAAGACTCGGAGAAAATAAGATAAGGATGATTGATATTCGTGTTTTATCTGCTACAAATAGAAACCTTATTGAAATGACAAAAAATGGGAGCTTCAGGGAAGATCTTTTTTACAGAATTGCCGGACTTGAGATAAAATCTCCTCCATTAAGAGAAAGGATGCAGGACATACCTCTTCTTGCAAAATATTTTTTGAAAAAATATAAATTCGAGATTGAAGATGAAGCAGAGGTACAAAATATTATAAATTATTTAATAAAATTCAGATATATGGGTAATATAAGAGAGTTACAATCAAAGATAAAGGAAGTGATTACATATTATCCTGATTATAATGACTATAATGATGAAAAAACCAAAGAATCCTCTCCGGATTCGGGACTATTTGAATTAAGGGACATTTTTGAAAAATCAATAATAGTTAAAGCATTAAATAAGAATAAAAATAGTAAACAACTAACGGCAAAAGAACTAAAGATAAGCCGGATGCACCTCTCTAAATTAATAAAAAAACACAATATTTCCTGATTAATAACCAACTATGATAGCTTTTTATTTATAGGTTGTTCAAAAAATCACTGATAAGATTCAGTCCCTTTTGCAGATAATCTTTTTCAGCTCCTATGCCGATTCTGAAGTAATGATCCATACCATATGTGTCTCCAGCCAGTATAAAAACACTTTTTTCTTTCCTGAGTCTCTCAGCTAGAAGAGTAGAATTCATATCAAAATTATATCTAATAAATGCCATTCCACCGGCTTTTGGAGGGACAAAGTGAAAAAGATTCTTATGCTTACTCAACCATTCTTCGCATAAGACGAGGTTTTCTCTCAGCATAGTCCTATTTCTTTTTTTTATTTTCTCTTTCACTTCTGGAATTAATGCAATCTCTCCAATTTTTTGACTGAGAATTCCAGAGGAAATTGAAGTATAGTCATGGTATGCCCATGAATCATTTATAAGAGCAATTGGCCCAACCAGCCATCCCAGTCTGAGACCTGGTAATGCATATGCTTTAGAAAGACTTCCATTGACCATTACCTTATTATAATATCCATAAAAACTCGGGATGTCTATATTGTCTAATTCTGCTCCTCTGTATACCTCATCCGAATATATCCAGGAATCAAATTTTTTGGCAATCCGGACAATTTCCTTCATTTCATCTTCAGTTAATGTATATCCGGTTGGATTATCTGGATTACATAATGCTATCATCTTTGTTTTCTGGGATACTATATTTTCTAATTCCTCCAGATCTGGTGCCCAATCATTTTCTTCTTTTAAATGAAAGAATTTCACCTCACAGCCGATCTCTTCTGCTATTCCCTGGATTTGCATATAGTTTGGGACCATCATTACAACCTCATCACCTTTTTCTAATAGGGTATGGCATGCAATAAAATTAGCTTCTGCCGAACCGTTAGTTACAAGGACATTCTCCTCTGTGCAATTATCATAATAATGTGCAATTCTTTTACGAAGCTCAATGGAACCATTTGTCTGTCCATAGCCTAAGACTGAATTTTCGATCTCTTTTAATTGATCATTTGTTAATAATTCATTTAGTTTATATGGATGAAATCCACTCTCTGTAAGATTATAATCCACTGTGTTTTCAAATAAAGACTGTACTCTCTCCAATTCAAATATTCTAATATTCATTTTTATTCCTCCATTTTTATTTGTTTAAAAACTGCAGTTGCAATTTTGATGTCCTGAACTGCAACTCCAGTTAGATCAGCAACTGTTATTTGACTATCATTTTGTCTTGATAGCTGGGTATTTGAAATTATATTTCCCAGCTCTAAAACATTCTCTCTAGTTATACTGCCAGCCTTTACTGCCTGATAAATTTCCCCCCTGGTTTTTGATTGTGACAAACTATCTGAGACAACCAGATCGGCCTTTTTTAATATGGCCGGGTCAAGCTCAATTTTTTCTTCTGTATCTGATCCTACTGCTGTTATGTGAGTTCCCGGACATATGTCTGCAGAATGTAATAGAGGTGCTTTAGCAGGAGTTGTTGTGACAATGAGATTGCAATGAGATGCTAATCCCTGGATTTCCGGTAGATAGTTTATGTCCAGTCCACTACCGTCAAAAAAAGCTTTATAATTATCTATTTCTTCAATGTTTTGTGTCCAGACGAACACTTTTTTGCATTTTATTATTTTTTGAAGATAAGCCAGTTGAAGTCTTGCTTGGATACCGGCCCCGATAATGCCAATTGCTGATACTTTATCTGGTGCCAGATACTTTGCTGCAACTGCACCGGCAGCAGCCGTTCGTATGTCAGTTAGATGTCCATTGTCTAGTAGTATTGCTTCCAGAACACCTGTTTTTTGACTAAAAACCAGCATAAGACCCTGGCTGGATGGAATATCAAAAACATGATTATTATAAAATCCTGATGCTATCTTAATGACGAAGTGCTCCTCTCTTTTTATATATCCATATTTTATATGAACATCACCTGGCGGGTTATCGAATACCAACTCTCCGACAGGAGGTACAATTACGTCTCCTCTTGAGTATGCTGCAAACCCTGATTCAATGATCTGCAGAAGGTCAATTTTTTGAAGTGCCTGTTTTATTTGCTCTAAGTTAATGATTTCAGCCATTTTATTCTCCAAATTTTTTAATCATATCCATCTTGGAAAGATAATTGTAAATTGTTGCCCTCGAAACTCCCAATACATTAGCTGTAAAATTAGCTGCATTCTTAGCTCTGAAGGCACCTGCCTGCTGAAGAGCCTGTACTAAATTCATTCTTTCTCTTTTTGAAAGTTTCGATAAGGATTTTCCCTTTTCTTTGAGAAATGCCTGTACAAATGATCTGATCCTATCCTGCCAATTATCATCAAAAAGTTCATCTAATTCTGTAGAATCTACTTTTGTTTCAAGAAAGTTATTAATTATATGTTGAAGGTTTAAGAATTGTTCGATATTTATATTTATACATAGCAGGCCAATTGCTTCATTTTTATCATTTCTCAATACAGTTGTTGAGTATTTGACCGGATGTCCTGAAAAATTATTTTTGACAAATGGACCATGTATGTCCGGTCCCTGTGAAAATGCTTCGATATTTTCTATATGAGACTCATCTCCAACACATCGTTTTGTATGATTATTAAAAATAGCTGCAATTTTATTCTTCTTAATATCATGAAGAACTACTTCTGCAAACGGATGCAGTAACAATGAAATTGATTCCGCGAGTGTGCTGTATTTCTTAATATCTGACATATTTCCCCCCACCTGGACAAATATATCAAAATTGTACAAAAAAGTCAAGACAAAAAATATTGCTATAAATTATTACAATTTAATTGACATATTACCTCATCTTGGTTTAAGTGTTTTCAAATACAGAGATATGATATATAATAAATATTCTATATAAAAGTGGAGGACCAAATGGGGAATAGAATTTTATCATTTTTTAGGTTGTTTTTGATATTGTCAATCTTGATTTTTACATTTTCAGAGTATTTAAACAGTTGTACTTCTGTACTTGTATCAAAAGGTGCTTCAAAGAATGGTGCTCCAATGATCAGTTATTCATGTGATGGAGAATTTCATCCGATTCCAAGGATCATACCTGCTGCTGATCATAAACCAGGAGAGATGGAGATCATCAGGTCTTGGACAGGGATCAAAGGAAAAATACCACAGGTTCCACATACATATAAAGTAGTCGGACTAATGAATGAGTTTCAACTTGCAATTGGAGAAACAACTTTTGATGGTAGAAAAGAACTTATTAACAAAGAGGGATTGTTTCATTATTATCCTCTTATGATGCTAACTCTGAGAAGGGCAAAAACTGCAAGAGAAGCAATAAAAATTATGGCAGACTTAGTCGATAAGTATGGATATGCAAGTAGTGGTGAATCTATTTCTATTGCGGATAAGGAAGAAGCATGGTTATTTGAGATAGTCGGGCCTGGAGCTGGAGGAAAAGGAGCAATCTGGGTAGCAGTAAGGATTCCTGATGGATATGTGAGTGCTACTGCCAATATGTCGAGAATTAGAGAATTTCCTCTAAATGATCCGGATAAAGCTGTCTATTCAAAAAATGTTATATCATATGCTGTAAAAAAAGGTTATTATAATCCTGAAAGTAAAAAACCATTCAGTTTTTCAGCAGCTTATAATCCACCTACAGAAGAGCAGGTGCGGTACTCTGCAAGAAGGATCTGGAGTATTTTTAGAAGAATAGCCCCTTCAATGAATCTGTCCCCGGATTATAGCTCATATAAAAAAAAAGACAAACCTTATTCATTGTATATAAAACCCGATAAAAAACTAATTGTCAGAGATGTTATTGCCTTGCATAGAGATCATTATGAGGGAACAGAGTTTGACATGACTAAGGATATTACTTCAGGTCCTTTTGGTGCTCCGGACAGATGGCGTCCGATGAAGTGGGAAGTAAATGGGGAAAAATATGCATGGGAGAGGCCTATTTCAACTCAACAGGCTGGATTTGTGTTTGTATCAGAATCACGTGCTTATATTTCTGATAAAATAGGTGGTGTTTACTGGTATGGTCTTGATAATCCATATACAAACTTTTTTATTCCACTTTATACCTCAATTACAAAACTTCCAAAATCTTTTAAAACTGGCAAACTCAGTAAATATACGAGAGATTCAGCCTGGTGGGCATTTAACTTTGTAGCTAATTATGCAAATTTAAGATGGTCTTATATGATAAAAGATATACAAAAAGTTCAGAAAGAAATTGAGGATTTGGAGTTTTCTCTTCAACCTGAAATTGAAAATATGGCAAAAAATTTGCTGAAAAAAAACCCGGAATTAACTTCAAAGTTTTTAACAAAGTATTGCAGCGATAATGCTGAATCTAATTTTAGAAAA
Organism: uncultured bacterium; assembly: GCA_965371805.1. Classification (GTDB taxonomy): domain Bacteria; phylum Acidobacteriota; class Aminicenantia; order UBA2199; family UBA2199; genus JAOZTV01. The sequence goes on along the minus strand of CBDUZW010000001.1, from coordinate 93,583 downwards.
TGGTTGGATCTTGGAGATTTATTAATTACAAAATATAATGATGGATATATTCAAAATGAAAAACATCGTGCAAAAGAGATAGGTTATCCGGAAAAATGGTTGAAAAAGGAAATAAAAAAGAATAAAAAAAGGATGAAAGTTAAAGAGGAGAGGGGAGACGATAGGGAATTATAGGTGGAAAATTGTCAAGCAAAATGAAAAGATTTTTTGAACTTGAAGAGAAGGTTCTCAGTTATTATAGTAATGCAAATATAAGTTTATTGAAAAAAGCATATTCTGTTGCAACTCAGGCTCATCTGAATCAAACACGGGCAACAAATGAACCATATATAACTCATCCTCTTGCAGTAGCGGGAACTCTTTCTGATATGAGATTAGATGAAATATCTATAGCAGCTGCACTTTTACATGATGTTGTTGAGGATAGTGATGACTATACAATTGAAAAGATTGAAGATATGTTTGGAGAAGAGATCGCAAAAATAGTAGAGGGTGTGACGAAGATCTCAAAAATATCAAATATTGATGCAGATGTAGCAAAAGCCGAGACGATCAAGAAAATGATCATAGCAATGACTGTAGACATAAGGGTTATACTTATAAAATTAGCAGACCGGCTGCATAATATAAAAACATTAGGACCACTAAGACCCGATAAAAAGAAACGGATTGCATTAGAAACACTGGATATTTATGCTCCAATAGCATATAGACTTGGAATGGGTAATATTAAATTTCAACTTGAAAACTACTCTTTTCCTCATGCTTTTCCTGAGGAATATCAAGAAATTAGAGCAGCAATTGGGGATAAAGAAGAGTGGGCAAATATACAGCTTGAAAACATGAATGTGGAGCTGCAGTCAATTTTAGATAAATACTCTATCAAAGGGAAGATCGTTTACAGGATAAAAAGAGAAATTTCGATTTATCGAAAATTAAAAAAACAAGACATAGACTTAAGTAGAGTGTATGATCTTCTGGCTTTAAGGGTCATTACAGACTCTATAGAAAATTGTTATGTAGTTATGGGAGAGGTACATCAAAAATGGAGACATATCCCTTCCAGATGGCATGATTTTATCAGTCAACCTAAGGCAAATGGATATCAATCTATTCATACTACTGTTATATCTGATAAAAACGTGAAATTTGAGATACAGATAAGAACTGAAAATATGCATAATGTCGCTGAGCAGGGGATTGCTGCTCATTGGAAATATAAGGAAGGAATAGGCTTTCTGGAAAATGACATCAGGCTTGAATGGTTTCGTGATATGATAACGATGCATAAAAACAACCGAAATCCTCTTGATTTTTTAAAATTAGTTAAAGATGACCTGACACCAAATGAGATTTATGTTTTTACTCCAAAGGGAAAGGTATTCAATCTTGCTATGGGCTCAAGTGCAATAGATTTTGCATTTGCAGTTCATACTGAGGTTGGCGAACATTGTACAGGAGCAATTGTTAATGAAAAATTAGTCCCTATCAGGCAAAAATTAAGTTCAGGGGATATTATTGAAATAATTACAAAAAAAAATGCACAGCCAAGTGCCGATTGGTTAAAATCTGTTGTAACAAATAGAGCATTAAAAAAAATCAGTTCTTTTATTCAAAAAAGAGAGAATGCTATTGCAATATCCAAAGGGAAACGGCTTTGGGCAAGAACACTGAGGGAAATAAAAAAAAAGCATAAAGTTCAATATTCAGATCAGGAGTTAAAAGACAAGGTCAAGCAATTGCATTATCCTGATTTTGAACCGTTTTTTAGAGATTTAGGTGTTGGGAAAAAAAATTTAGACAAAACAACATTAAAAATATTATTCCCTGAATTTTCTGTCGATGAGGTAGTAATAAAAAAGAAGGAAATTAAAAAAACTAGGGGAATATATAAATTAATTAATGTTGATGGGTATAATGATATAGACTTTTCCTTCGCAAAATGCTGCAATCCAATAAAGGGAGAAAATATTGTTGGATATATTACTCTAAATAGAGGTATCAGTGTGCATAGGGAAAATTGTAGAAATGTCAAAAAATTTCTTGACTCAAAGTTTCTTGATGTTAGTTGGAATGAAACCGATGAGCACTATTATCTTGTCAATTATGATCTGATTGTTTCAGATAAACCTGGGATCTTAAACTCAATATCAAAGGTAACAACAGAACATAACTCAAATATCAGAAAAATTATTAATGATAAGCATAGCCAGAATGCAAGCCGGATAGCCTTATCCTTTGAAGTGAAGAATATTAGTCAGTTAAACAGTATAGTAAATGAGTTTAAAAAAATAAAAGGAATGTTCAAAGTAATAAAGAAGAGAAAATAGTTTCAAAACATAAATAATTATATTTGCTTATTCAACTCAATATGCTGCACTGAATACATTAAGACAAATAAATGCATTCAGTACAGTTCGAAAATCTATTTAGCCACGTTTGCTAATATGTGCAAAGCACATCTTCGTAGGCATTGATAAGTACTTTGTCAGGTTGCTTTGGAAGATTGACTTTTATTTCATTGGAAGTAGTATTACCTTTCATCTGGACTGAACCTAAACGGATTGTTCTGGCTCCGAATTTAAGGTAAATGGGTACCAGCATCTTGAAATTCGCATCTACTTTTGACTGGGTGATTTTACAACGTAAGGAATATTTGCCATTATTTGTTGGTTTTACATCATATTTTATTGAGTAATGAGGGATCTGAGTTCCGTATACCCATTGGTTGAAAAACCAGTCCATACGCCCATTTTTATCCAGGTTCATTTGCGGGGTAATATGCTTTTCAGTTAATTTTTTAAAATCTTCGGTGGACATATTTTTATTATAATAGGTAGTAACAGCATCTTTCATCATATTGGAAAATAGTTTGTCACCAAGTTTGTGGTTCTGCATCATCATGCGCAGCATATGGAAAATGAAAGCACTTTTGCCATAAAGGATGGAACCTCCAATAGGACCTGTTTTACAGGTATCCAATCGGTAGCTCAAAGTTACACTTCCTATTTTAGACGGGGACTTCCGTTTACGGTTTTTTTTTAATGAACGGGTACGATTGTTTGTCCAGAATTTTAGGAATCGTTTGTTACCATATACTTTCTGGAGAAACATGGAAGCGGATAACTGGGACATACCTTCAATTATCCAGTTTGACCTATAGGATTTCATCCCAACAGTATGGGCCCACCATTGATGGCCTACTTCATGGGCACAAACCGAATCGTTGAATTTCATTCTACTTATACCAAATCCAAGCTGCTGCAGCTGAGTGCTGGAAAGGTAGGAAAAAATAGGCATAAAAATCAGTCTGGGCCAGGCTTGTCCAAAACTTGGATAAGGCTGCTGTGTAATAAAAATATTATTGAAAACCATAGGACCGAATGTTTTTGTATATAGATTCACTGCAATTTGAGCTTCGGATCGTACCTTATCCATTAACTTTGTAGTGTCGATGTTTGCGGGGTTAAACGAGAGTCCAACCATGCGCCTATTTTTACGAAACTGTTCTAAATAGTCAGGAGTTTGTGTGTTTGCAAAGGATTTAATAGTAACATTACTTTCTTTATCTTTGACAGTGGTGGAATCGTAGAGTCCATAATTGAATCCGGCAACAATTATGGGGGTATCGCTTTTCCATCGGGTTACCCGTTTGTCATCCTCTACTTTATCGTCAATCATCTGTCCGGTACAGATAACACCCATTTTTTTTGGTGTACGAAGGGTAATTGCGTATGTGGCGCGGTTACCGAAAATTGTGGTGGGGTACCATGTGAATCTCGCATCGGCAGCCAGGGTATAGTTCCCACCACCAGCATTATAAACCGCCTTTTCTCCACCATATTCAAAAGTAATGGTATGGAGTTCACCTTTCTTGCTGCCTTTTGGCAAAATAATGCCAAAATTGGAATCTTCTTTTTTCTTTTCCTGAATAAAATTCAGGTCTCTGCCATCTTCTGTGGTGACACGTTTGACACGCAGGCCTGGGTGCATATTAAATGGAATAACCCGCAGTCCTTCTACTAATATTTTGAAACGTGCTTTGACTTTGACTTTCATTTTTTTTTCATGAGGAGTGACGTCAATATCATAGTGCTTTACATCTATCATTTTAAAAGGTGCTGCATCCTGAATACCTTTTAAACCCTTTTCCTTCTGATGTTCAGATACCCAGACGCCCAAATTTTTCTTATCCACCCCTACCAGCAGCACTTCTTCATTGGTTACCGTAAATGTACCCATTGGATCATAAACAAAGATCATGTCTCCATATTCCTGTCCGTTAAAAAAAGCATAGAAAAAACCATCTTTAACAGGTCTCGTTATATCAATCAGCAAACGGAGATCAAGATTGTTTTTCAGTATGCCGGCTGCCATGTTTGGATTCAAGTATTCTTTACCTTTTCGCATGATTTTTTTGTTCTTTTTAAGGATTTTACATGCCTTTGCAAAGTTTGTGTCGGTTGAAGGGATCCCGGTTTTTAGAATTTGTTCCGCTGTGTCATCGGTGAAACGGATGACCATAAAACTGAAATTTTCTGATATATCCTTTGTACCTGTTAGTAGTTTTAGCTGATTTTGTTCTACTGATAAGGTAGGTTTCATTTTAAAATGTCCGTCACCAATAAAGATGGCTCCGGTATGTTTATTTTCTACTTTGTCTGTGAAATAAAAAGCTCCTTTAACAAAGGTGAGGATCGCACTGTCTTTTTCCATTGTAAAATTGCTTACCGATATAGCCTTGTTTACCATTTTGATATTTCGAAGTTTCTTGTAAATGGGATTGGAATTAGCCATTTCAGGGATTTCATTTTTAGCAGCGAATAGTGTACTGCAAAAAACAAGTTGAATTAATAAAATACTGATACTGAAAGTTATTTTTTGCTTCATATGTTTCATCTCCTTTAAGTCAAGAAATTAATGGTTCTAAATAATCAAATTTGAAAATGGATCAAATTATTCAAGATATTCCGTTTAATCTCCTGCGTTCTTTTAATTTTTTTGTAAGCACATAAGATGCTTGTTTATAAATTTATCATATTAGAATTTCTTTTGCAAGTTCTGGAACAGGACAAATTTTAATGAAAAACATATCCAGAATTCAAGCAGGGTAGTCTTGTCTTTTGAAGTGAAGAATATAAGTCAGTTGAATGGACTTCACAAGCCGGCTACGAGGTTTATGTTGCGCCTTATCTTTTATTTATTCTTATTTCCTTTATATTTTAAAATCAGCCAATCGATAACACCTGAAACTGTTACTATGAAAAGAAATAATGAGAAGAATGGGATTATGAGAATATATAATTTCCCAATTAGATCTTTAAAAAATCTTCCATTATGTATCTCAAACATATAGTTCCATAATGACATGCTATTATCTTTGATGAGTTCTTCCGGCATTGGGAATCTTTTCTCTGCACTCTTTCCACTGAGATAAAGTATTCCTTTTCGATGTGTCGTAATAAACTCTTCTTTATCTGGAGTTATGAAAGAGCCTGTTATCATATATTTTCCAGGAATTATTGATGAAACAATCTCTGGTTTTGCTTTTGTAGTATAATCGGTGATAATGCCATCCTCAGAAACCTTATAGATGCCGTTAAATGATCCAATTAAAAATCCATCTTCGAGTCTTTCAAATACCGTAGCTCCCATAACAAATACTTTTAATGGGATAGAGAATTTTTTTAATAGAGTTCCTTTTTTCAATGCACCTTCATAAAAACCCTCAGTTGTTTCAAGTATGATTTTATTCTCTTTTTCAAGATATACACCATTATGGATTTTTTGATCCCATGGTTTTGGATTTTTAAATGATGGATAGAGAGAGTTTGATATTTTTGCATCTGCAATTACAGCAACAAAGGGTGGCCGCATAAAGAATGCTGTTATTGCAATAAGTAATAAGAAAACAGCAGTATAAACTCCAATTGATTTATGATATTTTAAGAAGACTTTAAAATATTTTGGATCAGTTTTTTTCTTAATTGTCTTTCTAAAGAGTACTAAGTTTTTAGGAAAATACCAGATATAAAAGGCTGAAACTGAAAGAAATATGATTATAAGACCTAAGATATCAAATAATAATCGTCCAAATAAACCCCAGACATTTCCACTGTGGATATGTCTGAAATAGTCGATTAAACTCATCTCTTTATTATCTAATCGATTTATATTCATTGGGGAAAAATTTAATTTTGAAATATTTTCTGTATTTGCAGTATAGACTTCAGAATCAGTAAGTATTATTAATTTGTCATTTGTTTTGATGATTTTTAAAACTACATCAACGTTATTTTTACTGAAATTAATCCTCTGCCATTTTTCATCAGAGATATCACAAAAATAAAGTCCCTTATTATTTCCAGCAAAGAGTATGTTTTTGTTGTTTTCCTCAATCAATATTAGATGGTTCGTTTTCTTTAATAGTAATGATGTTGGATATCCTTCATTAAACGGTTTAAAAGATTTGCCACCATCGGTCGTTTTGAATACGCCCCTTTTTCCACCGACAAATCCAATATCAGGATTTTTTTTTAAAAATAAGAAGTTGATCATACTTCCCCGATTCCAGTTATTGTGACTGTATTGCTCTGGCACCATAAAAGATGGAACATTGAAGGGACTGAACAGCTCTTTGTGATTTAAGATAATTCCGGAAATTGAACTCCAGATCAGGAAAAAAATTATGAACAAACCAATAAGTTTATGTGTTTTTTTCGATACTTTATATAGAAGTCTCAACATTGAAATATCTCCTTAGGTTTAGGTATCATCTTATTAATATTATGGACTATTGTCAATGAACTATGACATATTTATGATCTAGTCTTGTGAAGCTTTTCATTTTCTAGTTATTTTATAATTGAAATAAAAATCCTTAACTTATAACTCATTTATTATTTTCTGTTTTTTCTTGCATGAATCTCAATTTATATGTATATTAAATAGTCTGGAGGTTTTAATATGTGTGATTTTATTTCTAACCCATTTTATAAAAAGGAAACTGGCATTAATGGTCCCTTATTGAATTTGCTGAACAAAAAGGATATTTTGGACTTTCATAGATCTCTTTCCGGTTATGCGCCAACTCCCTTGGTCTCTTTAAAAAAATTGTCAGATAAGGTAGGTGTTGGCGAGATTTTAGTAAAGGATGAATCAAAAAGATTCAATGTAAATGCTTTTAAACCTCTGGGGGCAAGCTATGCAATATATATGCTAATAAAGAAAGAGTGGGAGAGAAAATTTAAAAGTGAGTTTAAAGCAGACTCTTTATATAATCGGGAGATTATGAATAAATTGGGTGGTTTTGTCTTTAGTGCTGCAACTGACGGCAATCATGGAAAAGCTGTTGCCTGGATGTCAAAGAGAATTGGGCAGAAGGCGAAAATATTTATGCCTTCAGATACTAAAAAAGCAAGGATAGATAATATTGAAAAAGAAGGGGCAGAAGTTATATTAATTGATGGGACATATGATGACTGTGTTCGGGAAGTCTCGATAAAATCAAAAAAATATGGATGGTATGAGGTTGGTGATACAGCTTATGGAGATTATACAGAAATTCCTGCCTGGGTTGCTGCAGGATATTCAACTATATTTAATGAGATAAAAAAATTATTGGATGAAGGATTATATAATATTCCTGATATTGTGTTCTTACAAGCAGGAGTAGGTGCTTTTGCAGCGGCTGGAGCAGGTTTTTTTACGATAAATTACAAAGAGAAAAATATCAAACTGGTATGTGTTGAACCTGTTGAAGCAGCAGGTTTTTTTGATTCAATCAGATTTGGAAATGGAGAACCGATTGAAGCTAGAGGCAAAATGGAGACCATCATGGCGGGATTGAATTGTGGGATTCCATCAACTATTGCCTGGCCTGTTTTAAAAAATAATATAGACATGTTTTTAACTATTTCTGATAAATATGCTGAAGAGGCAATGGAAGAGTATGCAAAAGAGGGAGTTATCTCAGGCGAATCAGGAGCTTCAGGACTTGCAGGGTTTTTGGCAGTACTTAATAGTAAACATCTTCTAGAAGTAAAAGATAAACTGGGAATTACAAAAAATACAAACGTATTGCTTATCAGTACGGAAGGTGATACGGACCCTGAGAGCTATAATAAAATTGTGAAAAATTAGATTAAATACATAATCCAACTGAAAATTATTACACCACCGGTCATCATAAAAAACATTTTAAGTCCTGCCTTGATAATCTCTTCCTTAGTTTCAAATCTGACAAGAGCAATAATAATTGAAACAATTATTGTATATATAAACATAGTCAGGAAATGGCTTTTAAAAATCATTTTTTCACCTTCTTTGCAATATCAAATGCATTTAATGCTACTAGATAGTTAAGTAGACCAGCTGTAGCAAGATATGTTGTCCCATAATGGAAAGTGACTGCAGCAATATTTGTTTCTTCTTTTGCTAATCCCAGCATATCAATTATAAAATAAAAAATACCGCTTCCCAGATCTCCAAAAAAACCAAGTAGTAAAAGGGGATGTAATTGTTCGGTATTGTAGTATTTGCCCTTCATCATAACTCCTAGTACAAGCAATAACACAATTCCTGAAAAAAAAATTGCACTTTTAATATACTTTTTTTGTATAAGATGCCCTGATCCTGGAATGAGCCAGGATATAAAAAAAATAAAATATCGATTTGTCATATAGTATTATACTAAAAAACGAGTTAAAGATAAATAGCTTAAACTCTACTATATTTACTCAACCATTTTCCATGTGATCCAGGATTCACCTTTTATGTCATTTTTTGCCTTTCTTCCATATAAATACTGTAATTCATCTGGTTTTATACCTTTTCCAGGTCTTTTTAAACTTGTATTGTTTTGAGAAATAAGTTCTCCTTTTTTAATGGTCATATTTGCGACTACACTTTTTCTACCAATTTCTCTGGATTCTTTTTCATATGGGGAAATAGTCATTTTCTGATTACTCTTAAGGGAGAGTTCGATCTCTCTAATAGCTTTTACTAAAACTTTCATCTCTTCTATATCAGCTGAAAGTTTATGATCAGGTCCATCCATATTCTTATCAAGTGTAAAATGCTTTTCAATGAATTTTGCGCCTCTTGCAATTGCAGCAATAGAATGATAGTTACCAATTGTATGGTCTGAAAAACCGACAGGAGTTAAAAATGTGTTTTTTAGAAAATCTATATTGAGGAGGTTGATAGATTCTGGAGGAGCAGGATAACTGCTTGTACATTCTAATAGAATTATTTTTTCCAGTCCTCTTGATCTGAGATATTTCATTGTTCTCGTTATTTCATCCAGATATGACATTCCGGTCGATATAACAAAAATATCACTAAAGTACATCTGCTGCTCTAAAAGAGAAAGATTATCTAATTCTGAAGAGGCAATTTTAACGAAATCAAGTTTTATCTCTTTTAGAGATGAGAGAGTTGTCTGATCAAATATAGAACATGAGAAAAAGAGCTCTTGTTCTTCAGCTACTTTTTTTAACTCTTTCCACCAGTCCTGTTGTATTTCAAGCTGTTTTATCTGAGAAAACACATCATTTTCTGTATGGGAAAATCCAGGAGTTAATTTTGAATACATATCTTCAGTTTTAAATCCCTGGAATTTCACGGCATCAGCACCGCATTCTTTAGCCGCAGCTATCATTTCTTTTGCAATTTTCAAGTCACCATTATGGTTTATCCCAATTTCAGCGCATATGACTACCTTATCATTAATTAATTCATATATATTTTTCATAATTTTATTTTACAATGTTAAAAAAAAAAAGTAAATATTCTCTTATAGTAAATTATATCTCAATATGATAAAATCACTTTTGTGTTTGTTTTTATTATCCAGGAGTAGAGATGAATAAACAAAAAAGTATAAAAGTAATTTTATTAATATTGATTGTATTTGTCATTTCCAATTGTTCTATAAAGAAAATTGCAATGAAAAGTGTGGCAAATGCTTTAACAGGAGAGGGAAGCTCTACTGTTTTTACTGGAGATAATGATCCAGAGCTTGTCGCTGATGCTCTACCATTTGCAATAAAAATGTATGAGACCATTCTAAGCTCAGTTCCGGGTCATAAAGGTTTAATCCTGCAGACGGGAAGCTTGTATATAATGTATGCAAATGCTTTCTTATATGTTCCTGCTTCAATGCTGTCAGATGAAGAGCATTTAAAACAGGAATTTTTAATGAAGAGGGCGAAGAACCTTTATCTTAGAGGAAGAGATATTATGCTAAATGGTCTCGACAGAAAATATCCTGGTTTTATTAAAAACTTAAAAGAGAAGAAATACAAATCAGTACTTTCGCAAATGGAAAAGACAGATGTTCCTTTTCTATATTGGAGTGCAGCGGGATGGTTGGGAGCATTTGCTATTGATCCTTTTGATATGGAACTTGGAATAACTCTTCCGGGTGCATCTGCTTTAATGGAAGCTGTAAGTAGATTAGATAATACATATCAGGAAGGGGCAATTCACGATTTTTATATTTCATATTATGGTTCGCTTCCAGAATATATGGGTGGAAGTAAAAAAAAAGCAAGATATCATTTTAAAAAAGCAATGAAATTTTCAGAAGGGAAGAGTACGTCTTCATTAATTTCATATGCATCAAGTATTTTAGTTGATGAACAGAATTTAACAGAATTTAGATCAGTCCTAAACAAAGTATTAAAATTTAAATTAGAATCAGCTCCGGATAATATGCTGGTTAATACATTAAATTTAAGGAAAGCAAAATGGCTTTTAAATCATGTAGATGATCTCTTTATTGAAACTGATTTAGAAGAGAAGGAACAATAAAGGAGTTTTTTATGAAAAGAATATTATTTCTAGTAATTTTTATATTTTTAATAAATACAATTTTCCCCATAACAATAAAAATTGGAAGTATAGCGCCGGCAAGATCACCCTGGGATAAGGCATTAAGGGAATTGGGGAGAGAGTGGAAAAGAATATCCAATGGGAAGATCAGGCTCAAGATCTATCCTGGAGGAATTGCAGGTAGTGAAAAAGCAATGATTCGAAAGATGAAGATTGGTATACTTGGTGGTGCAGTCTTTACAAATAGAGGAATAACAAATATTTATCCGGATTTTTATGTATTAGGTATTCCACTTCTAATTCAATCTGAAGAAGAACTTAATTATATAACCGCTAAATTAAATCCATATTTTGATGAAAAAATTGAGGAGAGAGGTTATAAGGTTTTGATATGGTCAATGGCAGGGTGGGTACAGTTTTTCTCTAAAAACCCTATATATACACCGGATGATTTGAAGAAGCATAAACTCTCTTTTGCAACTGGAGAACCAAAGATGGAACAGTCATGGAAGAGATCGGGATATCAGGTTATTCCAAATGAACTGAAGGATATGATGATGGGGCTGCAAAGCGGTATGGTAGATGCTTTTTATTTACCTCCACTTATCGCAGCTTCCGGACAGTATTTTGCATTAGCCCCTAATATGGCTTCAATAAAAGTTGCTCCTTTATATGGGGGAATTGTTCTAAGTAAGAAAGTCTGGGACAAAGTTCCTGATAATTTAAAAGATGAGCTTTTAGCAGCTGGAAGAAAAATTTCTTTAAAATTATCGGTTGATATTGAAAAACTTGAAAAAGATGCAATAAAAACGATGGTAGAGAATGGATTAAAAATAAATGTATTAAATAAAGAGATGAGAAAAAAATGGCATACTGAATCTGATAAAAGTGTTAAACATCTTCTGGGAAAAGCATTTTCAAAAGAAATATATGATAAATTACAAAAATGTCTGAATGAATTCAGAAAAAAAAATGGGAATTAAAAAAATAACCTCCTTTTTAATCAAGACTGAAAATTTTGTTGCCTATCTGGCTTTGACTCTTCTTGCTATTTTTCCATTTTTAAATGTAATTGCTGTAAAATTTTTTAAAACGGGTGTTGCTGGTTCAACTGAATATACGCATTATCTTGTTTTTATTGTTACTTTTTTTGGTGGTATGATAACCTCAAGAGAGGGAAAACATCTTTCATTAGCGTTAAATTTCAATATTGAAGAGCCATTAAAGACGAATATAAAAATAACAGTTGCCTTTTTTGCAAGTATGATAACTACAGCCTTTGCTTTGAGTTCCATTTCTTTCATATTAAGTGCATTTGATAAAACCCAAAAAGTTGGAATTATGCCTGAAAGATTACTGGTCTTTGCTATGGTGATAGGATATGTTGTAATGACATTCCGTTTTATTTTGTCCGTTCCAAAGGGAGGGATTAAAAGGGTAGTTGCTTCAATGGGCGTTTTTGTCGGAAGTCTTATTGCACTGGGATCAATAGCAAAAATAATCTCTGTTTTAACAGAAAAAGATATAGAAATGTTTAATGAAATTCTGAAATTTTCAGAATCTTTCAATTCAACAATAGCAATACCTGTAATTATCATATTAATTGTTTTATCAATATTTGAATTGCCAATATTTGTAATGTTAGGTGGTACTGCATATTTTTTCTTTGCAAATATCAATGAACCACTTGAGATAATTTCAGCTACAAGTCATGAGATGCTTACAGAAACACATGCACTTGCGGCGCTGCCACTTTTTACTCTGACTGGCTTTATTCTATCAGAAAGCAAGGCTAGTGAAAGGCTGGTAAAACTTTTTAAGGAGTTTTTTTCCTGGATACCAGGCGGTATGGCAATCATGGCTATTGTTGTGAGTAGTTTCTTTACAACTTTTACAGGAGCCTCAGGTGTTACTATTCTTGCTCTTGGCGCTCTTTTGTTTACGGTATTGAGCAAAAGTAAATATAAGGAAAAATTCAGTATCGGGCTTTTAACCGCATCCGGGAGTGTTGGTTTGTTATTTCCTCCAAGTTTACCTATTATTATGTATGGAATTATTGCTGGAGTAAGTATAAAAAAAATGTTTCTCGGAGGAATTATTCCTGGAATAGTAATGGTATCAGCTTTAATTTTTTATGGTATTTACTATTCATATAAAAACAAGCTTTCTAGAGGTAAGATTAATATAAAAGAAGCTTTGTATGCGATTAGAGGAGCTATTTGGGAAATACTTTTGCCGGTAGTTATTTTATTGTCCTTTTTTGGTGGTTGGGCAACTCTTGTTGAAAGTGCTGCAATAGCCGTTATTTATTCTTTTATAGTTGAATTCCTTATACATAGGGATTTAAAAATTAAGGAATTTCCAAATGTAATGAAAAAAGCCCTACCAATAATTGGTGGAATTCTTATGATTCTTGCTGTTGCTAAAGGATTATCTGAGTTTATTATCATGGAAGAGGTGCCGGTAAAATTAGTTGAGTGGGCAAAAATAAATATACATTCAAAATACATATTTCTACTTTTTCTAAATATTGCTCTTCTTATTACCGGAATGTTTATGGATATATTCTCAGCAATAATGGTTGTTGTTCCCTTAATACTTCCCCTGGGAGAACTTTTTGGGATTCATCCTGTACATCTTGGTATAATATTCCTTGCCAATATGGAACTTGGATATATGACCCCTCCAGTTGGATTAAACCTGTTTTTGTCATCATATAGGTTCAATAAACCTATGGCTGAAATATATAGATCGATAATTCCATTTTTCATTATCCAGTTAATTACTGTTCTTCTAATAACATATATCCCCATATTTTCTATGGCCTTATTATAGATAAAAGTTCATAAAACCCAACCCCCCCCTGATTATGATTCCTGCCCTATGGGTGGGGTTGGCAAGATCGGGACAACTCAGCCTGAATGAAGTAGATATAAAAAATAAGTTTTAACTTTTTTTGAAACATTTTGTCTTTTAACTCGTTATATATTATTAAGCTTAGTAATTATGAGACTTTTAACTAAACTAATGGAGATTGATTAGTTGAAGGTTTTACTGACTTAAAAAAAAGAAATATTTAATAAAGGAGCTAATTATGACAGCAAGATTGAAAAAAAGATTTATTACTTTACTTATCTGTGTTTTTTTATTCTCAGGTATGATTTATGCAAAAGCCAATCTTAACCAGGGTTATCTGTATGGAAAGGTTATTATGAAAGATAACACTGAATATAAGGGGCCGATACGTTGGGGTAAAGAAGAAGCTTTCTGGGGAGATATGTTTAATTCAATTAAAGAAGGTAATGATATGGGTGATTATCTTTCAAAAAAAGATTTAAAAAAAATCAGAAGGAATCAGAATTTTGGTAATAGATTTAAGAATTTTTTTAGCAGGATTTTCCATAATAGACGTAAAAAAAGAGACACTCTTGTTAATCATCAATTTATATGCCGTTTCGGTGATATAAAAAAAATGAAATTAAGGGGTAACAGTAGGGTAACACTATCCTTTAAAAATAATGATACAATACAAATTAAAGGTGGCTCAAATGATATTAATGCAAAGATACATATAATTGATAAAAAAGAAGGAAAAAAAAAGTTGAATTGGAGTAGAATAGAATCTATTGAATTTCTCCCCACTCCAGATGAGCTTGAGGAAAATTTCGGACTGCCTCTATTTGGGACTGTAATTACTAAGTCTGGGAAATTTAAAGGATTTATTCAATGGGATCATGAAGAGTGTTTAAGTTCTGATATTTTGAATGGAGAAACAAGAGAGGAATCAAACCTAAAAATAAAATTTGGTGAGATAGCAAGTATAAAAAAGTATAGAAGAGGTTCTAAGGTGACTCTTTTTTCAGGTGAGAAACACTATATTTATGGAACAAATGATGTTAATGATGATAATAGAGGGATAATTATCAATGACCTGATATTAGGAAAAGTAATGTTAGAGTGGGACGAATTTATTTCAGTCCAATTCGAGAAAAATCCAGAAATATCCATTCCTGCATATAATAATTATGTTGAAAATAAAAAATTATATGGAACTGTGGTAACTAAAGGTATGGGGGATTTTAAAGGAAGGATTGTTTTTGATCTTGATGAATCCTCAGATCTTGAAATACTGGAAGGGTTCTCTGATGAAATAAAATACAATATTCCTTTTCGAAGTGTTAAAAAAATAGTTCCAAGAGGAGATTACTCAAAAGTGGTATTAAAAAATGGAAAAACTATTGAATTAGAAGATGAGAGAGATGTGACAAGAGAGAATGATGGAATACTTATTTGGGATGATACTAAAGAGAAACCAGTTTATATTCTCTGGAGAAAAGTTAAAGAAATAAATTTTGAGTAAAATTATATATTGCCGGGCAATATCAATTAAATTGCCTGGTAATGTAAAAAAAACTTGTAATTTAGAAAAAAATTGAGTATTATATGACAGACAATGTCATATTCAGACCATTATTTAGTTGCATTGATATATAAAAAAATCATGAATACTGGTTTTTCTGGAAAAATCATACTAAAAGGTTATAATCTTACAAAAAAACTCTATTTTTGCGATGGCAACCTGGTCTATGCTAAAAGTGATGCTTTAAACGAACAACTTTTAGTGTTTTTGCTTCTTCTTGAAAAAATAACAAAAGAGCAATATGAACATTTATTTGGATTGCCTGAAAGGACTGATAAGAAAATTGGTGAAATATTAATAAAAAAAAAAATTGTCTCAAAAACTGATTTAATATATGCAAGACAGTATCAGGCTAGAAAAATTGCAGTAAACTCATTGCAATTAAAAAATATAATTTATGAAATAGTAGATAAAGAGATAGTTATTAAAAGTGATAAATTCCTTATTCCATTGCCTCCAATTATTATTGAAGGTGTCAGGAAAATGAGAGATTTATCCTTTTTTATAGGTGAGGTTGATCTTAAATCTCCTGTTGCTTTATCACTTTCCGGATCTATAAAAAAAATATTGTCTAAGGATGAAATAAATTTTTACAATAATTTGGAAGAATGTAAGGGGATGTCTAATGCTGAAATAATTACAGCATTAGCTCTTAATCCTGAGTATTATTGGCGGATTATGCTGATTTTTTTACTTTTTGAAATAATAGATTTTACAGAAAAGTCAAATGTATATGATATTAAGCGAGAGATACATGACTTAATTGAAATAGATAAAATTTTAAACTCTGAAATAAAGGACAATTACAGTGTCTTTGGAGTAGATGAGTATTCGACAATAGAAGAGATTAATACTAAATATGAGCAAATGGCTCGAAAATTTGATGTAAATAATTTTGACTCTGTAAAAAATTCAAAAATAAAAAAGATTGCAGAATCTGTA
Organism: uncultured bacterium; assembly: GCA_965371805.1. Taxonomy (GTDB): domain Bacteria; phylum Acidobacteriota; class Aminicenantia; order UBA2199; family UBA2199; genus JAOZTV01. The sequence continues at coordinate 77,385 of CBDUZW010000001.1, read as the reverse complement.
TCTATTAAATTAAAGAAGGTTCAATTGGATCTAGTTATATTAAGAAGTGGAAGTGTTGGAATAGTGGAAAAAGACACTAATATAAATACGGGATTTGGGATACCAAAGGAGACATCACTAGATTTAATAGAAGAAAAGAATGAGTCAGTTAATATAAAGTTAAAAAAGGACTTTGGGATACCAAAAGAGTCATCAATAGAGCTAAAAGAAGAAGAAAATGAACCAGTTAATGAAAATCTTAAAAAGGATTTTGGAATTCCAAAGGAATCTTCAATAGAGTTGCCAGAAAAAGAAAATAAGTCAGCTGATAAACAGTTAAATAAAAATTTTGGACTACCAAAGAAACCGATATTAGATTCAGTAGAAGAACAAACTAACTCAGAAAAACAAAAAATAACAAAAAATTTTGGACTACCAAAGAAATCGATAATAGATTCAGTAGAAATTAAAAAAAATAAATCTGCTAATGACAACTACACATATAGAAAAGAAATCTCTGATGAAGAAGCAGTATTTTTTCAGAGAGCTGAAGATCAATATAAAGCTGGTAATTACCTGGATGTGATCAATATTCTTAGAGGTAATTTAAAACAGACATCCTTAAAAGGTGAATGTAGTTTTTTATTAGGTTTAGCGCAATCCCATCAGAAGCAGACATATTTAGAAGCAGAAATGAATTTTAAAAAAGCTATTGAGTTAATTCCATGGAATTCTGATCCTATATATAATCTTGGAGTATTGTATAAAAAGCAGAATAAGGATAAAAAAGCACAAAAATGTTTTGAGAAGGTTTTAGATATGACATTGCACCATACAAATGCAGTTAGATCTATTCAAGACATTTTAAGGAAAAATAAAAAAAAATCTTCAATTTTTTCAATACTAAAAAAAGATATTAAGCTGGGTTCCTGACACTAAATTAAAAATTGTTAGTAGTCAGGAAATTAGGAAAGAAACTGGGGAATCATCTGATTAATCCTTTATAACCATTCATAAGAAATACTCTGTTACAATTGTAACAAAAACACGACAGTTGTTCTGAATCTAAATTTAGGACTATTATTAGAGTGAGTTTCCTATACAATGATATATGTCAAATATATTATAAATAAAGATTATATAAATTAAAAAAAGGAGAAGAAATTATGAGAACAATGATGGTGATACTAATAATTTTAATATTTGTGAATTTACTTTTTGGAGCTGAAACAATCTTATTTCAGGATCTTTCTAATCCGCACTCTTTGGCAGTTGATGAGAATCAAATATATATAACTGAAAGATCCACTGTTTATATTTACTCTAAAAATGATTTTAAACTTGTAAAAAAATTTGGGAAAAGAGGAGAAGGTCCCGGAGAATTTAAAGGAATGATCCGATATGTATATGCCTTGAAAAATGATCTTTGTTTCAATAGTTCAGGAAAGGTTTCTTACTTTACAAAAAATGGAGTTTTTAAAGAGGAGTTTGGGACTCCTCATCCGGATATGAAAGTGAAACCACTGGGAAAATATTTTATTGGTAACAAACTAGTTATGGTCAATGGTGTATTATTTGTTACTATTAATTTTTATGATAGAAATTTTAAGCGAATAAAAGAACTTCATCGACAAAAGAAAGATGTTCAACTCCAAGGAAAGGGAACTAGGATATTTGCTCATTCTCTGCCCTTTCATACGATAGGTGATAAGGTGTTCATCGCAAATAGAAATGAATTTGTTATCAAAGTACTGGATAAAAACACCAATAAACTGTATGACATTACATATAATTACAAAAAAACAAAGGTTACTTCTAAGGTTAAAAACCAGGTAATTAATTTTTTAAAAACAAGCCCGAACAATGCACCTTATTTTAAAAGTATGCAACCTATTATGTTTCCAGAATATTTTCCAGCAATCAAGAGTTTCTACGTTGCGGATGGGAAGGTGTATGTGTTTACTTATAATAGGGACAAAGATAAAAACGAGGTTTTCATATTTGATATAAAGGGAAAGTTTTTAATGAAAACTCTTGTTCCCTATGCCTTCAAAGATCCTTTGGATGAGTATCCGGCTACAATAAAAAAAGGGAAGTTGTATCAACTTATAGAAAATGAAGATACTGAAGAATGGTTCCTTCATATATCGAAGGTAGATTGATTTTTATAATAACAAAAAATATTAAGTTTAAAGTAAAGTTTTGTAAGCGTGTAGCTAACTACACGCTTACAATATTTTTATGTCTTTAACTAATTGACGACAGTCCACGGCCAACTTATAAATGATGGCATAGGCAAAGGAGATACGATGAAAACTTTTTTAATAGGAATTATAATCAGTTGTTTTCTAGCAATACCGCTAATTACTAAGGATACAAAAAAAATTAAAGCAATTGAATTGGGGTATACTGAATCCTTGTATTCGACAGTTTTGAAGGAGGAACGTAAATTGGAGATCGGATTGCCATATGGTTTTAAATCCGGCAAAGGCTCTTATCCATTGGTGTTGGTACTGGATGGGGGGGATCTATTCCGTTATGTAAAATCATATTTGGATGTATTAACCCCTAATTTTTTTCCTGAAATGGTTGTTGTTGGGGTGCCAAATACAAATCGAGGAAGGGACCTGGACGTTCGAAATGGGAAAATGACAGGGGCTAAAAATTTCCAAAAGTTTATCGCAAAAGAGCTATTACCCTATCTAAAACAAAAATACCAGACAACTGACTTTAATATCCTGATGGGACATTCATTGGGAGGTCTCTTTGCACTCCATACCTTATTGGAAGGGTCATTGCCATTTCAGGCAGCAATAGCCACCAGCCCAAGTTTAAACCAGAAGGAGGGAAAACTCACAATTGAATTAGATCTGAAAAACATTAACCCTGAAAAATTAAAGGGAAAATACTTGTTTTATTCAGCAGGCGGCGATGAAGACGAAAATTTAATAAAATACTTGAAGGATCTGAGTAGCCGGCTAAAAAAGATAGATTCAAAGGGATTCACTTTAGGGTCTGAAGTTTTTGATGGAGAGGGACATTTTCCGATTAAGGGTTTTTATCAGGGGATTAGGTCACTATTTGCCAATTGGGGACCTCCAACTCATTGGTTTTTTAAAGGTAACCTACAGGAGTTAATCTCTCATTATAAAGCAAAAGAGTTGAAATTTCAGATGAAGGTTACCCCCCCTTCAGATTTAATATGGAGCTTAAGAAGCCGGTTAAAAAGAGAGAAAAAACAGACTAAATTGATTGAAGCTACCTTCTATCATGTTCAGCAATATCCACACAATACTGTCAGATATTTGGTTTTGGCAGACCTTTATCTGGAAATAAAACAAAAAGATAAGGCGATAAAAATGTTAGAAGAGGGACTTAGAATTAATCCCCGGTCAAAGAATATTCAAGCGAAAATAAGAGAGATAAAAGCCCAATAGGGGCTAATGGGAACATAAGTGCCGTTTGACGCAATATAAGTTCCCTTTTTGTTTTGGAACTGGAACTTGTCAATGCTCCTATTAATAAAGGCGTTACAACTGATAAATGTAAAAAAATATAAAATTTATTTAAATAACTTTAAAATATAGCTAATAAAATATTAAGGTAAAATTTCCGATTTCAGTAAGATCCGGAACTTTTTGTTGATATTTTTAATTATTTTGGCATTACAAGGCAAAAAAACAGCTAAAAGTCACCTAAGTGCCAGGTCTTTTTATAAAAGCGGAACTTAGATTGTGTGAAAAGGCAGCTATATTTCCCTTTCCCGGTTTTTCTGCCATAAAATCCGATTTAAGACTATAAAGCTCTTTAAGTTTTTTTCCTGAAGCAGAGTATTTGGCAACGACCTTTTCGAGCGCTCCTACAGGAAAGAGGACTAGAATATTTACTCATTCTCTGTCCTTTCATACAATAGGTGATAAAGTGTTCCTTGGAAATAGAAATGAATTTGTCATCAAAGTGCTGAATAAAAAAGCTGACAAACTGTATGACATTACATACATTCATAATAAAACAAAGGTTTCGACTAAGGTTAAAAAGCAGGTGATTAACTTTTTAAAAACAAGTCCGAACAATGAACCCTATTTTAAAAGTATGCAACCAATTATGTTTCCAGAATATTTTCCTGCAATCCAGAGTTTTTATGTCGCGGATGGGAAGGTGTATGTCTTTACCTATATGAGGGACAAAGATAAAAACGAGGTTTTTATCTTTGATGATAAAGGTAATTTTTTGAAGGAAACCTTTGTTCCCTATGTTTTCAAAGATCCTTTGGATGAATATCCGGCTACAATAAAAAAAGGGAAGTTGTATCAACTTATAGAAAATGTAGATACTGAAGAATGGTTCCTTCATATATCGAAGGTAGATTGATTTTTACAATAAATCTTTATAGTCTTTTAAAAGTGAATATAAAAAAGCCGTAATAGGGTTCTTAAAAATCCTGTGTGATTAAGAAGAAAGGCATACCTGTAAATTTTTTGTAAATAGGTCTTAGTCTATCTGTATCATAGTATTTTGCAACATCGATCTGTTTTTTTCTACTTGTAATAATGTCAATAGGAACACTGTCATACTCACCGTTTCTTAAACATACAAGCTTTCCATAGGAATTGTCATTAATTAAATCAAAAGCAATGTTTCCATAAACCATTGGAACTATTGAATCAACAGCATCCGGGTTCCCACTTCTGACAAGATATCCGAGTCTCTGGGTAATCGTGTTTACTCTTTTACCATTATTATATTTTGGTGAAATTTCTCTTAATTTTTCTGCAATAATATCTCCAATCCCTCCAAGCTTTTTATGCCCATACATATCCTTTTCTTCGTCCGAATAAATCATATTCTGTTTTTTATCCAATGCTCCTTCAGAGACAAGAACTATTGAATATTTACTAGGATTACTATTTCTGTCATAGGAAAGAAGTTCTGTTAATTTATCCATGTCGAAATTATGTTCAGGGATTATACATCTATCAGCTGCTCCTGCCATTGTTGGTAATAATGCAGTATATCCTGCATATCTTCCAAAAACCTCAATGACCATAAATCTCTCGTGAGAACCAGCACTTGTTCTTAACGCATTTGCTATCTCAATAGTTCTGCTGACACAGGTAGAAAATCCAATACAGTAATCTGTTCCCGGCACATCATTATCCATTGTTTTTGGGATAGCTATAACGTTGAAACCTTTATTGTGAAGATGAACTCCATAACTTAAGGTATCGTCTCCTCCAATTGGGATAAGTGCATCTATCCCGATGAAATCAAGGTTTATTAAAACTTCATCGGTAAGATCATTTATGTCTTTATTATACTTGTCTGTAAGATGATCCGGTACCATGTCTTTCGGAATATGACTGGGTCTTGTTCTTGAAGAATGTAAAAATGTTCCTCCGGTTCTTCCAATGTTTTTTACTGTTTCATTGGTAAGAACTTCAAAGAAGTCACTATTGTCTGCATCTTTCTCTCTAACCATATCCACTAATCCAGCCCAACCCCTCTTTATTCCTATAACCCTGTATCCTTCCAAATTCGCTCGAACTGTAACTGCTCTTATTGCCGGATTTAATCCAGGGACATCACCTCCACCGGTGAGGATTCCAATCGTTTTTCTGGTATTCATTTACTCTGCTCCTTTAAATTTAATCAATACCAATTGTTTTTCTTAAACTTTCAATTTTTTTTGAAGCGATACTGCGAGCTTTTTCGGCTCCTTCAGAGAGGATAATGTCAATTTTCTGTTTATCCGCCATGAGTTCATTGTAAATAGCACGTTTTGGACTTATTATTTCTTCCATTGTTTCGAATAATTCCTGTTTTGCTTCTCCCCATCCTATGCCACCTTTAATGTATCTTTTTCTCAGGTTTTCCTGTTTTGATTCTGATGCAAATAGTTTATAAAGTGAAAACACGGAACATTTTTCAGGGTCCTTCGGCTCTTCAACCGGTTGAGAATTTGTAACGATCTTCATTATTGTTTTTCTTAACTTTTTTGAATCTAAAAACATAGGAATTGTGTTATTATAACTCTTACTCATCTTTCTACCATCGAGTCCGATTACAGTTTTTACATCTTCTCCAATTGAAGGCTCAGGAATTCTAATATATTCTCCCTTATAGTTATGGTTAAAAACCCGGGCAATATCTACAGCCATCTCAATATGTTGTTTTTGGTCTTTTCCTACAGGAACAATATCGGTGTCGAACAAAAGAATGTCAGCTGCCATTAAGACCGGATATGTATACAAACCCATATTTATTGCAAAATCTGGATCTTTTCCCTTGTTTTCATTTTCAACAACATTTGCTTTATATGAATGAGCACGGTTCATGAGCCCCTTTGCTGTAAAAGCCATTAACATTGTTGCTAACTCAAAAGTTTGTGGAACTGAAGATTGCTTATAAAGAATGACTTTATCAGGATCCAAGCCACAGGCGAGCCAGGTTGCTGCCACTTCATAAACATTATTTTTTAATTCTTCGGGATTTCGTATAGAATTCAGAGCATGATAATCTGCTATAAAATAACGTGCATCATACTTTTCAGTTAATTCCAATGCAGGTTTTATTGCACCAAGAAAGTTCCCTATATGAGGTGAGCCGGTTGGTTTTATTCCAGTTAATGATATTTGTTTTTTCACTATTTTCTCCAATATTTAGATTTTAATTATATCCAATATATCAAATTTCTGCAAACTTATATGTTTATGGCATTATATTTGCATATTTATTTTTTTATGATTATACTAAAATTTTAGAGGGTGATAAAATGAAAAATAGAAATTTATATATTTTGGGAATATTATTTCTGCTTATTTTGTTTATAGATATAGGTTTTTCAGAGATTAATTACGGGAAATCAAAAATGTCTATCAAGGACGGGTCAGACTTAATAAAGGGTAAGTCTACTGTCTTTATAGCTAATAAAGGCCAGGTTGATAAAGAAGTTGTCTTTTATGTTGAGACCAAGGATTATACTCTTTGGCTAAAAAAGAATGGACTTGTATTTGATATAAAGAGCAAAGATTCTACAAGAAGATCTGTCATTAATATGACTTTTTCAGGTGTCAATAATAATGTGAAAATAGTACCAGATAAATTATTGAAAGAAAAAATAAATATTTTTAAGGGGAGAAATAAAAAAAAATGGTTGTCTAATATTAATACTTTTGAAACAATTACTTATAAGGGACTCTATAAGGGAATTGATTTGAAAGTATACAGTACCAAAAAAGGGAATATTGAGTATGACTGGATAATTGCTCCACATTCAAAAATTTCAGATATAAAAATGAAAATTGAAGGTGCTGAAAATATTTCTATAGAAAAATCAGGTGTATTAAATGTGAAGCATCATTTTGGGATATATAAACATAGAATACCTTTTAGCTATCAGAATATTAACAATGAAAGAAAGAATATAAAGGCTTTTTTTTATAGAATAGATGAAAATATTTATGGTATTAGAATTGGGAATTATAATCCTGACCATGAGTTGATAATTGATCCGGTTATAGAACAAAAATACTCTACATATATTGGAGGTAGAGGCTTTGATTCTGTAAAATCTATTGCTGTAGATAATGCTGGATATGTATATGTAACCGGGATTACCGGGAGTACAAATTTTCCAACCACAGCAGGCGTTTATGACACGAACAAGGGAGATGGAGAGTATGATATTTTTGTGTCAAAGTTTTCTTCAACGGGGAAAACTTTGCAGTATTCTACTTATATTGGAGGGTGCTGCAGGGATTATGCAACAGCTATCGCGATAGACGTTGGTGGTTATGCATATATAACCGGGTACACTGAAAGTGAAGATTTTCCGGTTACAGATAGCTATCAAAATATATATGGAGGCGGAAAAACAGATGCAATTGTAGTAAAAATTGCAGCGGATGGCTCAGACTTAGAGTATTCAACTTTCCTTGGTGGATGTGATGATGATTATGGTATGGGAATAGCAACTGATAGTGATGCTGATTTCTGTTCTGATAATGAGGGAAATGCTTATGTTACAGGTTATACAAATGGTGAGGACTTTCCTGTTTTAGAGACCAGTTATCAGGGTGCTACAGGTGGTGGAATTGATGCTTTCGTTACAAAGTTTTCAGATGATGGCAGTAGTTTGACCTATTCGACATATATAGGAGGGGCTCTTAATGACTATGGAGTCGCAATTGCAGTTGATTGCTGTGGTGAAGCTAGTATTGCAGGAAACACTGAGAGTTCTGATTTTCCATTAGTGAGTTCATTTCAAAGCAGTTATGGTGGCGAAACCGATGTTTTTATAAGTAAATTTTCCTCAACTGGAGAGGCATTGATATATTCATCGTACGCAGGTGGGAGTGCGTTGGAGAATGCTACTTCAATTTCTATGTGCATGAATTGCTGTGGCTATACATATTTGGCAGGAGGAACTTCCAGCGTTGATTTTCCATCGAAATTACCATATCAAAGTGTTTATGGTGGAGGATACTCGGACGGTTTTATTATGATGGTGACAAAAACTGGAAATTTGAGTTATTCTACTTTTTTTGGAGGAATTGGAAGAGACCTGATAAATGGAATTGCCTTAGACAGCAGCAGAAATATTTTTGTTACCGGCAATACGGATAGTGTGAACATTCCGGTGCTTAATGGTTTTCAGAATAATTTAATTAACACAAAAAATGATATATTTATCACAATGTTCTCTCAATCCGGTTCAACTCTTTTATTTTCATCATATTATGGAGGTGCAGGTCATGATATTCCAGATGGAATTGCAGTTGGATGCTGTGGAGGCGTTTATTTAGCTGGAGAGACAGAAAGTTTGGATTTTCCTGTAAGAAGTGCTTTTCAATCCGAATTCAAAGATGGAGGAATGGATGGTTTTGTGTCAAAATTTTTCTTTTTACCTGAAGATAAAGTAAATTTAACATATCCTAATGGAACAGAATCTCTGGAAAAAGGAAATACTTATAGTATTACCTGGGAATCTTCTGCATTGAACAGAGAGTTAAGCATTGAATTGTATTCTGATGGGAATTATCATTCAACAATTGGAAAAACAAATATGGACAATAATTCTTATTCATGGGCAATTCCTGCCTCTGTTGAAGTGGGAGATAAATATAAAATTAGAATATATTCCGGAGAAATTGAAGATTTTTCAGATCTCAGTTTTAGCCTTATTGATACAACACCTGCTGTTTCAATTGAAGTAGTTCGGGAAAAGGAGTATTTCTGGATTGTCGAAAAGCAGTATGCTGAAATAAAAATAATCGTAGAGAATGCTGCCTCAGCTTTGATTGCAAAATACCATATATATAGAAAGGAGAGTAGCGGGAATTATGAAGTTATTAAGAAGTTAACAAAATCAGAATTAGAAAGCGGGAGCTTCATTTATAAAGATAAATATATAGATAAAAATAAAAACTATAAGTATAAAGTTATTGCATTAAATTCAAATAATTTTGAGATTGGAGTGTCAAATGAAGTTTCAATTTAAACGGACTGTTAAATGAAAAAGTATATTATTGCATCACTTTTAATCTTGATTGTTTTTATCAATACGGGTTTTTCTGAAAGGTTAGCATGGACGACATTTTCTGTAAATCTATTTTCTCATCATGACGCAAACTACAAGGATATTTATGGAGATTTTCTCATATCACCTGAAATTAAGCTCAATGTAGATGTCTTTTCCGGTATTTATTTATGGGGAAGTGTACTGTTTGTCCCTGCTTCCTGGGAATCAGAGGAGTATAGTATTACTGCAGAATCCAATCAGTTGTTTGTTTCAATTGGTTTTGGTGATCAGTTGAATTTTACTGAAAAAATAAAAGGTGTTTTTGAGCTTGGATTTATGTATATGGTCTTTAAAGAAGATGTATCAGGTGACTCTGTGTCAGGCTCTGATTTTGGGTTTAGAATAAGTACAGGAATAAATTATAAATTGTCCAGGTCTATTTACGCATGCTCTATGATCTCATATTTAAAAGGAGCATCTTCTATTGGAGATAAGGAGATAAAACTTGGAGGATTAAAAGCATCTGTAGGAATAGAGATCACATTATTTAATAAAAAAGAAGAATGATTCTTTAACTTTCAACTATTACTTATGTTATAATGATTATTGCTTGGAGGTAGGGTAATATGATAAAAGATACTCCCTTGATTATTGGGAATAAAACTATAAATAACCGTTTTTTTCTTGGAACTGGAAAGTTTAAAAGTAACCAGGATATGAAAGACAGTATATTGTCAAGTGGTTCTGAAGTTGTCACCGTTGCAATGAGAAGAGTTGATGCTGAAGTACAGCAGGAGAGTATTATTGAATATGTTCCTAAAAGTACAATACTGATGATAAATACTTCAGGCGCAAGAAATTCGGAAGAAGCAATTGAAATTGCTAGACTGGCAAAAGAAGCAATGGGAATAGATTGGATAAAAATAGAAATAATGGACGATAGTAAGTATCTATTACCGGATAATAGAGCTACCATTAAAGCGACTGAGGTTCTTGCTTCTGAAGGATTTACTGTGCTTCCATATATGAATCCGGACCTTTATGATGCAAGAGCATTATTAAAAGCAGGAGCTGCTGCTATTATGCCGCTTGGCTCACTGATAGGTAGCGGTGAGGGACTTTTAACTAAGAGGTTTATTAAAATATTAATAGATGAAATTGATTTGCCAATTATAGTAGATGCAGGAATAGGTGCCCCATCACAGGCTGCTGAAGCAATGGAAATTGGTGCTGCTGCAGTTCTTGCAAATACTGCTGTAGCTGTTGCAGATGATTCTCCATTAATTGCTGAAGCGTTCTCACTGGCAGTCAAAGCTGGCAGGCTTGCATTTCTTGGCAAGTTGAGTGGTTATGAGCAGGGGGCAGATGCATCATCTCCATTAACAGGCTTTTTATTTGAAAATTAGACATTTAAATGATTTCGTTAGAATATATAAGATCTGTATTAGAAAATAATGATAAAGGCTTTTTAGAAAGTTTAGCTCGAAAAGCAAAAACATTGACATTAAAACACTTTGGTAATACGATATCGTTGTATGCACCTATATATCTGTCAAATTACTGTGACAATCAATGTACATATTGTGGTTTCAATCAACAGAGATCAGTAAAAAGGACAAAATTATCTATTATTGAAATGGAGAGAGAGATGGAAAAAGTCTCATCTTTCGGCATTCAGAATATCTTATTGCTTACAGGTGAGTCCAAAAAACATTCCCCTTTTGAGTATATAGCATCTTCTGTTGAGATTGCCAAGAGATATTTTTCAAGTATTAGTCTCGAAGTGTTTCCAATGGAAACAGAGGAATATAGAGAGCTGAATAAACTGGGAGTTGATGGTGTAACTATTTACCAGGAGACATATGACCGGGAGAGATATAAACTTCTTCATAAAAAAGGTCCTAAGAGGAATTTTGATTTCAGGTTTTCTACACCTGAAAGGGTTGCAGAATCTGGATTGCGGGCAGTAGGTATGGGAGTACTATTAGGTTTGTCGGAGCTGGATAAAGATATATGGAGTTTATTTAATCATCTGGAATATATGGAAAAAAAATTCCCAGGTGTTGAATATTCATTATCATTTCCAAGAATAATTCCTATCGGGAATGATAGTTCTGATCTATTTATAGCTGATGATATAACTTTAATAAAATTGATAGCTCTTGCTCGAATATTATTTCCTACAGTAGGGATAAACCTTTCTACCAGAGAGAACTCTTCTTTGAGGGACAATACACTTTCTATTGGAATAACAAGGGTTTCTGCTGCATCTAAAACGACAGTTGGTGGCTATAATAGTAAAGAAGAAGAAACACCACAGTTTGATGTTATGGATAAGCGTTCAGTAAATGAAATCAAACAAATGATACAATCTAAGGGACTCGATCCAGTATTTACAGATTGGAGAAGGATATAGTAATGGGAAAAAAGAAAATTATAGCAATTAATGTTTCTGACGAGAAAGGAACATTAAAAAAAACGGTGAATGTTGCAGACATTGATATGTCTGGAATCGTTGGTGATGCTCATGCAGGAACCAAAAACAGGCAGATCAGTTTACTCTCTCATGAATCTATCAAAAATTTTACAAAAAGGACCAAGACTGGAATAAATAATGGTGATTTTGCAGAAAACATCATAATTGCCGGGATTGATTTTAAAAAAATATCTCTTGGAGATCTCTTTAGAATAAATTCTACTGAACTCAAGGTAACACAGATAGGGAAGGAATGTCATGGACATGGATGCAGAATATACCAGGAAGTTGGTGATTGTATTATGCCAAAAGAAGGTGTCTTTACTGTTGTGATAAATCCAGGGAGAATCAAAGTTGGTGATGATTTTGATTATATAATAAATAGTAATAAAAATTAGAGGTGAAAAATGAAAATGAAAGTATTTTTAATTATTGTTTTGTTTATATCAGGTTTTATTCAGATATCTTTAAATGCTGAAAAGGTTGCAAGTTTTGAGGAAATAGCAAAGCCGGAGAATTTTGTATTTGGAAATGGATATATATATATCCTTGAAAATACCACTATATTTATATATGATCAGAAAACATATAAATATATAGGGAAATTCGGCAAAGAAGGCGAGGGTCCTAAAGAAATAAAAAAGAATCGGTTTGGGGGACCTCTGGGTGTTACTCCATATAAAGGGAATGTCATAATCTCGAGTATGGCTAAAGTTTCATTTTTTACCAAAGATGGAAAGTTTATAAGAGAACAGAGAGTGTCTGCATCTGATAATTTTTTCCCGTTTGGAGACAATTATGTTTGTATGGGGCAGGCACCAAAAGATGATAATAAAGATCTACTCGTTCTTTCACTTTTCTTTGCGGACAAAAATTTTAAGAAAGGCAGAGTTCTGTATAAATCGGATTTTCAAATTGGGCAGAATTTTAAATTTGAATTCCCTATGGTTCCTTTTTATCCTGTTGTACAAGACGATATTCTTTTTATTATTGCCGGGAAAGATGGTTTTGCTGTGAATAAATATGATAAAGAGGGGAAAAAGACAGGTAAGATATTTAAAGATATGAAACAGGTTAAACTTCCGGCCTATTATAAAACTAAAACCATAAAATGGTTTAAAACTGCTCCGAATTATAAGAATTTATGGAATTTTATGAAACAGAGGATCTCTTTTTCATCCAAATATCCACAGATATATGCAATGTTTTCTGCAAAAAACAGATTATATGTTCTTACAAATGTAATAAAGGGAGATAAAAGAGAATGTATTGTAATGGACTTTAATGGGAAGGAAATAAAACGTTTATTCTTGTATGCACCTGAGATATATGGATTTGACTATAAATTTATTACAAATTTAGATTCAAACTATTATTACTGGTTAGTTGAAGAAGAAGAAAATGAATTGTGGGAACTTCATAGGGAAAAGGTTGAATAAAATCAGCAGAACCTGAAGTTATTTAACTGGATTTATTTTTCTAACTAATTTTATGTACTGTGGATTGCTGTTGCTCTCTCTGAAGATTCCCCCTGCAGCAAAACTGACTGTCCAGATCATATTCTTCTTTTTAAAAAAGTTAAGATTATAATAGTCACCTGTCCAAATATAGAGTACTATAGTATTTTTTTTTGAAAAATTTTCCGGAAGATAAAGTGAGTCAGGATTAGCTTGTTTTCTAAGCAGGGATGCTGCTTCCTCTACGGTGGGTAGACGCCAGTCCTTAAATCCGGCATATCCACTTTTGCTTGAATTTAGAATAGTGATCATTTTTTCAGCATCTTTATAAAAAAATGGTTTAAGCCATTCGATGTTATTGTCTGCTTTTATCCATAAAGGATCATTTCTATCCTGAGCCATCCACATCAGACCTGTTTTTGAATCAAGGATAACAGAATGATCTCCAATTTTTTGTTCTTTAAGTTGTCCCTGGAAACTTCCGGAACGGTTTTTTCTTTTATCAAAAAAATTATATTTAAAAATCATTTCTTTAATCTCTTTGAAATCATTGATCTGCTTATATTCACTTCTCAAAGACACGTAATCACTTTTAGCAAATTCACTCTCATTTTTGCACATTGAAAAAAATACAATCAAAAGTATTTGCAGTAGAATAAGTATTGTTTTTTTGAATATCATATTTTTATTATAAAAAAAAAAGAAAAAATAATCAATAGTACCTAAACTTTTAGCCAAACTCTACTGCAATGCCCAATATGCCCATTCTAACTGCATAAAACTCAATCATTTTCTTTTCAAAATAGTTTAACTATGTTTCATTCGATTCACTCGTTTTATTTGTTATAACCGACATCTTGAACATTTCGCTGCAATTTTGACGAAAAATTCAGGTAATAATTTACTTGACTTCTTTGATGAATAATTATTAAATATGCCATTGATTTTGATAATTCTTGGAGGATATTTCTTATGGAAAAAGTTGATCTGGTTGATGGATTAAATTCTGTTCAAAAAGAAGCAGTATTGTATTTTGACTCTCCGCTTTTATTAATTGCCGGTGCAGGGTCTGGTAAGACAAAGGTAATAACACATAAAATTGCATATATGGTTATGGAGCGAGGCATGGCCCCGATGAACATTCTTGGTGTTACATTTACGAATAGGGCTGCAACTGAAATGAAAGAAAGAATAGAGGCTGTCTCTGGAATAGATAAGCATTTATTCAATATTTCAACATTTCATTCTCTGGGATTACGGATACTGAGAGAAACAACCAGGTATTCAAACTATGATGAAGAGTGGAAGATAATTGATGACAGGGATAGGAAAAAAATTGTTGATGGAATTATAAAAGCAGGTTTCTCTTATTTTACAAGTGATATGAGAGATAGAATAATGAAAAAAATTGGATTTTCCAAAATGAATCTTAACTATCCAAATAATAGAGAAAACCTTGCTGAAAGGGGTTTTGCAGATGATGAGATCAATATATATGCAAAGTATTTTGAATATCAAAATAAAAACAAGGTGTGGGATTATGAGGATCTGATATCTCTTCCAGTGATTTTACTTCAATCAAACAAAGAGGTTAGGCAGAAATATAGAGACCGATTTAAATATGTTCTTGTTGACGAATTCCAGGATACAAATCCAAATCAGTATATGTTGATCAAATTAGTTGCAGGAAGTCATAAACAAATAACAATAGTAGGAGATGATGATCAGGCGATCTATTCATGGAGAGGGGCCAATATTCGTTTTCTTTTTGATTTTGAGAATGATTTTCCTGGAGTGAAGATAATAAAACTTGAGCAAAATTATAGATCAACAAAAAAGATATTAGACTTTGCAAATAATATGATAAAGCGTAACAGAACTAGAAGGGACAAGAAAATGTGGACAGAGAAAGATTCTGGAAATCCTGTTTTTGTAATAGATTCCTATTCAAAAGAAAGAGAATCTGAAAATGTAGCAGATTTGATAGTTTTTTTGAAAAAGAAAAAACCTGAAATATTTCCTGTTGCCGTTCTTTATAGAATAAATTCTCAATCACTGGCAATTGAAAATGAACTACTGTCAAGAAATGTGAGGTTTAAGATATTAAAAGGTCTTAGGTTTTTTGATAGAAAAGAGGTTAAAGATACTCTTTCATTATTACAACTTGCGATTAATCCGAACGACGATCTCTCTTTTTACAGGATGGTGGATTTTCTTTCCCTTGGAATTGGTCCAAAGGCTTTAGCGAATCTTGTTTTAAAATCTGAAGAAGAGGGGATTTCTTTATTCAAAGCGTTAAATAAGTTTTTTCCTGAAAAGTTCAAAAGTAGAGATCTCTTTGGGAAAATACTTGAATTTCATAAAAATATAGACGAATTTAGTTTTTCTGAAGTGTTGACAGTATTAGTTAATTATTCCGGTTATAAAAAGATCCTGCAGGATAAAGAAGAAAATGATAAACTACTTAATATTAACGAATTGATTGCATTTATTACAAAATGGGAAAGTTCAAGGACTGAAGCCAAATTCAGTGATTTAATGGATACTATAACACTTACTTCAAATGATTCAGAGGAAAAGGATAAAACTGATGTGTTTCTTCTAACTATGCATAATGCAAAAGGTATGGAGTTTCCAACCGTAATCTGCCTTGGTATAAACAATACTTTTATGCCATTTTTTTTAAGAAATACAAGAAACATAAAAGAAATGGAAGAAGAAAGAAGATTGTTTTATGTAG
Organism: uncultured bacterium; assembly: GCA_965371805.1. Taxonomy (GTDB): domain Bacteria; phylum Acidobacteriota; class Aminicenantia; order UBA2199; family UBA2199; genus JAOZTV01. The sequence goes on along the minus strand of CBDUZW010000001.1, from coordinate 61,213 downwards.
CCTCAACTAGAGCAATGGATCAGTTGATAATTTCAGCCAATCAATCATCTCCTTCTACTTTTTTAGAAAAAATAGACCGGTCTTTATATACTTTAGCAGATAGTATCTATGAAGTAGGGGGTTCAGGTGTTCCTCTTTCTTCATTATCGCCAGGAATAGCAGGTTCTGCAGATGTATTTGAGGAAGAAAAATTTATAGAACATAGTTTTTTTGGAAAGGGAAAAATAGTAAATCAGCTTAGTGACAAAAAGTATTTGATTCTATTTGAAGGGAAGGGAGAAAAATTAATCGATACTTCAATAGTACCTATAAAATTTTTATAGTATTAAGTTGTAAGATTTATTTTTAACCAAAAATATCAGAGTGCGTCCCTGTTCTAACTAATATTAATTTATTTGGTTCTAATTTATATACCAATAACCAATCCGGGCGAATATGGCACTCTCTGAATTCTTTCCAATTACTAACCAATGAATGATCATGATTATTAACTGATAATTTTTGATTTTTTGATAACATTTCTACAATTTCAAGCAGTTCTTTTAAATTATGTTTTCCTGAATTTTTTATCTTTTTTATGTCTTTTTTGAAATGCGTTTGTTGAAATATCTCCCTCATCAAGCATCCCACTCCTCAGCTAATTTTTTAATATTGGTTTTCTCTAAACCTTCTCCATTATTTGTTTCTTTCATTGCTTCAATAGTTTCAAGGTTTGGTGCCTTTATAGAAAACGGGAGAGATTTTGTGGAAATAACCTGATATAAAAACAATCGTATTCCCTCACTTATAGTTAACCCCATACTATTTAAGATTTGGTTTGCCTCATTCTTTATATTTGGGTCAATTCTAGATCGAACTATACTATCAGACATACTTACCTCCTGTATGGCTATGATGTAGCCACAATGATTATAGTATAAAAAAAATTATTTTTCAACTCAATTAAAACATTTTATGCTTTATTACTTTAATTTTACTAGATTTTATATTATAATTACTCTATGGAAATGGATGCGAAAAAAAGAATTGAGGAAGAAAAACTCTTTAATATATTAAACCCAAAAAAGGCGAATTCTGCATTTAAGATTACTATTAGATTTCAAAAACATTTATCAAAGAAATATGAAAAAGCGGTAGAATTAGCAAAGTTAAATAAATATTTCATGGAAGAGGGAACTGGAGATTTTTATAAAATTTATGTAAGTTTTTTTCCTGAGGATGTTGAGGAACTTTATAAGATTTTTGAACTTGTTAAAAATCAGGAATCAACAAAGATTTATTTAAATAATAAACCAATTCCATTTATTCAGGACCTATGGTTGTTCTTAATTTGGTTTTATAGGATAAAATAATTTATAATGTTTAAAATAAGGTGTTAAACTTGACTTTTGCTCAAGATTAAACTATAAAGTATGTTAATTTAGGAGGAATTTATGAAAAAGATTTCATTGACGGTTTTAATACTAATTTCAATGTTAGTACTTGTAATAAATTTTACAAGTTGTAAAAAGTTATCTCAAGATGTACTACAGGCTAATGGTCACTTAACCAAAGCTAATAAGGCATATGGTAAGGAAAAATTTAAAGCTGCTGTGAAAGAATATGAAGAAGCTTTAAAAAAGAATCCTGAACTTAAAGAGTTGAATTTACAACTTTATATTGCATCATGTTATAGCTCGCTATATAAAGCAAATGTACAACCTCCTGAAAATCAGGAATTACTAAATAAAATTAAAGAAAGTGCATCAGTTCTATATGAAATGAAAAAAAATATTGTTGCTAAATCTGAAGATGATGAAACTGCAGTGGATCCAATAGTTGAGTTTAAAGATATCGTAGTCAAAAATACAGGTCAAGTTGGTGGACTAAAAATCATAAATAGTTTCCTGGATGATGAAGAAAAGGGTATGACGAATTTAAAAGAATTAGCAAATAAGTTCATTGAAAAAGAAAAGGAAATATTTGCAATTACAAACACATTATCTCCAATTGAACCTGAGTATAGGACGAAGTTAGAAGAAAATGAATTTAATGGTTTAAAAATAAAAGAACTTAAAGAGTATATTGACAGTAATAGTGATGCAGAAGACCTTGATGTAAAAAGAGGGGAAATAGATAATATAAATGCAAAAATAATTGAAAATGAAATTCAAATTGAAAATACATTTGTAAAAAACAAAGAATTTTACTTAAAAAGAAAAAAGAATATTGAGTTAAAAAAAGAAATAGCAACTGGAAAAGAGTTTGTTCAGAGTGTACCTGTTGGTGATATTCCAGTTGAAGAAGATATTCATGGCAAGGTTCTTAAATATAGTGATATATATGATTTTATTGGATCTAAAATTGCTGAGAATAAGATGCTCACAACTGACAATCGGGAGATGAAAGAATACTTTTCAAAAAAGGATGAAATTGAATATAAAACAACTTTGTTAGAGACCAAGAATCAGGAATTAACTGCAATGGCTGGATATGAAGAGGTCAATTCTAAAATAGAAAAGAGTAAAGAGAATAACAAAGAGATAATTAGACTAAAAGCTGAGACTATTGATTTAATTGAGAAAAAAGATGATGCTGAAGGATTTTTAATTACTGAATATAGTGAAAAATATGATGTGTTCTCAGAGAAATTATTTGACGATATTGAAAGTAATAAAGAAGTTATAAAAATCCATGATTTTTTGAAAGCTGTTGATGGTTATGAGATCGTACTAAATAAAATCACTAATGATTCTAATTATATGAAGTTAGATGAGGAAATTAAAGTTGAGAGAGTTGCAATCTCAAATAATAATAAGTTTCTTGATACTGTAAAAGATTTGGAAGATATAAAATTTAAAATTAGAGAATATGATAAATATGACAAATTATTAAAAGAAAGTGAAGTATTTTTATCTTCAGTAACAGATCTTGAACAGATAGTTGCAAAGAATGAAGCAAATGAACAGTTGAAAACAGAATTTATTGCAGAACAGAAAAAAGCTGATGAAGAGGAAGCTGGAGATGTATCCGGTACTTTAAGTAGATTTGGAAATTTTGAATATGATAATGTAGATATCACAAAAAAAATAGATGAATCAAAGAAAAAAACTGTTCTAAGTGAAAAAGGGAAAGAACTCAATGGAAAGATAGAAATTAATAAGAAGTATTTTGCAAAAATCAAGAATTTTGATAAAATAATTGAAACATCTAACCAAGTTGAAAATTACAGAAAAACAGTTAAAACGAATACAGAATTTTTAGACAAAATTGAAAATCTTGAAGAAGTAAAAGTAAACGTCACAAAAAACCAGGAGAGCAGTCAGAATATTGAAAAGAAGATCTCTGAAAAGAAAGATATTGCTAAAAATTACTTGAAAAGTTTAAAGAACAGTAAGGTTGTTATAGAAAAATTTGAAAAAATTATTAATGTTCAAGATAAACTTTTACAGAATGCCTCCTTCTATGCGGTTTCAGAAGGATTCTCAGACTTTAAAATTAAATTTGATGAAATGATCGGATTTCAGAACAAAATTGATAATAATGGTACTGTTCAGGAGCTTCTGACTAAAGAGATAGCTGAAAACGATAAGATTCTCTCAGAAAATGAAGAGTTCAAAGCACTCAGTGGTCTTATTCATGAGAGAGCAAATTTTGAATATAAAATCAAATCAAATAAAGAATTCATAGTGAAGATTGAGAAAAAACATAAGAAAGGCGAAGTTGAAAACACTTTTGACGACTTGGTTGTAAAATTTAATGCTGACATGAAAAAAATAACACAAAATAAAGCTGCTTTAGATGCGTTAAATGAAAAATATAGTAATATTTTAGTAAAGTTTAATATTCACGAAGCAAAAATTAAAGAAGAATTGTCAAACAAAAATTATTTTGTAAAGGCAATTAAAAATGAAATGTACAAGAGTGCCGCTATCAAGAACCTTTCTGATTATATCAAAAATGAAGAAAATAGTGATCAAGACAAAAGAAAAGCCTTAACTTTATTAAGTGACATTTATAAGAAAGTTGCTCAATCAGCTTCTGATGATACAACTAAAGATCTGTTCTTTGAAAAAACAAAAGCTTGTTATGAAGAGCTTCTTAAAGAAGCCGGTTCTGACAAAGAGAAATCTGCACTTGCATTGTATAGTAAAGCAAAATTTTATTCAGAATTTGGTAAAGATGCGATTGCAAAACAACAATATTTCGACAGAATAAAATTGGACCCATATGCTGCTGGCGGTTACTATTTTTTCGCAAATTATCTTCAGGAGAGAGCTTTATATAGTGAAGCTATTGAAAATCATAAAAAAAGAATTTATGCTCTAGTTGATATTGCAAATGGTAATCACATGATTATGGATGAGGTTATTAAAATTGATGGAATGAGAGAAGATCTGGCAAGAATTAAGAACCTTGAAATCTATGTAGAAAGAACCGGAAAATATCTCAAAGCGCTTGATGCAAACTTGAAAAAGGAATATTTTGAAAAAAAACAAGAACTGGCTGACATTAAATTAAGGAAAAAAGAGAATGTTGATAACTTTAAAGTGAAGTTGGCAGAAGCATTTACTGCATATAAAGCTTTGGATATAAAGAGTCTTGATAAAAAGCTGAGAGAAGATCTTGCTAAAGCTTTTTATACTGTAGGAGTTGTTTACTGGACAAGTACCTATAGAACTGCTGCAGAAGAGATGCATCCTTATTATAGACTGTCTATTATTAAAAGTGGATTTAATGTATTAGAAGAGTCAATAAGGTTAGATCAGAATTATCCGGAACCATGGTCATATAAAGCTTTATTATGGGTTCAAATGAAAAAGGTACACCCACAGAAAAAAGACGAATATACAGCAAATAATAAAGAAGCAAATAAAGTCTTTGTAAGATTAATTAAGAAAAGAGCTGAATTGAAACGATTCGAAGAAGCACAGAAAAAAGTTTAAATCTAATAAATAGTTCTAAAAAAAAAGGGCAGGTTTTTTAAACCTGCCCTTTTTTTTTATACTAACGAATACAAACTTATTCTGAATTATATCAGAGTTTTGTATAGTGTCTTTATTTAAAGTTATTCATGAATTCAACAAGAGCTTTGACACCTTCATATGACATTGCATTGTATATAGAAGCTCTGCATCCGCCAACATCTCTATGACCCTTCAACCCAATAAAACCAGCGTCTTTAGCCTCATTAATAAATCTAGCCTCTAGTTCTTCAGTTTTAAGTCTGAAGGTTACATTCATTTTTGACCTGTCTTCTTTATTAGCTGTACCTGAATACATCTCGTTTTCATCAATTGTTTTATATAGTAATGCAGCTTTTTTGTTATTTTCTGATTCCATCGCAGAAATTCCGCCTTTTCCTATTAGAAGTTCCATAACAAGATTTATTATATATATACCAAAAGTTGGAGGAGTATTGTACATAGAATCTTTTGCTTTGTGAGTTCTGTATTGGAGCATTGTTGTAAGATCCTTATTTCCTTTTTCAATTAGATCGTTTCTTATAATTACTAATGTAACACCTGATGGCCCGATATTTTTCTGAGCACCGGCATAGATCATTCCATATTTTGTGACATCTATTTTTTTACTAAAAATATCTGAAGACATATCGGCTATAAGTGGAATATCACCCGTATCTGGGAGCTCATTCCACTGAATTCCTCCAATAGTCTCATTGGAAGTGATATGAACATACTCTGCATCAGAAGAGAGGTTGAGGTTTTTTGGTATATAATTGAAATTTTTGTCTTCTGAGGTTCCTGAAATATTTACAGATCCGAAAAGTTTTGCTTCTTTAATTGCTTTTTTTGCCCATGCTCCAGTATTAACATAGTCTGCTTTGCCACCATTTAGAAGATTCATTGGGATCATTCCAAATTGAAGGCTTGCACCACCTTGTAGAAAAAGAACAGAATAATTGTCTGGAATTCCAATAAACTTTCTTATCTTTGATTCGGCGCCTGTAATTACTGCATCAAAATCCTTTGACCTATGACTAATTTCCATTACTGATAGTCCGATTCCATTAAAATCAAGTAATTCCTCTTTTGCCTTTTCCATAACTTCCTTTGGCAATATAGCTGGTCCTGCATAAAAATTATACTTTTTTGACATTTTATATTCCTCCATTTATAATTTATAAAATTAACATAAAAAAGTAAAAAAAGCTATAAAAAAAAATAAAAAAGGAGAAATATGTTGAAAAAAGCGGCATTTTATAACATAATAAACACTTGACTTTAATAATAAAAAGTATAAACGATCTGAGTCAATATATATAATGAAGGATAGGAGCAGAATAATTTTGCATATTTTTTTTGAATTGGTATATATTATTATATGGATGTAAAAGAACAAATTAAAAATAGTTTATCTATAGTTGATGTTGTGGGGAGATATGTAGCTCTAAAACCGGCAGGAAAAAACTATAAAGGACTTTGTCCATTTCATACAGAGAAAACTCCTTCTTTTTTTGTTATGCCTGAAAAAGAATCTTATACCTGCTTTGGGTGTAATAAATTTGGAGATGTCTTTTCGATTATAATGGAAATGGAGAATCTGCCGTTTGTGGAGGCTATTAATTTTTTAATTGATAATTACAATCTAAGTGTTGAAAAAAAACAATTCAAGAATAGAGGTTCCTTAAATACCTTTTATAAGATAAATGAATTAGCATTAAACTATTTTAAAAAAAACCTTTACGATACGAATGAAGGAATGGAGGCAACTAAATATTTAAAAGAAAGAGGACTAAATTCTGCGACCATTATGGAGTTTTCTCTGGGATATTCTAAAAATGAATGGGATGGCTTATATAAAGAATTTGTTAAAAACAATGTTGATATTCAAAATGCCCTAGATTTGGGATTATTGATAAAGAGTGAGAAGGGAAAGATATATGATCGATTCCGGGGAAGAGTAATGTTTCCTATATTTTCTGAATCAGGTAAAATCATTGCTTTTGGCGGACGGACAATGTTTAATGAGCCTAGTAAATACATGAATTCACCAGACTCCCCAATATATAAAAAAAGTGAACATCTTTTTGGCTTTTATAATACGAAAAAATTTTTAAGAGAAAATAAACAGGGCATTCTTGTTGAGGGATATTTTGATCTATTATCTTTATTTCAGGGTGGTGTTAAAAATGTAGTGGCTTCACTGGGGACCGCACTTACTAATCAACAGATATATTTGTTAATGAGGTTTGCAGAGAATATATATGTTTTCTATGATAATGATGAAGCTGGAGACAAGGCAGCAAAAAGAGCTATTCATATGATGTTGGAGCAAAATCTCTCTCCTTTTATTATAAAAAATAATAGCGAAAAGGATCCTGATGATTTAATTAGATCCAAGGGATTAAAAGAGGTTAATAGACTTATTGAAAATGCGGAGGATGGTTTTAAGTATCTTTTAGATTCTGTAATGATAAAGAATGATATTAATAGTACTGCTGGCAAGCGAACAGCGGTTACAGAAATACTCTCAATAATCAGCAGAGTTAGTGATAATATTATAAAGAATGAATATATAAAAAAAATATCAGATGCATTTAATATAAGTGAAGGATTATTAATGGATGGAAATAACCCTTCTTTAATGAGTGATATTAGAAATGATAAATCAGGTGCAGGATTACTTATTCCTCCCTCTGAAAGAATAGCTATTGAATCTATAGTAACTTTTCCTGAGATTATTGATGATATAAAAGAATTATTTAATGAAGAATTGAAGCGAATTTTGATTAGCAGGAATATAATTGAAAATATTTTCGAAAATTATGATGAAAATAGTATGGAAATTAATTATGATATCATTCAGAAAAATATTTCTGACCCTGAACGGATATTATTTAGAGATATTATTTTTTCAATTGATAAAACCAATAAAAACAGACAGTGTGTTGAGAACAATATTGAGGGCTCAATTATTAAGTTACAGGACAAAGTAAATCGTAGCAGGATCAAGGAAATTGATAAAAAAATAAAATCAGCTTCAAAGGATAATAATAAAGATAAAGTAAATGAATTACTTGTAATTAAAAATAATTATATTAAAGCAAAATACAATATTAGGCAGGAGGGATAATTGACAAAGGACATTAAAACCAAAGAAACCATCACCAAAGATAAAGAGAATCATGTTACGATATCTATTAAACTAGTTGATGAATTAGAAGAAGTTTCGAAACTAAATGACGGAAAAATAAGAAATGAATATTTCACTACTTTTCTCGAGGAAAATGGACTAAAAAAACAAAAGAAGGATGTTGTTGCAATACTTTCTTCTAAAAATATTTCCGTAATGAGAAAAAGAAGTATTTTCAAACCGGATAAATTAAAATTATATAATGACTTTCTAACAAAATATAAAAAAGAGTTGAATGTTATCCTGAGAAAAGCAAAGAGAAGTTTTGGCGTTTTAGAAAACAATTCTGTTATTGGCGTATTTGATAGTAAAGAAGAAATGAAGGAAAACCTTAAATTTATGAGACATTATTTAAGGGAGAATGGCATAAAGATTACTAAATCACCAAAAATAAAAAATCCAAGGGCTTTATCTGATAAGAGTGAGATTGTTGGAGATCCAGTCAGACAATATTTGAGAGAGATGGGTGGTGTTAATCTACTTTCTAGAGATGAAGAAGTAAAGATAGCAAAGAAGATTGAATTAGGCGAAAAAAAAGTTGTAAAAGCCCTGTCAAAAACAAATCTTGTATTATATTCTGTAATAGATCTTGGAAGAGATGTGTTAGAAGGTGTAAAAGATATAGATGAAATAGTTGATATAAATGAAGACATTCTTGATGAATCAAAAAAGCAGCAGTTCAGAGATGCATTTTTTGAAAAACTGGAATTCTTAAATAAATTGAGCCGGGAACTGAATGGGTATAAAAAGTCAAATGTTTCTAATTTTATTATTGCCAAAAAAATGGTGGAAATTACAAGACTAATTCAGGGTATGTCAATATTATTTGAACATAAGAGAAATTTCATAAATAAACTGAAACAGTTAAAGGAAAATTATGTTCATATTCGAAGCCGTATAGATATTGTTGATCAAAGACTAGCTGATATAAAAAATAATGAAGAAAAAAAAAAGAATAGAATTGAAGCAGAGAATTATCGGAGAAGACTTGATAATCTAAATGAAAAGTACAGAATTGAACCTGAAGAATTATTTAAGACATGTGAAGATATAGCTGAAGGACAATATCTTATTGAAATGTCAAAAAATGATCTGGTAGAATCTAATCTCAGGCTTGTTGTTTCAATAGCAAAAAAATATATTAATCGTGGATTACAGTTTTCAGACCTTATTCAGGAAGGAAATATAGGTCTAATGAAAGCTGTTGAAAAATTTGAGTATCAAAGAGGATATAAATTTTCAACATATGCAACCTGGTGGATACGACAAGCAATTACAAGGGCAATTGCAGATCAGGCAAGAACTATCAGGATACCGGTGCATATGATCGAAACAATCCATAAAATAAACCGTACCCAGAGAAGAATGGTACAGGAATTAGGAAGAGAACCTACTGATGATGAGATTGCAGAAGAAACAGGATACTCTGCTGATAAAATCAGGAAAATACTAAAAATAGCACAGGAACCAATATCTCTTGAAACACCAGTTGGGGATGACGATTCTCATTTAAGGGATTTCTTAGAAGATGATAAAACAGTTTCTCCACCTGAAGTTGTCTCGCAAATTAATCTAAAGGAACAATTATCGAATATTCTGGCTTCTCTGACTGAAAGAGAAGCAAAGGTCATAGCCATGAGGTTTGGACTGGTGGATGGTAATGAACATACATTGGAAGAGGTTGGACAGGAATTTCAGGTAACAAGAGAAAGAATCAGGCAAATTGAAGCAAAGGCTTTAAGAAAATTAAAAAAGAAATCTAAAAAATTAGTTAATTTTCTTGATAAACCTGAGAAGTATTCTTAATTATACTATATATTAATTCTGCCTGAGGATTGTTTCTTATGTGACAAAGGGTTCTTTTTATATATTTTTTATATGATAAATTACCCCTGATATTTATTTGATATCCGAATGTTCCCAACGCTTTAATATTTCTTTGCAGAGATGTTGAATCTATCTGGTTCATATCCATTCTAATGTTTTTTTCTTCAAGTAAAGAGTAGAAGTATGGTCTTAACTTCCCCAGATCAAGATAAGAATCATTTGCAAATGAAACTATGTCGTAATAATAGGAACCTAGCAATGAGTCTTGAGAATCAATCAGATATATTTTGTCTTTGAAATATTGCATGTTTCTTGAATGAAAATCTCTATGTGTAAAGACTTTTTTTGTTGAAATATTCTCAACAAGTAAATATAGCTCTTTTTTCAAATTTGCTTTATCATTTCTTGAAATACTATCCTGAATAAAATATTTTAGGAAGAAATCCATTTCCATCTTTAATCTTTTTGTGCCTAACTCCTTTTTTGCATAACTAATTGGGATTTTATGTAATTTAGATATTATTATTGAAACATCTCCTAGAAGTTTTTTTTTTTGAATTAAATTGCTTTTGCGGAATGCCTGCTGGAATGAAATGTTGCCAAGATCTTCAAGAAGTACAATTCTGTTCTCTAAAGTTTTTAATACTTCAGGTACATTAATTCTATACTTCTTGTATATTTTGGTTAATTCAGCAATTCTTTCGATTTCTGATTTGTTTTCCTGAGGATATACCATAGCGATTTTTGATGTTGAATTTAAACAAATATATCTATAAAAAGAACGCAATGAAGCTTCTCCTCTTATTTTTGAAATTTTTGAAATTTCAGGTATCTTACTAATTAAGTATTTTTTCATTTATTGATTATAACAAAAAAAAACAAAATTAATAAATCTTTCTTATAATATATTTGTAGATTAAAAATATCAGATAATTTTCACTTGGAAAACAAAAAAAATTATTATTTTTCTAAACTTTTTGAAAAATTCTCCGATATATTTTTATTAAGTGTTTTTTTTCTATAAAAATTTTAGTTTGTTTAGAAATAACCCAAAAGGGTCACCGGCGGCAGCCCAGTTCATGATTCATAATGAAAAAATTATTTAAAAATAGAAAGATCCAAACAAACATGCTGGGAGATATGAATGATAAATATCTATTTGCTCTCTCAGGATCTCGAAAATCCGGAAAGAGTACTCTATTAAAAGAGATAAAAACCAATCTTGAACAACAAGATCAAAGGGTTTTCTTTGTGGATCTGAAGAATCCAAAAAATTTAATGAAATTGAATGAAAACTTTGATTATATTTCAGAATTGATTGGAACAATTAACAAAAATAAGGCAACTGTAATAATTGATGATATTGATCTTATGACCCATCCTCAAAACATGATAGAGAGCATTAAGCTGAGATATTTGGATTTTGTGAATATCATTGTATCTTATACCCAAAATGAAAAACTTGATCTTCTATTTATTGATGAATATTCAAGTGGATCGAACTATTTTAATTTAAAATCTCTTAGTTTTAATGAGTTTTTAGCATTTAAGGGATTTGGGGATTTATTAGAGAATTCGGATGGTTTTTTAGATATCAGAGAGATAGAACTCAGAAATCTAGTACAGTTAAGAGTTCTTTTTAGTGAATTTATAAAATATGGAGCTTATCCTGAAGTTGTTCTGACAGAGCAGAGTTCAGAGAAAGAAGAACTGTTAAGTGCATTTATTAACTCTTTACTCCAAAATGACATTCAGGGTGAAGGCATTAAGGATATTTCAAAATTATATCTTCTGTTAAAACTATTGGCTGAAAAATCAGGAGAATTACTCAACAGTAATGAATGTGCTAAGAATCTAAATGTTTCTATTACCGCAATTGAGAACTATCTTAAAGTTCTGGAAAGGTTATCCATTATTTCAAGGGTAAAACCTTTTTATAATAAATATGAAAAGGAATTAAAGAAAATGCCAATTATATATTTTAATGATCTTGGCATAAGGAACTCAATTCTTGGTATTTTTGACTCAGTAGAGGATAGATTTGATAAAGAAAATTATTTTAAGAATGTACTTTTTAAACTTTTATCTGATAATAACAGGGTTAATACAATAAAATTTTGGAGAACTCAGTCCAGGCATCAAATTGATTTTATTATTGATGAAAAGATTGCTATTGAATCAAAATTTAATCCAAGACTATTTAAGGATAGTAAATATAATAGATTTAGAGGTTTGTATCCTGATATAAACCTTTATTTTGCGGGATATAAAGATAATTCTGAAGGAATTTTATCGGTATTTGATCTGGTTTAAATAGAATGGAATTAAAAAACAAAAAAATATTAGTTACCGGCGCTGATGGTTTTATTGGCAGTCATTTAGTTGAAGAACTTGTTAAAAAAGGTCACTCTGTTAAAGCCTTTGTTATGTATAACTCGTTTAACAGCTGGGGATGGCTTGATACATTTGAAAATGATATTCTTGATAAAGTTGAAGTGATTGCCGGTGATATCAGAGATGGAAATTTTGTTAATAATGCTATGAGGGGAATAGATATTGTTTTTCACCTTGCTGCAATGATCACTATTCCTTTTTCTTATCAAGCTCCTGAAAATTATATTGATACAAATATCAAGGGGACACTCAATGTTCTCCTTGCTGCAAAAAATAATAATACAAAAAAAGTTTTAACCACTTCTACTTCTGAGGTATATGGGACTGCACAATATACTCCTATTGATGAGAAACATCCTCTAAATGCACAGTCACCATATAGTGCAAGTAAGATCGGGGCAGACAAAATTGCAGAGTCATTTTTTAAATCCTTTGATATTCCGGTATCTATTGTAAGGCCTTTTAATACTTATGGTCCAAGGCAATCAGCAAGGGCTATAATTCCAACAATTATAACTCAATTACTTGATGGAAAAAAGGAGATCAAGCTAGGGGATCTAAGCCCAACCAGAGACCTTGTATATGTAAAGGATACTGTTGAAGGATTTATTCGAATTGCAGAATCTGAATCTGCAATTGGAGAAGAAATAAATATTGCATCAGGCAAAGATATATCAATCGGGAAACTAGCTGAAGGAATTATTTCATTGATATCTCCGGATGCCAGGGTTGTTACAGATTTACAGAGAATTCGTCCTCCCAAAAGTGAGGTTATGAGATTGCTGGGTTCAAATACTAAACTGAAAAATATCACCGGATGGGTCCCGGAATATTCATTGGAACAGGGATTGAAAGAGACAATTGAATGGTATAAGGAAAATGTGGGATTATCTATGTTTAAATCCCAGTTATATAATGTTTGAGAGATAAAATAATGGGAATGTTTTCTGAATTTATAGTAAATGAAAGGGAGACAATAAAAAGCTCCTTTAGAAAACAGACTTCGACAGTTAAGAAGTTTCTTCTTGTGGTGAATAAGAAAAAGAAAGTATTGGGGATAGTTACTGATGGTGATTTTAGACGTGCTATTTTAGATTCAGTTTCATTGGATGATCCTATTTCTTCAATAATGAACCGTAATTTCAGATATTTTGAAGAAGGAGAGAATATTAAGGATCTGATGAAGGTGTTCATGAACACGAAGATCCTGCAGATCCCGATTCTTAAAGATGGAATGTTGTCGGATATTATTTTCCGAGAGGATCTTAAAGAATCAAAACTCAAGATTGAACCAGAAAAACTAGATCTTCCTGTTGTTATAATGGCAGGAGGAACAGGGAAAAGGCTTGACCCTTTTACAAAGATTCTTCCAAAACCTCTGATTCCCATTGGAGAGAAATCTATAATTGAAATTATTATGGATCATTTTGCAAATTATGGGATGAAAGACTTCTATCTTTCAGTGAATCATATGGCAAATATGATCAAAGCATATTTTGAATATGCCCCGGAGTATTATGGAATAACCTTTATTGATGAGGACAAACCATTAGGAACAATCGGATCTTTGAGTCTTTTAAAAGACAAAATAGAGGGACCTTTTTTTGTTTCCAACTGTGACATAATTGTAGAAGAAGATTATAGTGATGTTTATAAATTTCACCGGGACGGTGATTACATAATGACAATACTCGGATCTATGCAGCATTTTGTGATCCCATATGGTGTTATAAATATAAAGAAAAGTGGTGAACTCGATGAAATTAGTGAGAAACCTGAATATGATTTTCTCGTAAATACCGGTATGTACATATTTGATCAGAGAATATTCGAATATATTCCGGACAATAAGAAACTAGATGCAAATACCTTAATTGAAAAACTGAGAAAGGGAAATGAGAGGATCGGTGTTTACCCGGTTGCAGAACAGTCATGGATAGATATAGGCCAATGGGACATGTACCACGATTCAATGAAAAAAATCATGAAAATAAAATGAAGAAAGAAGAGCTATTGAATCTAATATCACAAGGTGAATCCGAAACTGTAGAGTTTAAGCAATCATTCAATAAAGTTGTAATTACTGCTATTGTTGCCTTTTCTAATACAAAAGGAGGAAAGGTAATTATTGGAGATGATAATGGAAAAAATAGTAGATAGAATAAAAGACATCAAAGACTTTTATTGCATTGAAGTTGTAAAAGAAATAACGACAGATAAAATATTATTTGGGGAGAATATGTGTTTAAGTCCGGAAGGATGCATTTATGTGAATTGTCGTGAGACAAAAACTGTCATAGTTTTTGATGAGGATTTGAATGAATTAGACTCATTTGAGCAAAAGGATATTTCTACAGGAATGGCGATAGCAAATAATTTTCTCATAACTACGCATTGGAGAAATAAAACGATTCATGTATATGATATGAAAGGACAGTTTGTGCGTTCCGTTGATATGGATAAAGAAATCACACCTAATATGTTGCCCACTGTTATTCCTGTCAATGACAACTGTGCCATCTTCTTAGATCTGCGCTCAAATACACTTTTTTTTACGCGGATAAGTACAGACTCAACTTTAGATATCGAAAAAAAAATTACAATACAAGAAAAACGGTTTTATGACCCAGTCGGTAATATATGGCCATGTTTGAGAGGTATAACCGAAAATGAAGGGCATTTGTATGTAGCAGGAGAGGGGAATATCTTTACCATCAAGGAAGATGGGATGTTAGAAAAATATGATAGGATTCCATTTGAAACACAATCAATTACGGGGCTAAATGTGTGTAATGGTATAATATGTCTAATTGACTATGGATTAAATAAATTATTGGTATGGAAAAAGAATGGTAGAGCGAAAATTTATACCTTTTTACATGGAAAAGAGAGGGGTCATCGTCTGTCTTATTTTGGCGACCATATATACATTCTTAAAAACTCAATAGAGGGCAATTCTATTCTTTCTAAAGTGAAGGTGTAAAGATATGAAAAGTGTAAAGCATATTCGTAAAGCTGTAAAAAAACAGAAAAAAAGCTCTGTGGCTATAAGCTATGCATTATCTTGGGATAATATGGAGTGTGTCTTTTCAAAAGGTAAGAGTGTTTATGTTTTTAGAGGAATCAAGGGAGAGAAGAGTTTTCTTCCCTCGTATTTGTTCTAAGGAGAAATTTCATGACGGATTTAGGCCAAAGTAGTTTCATAGATGGTGTTTTTGAAAGAGTAAGAAACAATTTATATAATTGCTTTGATGATAACTTCGATTATCTTGGAATGTTGCGTGAAGATGATCCCGTTAATGTTTTAGGGATGAATGACGTGCGAGACGTTTTTACGCGGTTGAAAAATATTATGCTGGACATTGAAAAGTATGAGAATGTTTATTTAGTGCTTTCTGATAAACTATCACAAGACCTTCTTATTAAGCTTGTAGTGTTTAGGGTTTTGGGCCATAGAAGATATAAATTGCCACTTAGCACGCCAGAATATTTTTCATTTCCTTGCGAAGTTGAAGATGTTTGTCTTGTAAGTGATAAAGAGTTCAAGACAGTTAATCTCCGTAAGAAAGATGTGAAGCTACATAAGCTAGACTTTTCAAAAATTGGGCACGATATAATACTGTATCATAGAGGAACAGGGGCACGAAATATGTTTGTAGACAAGCAATATGAGTATTCAATATCAGGAGTAAGTATTCGGCCTGAATCAGGTAATTATGTGATTGATGCAGGGGCCTGTTGGGGGGAAAGAGCTATCTATTTTTCGTCTCTTATAGGGAAAAAGGGGAAAGTTTTTTCGTTTGAGATTACACAAGAGGCCAGAGAAATTTTTGCAGAAAACTTACGATTAAACCCCCGATATGCAAAGAATATTTCGTTGTTTGATAGAGCACTGTGGAATGAAACAGGTAAAAAACTTTCCTTTCAGAGCGTTGGCCCTGGTACCAGTCTCTTGAATCATGTGAGAAAAGAGGCTACAGAAGAAGTTATGACGGAAACGATTGATAATTTTATTACTTCAGGTTGTGTAGAAAAAGTTGATTACATAAAAATGGATATAGAGGGAGCAGAGCTGAAAGCACTTAAAGGTGCTGAAGAGACTATTCGGCAATTTCGACCCAAATTAGCTATTTCAGTTTATCACAATAGAGGGCGAGATATGATAGATGTACCCCTTTGGATTAACAAGTTGGGGCTTGGCTATAAATTTTATTTAGGTCATTATACTATACATAACGAGGAAACGGTATTGTATGCAATTGCAGAATAAAATCATCGATAATATATATGTAACACGGCCTTTCTTACCGCCGCTAGAAGAATTTTTACCCTATCTTGAAAAGATATGGGAGAATAAACGACTAACCAACCAAGGTCCGTTTCATCAGGAATTTGAAGAAGCTTTAGCTCAGTATTTAGATGTGCCGTATGTGTCATTGTTTGCAAATGGCACACTTGCATTGCTTACGGCATTGAAAGCACTTGATATTAAGGGTGAAGTGATCACAACACCATATAGCTTTGTGGCGACAAGCCATGCATTATCATGGAATAATGTCACGCCGGTGTTTGTAGATGTTGACCCGGTGTATGGCAATTTAGATCCTGAAAAAATTGAACAAGCTATTACGGATAAAACGACGGCTATTTTACCGGTTCATGTGTATGGGAATCCGTGTGCTATTGATGTAATTCAATCTATTGCCGATCGGCATGGGCTAAAGGTTATCTATGATGCGGCACATGCTTTTGGTGTTGAGAAAGACGGTAAAAGTGTTGTAAGGGCAGGTGATTTGTCCGTGTTAAGCTTTCACGCCACAAAGGTATTTCATACCTTTGAAGGGGGCGCAGTGGTTTGTAAAGATAGTCGTTTAAAGCAACACATTGATTATCTTAAGAATTTTGGTTTCCGAGATGAGCAGACAGTAATAGAAGTCGGCATTAATGCAAAAATGAACGAATTGCAAGCGGCAATGGGGTTATTGCAATTAAATTATATTGATGAGGAAATCGTGCGTAGAAAAAAAATCTTTAATAAATATAAGAAAGAGTTGAATGGTATTCCTGGTATTTCTATCATTAAACCTTGTGCGGCTGTTCGGTATAATTATTCATATTTACCTATTTTAGTTAATGCAAATCAGTATGGAATAAGTCGGGATCAACTGTTTTTTAAAATGAAAAACAAGGGTGTTAATGCACGACGCTATTTTTATCCCTTAATAAGTGACTTTGAGCCCTATCATGAGTTGGAGTCTTCTGGAGAGGTTTTTTTGCCTGTAGCTCAAAGAATTTCTCAATCGGTGATATGTTTGCCATTATTTAGTGAGCTAGATGATGTAGATGTTCAAAGAGTTGTTGAATTAATAAAATAACAGTTTGTTTAGTTAACAAACCCTTATTAAAAGAGAGAGCTTAATATTTATATGCAAGGAGACAAACTTCATTTGGAGAATGCTGTTTTTGCAATTAATGAAGAGACGGTATTATTTGGAAAAATGTAATGTGTCGTTATGGATATAAATTGATATAACAAACAATATATTCAAATTGATAAAAAAATACTTATTAACACCTCTAATACCTATTGTTTAACCTGATAAAATATACAAAATAAAAAATCAATTTTATAATGCTTATTTATTAGATTAAAACAGAATTGATGATCCGCATACTGTATTGTGAAAATTTTAGTTAATAAAAAATGAGAAGATAAGTAATGTATAATTGTTAACATAGGAGAGAATATGGATCGCAACGATATAAGTTTCGCAGAAAGAAACAAATTTGAAAACCGTAGGGTTCTTTATAATGAATATATTGAGTGGTTGAGCAAAGAGAATATTTCAATCTCCGAGTTCATGAATAATTCGACTGCATTTATTGGTGATATGCAGTTAAACCGGATTTTTACTATTTACGAGTTATATAAAAAAACAATTGGTCTGGCTGGTCATATAGCTGAAGTAGGCGTATTCAAGGGGGCGGGATCTTTACTGCTTGCAAAATTAGTCAAACTGTTTGAACCCGAATCATTTACACTGGTTCATGGTTTTGATTCCTTCTCAAAAACTCCGGAATCGATAGAAAACCGCCTCTACTCAAATAACAACGATTACGAAAGATTGCTAAAGCTAAAGAAATTACAAAATGTTGATGGAATTCTGGAAATTCACAGATTAGATATTTTGGGGGAGTTGTCGCTGTTTTTTGAAAAGTCACCACAAATCAAATTCAAGTTTGTGTTTATGGATATAGGTTCATATAAAGTTGCGAAAACAGCAATACCGATGTTTTATAAACATTTGCTTCCCGGAGGAATAATGGCTTTTGATCACTATTCATTGCAAACCGCACCTGGAGAAACAATAGCTCTTTCTGAAGTTTTGCCAAATACTATCGTGAAAACAATTCCGAATTCATGGACACCAAATGCTTATATTGTGAAAGAGTGAAAAATGCAAAAGACAAAAGTCTGCCCTTTAACCGTTGACGATTACAAACCACTGCATACTCTGCTTCCATTGAAGACCCCATTGTCAGTTACATTCTGCTCAACTCAAAGATGTAATTTCTTCTGCGAATTTTGTTATAGATACGGAATGGACAAGACGCAGCTGCCCCAAGATAGCATGTCTTTACACTTTCTTGAAAAACTAGCCGTAGATATTTCAGAATTTGAAGATAAGATTAATGTTGTAGACGTGTGCGGGAGTGGCGAGCCGCTGCTTCTCCCAGACCTTGTGACATGGATCAGGTTGTTAAAGCAGACAAATAATATTCGACAACTTAAAATGATTACTACAGGGATGCTACTTACACCTGCGAAAGCCGAACAGGTAATTGCCGCTGGAATTGACCTGATAATTTTCTCAATAAACGGTCTTAGTGATGAGCATTATGGAAAAGTTGTACACGCAAAGGTGAATTTTGACAAATTGTTCGACAATGTAAAATATGCTTTCTCGATAAAAGGAAAGTGCAAAATCCACATTAAATGTATAGGCGATTATTTTTCTAATGAAGAACAAAAGAAATTTTTAGATTTGTTTTCGCCTTTTTGTGACACAATCCACATTGATTCCGCAATTAATCAATGGATCGGCATCGATTTGCCGCCGATGCCCTATAATTATACAGTTCAGTCATTCAGTGAAAGTCGTAATAGATTCGGCAAGGATTTTCAGTTTCAAAACAAGCCGATGTGCAATTTTCCCTTCTTTTATCTTAGAATTCATACTTCAGGAAAAGTAAGTTCCTGCGCCACCAATTGGAAAGATGATATGATTATAGGTGATGCAAAATTAGCATCACTAAAAGAGATCTGGAACGGAAAAGAAATTAATGACCTAAGGATAGAAATATTGAAACAGAAGAATCCAGCTCAGTGTGAAAATTGCAATTATTTCGAAATGATGACAGGAGAAGACTTGGCGCCGCATAAAGAATCTCTACTCGTCAATTATCTTCAATATAAGGAGAGAATAGATGAAACAAAACGATAAGTATAGACCATTTGTATCCACTGACTATAAACCCTTGCACACACTGTTGCCATTGAAATCACCGTTGCGGCTTGGGATTGGTTTTACAACGCGATGCAATTTTAAATGCGTTTTTTGTTATCTCAACACCGTAGAGAAATCAAAACTGCAAAAAATAACCGATATGCCTTTAAAACTTGTTGAAAAAATTGCAAAAGATTTAGGGGAGCTTGATGAACAGATTTCTGTCGCGGATGTCAGTCAAAATGGCGAATCCTTGTTATATAAAGAGTTGCCTACGGCGATAAAATTGTTAAACGATACAAAAAAAATTGGTGCTATAAGAATCATAACCAATGCAAGTCTTCTCACTCCCCAAAAAACCGAGCAGCTAATTGATGCGGGTTTGAAGCAGGTAATGGTATCAATAAACGGCCTCAGTGATGAACAGTATCAATCAGTAACGCATACAAAAGTAAAATTTAGTAAAATACTGGAAAACGTTAAACATCTGTTTTTAATATCGCGAAAAGATAAAAAATGTCACATACACATAAAATGCATTGCAAACTATTTTTCAGAAGATGAACAAAATAAGTTTTTAGAAATATTTTCTCCATATGCAGACTCTATTCACATAGACAAAGTGGTTAATCAATGGATCGGCTTACAACTTACGCCCCCCCCGTACGAACGGAAGGAAAACATTGATCGGTTCAATAAAAATATTGATTTGGATCTGCAAAATAAACCTATATGCAGCGCACCATTTTATTTTTTACGTTTTCACCCTTCCGGGATTGCAAGCGTTTGTCTCGGTGATTGGGAAGCTGCTATGAGTGTTGGTAATGTAAATAAAGAATCGGTGAAGGAAATCTGGAATGGCGAAAAGCTCGCAAATCTGAGGCGAGCACAACTGTTGCGGCACAACATACCGGAACAGTGTGATAAGTGCTATTACTATGAGCTTGCGACCGGAGAAGGTTTAACACCATATACTAATGAGTTATTGAAGAAATACTCATTGGAGAAGTAATCGATGAAGATTGGCATAATGCAGCCTTATTTCTTTCCATATATTGGATATTGGCAGCTGATTGATTACGTTGATACATTTGTGGTTTATGATAATATTCAATACACCAAAAAAGGATGGTTCAATAGAAACAGGTATTTACTGAATTCTAAAAGCACCTTGTTTTCTATAAATTTAAAACATGATCACGATTTATTGAATGTAAATGAGCGTGTCATTTCTCCTGAGTATAAAAGGGAGAAGTTAATCGAAAAATTTGAAAACGCTTATAGTAAAGCGCCTTATAAGTCCAGTGTTTTACCAATTATTTGTGAAATAGTTAATCACCCCGACAATAATCTTTTTCAATACTTGTATAATTCCATTACGGGCATCTGCAAATATCTTGGCATACAAACAAAAGTTGTCATTTCATCGAAAATTAACATAGACCATCCTCTCAGATCAGAAGAAAAGGTGATTGCTATCTGCAAAGAGATGCGTGCTAATACTTATATCAATTCATTTGGCAATATTAAGTTATATTCAAAGAAAAATTTCACACAAAGGAACATCGACTTAAAATTTATACAACCGAAAAATGTTGAGTATAAACAATTTGATAACAAGTTTGTACCGTTTTTGTCTATAATTGATGTAATGATGTTTAATTCAAGGGAAGAAATTCCTAATATGTTGAAGCGATTTAAATTGTTTTAATGCGGAAGTTTATTAACCTAAAGAGTGGCGCAGAAAAGGTAGTCGAAAATAATATACTGGCTGCGTCAGCGTCTTAGGATGTCTTGCTATATTGGCTGAAATAAACTAGATTTCATAGACTATGTAAAATAATATTTATTCGCCGTTAGTAAAATAGGAGCCAGGAACTAATGAAAAAAGTGATTATTTTCGGAAACAACAATGTTGCTAAAATACTATATTTTGAATCTTTAAAGTTTCCTGAATTACTCAACATTGAGGCATTTTGTGTCAATAGAGAATTTTTGGATTCAGATACTTTTTGTTCTAAACCTTTAGTGAGCGCAGAAGACTTGGTAACAAAATATCCTCCAGAAAAATACAATGGGCTAATTTCTGTTTTATCGCAACGTAATCTTAGAAACCGCATGAAAGTGTTCGACGAAATAAAAAAATATGGATATGACCTGATTAATTATACAAGCCCAATGGCTATTGTTGCGCCCGATGTGCAACTTGGTGAGAATAATATTATTTTCCCCTTTTCTTTCATCGGCATAGAGTCGAGGCTGTGGAATGCGAATGTGATTTGGAATGGAGTTACTCTCGATCATAATACAACTGTTGGTAACGGAAATTTTTTTGCAGGAGGATGCAAACTTGCCGGTTCTGTAACCGTTGGCAATTCCTGCTGGATCGGACTAAATTCAACAATAATTCAGCAAATTAATATTGCGGATGAAACGCTTGTTGGTGCAGGAGCTGTTGTCATAAAAGATACTAATAAACATACAACTTATGCCGGAAATCCAGCGCGAATAATATCAACTCATGAAGAGACTGGAATTATGATTGATTAGTATTAGTTCGCTCCTTATCATCTTATGTTAACTTAACTGAACAGAGGGGTATATTTTATGAATTATTCACCGGATCACGACAGCAAAATTAATAAAAAACACGCGAGTTATTGGTATGATTTCTGGAATCATCGCAATAATGTTTGTACAGGTTGTGCACAAATAGATGTTGGACGGTCCCGCAAAGGTATTCAAGTTACAGAGAAAGTGTGGGGGCAAACCATTGAGTACCTTTCAGGTATAACCGGTCTGAAGAGGCAAGGCACTTTGATTGAGTTATGTTGCGGAAATGCGATGATTCTTGGTCCGCTAGCCAAACAGTGCGCTAAGGCGATCGGCGTCGATTTTTCCCATATTCTTTTGAAGCAGGCCCATGAGCTTTTTCCCAATGTTTTTGAGACGATCTGTGATGATGTCCTTGATGTTGGGCTGCCTGAAAATTTCGCAGATGTTGTCCTGATATATTTTGCAATTCAGCATTTCGATCAGAAAAATGCTGTACGGTTGATTGAAAAAGCCATAAAGCTTTTAAAGCCTGGAGGACGGTTGCTAGTCGGGGATGTTCCTGACTCCCGTAAATTGTGGGAGTATTTGGACAAGCCGAAATATCGTAGAGATTACATCCAACGAATTTTGGATGACCATCCCATGATTGGGTCATGGTTTGACCACGAATTTTTTGAGGCCATTGGCGAATATATACAAGATGTCGATGTGAAAATTTTTCAGCAGCCTGAGTTTCTAATCAACTCCAATTATCGTTATGATGTTCTTTATACAAAAAGGGGTAGTTTGCATAAGCAGAGCAAGCATGCAAAATAATAGTTAGAAAATGAAGAATAGGCTAAATATTTTATAAGGAGAGACTTACAGATTATGAGGAAAGCAGTGAACTATGATAAAATAGATACCTTTGCGGAGTGCATAGAAGATTTTCATCTTTTGCCGGCAAATCCCATGGTCAGTGTCTGCGTGACTACATACAATCATGAAAAGTTTATTCAAGAGGCTTTGGACGGCATTATAATGCAACAAGTTAAATTTCCCTATGAGATTATTATTGGTGAAGATCACTCAAAGGATTCTACCCGTGAAATAGTAATCGCTTATCAAAAGAAATATCCCGACAAAATACGTCTTAGGTTAGCTCGTGAAAATCTTTACCGTTTAGGATATTCTCCAGGTGGTATAATCAGAACAAAATGTCGTGGCAAATATATTACCATGTGTGATGGGGATGATTATTGGACGGATCCATTGAAGTTGCAGAAGCAAGTTGATTTTTTGGAGGTTCATGAAGAATGTGCTGGGTGTTTTCATGAAACACAAAAAATCTTAGAGGATGGCACATATGGAATATGCTTTGGAAAGAATGCGAAATCCTTTATGACAGTAGAAGACACCTTGGAATGGGGAACTAAGATACACATTTCATCCTTTGTTTTTAGAAATATTGTGCACAGTTTTCCTGATTGGATTCAAGAAGTGCGTTCTGGTGATATGGCATTATATACTATTCTAGCATCCTATGGTTTATTAGGTAAAGTACCTGGGGTTATGAGTATTTATAGAATTCATGAAGGGGGGGTATCTCAAAGCAAAGAGTTTATTAAAAATCGCCATGTTGATCGTATAAAATTGCTACATCAGTTTGATGCATTTCATAACTTTAAGCATCATGAAAAAGTTTTAAGAGTTATTACAGAACGCGAAGAGCTGGTAAAATGGCAGGAAAGGGTTAAGGATATTCCCCCTTTAAGTGAGCTTGATCCTGATTATATAAATAATGGTCTTGCTCTTTATAAACGCGCATCTATTCTGGAACAAGAAAACCGATTGGACGAATCTGAAAAGCTTTTTTTTAAAGTAGAACAGTTTCCAATGTTAAATTTTAAATTTGGAGCATTATATCACTTAGGTGTTATTCAATGGAAACGCAAAAATTATAAAAACGCCCGAAATTATTTTCGAAAATCATTGAAGTATGAACCGGACCATCTAAAAGCTATTGAATATCTTTCTAAAATTGAGGGACAATTTGATGAATAAATTGGATTCTAGAAAACTTTTTGCTATTGTTCCCATGAAAGCTCATTCGGAGCGAGTCATAAATAAAAATATCCGAAAATTCAATGAAAAACCTTTGTTCTATTGGATCTTTTATACCTTAAGTCAGGTAAGTCAAGTATCCAAACTGATTCTCGACACAGATTCTGAAAAAATTGCAGAGTTGGTGAGATCATATGTTGATGTTGATGTTGTATTTCGCCCTCAATCTTTGAGAGGGGATTTTGTATCTATGAATTGTATCATTGAACATGTTATTTCTCTTTACCCTGAACAGCCATATTTTCTTCAGACCCATTCTACCAATCCGCTGTTGAAAAAAGAGATAGTTGAGAATTCAATAAAGACATTTTTTGAATTAAAAGAATATGATTCGTTATTTTCTGTAAATAAATATCAGTCCCGGTTTTATGATTATAATTTTTGTCCGGTAAACCATGATCCAAAAGTATTAAAGCGAACCCAGGATTTGCCTTCTCTATACGAGGAAAATTCAAATATTTATTTGTTTTCTCATGACTCTTTTCAAACTACTAGAGCACGGATTGGTAAACGGCCCTATCTTTTTGAAATGGACCCAATAGAGGCGATTGATATTGATACAGAGGAGGATTTTAAGATGGCTGAGATTCTCTGGGATAAATTATATGGGCAATAATGATAATGACTTTGTATAATCAATTATCATTCAGGAGCATAATAACTTGGATATTGTAAAAGTATCAATTATTATCAGGGCTCTTAATGAAGCGGCTCACTTAAAAAAATGGCAGATTCGGGATATATGATCGCCTACAATGCAGAAGCTAAGATCATTCATGTTCATGAAGAAACTTATAAACAAATTTTCAACAGGTATAAAAGAGAAGCAATAGTTTACCGTTCACTTTTTAATGAGGAGACCTTTAGTGTTTTTACTTTTTTTCGATTGGTGATTTTAAATATTTCTTCGGATTATTATCATGCTGTTGGTGATAAGGTTTTTTTTAAGAATATAATAAATGTCCCTCTTTTTAGATGGCATCAATTTTGGGGGACTTATAAGGGGTATACACATAAAAATAAAATTTCATCTGAATTGCGGCAGAATTTTTATTATCCAGTGAAACGAAAAAAAAAATGAAACAAATTGTTAAAGTTAATAATGAGAAAAGTATGAAGAAAAAAATAGATAAAATTGAACTATTAGCAGAGGACTTAATTGATTCACATCCTGATCTTGCAATGGACGTTTTGGGATTCACTTCAAAATTAGGGCGTGTTCTGGGATGGCATTATTTACTGGATATGATATGGATTCTAAAAGAGTTGGATTGTCCACCTGGTGGGACTATTTTGGATGCCGGTGCTGGTAATGGGATGATGCAGTTCATTTTAGCTTTAAAAGGATATAAAGTGATAAGTATTGATATGAATCAGCGCAATATTCCCGGGTTTGCTGAAAATATTTTTAAGATAAAAAAAATAGATTCAGATGCCGATATTAAACATCAGTATCTGGATTATCATCATATGAATGGTGTGTCTTCAAACAATTCTGATTCTGGTCCAGAGGGTGTAGAAAATTTGAATGCTTCAAACTTACCGGAAATTATTTATTATCACAGTAATTTAAACAAGCTGGAGAAGCTTGAAAACAATACCATTGATGCAGTTGTCTCTGTTTCTGCATTAGAACATAATCCTCCGGATGAATTGGCTCCTATATTGATGGAATTGAAGAGAGTGTTAAAAGAAGACGGAACAATGTATATGACAATAAGCGCAGCTAAAGAATCCTTTTTTCATGAACCAAGTTATAGTTGGGTAATGGATGAAGCGGATTTAAAACAGTATTATCAGATTAATAAAGAATACTTGTCTAATTTCAACAGGTTTGATGAGGTATTTGCAGATTTATGCAATTCGAAACGTTTATCCCAATGGCTGACAGCCTTCTATTATCGAGGGGCTAAAAATGGTATGCCCTGGGGAAAGTGGGATCCACAATACCAACCTGTTGGAATTGTAAAAGCCAATAATATCTCGAATTAATAGAGATGTCTTATACGTTTATATATTTTATCAAATAAAAATAAATGCATAAAAAAGAAAAAACTTACATTGATATTTCACTTCCTGTAGACTCAAAAATGGTTGTATGGCAAGGTGATTCTGCGCCTGAGATCGTTTTTGAAAAAACAATAAAAAAAGGAGGCGAATCTAATATAACTTCTATTAAAATGGGGGACGGGTATTGATTCTATTGATATAAAATATGCTGAAAGTAAAGGAATTCCTGTGTGTAATACACCTGGAGCTTTTACTGAACCGGTTTCTGATACTGTTATTGGCCTAATGCTTGCTTTCTCAAGGCGTTTGTTGGATTCTGATCGTCTAATGAAGCAGCGTGGGTGGGACAAACCGCCAGGACGTACTCTTGGTGAATGTTCACTTGGTATTATTGGAGTTGGCAGTGTAGGGCGAGCGGTTGCTAGAAAAGCCAAAGGATTTGGCATGAAGATATATGGGAATGATATTATTAAAATATCAGAAGATGTAATTGAATCACTTGATATTAAAATGCTAGATTTAAAGGAACTCTTATTGAGATCAGATTTTGTCTCTTTGAATTGTGATTTGAATCCCACCAGTTTTCACTTGATGGGGATGGATGAATTTAAATGTATGCAGCAAAATGCCTACCAGATCAATACAGCAAGGGGGGGGATAGTGAATGAAAGTGATTTGATCACAGCACTTGAAGATAGTGAAATTGAAGGTGCAGGATTGGATGTCTTTGAAGAGGAACCCCTGGCTAAGTTAAGTCCGTTGAGAAATATGCAGAATGTAATTCTTTCTTCACATAACTCTAACAGTAGTCCTTTGTACTGGGAAAAGGTTCATAAAAGAAGTATAAAGCTTTTAAAAGAACATTTGGATATAGGAGGAGAGTAGTAATGTGTGGAAAAAATGTGTTAATTACCGGAGCTGCGGGAGGTATTGGAAAATCTATTTGCGAAGTTTTTCACCAGCATGGATATCTTGTACTCGGAATTGACAAAAACAAGGTAGAAGAATCCCTACCTTATAAAACCCTTTGCTTTGATATAAGTATATTGGGAAAGAATGATCCGGAAGAGCAGGTTTTCTTTTCAAAAGTTGAACAAATTTTTAATGGAGGTATTGCTGTCCTGGTTAACAATACTGCTGTTCAGGTCGTAAAGGATATTGAGAATATTACTCCTCAGGACTGGCAATCGACCCTGGATACCAACTTGTTGGCCCCGTTCTGGTTGATCCAGAGATTTAGATCTAAATTGAAAAAAAATAATGGGAGTATAATAAATATTGCCAGTATTCATTCTGTTCTGACTAAGGGAAAATTCTCTGTTTATGCAACAAGTAAAGGAGCACTTGTATCGATGACCCGCGCACTGTCAATTGAATTAGCCCCGGACATTCGGGTAAATGCTGTGATCCCGGCAGCAACTGATACACCAATGTTGAGAGCTGGTTTTAAGGGAAATATGAAGAAAATGGATGAATTAGGACACTATCATCCACTGAATAGAATTGCCAGACCTGAGGAAGTTGCCAAAGTAGTTTTCTTTCTGGCAGGAGAAGATTCAAGCTTTATAACTGGTTCAGCAATAAGTGTTGATGGCGGTATCGGCTCAGTTTTACACGATCCAATTGATGCCAGGTAAAGGAGATTGAATGAAACGTTTAACTAAACTTAAAGATAAATTTAATGGTGAAAGAATATTTATAATAGGAAATGGGCCAAGTTTGAATGATATCAATATGAAAAAATTAGCAAACGAATACACTTTTTCATTTAATCGAGCATATATTGCCTATAAAGAATGGGGGTTCAAGCCCAGTTTTTATTCCTGTATTGATAAGGTTGTACTGCCAGATAATAAACAAGAGATTAATAGTATGATTCTTAATGAAACATATTCTAAAACACTATTTTTTTTTCCTGATTGGGGATCAGATTATTTGATTTCGAGTAAGCAGACTTTTTTTCTTCAATCTTCATATAAAATTGTCTTCGAAGATAATCTTGATGAACTTTCAATATTATTTAATGTAGGTGCAACAAGTATTCAAATTGCTGTGTATTTAGGGTTTAAAGAAATAATCCTATTGGGATGTGACTGTAATTACGTAGAAAAACCTAACGATGTTATCGTAAATGAACAGGAGAGTAAACGAGTTGGCAATATTGCATATAGTAGTATAAATGATACTGACCCAAATCATTTTTGCCCCACATATTTTGGGAAAGGAAAAAAGTATTCTATTCCTGATGCATTGGGGCATTTATCTGGCTGGCAAGAAGTGAAAAAATGGGTTGATCTTTATAATATGCAAAATACTGAATGTATTCATATTCGCAATGCATCTCGTCGAAGCAAATTAGATTTCTTTGAGTACATTGATTTTGATGAGAGCATCTCGAGCATGAATATAAATTGTGGTGAAAAATGTGTGAAAAAAAAAATAAATCAAAAGCGACAAGAGGTTATTGTGTTTGGAGCATCAATCACTGCAAAGGTTTTTTTAGAAGAATTTGGAAATCAATATCTTGTAAAATATTTTATTGATAATGATAAAAAACGATGGGGTAATACCTTCTTAAGGAAAAAAATCTTTTCTCCAGAGATTGTCAAAAATGACCAAGAAATTGAAAAAATTGTTATTGCTGTACAACATGGAAAAGAAAAATTGTCTGATCAACTTTATTCTTTGGGAGTAATGGAGAAATGTTTGTTCTTGTCGCATTAATAAATGTTTATATGCATAAAACGCATTTGAATCCTTTACAATATCATAAATTTACATTGGGCAGTTGCAGTGGATGAAAAATAATTATGTCTCAGGTACAATAAAAGCCTTTTACCTAGAATGGAATAAAAAAGAGAATGAATTATAAAAGTTTGTATTTTGAAATGAGTGAAAAAAAAACATTTATTGAACCATATGCTTCTATTGGAGGGCATATGTGGGGGAATGTTAATTTTTTGCAGAAATCTTTACATGATGAGGGTGTTGATTATGAATTTATTGTTGAACGTGATTGCGATATACCCAATTATGGATTTGCGCAACAATTTTTGATGCATCGTTCTGAACTTAATAAACAGGCATATGTGAATCGCATCCAGACGCGTGTCCGTGAATATGCTAATCTATTTGAAACGCGGGATTCGTCCCTCTTTATTTTTCTAACGAACTTTACATTTGAATTTGATGTGTGGCGTATATTATTAAAAGACAGTTCTTGGCGGAAGAAGATTCTTTCTGAAGATCGTGTGATCGTGGTGCAGATAACGGTATTAAGCTTGAAGTTTTTTGATCTTTTAAAGCAATGTGCACCGGAATTACATGAATTAAAGAGGAATCTCTTTTTTAGCTTTTTTTCAGAACTGCAACCAGTCCTCGTAAAGAAATATACGGAGTATGAAAACTGTTTTACTCTTTTTCAAGCAGCCCATGAACGATTTTCATATACTGTTCGGCCGAAGAACATACAGGAAACATATCTTTCTTATCTAGGTTTTTATAATTGGGAGAAAAATCCTCACCTCATGCTTGATGCCTTTGGACAAGTTAATAAAGAACCTTTCCATATTCATTTTTATCCGGTAACACACAATAATTCTTCATTGTATTCAGCGTTTGAACGGAAAAAAAGGTCAGATGATTTTATAGACTGCCGGCGTTTATCAGCAGATGAATATCAAGAAGCAATCTTTAGAACGAAAATAGGGTTGCTGCCCTATGACTCGTTTACTTATTCAATTCGGGCGTCGGGTTTGCTGGAGGAATATCTTTTTGCCGGGGTGCCGGTCATTGTGCCGGAACATTCATGGCTTTCTTTTTTTCTTAATCGTTTCGCCGGTGGGGGTGTAACATTTAATCCTTCGCAAACGGGAGATTTTCAGAAAAAAATTCAGCAGGTTGTCGAACAGTATGATGTGCATAAAAAGCAAGCGTTGATTGCGGCTGATCGTATTGCGTGTGAGCGGAGCACACAGAAGTATTTAAGTATTCTTGCTTGTTTGTTTGAAACAAGATCGTGTAGCGGACTTGGCGATTTACCGGACAATGACAGTAGTTACAAGCGAGCGATGGATAAGGGGATAGCGTATCATTTTTCTCGGTTTGCGCAAGATGAGCTTCGTGCAAAGAATACTGATCAAGCACAGCAATATATTAGGAAGGCAAGAGAGGTAGACAATTCATTTTGGGAAACCGATTTTCTTGATGCTCTTGCTGACGACGCATCTCCTGAAAAGCTTTTTTCTATTGTGCACGCAAGTATGAAAAAAGATCGTGAGATTAATGTTTATAGTTTATTGCAGAAACTAATGACGTATTGTGTGTCTAAAGATGATAAGGAAAGTATGTTGCGCATGGTTGACCTGATTCGTCAGTATAATTTATGTGAATGTTTGACGCTTAAGTATATGTACAATGCAGCTTCTTGGTGTGAGAGGGTGGGTGATTACGAAACTGCGGAGGTGTGGTTTTTAAAAGTTTCTCAGTGTGATGATGTGCGTTTGAAGAGTGGCGCTTTTTTTCATTTAGGTAAAATTGCAATTGCGAGGGAAAATAGAGCATTAGCACAAGAATTTTTGGAATCGTGTTTGAATTTCGCCCCACAACATGAGAAAGCGTCAGTATTGTTGTGTGATTTAGCAAATAAAAATAGGAGAAAACTAATTGACTTTATTAGAAAAAAACACTGATAGAGATCTTGTATCTGTTATTATTTGTAACTACAATTATGCTGATTTTATTAGTGAAGCTATTGAAAGTGTTTTAAAACAAACTTATTTACATTTTGAGCTGATTATTGTTGATGATGGTTCAACAGATAAATCGAGCGCTGTTATTAATACTTTTTCTGATCCTAGAATAGTTAGAATATATCAGGAAAATAAGGGGCAGGCAGCAGCTTTTAATTCTGGATTTAAAGTTGCCCAAGGGGAAATTATTTGTTTTTTGGACAGTGATGATTATTGGTATCCGGAGAAATTACAGTATGTAGTTGAGGTTCATAAGACCTATGGTTTTGTACAGCATAATTTATATAAGGGAGAGATTGGAAAATCTTATAAAAAAATTAAATATTATAAAGATCATCTTAAATTAATGACCTCTTATGGTATTGTAGATTTTTTTGTACCTACATCCGGGTTGAGCTTCAAGCGTAGTGTTCTGGCGAATTTTTTTCCTATCCCGGAAAAGGAATTGAAAATATGTGCAGATGCATATTTAACAAGAATGTCACTTTTTTTTTCTAAACTGAAATGTATTGATAATAATTTAGGGTTCTATAGGACCAGCCATCAAAGCTACTTTTTGGGGAAATCTAAGGAGAGTAGAATTAGTATTACAAAAGCTGTTTTTGATGTATTAATTATAAAGATTAATGAGATGGGATATGCAGAAATTCCTTTCTTGTGTGAATTCGATCAAGCTCGCATACGGGAAGGGTTAACTCTCTATAATCGTGCATCTACACTGAAAAAGCAAGAGCAATTGGATGAATCAGAAGCTCTTTTTTTAAAGGTTGAACAGTTTCGAGTGTTATCTTTGAAATTTGGTGCATTATTCCATTTAGGTGTCATTCAATGGAAGCGTAAAAATTATGATAGTGCCAGAGATTATTTTAAAAAATCTTTGATTTATGAACCTGACCATAAAAAAGCGATTGAATATCTTTCTATGATTAAGGAAAAATTTCATGAATAAATTAAGTTCTGAAAAACTCTTTGCCATAATTCCCATGAAAGCTCATTCAGAGCGAGTCATGAATAAAAATATCCGCGAATTTAATGGAAAACCATTGTTCTATTGGATATTTAATTCTTTAAGTCAAGTGAACCGGATATCAAGGATGGTTCTCGATACTGATTCTGAAAAAATTGCAGAGATGGTGAAATCGTATTTTGATGTTGATGTTGTATTTCGTCCCAAATCATTATGCGGGGATTTTGTATCTATGAATAGTATTATTGAACATGTAATTTCTCTTTATCCTGATCAACCGAATTTTCTCCAGACTCATTCTACCAACCCGCTGTTGAAAAAAGAGATTATTGAGGATTCTGTTAAAACATTTTTAAAATTAAAAGAGTATGATTCATTGTTTACAGTAAATAAGTATAAGTCTCGATTTTATGACCATCAATTTCAGCCTGTGAACCATGATCCAAAAGTACTGAAACGAACCCAGGATTTGCCTCCTCTATTTGAGGAGAATTCGAATCTCTATATATTCTCTCAGAGTTCTTTTCGTGCGACCAGGGCACGAATTGGCATACATCCTTATCTTTTTGAAATGAATCCAATAGAAGCGATTGATATTGATACTGAGGATGATTTTCAGATGGCAGAGGTTTTATGCAACAAATTTAATACTAAAAATATGGAAAAAAAATGACAACAAATGATTATCTAGAGCAGGTTTCTTCATGCAAATTATGTGAATCCAAAAAAACGGATTATATCCATGGCTATGGGAAACAATTCACAATTTGTTCAGATTGTAACTTTATTTACAATAATAACCCCGACACTCAAAAGATTAAAAAAGGCCTTGGAATGACGGCAGGTGAGGGAGGTGGTTATAGAGAATATTATTTGTCAAAAATGTTGTTAACGGATTTGAATTTTAAGAATTTTTTATTGTATGGAACTGGAAATTCTCCAACCTTTGAAAAGTTATTAAAGGAAAATATAAATGTTAATGGATGTGATATTAGTCGAAATGTAGTAGATATAAAATCAGAAAAATTTGGTAAAAATAAGTTTTATTTACCAGAAGAAATTCCTGTTGAAAAAAAATACGATGCAGTGATTGCGGTGGAGGTGTTTGAGCATTTTTTAGATCCTGTCGATTCAATGTCATTTCTAGTTAGCCATTTATCAGAGAAAGGAATTATTTGCGGGACAACTGAATTTTATCAGGGAGGACCAATTGAAGACGAGAATAAATATATGAACGCTAAATCTCATGTTGCATATTGGAGTTTAAGAAGTATGTTGTATCTGGCCGGGCAATTTAATATGGCAATTGAAGAATTCGAAATGATTCGACCAGGGAGTGTATTACCTGATGAAAAATTTGGTTTATTATGGCCCAATAAACGTGTTTTTTTTATTTTTAATCCAAAATTTCACAAAGATTATTTTGAAAAATTAAAAAAAAAATCCCAGATCTTACCCATAGATAATCCCTGAATAAACAAAATAAGTGAAGGATCGACATATATTGGAGAATAAAAAAAAATGAATGTTATGAAAGTATCAATTATAATCCGAGCTCTTAATGAAGAAATTCACTTAGAGAAATTGTTGTTGGGTATATTTTCTCAGGAAACGGATTTTGAGTTCGAAGTGATATTAGTAGACTCAGGTTCTACGGATCAGACGATTGAAATAGCGAAGGCTTTTCCAGTCAAATTTGTTCATATTAAACCTGAAGAGTTCTCTTTTGGATATGCATTGAATCAAGGAATACATGTCGCATCCGGAGAAATTATGGTTTTCATTAGTGCTCATTGTTATCCAGTGAATAACCAATGGGTAACTGAATTAGTGAGACCTTTTGAAAATAAAAAAGTGGCTTTAGTTTATGGAATGCAACGTGGTAATAGTAAGAATAATTACAGTGAACATCAAATATTCAAAAAATGGTTTCCTGAATATTCAGATTTTAATCAAGCTCATCCATTTTGTAATAATGCAAATGCTGCTATCCTGAAAGGTTTATGGGAGAAGAAACAATATGATGAAAAAATAACTGGTCTCGAAGATTTGCATTGGAGTAAATATATGGTAGATTTCGGGTATACGATTGTCTATAAAGCAGAAGCAAAAATTATTCATGTCCATGAAGAAACATATAAACAGATTTTTAATCGGTATAAAAGAGAGGCAATTGTATACCGTTCAATTTTTAAGGAAACCTTTAGCTTTTTTATTTTTATTAGATTGGTGATTATGAATGTTTTTTCAGATTATTGTCATGCTGTTGGTGATAAAGTTTTTTTTAAGAATATTTTAAATATACCTCTTTTTAGATTATCTCAATTTTGGGGAACTTATAAGGGTTATATACACAAGAATAAAATCTCATCGGAATTACGTCAGATTTTTTATTACCCGGTGAAACGTAAAAATAAATGACAGAAGATGCTGGATTTCTAGGTGAGGTTACTATGAAAAAAAAGATAAATAAAATTGAATTACTAGCAGAAGAATTAATTGATTTATATCCTGAGCTTGCAATGGATGTTTTAGGATATACTTCAAAGTTGGGACGTATTCTGGGATGGCATTATTTGCTGGATATAATCTGGATTCTAAAAGAACTGGAGTGTCCTCCGGGAGGAACAATTCTGGATGCCGGAGGGGGGAATGGCATGATGCAGTTCATTTTAGCTTTAAAAGGATATAAAGTTATAAGTGTGGATATGAATCAACGCAATATTCCGGGGTTTACTGAAAATATTTTCAAGATGAAAGAATGGGACTCTAATTTAAATATTGAACACCCATATCTGGAATACCATCAGATGAGCGGCACGTCCTCAATTACTTCTTCTTCCAGTCATAGGAATGTAGAAGACTTTGATTTTTCAAATTTACCGCAAATTGTTTATTATCATAGTAATTTAAACAGGCTAGAAAAATTGGAAGATAATACCATAGATGCAGTTGTCTCTGTTTCTGCATTAGAACATAATCCACCGGATGAATTAGAACCTGTAATAACTGAATTACAAAGGGTCTTAAAAGTAAAAGGTACAATGTTCATTACAGTAAGTGCAGCGAAAGAATCTAATTTTCATAAACCAAGTTATAGTTGGGTTATGGACGAGACAGACCTCAAGCAATATTTTCAAATTGAGGAAAACTGTATCACCAATTTTAGCAGATATGATGAGATATTTTCTGCACTCTGTAAGTCTAAAAGATTATCTCATTGGCTAACTGGGCACTATTATAGAAGTGATAAAAATGGTATGCCCTGGGGAAAGTGGGATCCGCAGTACCAACCTGTCGGAATTGTAAAGACCAATAATAAATCTAATGAAAAGATGTGAAAAATAATGAAAAAAGTAGAATTAAAATATATTGATATTTCTCTACCAATACACTCTGAAATGTTGGTTTGGGAGGATGATCATTTGCCTGTTATAGATTTTTGTCAAACGATTGAACAAGGTTTTGACGCTAATGTCAGCAAAATAAATATGAGTGTGCATACTGGAACACATGTTGATGCCCCTTTACATTTTATTGATGGGGGGAAACGACTGGAAGAAATGGATTTATCCATATTGATTGGAGAGGCCTATGTTTTTGAGACATCAGAAAATGTTGTGACCAGAGATGTGTTGAAAAATGGAAAGATTCCAAAAACAAAAAGGCTTTTGATAAAAACAAAAAATAGAAAATTGTATGAAAAAAAGATGTTCGATCCAAGTTTTACTGCTTTAGATGAGAGTGCCGCTGACTGGATATTGGAGAATGATATATGTCTTGTGGGTATTGATTATTTATCAATTGAAATCTATGAAAATAAAAAGATTGGCTATCCGGTTCATAAGAAATTACTCAGAAATGAAGTCCTTCTGCTGGAGGGTCTGGTGTTAAATGATGTGTCATCTGGTTTATATCAACTTACGGCATTACCTCTTAATTTATTGTCCACAGAAGCAGCACCGGTCCGAGCCATATTATTTCCAGCATCACAATTACTATCAGGATGTGAACAATGAAAAAATATAAAGTATTGATATCTGCACCTTACCTCCAGAAGGAATTTGATATCTATAAAAGTAGGTTGAATACTAATGAATTTGAATGTGTAGTTCCAGACGTTATTGAACGTTTAGAAGAAACCGAATTATTGAAAATTATTGCTGAATTTGATGGAGTGATTTGTGGTGATGACCGTTTTACAAAAGCTGTTATTGATAAAGCAGTAAAATTGAAAGTTATTGTAAAATGGGGTACTGGTATTGACTCTATTGACAAAAAATATGCTGAAAGCAAAGGAATACAGGTATGCAATACACCCGGCGCTTTTACTGAACCTGTTTCAGATACGGTTATTGGCTTAATGCTTGCTTTCTCCAGGCGGTTGTTTGATTCTGATCGTTTAATGAAGCAGCGTGGGTGGGACAAACCGCTTGGACGAACTCTTGGTGAATGCTCGCTTGGTATAATTGGAATAGGCAGTGTAGGGCAAGCGGTCGCTAGAAAAGCAAAAGCGTTTGGTATGAAGATATATGGGAATGATATTATAAAAATATCAGATGATGTAGTTGAATTATTGGATATTGAAATGCTGGATTTAAAGGAACTTTTATTTAGATCGGATTTTGTCTCTTTGAATTGTGACCTGAATCCCACCAGTTTTCACTTGATGGGGATGGAAGAATTTAAATGTATGCAGCCCAACTCTTACCTGATCAATACGGCAAGGGGGGGAGTTGTAAAAGAAAAGAATTTGATTGAAGCACTCAAAAATAAAGAGATTGCCGGAGCGGGATTGGATGTATTTGAAAAAGAACCCCTGGGTCAGTCAAGTCCACTGAGAGACATGCAGAATGTAATTCTTTCTTCACATAATTCCAACAGTAGTCCTTTGTATTGGGAAAAGGTTCATAAGAGAAGTATAACGCTTTTGAAAGAACATTTGAATATAGGAGGCTAGAACTAATGTGTGGAAAAAATGTATTAATTACGGGTGCTGCGGGAGGTATTGGAAAATCTCTCTGTGAAGTTTTTCACCAGAAAGGATATCTTGTACTTGGAATTGACAAAAATAAGGCAGAAAAATCCCTACCTTATAAAACCCTCTGTTTTGACATAAGTGTATTGGGAAAGGATGATCCGGAAGAGCAGGTTTTCTTTTCAGAAGTTGAACAAATCTTTAATGGAGGTATTGCTGTCCTGGTTAACAATGCTGCTGTTCAGGTAGTAAAGGGTATTGAGGATATCACTCCTCAGGACTGGAAATCGACCCTGGACACAAACTTGTTGGCCCCGTTCTGGTTGATCCAGAGATTTAGATCTGAATTGAAAAAGAATAATGGAAGCATAATTAATATTGCCAGTATTCATTCTGTTCTGACTAAAGGTAAATTTTCTGTTTACGCAACAAGTAAAGGTGCTATGGTATCAATGACCCGAGCACTGTCAATTGAATTGGCCCCGGATATTCGGGTAAATGCTGTGATCCCGGCGGCAACTGATACACCAATGTTGAGAGCTGGTTTCAAGGGGAATCTGAAGAAAATGAATGAATTAGGGCATTATCATCCGCTCAATAGAATTGCTAGGCCTGAGGAAGTTGCCAAAGTTGTTCTTTTTTTGGCCGGAGAAGATTCCAGTTTTATAACTGGTTCAGCAATAAATGTTGATGGAGGTATTGGCTCTGTTTTACACGATCCAATTGACGCCAGATAAAGGAACAGAAAAAATGGAACGTATTATTGATTTGAAAAGTTTTATTGAAAAATACAACTATAGCAAGCGAGTAATTCTAAATCGGTTGAAAAAAGATGGTGTATGCAAGGTTAATATATGGGGGGCAGGAGAGAGTGGTGAAGCGATTACTGTTCTTTTAGATTCAACTTCAATAGAAATATTGAATTATTATGACAGCTTCAGGAGTGGAAGTTTTCTGGGAAATCCTATAAAAAATCCATTTAACGAAATTCAGAATAACGTTCCGGTATTGATTGCATCTTCTAAACAGCCAGAAGCACTCAGAGAAATAACTGATTTTTTAGAAGTAAAAAAGGTTACCTATTATCTTTTAAATTTAAATAATGAATCAAGGATAGAATTAAATAATTTCAAAGATAAACATAAAAATAAAAGATGTTTTGTAATGGGAAATGGACCGAGTTTGAATCAATTGGATATGACTAAATTGAAGAATGAAATAACCTTTGGTGCCAATAGATGTTTTCTAGGATTTGATAATTGGGGTTTTAAAACAACTTACTGGACCATTGAGGATAAATTGGTTGCAGAAGATGTGCAGGATCAATGGAATGATTTAAAGGGACCTGTGAAATTTATTCCGAAGGATTTATATCACTTGGTGACCAATTATAATAATGTTTGTAGTGTAAATTTTAGCAGAGAGAATTTTGAAAAAAAACGAATGGTACCTCGTTTTTCAAATAATGCATTAGAAATGTTCTGGGGGGGTACAGTAACATATTTAATGATTCAATTGGCTGTTTTAATGGGGTGTAATCCTATATATTTAATTGGAGTGGATTTTTATTATATTAAACCCGATCATGTTACTGAAGGAGTAAAAAAGAATGAATGGATCTCTCATGGAGATGATCCGAATCATTTTCATCCGGATTATTTCGGGAAAAACAGAAAATGGCATGATCCTATGGTCGATCGAATGGGAAAAGCTTATATTGCATCGAAAAATTATGCAGACATGAATGGTTTATGTATTCAAAATGCAACACCTGGAACCAAACTTGATATATTTGATAAAGTCGATTTTTCATCGCTTTTTTAATCCTTATTATGGAGAATAATTATGAGTAATAAAAAAAAAATAAATAATATGCGTAAGCTCTGGAATTTATCCAATAAAAAGAATAAGTTTGGTTTTATCTCTTTTTTGGAAAAAAAAGAACATTGGGCTGATGAAGAGTTTCATTGGACTGGTATTCGTTTTGCTGCCCGTATGATGGAACGATTTAAAGACTATGGGAAAGTTGAACCATATTACGCGAATATTCTTGAAATTGGATGTGGTGTAGGACGTTTTCTTAAACCATTGTCATCATTTTTTAAAAGAGTCTATGGTATAGATATCTCACGACAGATGTTAAAAACAGCAAAAGAATATTGCTCTGGGTTGCCGAATGTAACCTTTCATTTAAATAATGGGCATTCTCTTGAATTTTTAGAAAATGACAGTTTTGACTACTGTGTCAGTGCAGGTGTTTTTCAACACATTACGCATATTGAAGTAATCATTGGATATATAAAGGAGGCCATCCGTATACTTAAGCCAGGGGGTGTTTTTCTCTTTCAATTTGAAGGTAATCGGACCAATCGAGTCGGGTATAAATATACCGGAGCTAGAATTACTGCTAGAGATCTTGATCAAGGACTTAAAGATCAACCGTTTATTATAAGGGAAGTATCAAGTGATCCTGATGATCCGATACGCAACGTAGTAATTGTTATAGAAAAGACCGATTCTAATGTTCATTCAAGAGATAAACTTCAGGATTTTCAATCCTTCAAAATGACTGACAGGCACTGGCTAATTGGTGTATATAATGATATTACCACAAAGACAACCATGCATAGTCGGTTGCAAAAAAAGGAGAATCAACTCACTTTTTATAATACAGACCTTGATTTATTGGAACAATTGCTATTGGATAATGTGAATAAAGTTGGAATATGGGGTGGGGGATTAACCTGTGAATTATTATTGGAGTATTTAAAAGATTCTTCGGTAAAGGTCGTCACTATTTATGACAGTATTAAAAAAGGAGTTCTAAAAACCTATCATTTGAAAAATCCTTATGAAAATGAATTGTCTCCAGAAATCCCAATTATTATTGCATCCTCCCGATCTATTGAGGCGCTTTCTTCAGTGGTAGAGCATCTCACATCAAAAGGCATAATCTATTATCATTTTAAATAATTGAAAAAATAATTATGGAAAATAATTTTCTTCAAAATCATAAAATCGGTTCTTTGTATCAAAAAAAAGGGGATTTTGGTAATGCATGTAAATATTTTAAAAAAAATCTAAATATTTCAGTTATCAAGCTGCATGCAGCTGCATTATTTCATTTGGCACAGATGGAAGCGGATTGGGATAAGAAGAGAGAATACTTAAACGAATGTCTTCTTTTAGAGCCGGATCACAGGATGGCAAAAGTATTGCTCTCTTGCTTAACACCATATATGAAAAAAAGGTTGGAAACAGATAAAGATGGAGTTATTAAGCCTTATTTTGAAAGATTTCCATTAAATATCCAGATTCAAACAGTTTCTGCCTGTAATGCTCAATGTGTTACATGTCCCTACCAACAATCATGGCAAAAGAAAAATCCAGGGAAAATGAGCGATAAAACGTTCAATCATATAATTAGTTTACTTCAGGGTATTCCGTTGGGAAAAGTTTGTCTATATTTGGAGAACGAGCCTTTTCTTGATAATAATTTGCTTGGGAAAATCGAAGTAATAAAGCAAAAGCTATCATTTAAAAATATTGAAATTTCGTCTAATGTATCACTCTTAAATGAAAAAAATATTGCTTTATTAGCTAAATCATTGCAAAATGTAAACCATGAAGTTTGGCTCTCCTGGCATGGGATTACACCAGAGGCGTACAGTAATTTTATGGGATTTGAC
The DNA here is from genome assembly GCA_965371805.1 of uncultured bacterium. Taxonomy (GTDB): domain Bacteria; phylum Acidobacteriota; class Aminicenantia; order UBA2199; family UBA2199; genus JAOZTV01. The sequence continues at coordinate 20,294 of CBDUZW010000001.1, read as the reverse complement.
TTTGATACAAATTTGGAAAAATTTAAAAATTATTTTAAAATCACTAAAGGTAAAGTCCATACAGTTATAAGCAGTATAATTGGGAATAAACTTCTGGAAGGTCATCACTACTCACAGGAAAAAGAGACCATTGCTTTTTTTAAAAATATATTAAAGGAGTGTGGTATTTCAGATTTTTCAAAAATAAAGATTAAACCTTTTTATCACCATGACCGAGCCGGGAATATTAAAAATGAAGGTAAAGAGGATGAAAAACTTAAAAAACTGAGAGGAAAGTTGAAACCAAATTGCTGTCGAATTAAAGAGTGGCTCCATATTCTGTATGATGGTGATGCTGTTCTTTGCTGTATGGATTACCATAAAGAGACCGTAATGGCAAATGTGAATGAGAATGAGTCCTTAGAGGAACTTTTTAATAGCTCCGCTTATCTTAATGTAAGAGATAAAGCGCTTGGTTATAAAAAATCGGAAGAAAACTTTATATGCAGACGTTGTCTGTCTCCAGGTGGGTAATAAGATAATGGTGGAGTATGTTATAATTAATTCTAGCTGGATATGTAAAAAAGCATTTTTATATGAAGATACATATGTTTTAAAAATTATTGAATTATGAATGTAACTGAACAAATATCAATATCTCTTATAACAACCTGCAAAGGGAGACTCTCTTATTTGAAAGAGAATATTCAGAGCTGGTGTAATCTTAATTATGATAATTATGATATAGTTGTAGTTGATTATGATGATCCTGACGGCTCCGGGCAATTTGTTGAATATAATAAAGAAAAATATTTAAAAAATAAAAGAATAAAAGATATTAAAACCGTCAAAATCAAAAATAAGCCAATGTTTAATTTGAATGATGCTAGAAATATTGGAATTGAAAATTCAAATTCAAAACTAGTTTTTTTAATAGATTCAGATATTAAAATAATTGATAAAGACATATTAAAAAAAATAAATTCCATGGTGGGGAAAGGAGTTTTGTTTTTTTCTAATTTACAAATTCTCAATTCAAATTATTTTGAAGCAATCTGTTATTATAATTTAAAATTTGGAATAAACATCCATAATTGTTCAATTTTACCAATTGCCCCTTTAAAACCGGATATAACTGGTACTGTTTGTTTTTTTAAAGATCTGTATGAGAAATGCGGAAAATTTAATTATAGAATAAATGAAAATGGCTTTGGCTGGGATGAATTTGAGTTTTATTTGAGATATCTTAATCAAAATTTGTCCTCTATTTTTTTGGGAGAAAAGGAAAAAATAAAAGAAAGGCTGGATAGACAGCTTTTAAATTATTATACGTTTCCACAGGGTACCTTTGCCTTTCAATTAAATAAAAGAGAAGAGAAGGATAAATTTTATAAAAAAAAGATGGAGGAAAGTCATTTAGGAAATATGATTTTTTTAAAAACATATTTTGACAAATTAAACACTCCATCAATTTTTAACCAAATCTCTGATATTTTGGAACTAATAGAAAGTAATAATAATTTTGCTTTATTTAATTCTACTATAATACCGATCAATCCCTGGTTTACAGCATGGATGCATGTTTGGATGGTTAATAAAATGTTTTTAATGGGTGAGGATAAAAAAATGAAGTTTTTTCTAGAACGATTATCCAGATTTTCAATTAATCAAGATATCTATTCGTCAATTTTTCAATTATATAAAATTGCTTCATTATTTAAAACTCATAATTTTCTAGAAGTTTCCAAAAAATTGTTTAATAAAATTATTGAGGAAACTGATAATCAAGAAATTTTACCTGGAGCATACTTTCATTTGGGGGCGATTTATAAAAAACAAAATAATAATACTAAAGCATTGAAGTATTTTGATAAATGTTTAAAATTAAATACTGAACACAAAATGGCAAAAAAAATGATGGAGAATATTGAAGATAATGCTAAAAGAAATAATTAAAAACCCTTTAAATTTTTTTTATAAAGGTATTTTCCTACCTCTTTTAGGTTGGATATTCATTATACCTTTTATGTATATTGTTCCAAGAAAAAAGAATCGTATTGTTTTTTGGGGTAGAGACAAGGGCGAGTTTACAGATAATGTCAAATATTTATTTCTCAGAATAATTAACATGAATGACTTTGAGCCTTATTTTCTTACTGAAAGTCATGAAGTTGTTGAGGATTTAAGAAAAAACCGGTTACCTGTTCTTTTTTATCCAAGCATAAAAACTGTATTAAAGCTTATTAGAACCGGAATAATTATCACAGATAGTGATATATGGGTGAATAATTACAGATATCATCTTTTATTTACCAGTTATAAGGTTCAATTATGGCATGGAGTAGGGTTGAAAAAAATTGGTTTGGACAATTTTTATGTACAGAAAACTATGAATTATAAGATCATGCAGCTCTATCATTTTTTAAAAGGAAGATTTGTTACATATGATTTATTGATTTCTACTTCTGAGATGTTCAGTAAAAAAGGATATCCCGGTGGCCTTAATAAGAAAAAAATAATTAACAGTGGATACCCTCGAAATGATGTTTTCTTTGATGATTCTGATGAAAAAGTGTTTATCGGTACAGATAGAATGTCTTTAGAGAGGATTGTAAAATCAAAGAAAAATGGTTTTAAAACTATTATCTACCTTCCAACTTTCAGAGACTCGAAAAAAGATGCAGTAACTGCTAAGGTAATAGATTTAGTAAAACTTGATGAGTTTTGTGTAACGAATAAAATTTTATTTATATTTAAATTTCATAGCTGGGGGATTTTAAAGGATCCAGTATTAAAAGAACAGATAAATAATTCAAAAAATGTTATTTTTTATGATAATTCAAAAGATATTTATCCGGCATTACCTAATCTTGACATAATGATATCGGACTATTCTTCTGTATATATGGACTTTCTTTTACTTAATAAACCAATTTTATTTTTTACATATGATTTGTTGGAATATGAAAAAAATGAAAGAGAGTTCTATTATGATTATGAAACACTAACTCCAGGTGCTAAGTGTTGTACACAGGAAGAGTTGTTAAATGAAATATTACGGATTATTAACGATGGTGAAGATATTTATAAAGAACAAAGAGAAGAATTATGTAAAAAAACATTTGAAGATTGTGATGGAAAATCGAGTGACAGAATTGTCGGTTTTTTAAAAAATCGAATAGATAAAGGAGAAAAATAATGAATTGTATATATCTTGCAGCGGGTTTGGGTGTCAGAATGAAAGAGAACAAACCTAAACAGTTTATCAACTTGCTTGGTAAACCGGTATTTATTTATGCTCTGGAGATTCTGGAGGGTGTTGAAGAAATAGATCGAATTTTACTTATGTACCATCCTGAATATAAAGATATTTATCAGAAGTATATTAATGATTATAATATCTCCAAAGTCGTTTTAATCGAAGGAGGATTAACAAGGCAAAGATCTGTGATAAATGGGTTAAAGGAAGTAAAAAGTGACAGGGTGATAATACACGAAGCTGCACGACCATTTATCTCAAAAGAATATATTAAAGAATTATTAAAATATAAAGATATTGCAGTTGTTCCAACTATACCTATTTCTTTCTCTGTGGCAGTTGGAAGTGAATATATGGAAGGAGAACTTGATAGAACAAAACTGCATAATATTCAATTACCGCAGGTTTTTAATACCGATATAATTTTGAAGGCTCATTTAAAGGCAGAAAAGGATGGGTTCATTGCAAATGAGGATGGGATACTTGTATACAGGTTTGGAAAAAAAGTAAAATTTGTTAATGGAATAGAAAATAATATAAAGGTAACAACGCCTCTTGATATTGTTATTGCAGAGAAATTGATAAAAGGTATATATCAATGATAAAAAATAAAATTGTGATTGTAACTGGAGCAAGTCAGGGAATTGGCCGGGAAATTGCAGTTAAACTTTCTAATGAAGGTGCAAAAATTGTGCTTGTTTCAAGAAACGAAAAGTTTTTAAATGAGACTTCTTCTTTACTGAAGAGTGAAAATATTTTTATTAAGACAGATGTTAGGAAGGAAGAATCTGTGAAGAATATGGTTAAGCAAACAAGAGAAAAATTTGGAAGAATCGATGTCTTAATAAATAATGCCGGGTTTGTTGAGCCTGTTGGGCTTCTCGAGATGGAGCTGAAACAGTGGAATGATATGATAGAAACAAATCTGACCGGTACTTTTTTGTGCACAAAAGAAGTTGTAAAATATATGAAAAAAGATGGTGGTAAAATTATCAATATAGCGTCTACTGCCGGAATAGGTGCAAGGCCAGGATGGAGCGGGTATGCAGCAGCAAAGGCAGGAGTAATTAGTTTTTCCTTAACAATGGCGGAAGAATTAAGAAATTATAATATAAAAGTGTTTACAATATGTCCGGGAAGAACGGCAACAGATCTTCGAAAAAAACTTGCTCCAAATGAAGATCCCACAACAATCATGCAGCCCGGATCTGTTGTAAAAACAGTAAAATATTGTCTCACAGATGAAGCAAATGTACTTGAAGGGCAACCAATTTTAGTAAGAGAGAGATAAATTTTTGAGAGAAATGAATCTGCCATTCAGCAAGTTAATAAAATTGTAGAAAAAAACGGTTGGGTAAAATTTAACTTTGGAATATTGTAGGTATAACTATAAAAAATAGGAGAAATATATGGATGAATTATTATTAAAAGAAACAGAAAACCTGAGTCTCTCATGGATAAAAATTAAGAAAGAAGTAGTGAAGGAATATTTGGTAACCGGATTTCAAAATCCTCGTATAAATATGTCAAGTATAATAACAAGGCATTATTTTATTAATGAGATTTTTGGAGACCGTTTCAAGGATTTGATGGAAGAAGAAATTGAATTCATTCTTAAAATCCACAAGGCTCTTAAAGAGGAAGAAAAAAGAATGGAAACCGCAGCTTCTGATGAAGAAAGAAAATATCCCAGATATCTTCGTCAGAAAAACTTGGAAAAAGTTGTTTCTGCTGATACATGGGATATTTATATGAATAAATGGTCAAAGGTTTTAAAACCATTCAAGAATAAATCAATAGAAAAAATTAAAGTTTTAGAACTAGCCTGTGGTTCAGCTAATGATTATCGTTTTTTTTATCAATATGGTATAGCAGATTTTTTGATTTATACTGGTATTGATTTGACAGAAGCCAATATAGATAATGCAAAAAAAATGTTTCCTGATATAGATTTCAGAGTAGGAAATGCCTTGGAAATTAATGCAGAAGATAAGGAATATAATTATGTACTTGTTTCTGATCTGTTTGAGCATCTTTCTTTACATGGTTTAGAAACTGCTGCAAAAGAGGTATGTAGAGTTACAGCATCAAAATTAATTATTAATTTTTTTAGTATGGGGGATGCCGTAGATCATAAAGTAAATCCAATCCGAAACTATCATTGGAATTTGCTTAGTTGTTCAAAAACTAAACAATTATTTGAAAATTGGTGTAAAGTAACTGATATTATCTGGATCAAAGAATTTCAGAAAAAAACCTTTGGATATTCAGAATATTATAATCAACATTCGCACACTTTTTTTTTAGAGAAATAAATTATACTGTATTTCGATTCAAAATGGATGTATATTGCTGTTTATTAGGTATTGGAGGAAATAGGGTAAGCTCTGTTTTGACTTAATTTTTGCTTAATAAAAATGATATATATGGAGAAAATGTGGACTGTTTAATAATTGCTGCCGGAAAAGGAACCAGACAATCTGATGTGGGTAATTTAAAACGAAAAGAAATATTTTGGAATAATTGATAAAATGAACAATAAAAAAACAAAATAATGCGAGAATTTTGCAGCATGACTTACAAAAATATCGTGTTAAAATGCAGATATGATTAGAAGAAATTTATACGAGTTATATTGAGTAGGATATTGCCTTTTTATTAAATGTTCAAAGAGTGGATCAAATATTTTTTAATATATGAAATAGATGGATATAAAGGGCAATGGCAGCAGATATTGAAAAAAGCCTATAGATATACTGATGGAAATGGATCAAAAAGAATCATTAATAAAATTACTGAAGAGTTTTTAAAGTAAATTATGATAGAATTACAGTTAATAATAGGAGATATATATGGATGAGTCTTTATTAAAAGAGACAGAGAATTTAAGTCAATCCTGGATTAAGAATGACAGTGAAAAAATGAAGGAATATTTGGTAACTGGATTTGAAAATCCTCGTATAAATATGCAGAGTGTGATGACAAGACATTATTTTATTAATGAGATATTTGGAGACCGTTTTAATGATTTGATGGAAGAAGAAATTCAATTTTGCATTAAAATCCACAAGGATCTTAAAGAGGAAGAGAAAAGAATGGAAGCTTCCGCTTCTGATGAAGAGAAGAAAATTCCCAGATACCTTCAGTGGAAAAACCTTGAAAAAGTTGTTTCTTCCGACACATGGGATATTTATATGAATAAATGGTCACAAACCTTAAAGCCGTTTAAAGAAGCGTCTAATAAAAAAATAAAAGTTTTAGAAGTGGCTTGCGGTTCGGCTAATGATTATCGTTTTCTGCATGCTTATGGGATAGCTGAATTTATAGACTATACTGGTATTGATATAACAGAGATGAATATTTATAATGCTGAAAAGATGTTTCCCCCTATTGATTTTAGAGTTGGAAATGCATTAGATATTGATGCATCTGATGGGGAATTTGAATATGTACTTGTTTCTGATTTACTTGAGCATCTTTCAATGGAAGGATTAGAGAAGGCAGTTAATGAAATCTGCAGAGTTTCGTCATCAAAATTGATAGTACATTTTTTTAGTATGCAGGATATAGCAGAACATAAGTTAAATCCTATTCGAAACTATCATTGGAATTGGCTGAGTCTTACAAAAACAAGACAATTATTTGAAAATTGGAGCAATGTTACTGATATTATCTGTGTAAAGGATTTCTGGAAAAATATCTACGGTTATTCGGAGTATTATAATAAAAATTCTCATACTTTTTTTTTGGACAAATGAATTTAGCATTAATATTATCTGGTGGCACAGGCAGCAGGACAGGTAGAGATTTACTTAAGCAGTTTTTATAGATAGGGGTAAAATTGTAATTGAAGAATCTATTGAAGGGTCTGTCAACAATATCAAGATCACCTATCCTTCTGATCTAATAAATGTAGAATATATAATTAAAAATCTGGAAAAAAAATAACATAATAAATATGGGTTACTGTTATTGAATCTGATTGAAAAATTTTTAGTTTGAATATATAATAGAAACATGAAAAACATCAAAAGAATTTTAGAAGACTGTTTTTGGGATTATGACTTTACAGAAAATGATATAATTGAAATTGTAAATAATAAAAATAACACCAAAGAGAAAGCTTTTTTATTTTCTAAAATATTAAAAAATAGCAATGACGTTTTAAATGATTTAACAATTTTTAATGAAAAAGATTTGATTTTTTATTTAAATAAATTTCAGGTTCCTAAATTTAATTTTGAATATATAAACACAAGATACTTGATATTAAGAAATTATTTTTTAAATGAAAAGGTAAATATTCCTAAATTAGCATGGAAAATATAAATTATAGAAATCTTTACAAACTACAGGATATAGTCTTAAAGATAATTTTTTCAACTGAGACTGAATTTTATCTTACCGGTGGGACCTGTCTTAATAGATTTTTTTTTAATAAAAGATACTCGGACGATTTGGATTTTTTTACTAATTATTCGAATCAATTTTCTTTTTCTTTTAAAGAAATTTTGTTTTTACTTTCTAAAAACTCGTTAGAATATCAGTTAAAAGTTGACGCTAAGGATTTTAAAAAAATATTAGTAATAGATAAATCTCAAAAACTACAACTTGATTTTGTAAATGACAGAGTTAAACGATTTGGAGCTATTATAAGCAAGGAAGGATATAATCTTGATAATATTGAAAATATATTGTCAAATAAAATTACAGCTGTTATTTCAAGGGATAATCCAAAAGATGTGTTTGACATTTTTTTGATATCATTAAATGTGGATTTTGCCTGGGAAAAAATCCTATCAAATGCTACTGAAAAGATGTTTTTTGAAAAAGAATATTTGATTTATAGACTTAAAGAATTTCCGAAAATATTATTTGAAAAAATCAAACTGATAGATTCAGGCTTTCTAAATAATTTTGATGAAATATTTCCTATGATTATCAATAATATCAAAGATGAAAAAGATAATAAATCTAAAATCTTAATGAAAAGAAATTAAATAATTCAGATAATAAAAGAAAATTTTGATTTTTAACAATGGAATGAGAAAATGAATCTGGCAATAATATTATCAGGTGGGACAGGCAGCAGAATTGGCACGGATCTGCCTAAACAGTTTTTAAAGATAGGGGATAAAAGTGTAATTGAATACTCTATTGAAGCTTTTGAAAATCATAATGCAATTGATCAGATACTGATTGTTTCAAATGCTTATTATATTCAGCAGACTGAAGCGATTATCAATAAAAATAGATATAAAAAAGTCCAGAAGGTCATACAAGGTGGGAAGACAAGACAGGAGTCATCCTTCACAGGCGTTTTCTCTGCAGATAGTAAAATAAAAAATGTATTGATCCATGATGCTGCAAGACCTTTTGTGTCATCAGCGTTGATTGATAGATTGATAGAGGGGCTATCCATACATAGAGCTGTGGTTCCTGCGGTGCCATCTCCGGATACCTTAATAGAGAAGGATAAAAATAATATAATTAAAAGTATTCCGGATAGAAATGTTATTCAGAGAGTTCAAACCCCTCAGGCTTTTGATATGAGTTTAATAAAAAAAGCGCATAAAATGGCTGAAAATAAAGAAAACTTAAATGTAACAGATGATGGATCACTGATTTTAAAATTGGATTTAGCTGATGTTTATGTAATTGAAGGTTCAATAGATAATATAAAAATAACCTATCCGGAAGATATAGATTATGCGGAGGCATTTATTAAAAAATGGAAATAAACATAAGAAAAGCAATGGTATCTGATTATCCTTCAATCTTTTCAATGATAAAGGAACTGGCAGTATTTGAGAAGGTACCTGAAAAAGTAAAAAATTCTGTAGAACAAATGATAGAGGAAAAAGATTTTTTCTCATGTTATGTGGCTGAAACCGCTGATGGACAGATTGCAGGTTTTGCCCTGTACTATTTTGTTTATTATACATGGGTCGGCAAATCTCTTTATTTAGACGATCTGTATGTAAAAGAAACTTTCCGGGGAAATGGGATTGGGACAAAATTATTAAAAGAGGTTATTGGTTTTGCCAAAAAAGAAAATTGTAAAAGAGTTAGATGGCAGGTTTTAGATTGGAATAAACCAGCCATTGATCTATATAAAAAAATGGGAGTCACTCTTGATGGAGAATGGATAAATTGTGATTCTAATTTAATTGATGGGTAATAAGATAGATAATAATAAAAAAAAAACCATATTGATCGGTTGCGGAAAGGCCGGTCTATTACATGAACTGGATCCGTTGAGAGGCAAACCTGCTTCATTGATAGGAGGATTCTTAGAATTTAAGGACTATTTCCACCTGGTTGGGGCAGTTGATCTTGATCTTGATAGAGCAGAGAAAATTCAAGCGTTTTTCCCGGATGCAGAAGTGTTTACAGATTACAAAACTGCCATAAACATCTTAAAGCCTGATGTTGTTATTATTGCTACATGGACCGCAACTCATAAAGAGATTTTTAATTATTGTCTCAAAAATGGAGTAAAAGGGATTGTACTCGAAAAACCGGTTGACATTACTTTGAAGGAAGCAAAAAGTATGTTGAGTAACTGGAAGAAAAGAAAAATTCCAGTTGTTATTAATCACCCTCGAAGATGGGAACCAAGGTATCTGTTAATGAAGGATATTATCGCTCAAAAGGAGCTTGGCCCTCTGAGGACTGTTTATGGCAAAGTACTTCTTGGATCTGTTCCCAAAAAATATGAAAAACTAGTGTTTGATATTGAAGGAGGGGGAACCCTGCTTCATGATGGTACTCATTTAATTGATCTTATTAATTTCTATTTCAAAAGAGTGAAAATAAAGGATTCACATGTGAAAATGGGAGAATATATAGATAAAACCAGTAATCTTTTACTTATTGCAGATGGCAAAATTCCGGTTCATATTGAGGTTGGCGGTGAGAGGGGATATTTCGAATTCTCTTTAAGTTTTGAATTTCAATCGGGGGTTGTGAAGGTAGGAAATGGGATCTTTGAGTGGTATGAAGCAGAACAAAGTCGTCTTTATTCAGGATATAGAGATCTTAAAAAAAAAAAATTTCCTCGGAAGCGATTAGAAAAATATGGAACAACAGGCTTTTCCGGTCCTTTTTATGAATTGAAAAAGGCCTTTGAAAATGACAGTTATGAAACTCAATCTTCTTTAAAAGATGGAGTAAAGGCAATGGATATTATAGATAAGATCTTAAAAACCGAATAGGTTAAGAATTCTGTAGGGGCTGTGGCCAGCCCCTACGATGTGATAAATCATTTTTTTATTTTTCAATAGGTATTTACTGAACAAAATTAATTCTTCCCATCCCGATTCCACCATCACCATAAACTGCTGATGGAATTCCTGTTGGGAAATTCTGAAGGTAAAAGAGCATTGTCATCCATTCTTTTAATTCCTGAACACCAGCAGTTACATCATAGTCCACTCGGTATAACATATATTCTGCAGGAGGGACTATATTTCCATCTTTGTCCCTTGGATTTATTGGTAATAATCCACCTGTTACCTGAGATATAACTCCAAGCATTTGGAGAGAGTACAGATTTACTGAGATTTTGTACAAGGGTATTGTATCAGTTAGATCAATAGCCGGACCTTTTGTTGATGTAATTGAATCTTGAACAGGAGATAAGTATATTGCCTGAACTCCCTGGAGGTATTGCCCTAATGCAAGGTTATAATCTAATCTTATTCCTGAATAATTTAAATAATAATCTGAACCAAGCATTGCAGAGAGAGTAATTCCTGCTTCACATATATTTCTTAACTCCGGTCCGTTTACATAAAATGCCATCATTGGATAGCCTGGCAGAGGCTGTGCTGTGTCTGGTGAAGTCCCAAGGGGCAGAGTATTATATACATCAGTGAAAGTAACCTTACCTGTTTTACCAACAAATAGTTCATCCCTGATAACACCATTTGGAATAACTGAGACCTGAACAGGGACACCATCATTTAATGGAGCCAGGTTTGAAACAACGGCTCTAATTCCATCTGCAGTAAGATTTCCAATTCCTGATTCCTTACTGCCGTGAGTTCCCATATCCCATGATACAGAAGAGACTGCTGAGTCGATACTGCTTAAACCCATAGTACCCAGTAATGGTGCAAGTGCACTGTTTATTGCATCTTTATATCCTGATACTACTGATTCAAAAACAGTTCTGTTTATAACTGAATCATCAACTGCTATCAGCTTAAAATCTGAGTTTTCAACTAATCCGGTTGATTTATTATAGGTGATATCCAGGCGACTGAGATATTCACCATAACTGCCTGGAGAAAAAATTATTGTATTCGAAGTTCCCTTTTTTATGGATGTTTGTGTAGCTGTATGAAAATGTCCAGATGCTATCACATCGATACCGGACACATTTTCTGCTATTAAATTATCATCTCCAGATCCGTCGTTGTTTATTCCTCCATGGGAAATTAGTACAACAATATCGACTCCATCTGTGTCTCTTAATCCATCAACTTTTGCCTGAAGAAATGTGTAGTCATGGTTAAACGTAACCGGTGCTGCTACCGGTGCTTTTTCATCTGCATCAATTCCCATATATCCAAGAAGTCCAATTTTTAATCCATTTGAAAGTTCCAGGATTTTTTTGTCAACAATGGCTCCAGTTTGAATTATAGCTTCCAGATCATCATCTGAATCGGAACTACTGTCAGTAATCATATTTGATGCAATAATTGGAACGGTAAAGCCTGTTTTCATTGCATTTGAAAGCAGGTAGGCGAATCCTGCCGGAGACCAGTCAAACTCATGGTTTCCAAGTGTTATTGCGTCATATCCAACCATCTGAAAATATTTGAATGAAACCGGATCTGTTACTGCAAGATCATAGATAGTACCCATCAGGAAATCTCCAGAATCAATCACTACTACTGGAATATCTTCAGCTTTCTGTTCATTTCTAACTTTTGCAATCATGCTTGCCAGTCTTGTGAAGCCTCCTTTTACACTGTCATTATCGCTATTATTTTGAGGTGTATAGTCCAAAGATGCTCCAAAACCACCTGCATGACTGTGTATGTCTGATGTTTGCAAAATAGTAAATGATAAGGTGTTATCTGAGCCTATATTTTCACAATTACTTAAAATAAAAACCAAAAAAACGGATAAAGAAATTAGAATTTTTTTTAGCATACTATTCTCCTCTTTGTATTTTATCAATATGATATTATCAATTTAAAAAATGAAAGTCAAATGCCTGATAGAGCCTCGAATTTATTTGATTTTTGTTTTTTTTTCCTCTATAATACCAGAGTTGTATATAATTAATTTTTAATTATTTGAAATATTAATTGGGAGGCATCATGAAGAATATTAAAATGTTTTTAATTCTAATGTTGACTATATCTATGGCATGTGGATTGTTTGCAAATGGACTTAGTTTAAATGGAGTTGGTTCAAAAGCAAGTGGAATGGGAACTGCTTTTATTGGGCTTGCAGATGATTTTAGTGCTGTGTTTTTTAACCCAGCTGGATTGACTCAAATTGAAAAAAGCGAATTTTCCTTATTTGGAACTTCAATATTTCCAACCGGGACATATAATTTTGAATTAATGGGTACTACAATGGCTGATACCATCAGTATTGATACTGGTTATCCATCGGGTGCAATCTCATATTATAAACCAGTATCCGAAACACTTGTTATCGGAATTGCCGGTTATGTTCCTGCTGGTGTGGGTCAAAAATGGTCTGGAGATGAACTTGCAATGTTATCAGGAGGAACCACATATATCTGGGATTCAAAACTGTTTATGATATCAGTTTCTCCTGTCGCAGCTTTAAAGCTCTCTGATAGATTCTCGATTGGTTTTTCTTTAAATATAAACTATGTCAGCCTTGAAATGAAGAGACCTGCAGGCGGTGAGGAGCATATTCCTTTTTTTCAATATGACGAATCAATGTCAGGGATAGCTATTGGCGGGACCATAGGTGCGATGTTTAAACCCAATGAAAAATTAAGCATTGGAATGGTTTTTAAATTGCCTGTTAAGGCAACTATAAATGGTACTGCTAATTCTCCGTTTTTAGGATTTTTTGGTTCGGCGACTGAATCTAAAGGGGAAAGGACAGCAAACTGGCCCATGTTTGCAGGTGTCGGGATCGCCCTGAAACCAAATGATAACCTGACAATTACAGCTGATGTTATCTATACAAACTGGAAAAAACTACAGGATATTCCTGTAAGTTTTGAGGATCCATCATGGGAAAGTCTAGAAGAAGGATCAAAGTTTATCTTAAGATGGGAGGATACATTTGATGTGAAATTAGGTATGCAGTATAAAGTGTCTGAATCTTTTTACTTAAGGGCTGGATTTTATACAGATAAAGCACCTTCACCTGAAGAGACTCTTAATATAATGCTGCCTAATATATCATATAATGCTTTTACTGGTGGATTTGGATACAAGAAGGGTAAGATCAGTCTGGACTTTGCTGTTGAATATCTTATCGGGACTGATAGAGAGGTTGATCCAATGAACTATCTTGTTGGAACAGGAATGCCGGGAACTCATGGCATGAAAATGCTTGTTCCGAACGCAACTTTCTCAATAGAATTTTAAAATTATTTAGGATTGATAAATGCAAATAACTGGAAAAACTAAAGAACTTATAGGGGAGATAGATGGCTTCTGGGATACAATTGCAAGATCTTCGATGGTTTTCAGGCTGGGGATTAAAGAATATATATCAGGCAAACCTGAAAAACTTGCTAACAGAATCACTGAAATAAACAGACTTGAGAATGCAGCTGATACCTTGCGAAAACAAATTAAAATTAAATTATATGCACAGATGCTTATTCCTGAATCCCGGGGAGATGTCCTAGGACTTCTTGAGAGTAGTGATAATGTTATAGATGCGGCAAAAAAGGTTTTAAATAGTTTTGATATAGAAAAACCATTAATTCCTGATTTTTTGGTTGAGGATTTTAGCTATCTGGTTGATTTTTCAGCAGATGCTGTAGAGGAGATGGTAAAGGCGGCGAGGGCATTTTTTAAGGAAACCAGTGTTGTAAATGATTATATTAATAAAGTCTCTTTTTTTGAGCATGAGGCAGATAAAATTGAGGATATAATAAAGAGAAAAGCTTTTGACTCTATTGAAATAGAAAGTTTAAGCTGGAAGGTTCAAGTTCGATATTTTGCAGAACGGGTTGCGTTCCTTTCAGATGGGGCAGAAGAAGTCTGTGAACGTTTAGCAATATCAGTTATTAAAAGGAATCTCTAATAATGCAAAAACTTCAATTCTATAATTTCTTGTCAACTATTGCAATCCTAAAAAAACATGTAATTTATCACTTGTAAGATGGCTACAATATTATTTTTTCTTTCTAGTGGACTTTTCCTTGGATGGTCTCTTGGTGCTAATGATGCTGCAAATGTATTTGGAGCAGCAGTTAGTACAAAAATGGTTAGATTTAAAACTGCTGCTATAATATGTTCTGTTTTTCTTATAATTGGAGCTGTAGCGAGTGGTGCCGGCGCCTCTCATACTCTTGGGAAACTTGGGTCAGTGAATGAGCTTGCAGGTGCTTTTGTTGTTGCATTTTCTGCGGCAATTACAGTTTTTTTTATGACAAAACTTAAACTTCCTGTATCAACTTCTCAAGCGATTGTTGGAGCGATAATTGGATGGAATTTTTTTGCTGGTTTCCCAACTGATAAAGCAGTACTTACAAAAATTGTTAGTACATGGGTGCTTTGTCCATTTCTAGCTGCTTTTTTTAGTGTCATTATTTACTTTCTATTTAAAGTTTTTTTAAAGAAGGTGAAAATTCATCTTATAAGACTGGATTATATGACTCGATTAGGACTGATCATTGTTGGTGCCTTTGGTTCATATAGTCTTGGTGCAAATAATATAGCCAATGTCATGGGAGTTTTTGTCCCATCTGCTCCATTTAAAGATTTTAATTTCTATGGGGTTTTTACAATGACAGGAACTCAACAATTATTTCTTATTGGTGCAATTGCAATATCTATAGGCGTGTTTACATATTCAAAGAGAGTTATGGCAACAGTTGGAAATAGCATTTTTAAATTATCTCCAATTGATGCTCTTGGTGTAGTACTTTCAAGCTCTCTGGTTCTCTTTGTATTCGCTTCAAAGGATTTAAAACTTTTTTTAGAATCTTTAAGTTTACCTTCTTTTCCCCTAGTACCAGTTTCAAGCTCTCAAGCCGTAGTTGGGGCTGTGATTGGAATCGTAATTGCTAAGGGTGGAAGGAATATGAATTTTGGGGTCTTGGGCAAGATCAGTGTTGGTTGGGTCTCAACACCCTTGATATCGGGCATTGTCTCATATTTTTTCCTGTTCTTTATGCAGAATGTTTTTATGCAAAAGGTTTTTGCATAATCTATCTGAAAAATCTCTATTTAATCATGTCCGGGTGAGAATATGGCTTCTAGTGGAAGTGTTTTTCGGATTTTAGTTTATCAACATTTCTAAAACTGGAAGCTCTAGATCTAAAAATTCTGCGCATTCATTCAGTTTTGTTGATGCAAAAAAATTAATGAATTCCGGTTTCATTTTTTCAATAAAGTAATTTGCCAACTTTTCAATTTCTGGATTTTTGCAATAAAAGCAGGTTTTATTATCAGGTGTTTCAAATCTAAAATCTTTTAATAGAGAAGCCATATTATCAAAGTCAGAAGACTTCAATCTGGTGGATTTTATGTTAGATAGATCGGTAATTCTTTGATAAGAAGCTGTGTTAGCATCATTGTAAAACAAAAAATCTATATATTCTTTTAATGATTCTGGAGAGAAATCTTCTCCAGCATTAAAGACAATAAGTTTAAAATCATGATTGATCTCAATTTTACCCATATTGTATTATATGAGTTTAGAAAAAATATTTCAATAGTTAAGAGGTTATTTTTCATGATATGTATTTGATTTACTGGTATTAGCATTTGTTTTATGTTTTCTGTCTTTAATATTGGATAGAAATATAAATATTGCAACTCCTTTGTATGTTTATGTTAATACAGTTGAAATCATTGCAGAAAACTTATAAATATTGTATAATTCTCTATATATTTTCTATTTAAATCGATGAATTTAGATGATATTGAAAAAAAGGAGAAAGTCAATGATAAAACCACATGGTTCAAATGAATTATTACCTTTATACATAAAGGATGAAGAAAAAAGAAAAAAAGTTTTAAAAGAAGCAGAATTATTACCTTCTGTCATTGTTACTTCAGCTACAGCTGCAAATGCAGTAATGCTTGGAAGTGGATATTTTACACCTCTTAAAGGTTATATGGATCTAAATGATGCATTAAGTGTTGCAGAAAAAATGGAAACTAAAGATGGACTTTTCTGGCCTGTTCCTGTATTAAATCTATTAGATGATGTCAGTTCAATAAAAGATGTAAAAAAAATAGCACTAAGGGATCCAAATGTTGAAGGGAATCCAATTCTAGCTGTTCAACAGATTGTTGCAATTGAAGAAATGTCAAAAGATCAAAAGGCAAAAATTGCAAGTCAGGTATTTGGTACAGATGATGTTGAACATCCAGGGCTTGCAGCTTTTAATGGAGCCGGAAAATTTGTAGTTTCAGGACCAATTGAAGTGTTAAATTTTTCTTATTTTGAAACAGAATTTCCAGGAACTTTTAGAACTGCCTATCAAATAAGAGAAGAGATAGAAAAACTTGGTTGGGAGAAAGTAGTAGCCTTTCAGACTAGAAATCCAATGCACCGGGCTCATGAAGAATTATGTCGAATGGCTAAAGATGCAGTGAATGCTGATGGTATTTTAATTCATATGTTATTAGGTAAATTAAAAAAAGGTGATATTCCAGCTGATGTTAGAGATGCCTCAATTAGAAAAATGGTAGAATTATATTTCCCCAAAAATACTGTTCTAATTACCGGATATGGATTTGACATGTTGTATGCCGGACCAAGAGAGGCTGTATTACATGCTGTATTCAGACAGAATACAGGTTGTACTCACTTAATTGTTGGTAGAGATCATGCTGGTGTAGGTAGTTATTATGGACCATTTGATGCCCAAAAAATATTTAATGACAGTGTTCCAGAAGATGCTCTTGAGATTGAGATTTTCAAAGCAGATCACACTGCCTGGTCAAAAAAATTAAACAAAGTTATCATGATGAATTCGGTCTCAGACCATACAAAAGACGACTGGGTTTTCTTATCAGGTACAAAGGTCAGAGAAATGCTTGCAAATGGAGAAAAACTTCCTGAAGAGTTCAGTAGACCGGAAGTTGCTGAAATTTTAGGCGAATATTATAGATCAGAAGTTAAATAGATATAAAATATTTTTTTATGTAGGGGCGGGCCACTGTGTCCGCCCTAATATTGATCAAAATAATACAAATAAAAATTGCCAAATCCAACCAGATATTAATCAAAACAATTCCTTTAACTTCTTTAACATATTGCTAAAAAGGTTTAAAGGAAATCCCATCACATTAAAGAAACATCCTTCAATTTTTTTTACGAAGACAGATGCTAATCCCTGGATTGCATAAGCGCCTGCCTTGTCCATATATTTTTCTTTATCAAGATATGAATTTATCTCTTTTTCAGACAAATATTCAAATAACACCTTTGTCTCCCGAAAGTCATAGATACATTCCCCTTTAAAATGAAGTGCAATTCCGGTTATGACCCGATGCTCATTATTTGATAACTCTTTTAAAAAATTAAATGCATCTTCTCTATTCTTTGGTTTTCCAATGATTTTATTTCCAATTACAACAATTGTATCTGAACTAATAATTATCTTATTGGAATTGTTTTTGTTTATGATACTTCTTCCTTTTCCAACTGATACTCTTTTTAAGAATTCATAAATAGGTTCATTGGATTTTGTCGATTCTTCGTAAATAGGGCTAATTATTTCTGGATTAATATTTATCAGCTCTAATAATTCCTTTCTTCTTGGAGAAGTAGAGGCAAGAATAAAAGAATTTTCAGACATAGTTTTATAAGTTTGGGGTCATCCAGTTATAAATGGTTCCAAATTTTCCGGCTTAAAAGGAATTTTTAGATATTCAATTTTAAATCCGTCTTTTGTATACTTAATTTCTTCAGGTTTTGGGCTTGTAATAATTATTTTTAAATCTTCATCTGGTAGTAAGTCTAATATTTGTTCTATATTATTATCTTTTATATAAACATCTGAAATAAGGACATGACTGATGTTTTTATTTGTTATGTCTGCTAATTGTTCAATTGCTTCAATATTGATTATATTAAATCCCTTTTCTGAGAAAAAGTCCCTTAGAAGTTTATTTATATAAAATAATGGTACAATGATCAAAACAGATTCTTCCTCAATTTCGTATCTGGATTTTATGTTTTTTAATGCATCTTCCGCACTCACTCTAGCTCCAAGGCTTTTTTCCTTTTCTATAATAATTTTTAATTTTTGTATTACTATTGGTGTTCCATACGATCCTAAAAGTTTTAGTACTGCTTCTCTTATCTTCCAGTCATCCATTGAGGCATCATGTACCTTATTTAAAAAAGTTGTGAAATTTTTTAAAAATACATCATCAAAAAAATCGAGTTCTTCAAGTTGTTTTTTCAATTTTTCGAATCTTACTATATCAATACTTTCAGGTGGTAGGTCAAATAAGACCGTTATATCACCAATTTTTTTTTCGGTTCTCTCCACTCTGGATATTAAAGCATTTATCCTGGTGAGAGATTCATTTAAATTATTTTTTAAAACTTTACTGAGCTGCTCCTCATATTGTTTGGCAAAAGTTATAACATTTTTTTTGATTGTTTTATAGGTCACTGAATTTGAAAAATTTAATAGAGGCAGGATTTTTAAAATTGATATAAGGAATTCATCCTTATCCTGTTTATAATTAGTAAAGTAGCTTAAAAGTGGTTGTTTGATAAGTTCAGAAAAATTCTCCGTTATTTTTTTTTCAGTTTTTAATTTATTAAAAAGAGTTTCGACAATTATAACTTTATTTGTAAATAATGCCTGTGCATTAAGTGCTTCAAGGTATAGTTCTTCAACATTTTTTTTTACAAAAGTATTAATTAGCTTTAACCCATTTTTTATAAGATCCGGTGAATATCCCGTATTAATGATCTTCTTAAACTGCTCGATTGGAAATGGAAGTTTTATAGACTTTTTGAGATTCTCAGCTGCAAGTTCTATTATATACTTGTTTTCAACATTCATGAGTTCGATCAGTGTATTCTGAAAATCCGGAAATTTATCTTCAAGTAGTTTTGTTAATACTGATTTTTGTTCTGAATCTGAAAGATTTGGAAGATGTTGATTTACAACTATTTGTCCTTCTTTTGAAAGTAGTGCATTACTTATAACAAACTCAAAGTTTTCTTTATCTAACATTCCAAATTCATAAATTTTTGATTTTAGAGGATCATCTATAAATGAATATATGTAATAAAGGGCTCTTTTCTCTTTTGTGGTTAAGTCCTGATAGAGTTTTAAAAACAGTTCTATTCTATCTCCCAAAACTCCAAGAAGCTTTATTAATGAAAACCTCAGATCCTCATTCTTTGTCTTTTTAAAAATTTCATCAATTTTAGAGAGAAGAGTTCCATCTTTTTTTTCTTCAGCTTTATAAATTAGAAAAATTGTTTCGATGAGTTCAATCAGGTTTGGGAAAAAAGTCTTGTCTTGAATCTCTTCATCTGGGAGAAATGTTATGCCGTCTGTAATCTCATAGAAATCTCTTACTAATTTTTCAATTGCTTCTGAAATTCCTTTTTGTCCGATTATCTGTCTGGCAATCTTTTTAAGAAGTATGTCAGTACTATCCAGATAATCAATAAACAACATCGCTTCCTGTTTTGTTGCTTTTTTTATAAATATAGTGGTTGCAATTCTTGAACCTTTAGCATCCTTGTTAACATTAAGTATTTTATTAATTAATGCTCTTTTATCTTTTTCTTCCATAAAAAAATAATATCAAATATTAATAAAAAAAGCAAGACGATGTACGAGTCCATAACATATTAGATTTAAAAGAATTTTTAATCACCATATTCG